>CAKVHQ010000007.1 GCA_934749845.1 uncultured Clostridia bacterium
ATAGAAACTTTATTCAATTACACTGACAATACAGATATTGGCTTAATTGTGAGGATTGCAGCATTCTATGGGTTTAGAAAAAGCGAAATAATAGGTTTAAGGTGGCAATCAATCGATTTTGATAAAAAAGTTATTACTATTGAACATAAAGTTATAACATCTAAACTGTTAAAATTTATGCTACGGATACCTTAAAAACATTTGCAAGCAACAGAACTTTGCCTTTGTTTAAAGATATAGAAAATATGCTTTTGGCTCGCAAAGATAAAATCGAACACAATAAAAAAATATATGGACAGTCGTATAACAGCAAGTTTTTGGATTATGTTTTTGTTGATGATATGGGAGACTTGATGTTACCAGACAGAGTAACTAAAACATTTCAGCGTATAATCAAAAAAAAACAAACTTAAACATATAAGGTTTCACGATTTAAGACACAGTTGTGCGAGTTTATTGGTTTCAAAAGGCGTTCCAATGAAAAATATTCAAGAATGGTTAGGACACGCGAACTTTAATACAACAGCCGATGTCTATTCACATCTTGACTTTTCAGCAAAAGAGATGTCTGCTAGTGTTATTGAAAATGCTTTAACATCTGGGAAAGAAGCCACAAACGAAGAACTAGAAAAAGAAATTGCAGCGCTTAAAAAACTTGTTGAAGAAAAAGAAAAGATGTTAAATTCTAATAAAGATGAAATGTGCTAGGCAACATTGCCTAGCATTTTTTTTGCAAAAATATAAAGGGCGATACAATACGGAAACATACGGTAAAATAAGGGTTTTCGCACCTTATTTCGTATTGAATTCGCATTTTATTCGCATTTTGGAGCATTTATAGGGTAAAAAATGCGTTTTTTTGTATGTTTTTTATGCTATTTTACTCGAACCCCTAGACATAAAAAAATCGGCAAGTTTTGCCGATATTTTGGTGCGCCATGGGCGATTCGAACGCTCGACCTTTAGTTCCGTAGACTAACGCTCTATCCAGCTGAGCTAATGGCGCATATTGCTTATTTTTATTAGCATTTTAACACTTTATGGTGTATAATGCAAGTGTTGATAATGAGTTTTTGATGAGTAATTTGTTTTGTTGAAGGAACTCAAACCCCCAAAAGAACAAGTTTTGCATTTTTTTGATTGAGATTTACTCATATCCACAACCAATCACTCCGTAGACCAACGCTCTATCTAACCTCGCTAACAGCGAAATAGTTTTGAAATTATGATAATTAAAAGGCTTTTTAATCTCATTTTTTCTTAACGACTTGAATTATAGTATATTTTTATTTTTTAGTCAAGTTAAATGTTAAAATAATGTAATGAAAGTTGCTTTGTGTAAAATATAAATAAAATTTAGTCAAAGCGTAACAGCAAATAAAAAAATATTTTAGTTTATTTACGACAAAATTTTACATGAGTATTGCAAATTGTTTTTGGCTGTGTTATTATGAGTGTGAGGATAATTTATGAGATTAACAAACGAAATTTTGCTATATCTATACAGGAAAAAACTATTTGGAGTAGATTTCAAAACCACTTGCATACAGGTGGCAAAACACTTTAAACTTTCTCCAAAAGAGTTAAAACTTGAAGTTGCTCGATTGCAAAGGACAGGAAAAATTGCGCTTTCTAATGGTAAAGTTGTGGAAGGAGAAAATGCTCCACATTTTGTTGCTCAAAATGTCGATTTGTTCACAGAAAATCGTAAAACTTTACTTGCTGGTTCAATTATCAAAAGAGAAGATGAATATCTTTTTAAATGTTTAAAAAACGGGCAACTATATAAAATCGTTCCAACCGATGAAGTTATTAAGTCTGTTGGCAAAAGAGTTTGTTGCGAAATTGATTTAAGTGAAGAAGAACCTATTGCTGTTCTAGACAAAACATTTGGATTTGCCCTAGACCCAATTCAAGAAAATATTTTAATTGCTTATTCTTACGGGTTTACCACCAAGTTTTCGCCAGAAGTTATGCAAGAAGTCGCTCAAATCCCACAGGAAGTTACCGAAAAGGATATGATTGGCAGAGTGGACATGACAGATAAATATTTTATGCCATGGGACCCTGCAACTTGCAAGGATAAAGACGACGCAATTTATGCTGAAAAAACAAAGGCGGGATACAAAGTTTACGTTGCAATCGCCGATGTTTCTCACTATGTTAAAAGTGGAACAGCCCTAGACCAAGAAGCAATGAGAAGGGGAAATAGTTGCTATTTGGGTTCAGGTGTTTATCCAATGCTTCCTCCAGAACTATCAAACGGAATTTGTTCTTTAAACGATAATGTTAAAAGATTAAGTTTGGTTGCTATTATTGATATTGACGAAAAAGGTCAAATCATTAAATATAAATTTGAAAAAGCAGTTATTAAGATTAAGCAGTCGTTTTGCTATGAAGATGTTGAAAAAGTTCATCTTTGCCAAGACGGATACCATGTAAAATATAGCGAAGCAAAGCCTTATGTTGATATTTTATATGATGTGGCAGATATTTTAGAAGAAAAACTAAAAAATCGCCATTTCATTAGAATAGAAAATGACGAGCCAAGATTTAGGTTTAACGACACGCTAGACACAGTTGTAGCAGTTGAGCCACAAGGCAAGGAAAAATCTCATATGGTTGTTGAACAACTTATGATTTTGGCAAATGAAGCAACTGCGAAGTTTTTTAAAGATAATCAACTTGAAGGCATATTTAGAGTTCATCAAGGCATTAGCGACACCAACCTTGCTTTGTTAAACAAACTTTTGCAACGTATGGGCTTAAAACATAAAGTGGACTATACAGCCGAAAGTGCTCAAAATTTTATCAATTTTGCAAAAAAATGCCAAGCAAAAGATTTTCTTTTAAACGAATTCCTTAGGTCACTATCAAAAGCAAGGTATTCAGAGTTATGTGAATATCACTTTGGTTTAGGTTCAAGAGGATACACTCATTTCACAAGCCCTATAAGAAGATATGCCGACACGTTAGCACATAGAATTATTAGTGAATATTTAAACCACAATATGCCTTCACTAACAAGCGCAGATATTCAAATAATCGCAGACCATTTAAACGAGCAAGAAACGAAAGCCATGAAGGCGGAAAATTTAAGCGACCGTTTCCTTACTTGTATGTGGGCAAAGCAACATGTTGGGGAGCAGTTTGAAGGTGTTGTTTTTGAAATAACAAGCACTTCAGTTGTAATAAAAAAAGATGTTTTGTATGTTGAAATACCTTTTGCTGAATTAAATAAAATTCATAATTATAAAAAGATGGGCGAGTTTGCTTTGCAAGATAGAATGACAGGTAAAAAACTTCAACTTGGAGATAAATTTACTTTTACGATTTCACAAGTTGATGAAAAAAGTTATTCAATTAAAGCATTGCCAAGCCAAGTTAAAGTTGAACAATTAGAAAAAGAGTGATTAAAAAAATCACTCTTTATTTTTTCTATTTTCCATTTCTTTAATTTGACCTTTAAACTTTTGCATTTTGCGGTCTAGTTCGGCGTCTATGTCGTAACGCTTAAACATATCGCACATCTGCTCAACGCACATTTTAACATCGGCAATTTCTTCAATTAGGTTGCTAACAACCTTTTCGTTACCTTCGTACTCGCCATACAAAACTTTTCTTTTATATTTGTTAATGGCAACGGTTAGTTCTGCCATTTCTTCAATCCATTGGTCAAGTTGAGCAGTTTCGCCCCACAACTGTGTTGCCTTTGAATATATTTCCAGTCTTTCTTGTTTGCTTAACATAAATTTCTCCTTGCTTTAATTGTAACAAAAAGCGTGTGTGTTTCCAACAAAACGATATGATAATCTTAAGATAAAAATAAAAAGGCTATTCCGCCTTTTTATCATTTTCTTCTTTAAGTAAATTTCTAATATCTTTTAAAATATCTTCTGTTGTTTCTGGTTTTGGCTTGTTTGCTTCTTCCAGTGCTTTTTGCTCTTCGGCAAGTCGTTTTTCTTCTTCAAGTTTTGCCAATTTTTCTTTTTGATGTTCTTCCCAAACTTCTTTGAATGGGCGTTTTTGTTCTTTTGCAAGTGCTTTAACTTGTTTTCTTTCGGCTTTATATTCCTTGCTTGATTGTGTTACTGCTAATTCTTCAAATTCTTTGAATTTTTTTCTTGAAGCGTTAACTAATTTAACCATAACGAAAATAGAGAAGGCGATAATCAAAAAGTCGATGATTGTTTGAATAAAGTTACCATATGCCCAAGTTAGTGTTGCTTCGCCAGTTACGGCATCTCGTCTTAACACAATGCTAAGGTCTGCCAAACTTGCTGCTCCTGTTGCCCAAGTGATAAGTGGCATGATAATGTCGTTAACTAGGCTAGATACAATTTTGTTGAATGCTGTTGCGATAATTAAACCAACAGCCATGTCAAATACGTTGCCCCTAGATATGAAGGCTTTAAATTCTTGAAAAAAATTTTTCATATGTTCTCCTTACTTAATAGGTTTAATAATTGTTTGTCCGCCCATGAATGGAACTAAAACTTCTGGAACTATTATTGAACCGTCTTTTTGTTGATATTGTTCTACGATTGCAGGGATAACACGGCTTGTTGCAAGTCCACTGCCGTTAAGGGTGTGAACAAATTCGTTTTTGCCTGTTTCGCTGTTTTTAAATTTTGTGTTGTTTCTTCTTGCTTGATAATCTCTTGCGTTGCTTACTGATGAAACTTCTTTGTAGATGTTCATGCTTGGAATCCAAACTTCAATATCGTAGGTTCTTGCCATACTTGCACTGCAATCTCCTGCAGCAAGTTTGCTTGTTCTAAAGTGAAGACCAAGTTTTTCAAGCAAGATTTGTGCTTTTCTAACCATTTCGGCAAAACTTGCGTCACTTTGGCTTGGTGTTGCATATTGAACCATTTCCACTTTGTTGAATTGGTGACCTCTAATCATGCCTCTCTCTTCGGAACGATAACTTCCTGCTTCTTTACGATAGCAAGGAGTGTAGGCAAAGAATTTTCTTGGTAGTTGACTTTCTTGCAAAATTTCGCCAGAGTATAAATTTACAAGTGCGGTTTCAGCAGTTGGCAAAAGGAACTTTTTGTCTGCATCTCCGTTTTCGTCAATAACCCAATAAACTTCGTCTTTAAATTTTGGAAATTGTCCTGCACCAAAACCACAGTTGTAGCCAAGTTGATGAGGTGGGAGGATAAATTCATATCCATCGTTTAAATGTTCACTAACAAAAAAGTTTAAAAGTGCCCATTCAAGTCTTGCTCCAACGCCAGTGTAAATCCAATATCCGTTGCCGGATAGTTTTGCACCTCTTTTGTAGTCGATAATTCCACAACTCTCGCAAAGTTCAACATGGTTTTTTGGCTCAAAGTCAAAAACTGGTTTTTCTTTGAACATGCTAATAACTTGATTGTTCTCTTTTTCGCCAGCAAGCAAGTCTTCGTCTGGAATATTTGGCAGTGAAGCAATAAAGTTAAAATTCGCTTCTTGCAAAGCTTTTAGTTGTTCGTCGTTTCTTGCAATTTCGTTGCCAAGTTCTTTTGTTTCGGCAATAATTGAACTTGCGTCAAGACCTTGTCGTTTAAGTTTTGCAACTTCTGCACTAACTTGGTTTCGTTTTGCTTTTAATTCGTTGTTTTGTTGTTCAAGTTCTTTTTCTTGTCTGTCCAAGCGCAAAAATTCGTCAAAGTTCACTTTGCAACCTTTTCTTGAAAGTAACTCTTCAATTTTTTTTGGCTCTTTTCTAATTCTGTTTATGTCGAGCATAATATACCTTCCTTTTTAACACAACAATTATATTTTTCTACATGTTTTTTGTCAATCAATTAAGTCCATGTTATATACTTTTATTTATTTTAAAAAACTGATATAATTTGTGCATGGAACAAATGAAACTAGATTTAAAGCAATGGACAGCGAAAGATATATCGAGTTTTGAAAGATATTTGCTGTCTTTAAAAAGCACTGATTATAAATGCACTTGGGAGCAAAGAATTGTAAACACAAGTTTGCCATGTCTAGCAACTGGAAGCGAAAAGTTGAGAATAATTATCAATAAAATTGCAAAGGGCAACTATATTTCGTTTTTAAACTATATGCTTTGGAATAATCATGCCGAAACTTTAATAAACGGCGGGCTAATTTCCAAAATAAAAGATTTTGAGACATTTTCTCATTATCTTGAAATTTACGCCGATAAATGCGACAATTGGTCCACTTGCGACACATTAAAATTTAATGTAACATTAGAGAATAAGGACAAGTTTTTAGGTTTGAGCACACGATATATAAAAAGTTCAAAAACATATTTTAAACGAATTGGTTTTCGCATACTGTTTTCTTTAATAAAGTACGACGACTGCGTTGAAGAAATTTTTAACTTGATTAAAAATGCTAAACCAGAAACTGAATATTATGTTAATATGTGCGTTGCATGGCTGGTTTGCGAATTGTTTGTAAAACGCCGAGAACAAACCTTGGAATTTTTAAAAACAAACAGCCTTAACGCCTTCACACTAAACAAAGCAATTTCAAAATGCTGTGATAGTTTTAGAGTAACGCAAGCGGACAAAGACTTTTTAAAAACCTTGCGCGTTAAAAAATAGTTATCTGCTATTTTAAGTTATTCATATAATCTGCGGTTTTCCCAAGTTCTTTACAAACAAATATTTAGATAAAAACAACGGTTTTTTCCCATAAAATTTTTGCTTGAAAAATTTTCAAAGGGTATTGTAATTTAAAAACTTTTAAAGTATAATTAGTCTAACAAAGCGAGGGTCTAATTACGTTTGGAATTTTAGCGATTTTTGCAGGACTTGTGCTTAAAGGCGTGGTTGATGGGGCTGTGGAGTCGAAAGAGTTAAGAGATACTGTGGTAGATTTATCTCCACTTCAAGCACAAAATTTTCAAAGAGATATGTACACAAGTTATCCTTATGATTTTGCATGGAATAATCTTGTGGACTGCCAAAGGGAATTTAACACATTATTAAATTGTCCAAATGTTAGTTCTTTAAAAAATTTGTACACAAAAATTAAACACTATTACGATTTCTATCCGGAATATAACGATAATTATAGACCTAATATATACCCAAGAATTTATGAAAACTATAATAATTTGATGGCAGATTGTGCGCTTTGTATGGCCGAGTGTTATTATGCTCTCGACTTGAAAAAAAGTGACAGAACCATGAGTGAAAATGCAATTTACTATGCAAATTTGGCAAGACAACATGCCTCGCAAACCTACACAAATTTTGATAGATTAAACGAAATAATAAACCTTGTGAATGTTAGAAGTGCAAATAACAATCAGGCGGTAAAAGATTATAATAACGCAGACAAGTCTTATAATGAACGAGATTATGAGTACGCATATACCTGTGCAAAAAGGGCGTATAGAAGTGGATACTTTACTGAAAGAAACGATTTAAGTTTTTTGGCTTCTATTGTTAGAGGTTGTTGCTTCAAAAAGTTTTATGAAGAACTTGACTCCGCCGAGAGATACTTGGGCAGTTGCTGTTGCGAGGAACATTTAGACGAAGCATATAGTTGGCTTCATAGTTGGACTGAATTTAAAGAAAGCACAGGCGAATATCAATATGAAAAAGATGACGATGATTGGGAAAGGTACTATAGAATGTGCTCCCGAAATGACCACTATAACGACCCAGAGGACGATGACGAGGACACATATTCATATTAGTTTGCTAATGAACTTATATTAAAACTTTGCGTAAAAAAACCAGATATTAACTCTGGTTTTTTTATTTGTAAACATCATTTTTTGCTGTTTTTGCCAAGCATATAGTCTGCTGTTTTTCCAAGTTCTTTACAGATAATAATTAAAGTGTTAATTTTGGGTTCTGTTTTGCCATTGCAATATTTGTTAATTGCACTTTGAGAAACTCCTATTCTTTTTGCAAAATCAATCTGCTTTATTTTTCTTTCTTTTAAAGTGGTTTTTAATCTAATATGAAACTTGCTCATTTTTTGCTCCTTTATAAAACCATTTTAAATCTTTTTATAAAATTTGTCTTACGGAGTTTCGTAAATCTTTGAAATATAAAAAAACCTAAACTAAACTTTTAAGTTTAATTTAGGCTTGTTGGCGGAAGGGACAGGATTTGAACCTGCGGTGCTCATCGCACACCCGCTTTCCAAGCGAGCACATTCGACCACTCTGACACCCTTCCAAAATGTTGGTTACAATCAGTCTTTCACATTATACATTAGTGCTTGGATTTTTGCAAGTTAATTTTTAAAAAATTAAACAAGTGTTAAAAAAGCCACTGTTTTAGTGGCATTTTTATTATTTAACAAGCACATCAAAAGTTATTGTTATTGTTTGATTTGGTGCAAGGTCGTCTAGTACAAAACTATTTGCTGGGTTAAGACCCGCTTTGCTTACGCCATCAATTTTAACGCTGTCTTCAACAAACTCGGTTCCGTCAGGAATTGGGTCGGTGAAGGTTAAATCGGTGTGAGTGTATGTTCCGTCGTTTGTTATTTCAATGGTGTAGGTTAAAGTGTTTCCAGCAACAACGGCACTTTTTCCTGCGTGCTTGTATAGGAGAACATCACTTGTGACGATATCAATTTTCGCTGTGTTACTGGTTAGTTGATAGTCGGTGCTGTCGATTGTTAAAGTAATGGTTGAAGCGTTAGAAACTTCGTCAACTTCCGGATATTCATCAATTAAAATATCATACGAAACAATTAGGTCAGCGCCAGAGCCACCCAAAGTAACCGGCAAAGTAAAGCCCGCAATTGCATCTAAATCTTCATGGTTAACACTGTCTATTTTAACAGAGCCTTCAACAAATGTAGCCCCTGTTAAAGTGTCTTTTAAATGGATATTTTCAAGCGTTATATCAGTGCTATTTGTTAGTTGAGTTGAAACAGTTAAAACAGTTTTTGGCATGCCATAACTTTTTGAAGCAGTTTTATGAATAACAAAATCTGCGTCTAGGCTATTGGTTCGTTGAATATTACTTTTTGTTATAATTTCATTTTTTTCGCCCGAAACCGTTATATACGATTTTAATTGCGCTGTGTTTAATATTGCCATAAGAGTCTCCTATTTTCAGTCTATTCATTTCATGGCAAAATGGTTAATTTTGAAAATAAAATACTAAATCATACAAAAAAAGCCACTTTTATAGTGACTTTTTTATAGTTTATTATTCGTTTTCTGTGCTTTGACTAGATTGTTCTGCGTTTAGGCTTGTTTGTTCAACATTTTGGGCTATTGTATCCTGTTTTATTTGTTCGCTATGTTGAGTCGTTTCGTATTGTTTTATCTGTTCTTGATTTTGCTTACCGCTTTGGGCGGTGTTTATTGATTTTCTATACACAACATACCTTGTCCACAAAAATTCGGTTGCCATGTTAATAACCATAGTGATAAACAAAACTAAATATTCATTCCAGCCCGCTTTTGTTAAAGCATTGCCCCACCAAATTGAAAGTGGAGTGAACACTAAATAATACGCGAACACAAGAAGCATTGCCACCGGCACATTGCTTGCACTTTTAAAAGTGAATTTTCGGTTAAAGGTAAAGTTCCACAAAACAGAAAGCACAAGCGAAATAAAGTACGATATCCCATATTTGTTTTCGCCGTCTTTAAAAACGAAAGTGCTGAGCAAAGTAAAACTTACAATTTGAATTACTCCTGCACTTATCGAAAACAGCACAAATTTTAAAGCGTTTATAATTTCTTGCTTTTTTGTTAATGTTACTTTTTCTTGCTTGTTTGATGTTTGATTTTCCATAGTACTCCTAAAATTACTTTAAGATTTTAGCATAAAAAAACTCTTTAACCTAATGTTCTTGGTTAAGAGTTTTTGTGTTTATAAACTTAAAACTTTTGTTTTTTCAATTATTCCGCAAGCAATTCTAGAACCAGAATTTCCACTTGGCTGTGTTGTAAAATCGTCTGGGTCGTGATGAATTATCATGCTTTTATCAATAACTTCGCTAACTTTAAATCTGTCGGTAAAAACCACCATAAACGCATTGCCGTCGTTTGAAAATAAACAAGGCAAGTCGCCCTTGTGGCAAGGGTGAGGACCTTCGCCATAATGACCGCCACTTGAAGTAAAATCGCCTTCACATTCGCCTTTTTGATGAATGTGAAAACCAAAAATATTGGTGTTTGTTTTTGGCAAGTTGCTTACAAAGCATACCAGCACACAGCCTTCGTCAAACTGATAAAAATCAACTTTCCCGCGAATGTCACGAAAATCTTCTCCACCAAAAATATTGGCAACGGCACTAGGTTTTGCGTTTACAATTTTTTTAAGTAACATTTCATTTTGATTTTCCATATAATGTTGCTCCCATTAACTAATATTTATATATTTCTTAAAGCAATTTTTTGTTACTTAAAAATGTTTACCATTTGACTTTAATTTGAAGAATGGAGTAATATTTTTATGAGCATAAAATTTTATAAAATTAGGAGTGAGTGAGATTTGAAAGAAAAAATACAGTTCATAAATTATTCTGGCGAGTTTGAAAGTGAAAATTTTGTTGTTAATAATTTATCTTCCCCTGAATCATTTGATGATTATGATATAAATATAATTGACCTTTCTAGTAAAGAAATTTGGAGAAATGACTCTGCGTTCGCAAATTCTATAAATAGCTATCAAGATATAAAAAATATTTCAATAATGTTACATAAAATCAACAGTAAAATTCTTGTGGTTCTGCCACAAAATTTAGAATATGAATATGCTTTAAACTATATAAATGAAAAATTAGAATATCTACACTCATTGGAACTGAAAAATTGTTTATCGCTTGTTAATATGATTATAGAAAAACTATTAAATATTAGTTACGAGCGTAATTGGCTACTCTATAGTAGAACAAAATCGCTTATTGCAAATAAAGAATTTTCAAGCGACTTTGTTTTTCGTAATTTTGGAAAAATTGTTACGCTGTCGGCTAGCAAAACTTTAATTACAACAATATTGACTGGTGGAATAACATTTACAACATTGAATTTACAAACAGAAAAAGACTTTCAATCTATGTTTGAACAACTTAAGTGGACAACTACAGAAGAAGTTGTTCCAGAGTGGATTAAAGATGTAAATTTTTTTAACGATAACCAACTAAGGCAAGACGAATTAGAGAAAGAAGAACAGTTAAAAAAAATAACACTTGAGATGTCTACAATAAAAAATAAGTTGAACGAAAATTTGTTTTATAAAAGCATTTTATATAAGACGGGAGAAAGTTTAGTTGAAGTAGTCAATGTTATGCTAAAGGATATGCTAAACTATAATTACGAAAATTTTGTTGATGAAAAGGAAGAAGATTTTTTAATAAATTATGACGATAAATATTTTATAGGAGAAATTAAGGGCGTAAATTCTAATATTACGAGAAGTATTGTTTCTCAAACTGCTACCCACCGAGATTTATTTTTAGAAAAGGAGGGAAACCAAGATAAAAAAGCATTTGCTATTGCGATTATAAATAGGCAAAAAAATAAAAATCTTGTTGAGCGTGATTTTATAACAGAAGATGTTATCAATTTAGCAAAAAGTAATGATGTTTTAATTATTCCAGCGGAACAATTTTTAAAATTATATGAAATGTTTAAAAATAACCAAATTACATCATCAAAAATAGTAGACTTATTAAGCAGTCAAAAAGGCGTTATAAATTTAGAACTTGTTGATTAAAATTTTACAATTTTTTGTTACAAAAAAGCAGTTGAAACCTAACAACTGCTTTTTAACAATATTTGAAAGTTATATTAAATATTACTTAAATCGGTGGTGAGCATAGCATTAAGTTCCTTATACTTATTTGGAACTAACTGCCATAGTTCGTCTATGGTTTTATCCATAGCGTTTCCAAGAACATAATCGCCTTTGTTTATTGGTGGGTGAAGAACCACATTTCCGTTCGAGCGAATTAAGAAATGTTTGCCTTTAGACCACTTAAAAACTCTCATGCTACTTGTTTTTTGTGGGTATTGTCTTAAAAGTTTTTTTGCTTCCTTTTCTCCAATAAGTCCGTCTAGTGTTTGTGCTTTGCCAACGGGTATTATTGGTATTAAAACAATTTGATATAAGTTAAATTCTTGCAATTTATCTAATATTTGATATAAGTGCTTAACATTGTTTTTAAACAACGGAATTTTAACTTGTACCTTAATTTTTGTTAAACAAACTAATTTTAGCATTTGCCAAAATCGTTGTTCATCAAATGCTTTTGATTGAGTATTTGCATGCCAACTTCTATTCAATCCATAAAAAGATATTCTAATTTTCTTAAAGTATTTTTCAATCTGCTTGATATTGCCTTCGTTTATAAGCGAAGCGTTTGTGTCTAGCGTGAGAATAGTTTTTCTCAACTTAACTTTCTCAAGTAACTCGAAAAGTCCTTTATAGAGTAATGGCTCGCCCCCAGTAACAGTAATACTTTGAATATTATCTTTACAAATATTGTTAAATATATTAACCCAACTGCTAACTTTAAGTTCGTAGTCGTGTTTGTTCGCAAAGCAATGTTTACATCTAAAGTTACATCTGTCGGTAATTTCAACAATAACTCTGCTTGGTTTTTTTATTAAATTTTCCATAATTTTTCAGTAAAAATTTGTACTGAGTGTTCCTCCTAAATTGTTTAGATTTAGAAGTTGGCATGGTTATTCTATCAAAATTTGGCATAAAAGTCAACTAATTAAAATTTTAGTAAAAATGCTACATTTTAATCAGTACTTTTAAAGTGCTTATTTACTAAAACTTTTATTAAAATTAACAACACTTTATTTGTTTTTAAGCCAAATTCTATGCTAAATCATATACGATTATAATGCTCAAAAGTTGCATATTTTTGTATGAATAAGTTTTTGCTTTTAGTGCTTGATTCAAATTTTTAGGCTTTATTATAGCATAATTACTTTTTAAAATTATTGGCATTTTTTTAATTTATTCGGCAAAAAACATTAAAAAAACAATAAAAATGTTTAAAAAACGCCTAAAAAGACTGCATTTTGGTTAAATTAAACAACTTTTGGTTTGAAAAATGTTATATTTTCTATATAATATTTTTATAAGGAGAGTTGCCATGAATAAAACCTATGCAAGCATTTATGCTGACCATTTTGGTAAAATCACGTCCAACTTGTCAATTTTTGGCGTATCACTAATGGCTATCATTTTGCTAGGCTCAATAATTTCCATTTTGTTTTATGTCTTTTCGCTGTTTTTGGCGTTTATAATCATAATCACAACAATGGGAACGATTTTCATTTCGTATCCAAATTTTATACATGACATGGTTAATGTTAATGGTGCACTACCAAAAATATCAATGGCGTGCTTAAACGCGTTTCCATATATCTTTGGTGTTACGTTAGCGATGTCGATATTATCACTGGTATTTTTATGTATTGATAAAGACAGAAGGTCTGTGCCAAGAATAGTATTTTCTAGTGTAATTTTAGGCCTTGTTGTTGTCTTTGGAGTTCTATTCTTGCTAGGAGGTTTTAAATAATGAACACACTAGATTTAAAAATACAAGGTGGCAGGGGATTAAAACCAATAATTAAAATTGATGGCAACGTTGTAAATTATAAAAGAAATAAAAACCAATCCATAGAAATCAAACACGAAACAGATAAAAATAATGTAAGTTTGTCCATCGAAAATGTTTTAGAAATAAACGGTCCTTGTTGGTGGCTTGTGCAAATGTTGTTCTTTGTTGTTTCAATATTTGGGATATTTAACACCAAATTAGAAAAAATGTGTTATGTGATTTCATATAAATGCACCTTTTCATTAAATGAAGGCAACAACACCGCGGTCATTAAAATTGGAAAGTTGCAAGATAAAGCAGAAGTTGTTACAGTGGTAACCAACACAGAATATTTGGTTGAAAAAAATGAATGCGTTTTGGATGAAAAAGCACAAAAACGCAAAAAAATATTAAAAGTTTCAAAAATTTTGGCATGGATTTTATTAGTAGTAATAGCAATACTTTTAATTTGTGTAAGGAGATAATATGAAGTTAATTGTAAAAAATAAGTTAATATCATGGGGCGGTTCTTCAACCGTTTTAGATGAAAATGGAAATGTAATTTTTAAGGTTAAAGGCAAAGTTTTTAGTTTAAGACGAAAAAAAGTAATTTGTGACGCAACAGGAAAAAAACTTTATATTGTAAAAAACAAGTTATTTAATTTCTGGACTCATAAAAGTTTCATCTATGATGCAAATAAACAAAAAATTGCAAGTGTAAAGAACAGAGGATTTAAAGGTGGATACGATGTTTTGGGCTACGAAGATGAAATCTCCCTTGAAGGTTGGGGACTTAAAGGCTACACCATTTTGAAAGACGGAGAAGAAATTGGTGAAGTTAAAACTCATATCTTATCTGTTGCCGATTCGTATGAAGTTACCGTGGCAGACGACCAAGACCCAGCATTTGTTGTTGCCTTGATTATTGCTATCGACAATGTTAAAGATAATTCAACAAAACATAATTAAAAAAAGTGCTTATGCACTTTTTTTATTCTAACATGAAACTTGCAATTATGGCATCTTCTGCTTCTTTTTCGGTTAACCCCAAGGTTTGCAATTTAATAATTTCATCGCCAGCAATTTTTCCAATGGCTGCTTCGTGAACCAAGGTGCTTTCGATGTGTTTGGCTTTTATTTCTGGAATAGACACAATTTGCCCTTTATCTAAAATAATTCCGTCACATTCAACATGCCCAAAGCACTCGTTGTTTCCTTCAACCATGCTTTTAAATGTTTGTTTGGATTTATCTCTTGCTACCGACCTTGAAACAACTTCAACACTGCTTTTTTTGCCCATTAGTTTAACTTTAAAATTTGTTTTGGCTGTTTGTTCTTCGGTTGTTAAAATTTTTTCTTTAATAACAAGTTTGGCATTTTTGCCAACGCTAGCAAATGTTTTTCGGTCGGCGTAGGTAACGCCTTTAATTTGCGTGGTTTCCATTTCCATAAAACTATTTTCTTTCATGAAAACTTTTGTGGTTGGGTTAAGCACTCTTTCGGCTTCACTTGTGCCAATGCCAAGATGCTTTTCGATATATTTAACTTTTGCATTTTTGTCTATGTGAAAAACATGTATTCCGTCGTGTTCGCTTAACTTGCTACTGCAATTATAAATTCCACAACCAGCAACAATGGTCACGTCACAATTTTCGCCCACATAAAAGTCGTTATACACAACATCGTTAAATCCTGCTTGGGATAGCATTACTGGAATATGAACACTCTTGTTTTTTGTGTTTGGTTTGATAATAATGTCTATGCCGGGCTTGTCAAGTTTTGGCTTTATTTCAATTTCGCTAGTGGATTGCCTTGCTTCGCTTTTTCCGTTAACTCTAAAGTTATATGCCCCTTGTGGCATGGAATCTAAATCTGCAATCTGATTTAAAAGTTGTTTGCTAATATCGTCCATCTTTTCTCCTTAATAATACTTTGTCTTACTAATTGCTAGCCTTGCTCAATCGCGTGCAAGACTTGTTCTCACTAATTTTGTCTAACATCTCGTTTGCCTTGCCAAATGCTTCAATTTCTCCTGAATTTAATAGTAGTATTCGGTCCGCTTTTTCAATCAATCTTTTTTGGTGGCTAACAATTATGTTTGAACCTGTTTTAGTTTCAAAAATGTTAACTAAATTGTCAAAACTCCAAATGTCAATGCCCGCTTCTGGTTCGTCAAACAAATTTAGTTTTGCTTGCCTAATTAACACTGAAGCAATTTCAATACGCTTTTGTTCGCCACCAGATAGTTTGTTGTTTAACTCCCTGTCAAGATAGTCCCTAGCGCATATTCCAAGTTTAGATAAAACATCGCAGTTTTCACTTAACTTATTTTGTTTTTGAGAAGCAATTTCAAGCAATTTTTTAACTGTCATACCTTTAAAACATACTGGTGTTTGAAATGAAAAAGCAATGCCTAATTTTGCATGTTCGTCTATTGACAAATCTGTTATATTTTTTCCATCAAAAATAATTTCGCCACTTGTTGGCTTTAATATGCCCATTATGATTTTAAGCAAAGTGCTTTTTCCACTTCCGTTATGACCTGTAATAACTAAATTTTCGTGGTCAAGAGCAGTGAATGAAATATTTTTTAAAATTTGTTTTTGCTTTCCGTTTTGCGAAACAACATAATTTATATTTTTAACTTCTAACATTTTTTCCTCGATGCTAAATTTTAGCATATATTATTTTTAACAACAAAATAAAATTATATATTGGCTTTTAAAATTTTAAATTAAAAAATCCGCATTTAAGTGCGGATTAACTCATTTTTGAAATATCTATTTCTTCTTCATTTTCTTCTTCATTTTCTTTTTTAGGTTCTAACCTTGCTTGCGCAAATTTTGGATAATTTTTGTTTGCAAAGCGCAGTAAATCGGCAAGAACATATTCATCAAAAGTGGTTGTTTTAATAACTTCTGCTTCTTCCTTGCTCATTCCGTCACACATTTTTAAAAGGGGATTAAACACTAAAAATATATATTCGCCAATTTTTGATTCTGGGGAAAGTTTATTGTAAATGTCTTTTGTGTAAACATCAACAAAAGCATTAGGTATAATAAGTGACTTTGTGCAAATTGCAAATCCCACTTTTTCAAAGCAATCGTTTAGGTCATTTTTTTTGTCCATAAAGTCTTTAGTTATTTTAACTACGGCAACTAAATATAATTCGTTAATATTGTAATTTTTCATATTTTACTCTCCCTTATTAGTTTTCTAAATAATAGCTCGTTAATTCATTTTGGAAATGTCAACTTTTTCATCTTCTTCATCTAAAAGGTGATGCAAAAAGTCTGTGCTATCGCGGTTTATATATCTTAAAACTTCTATGAGTGCAACACAATTCCATTTTTTTTGTCTTGCGCGAGCAAGTTGCTCTTTTCTATCTCCAAACATACTTGCCATTGTTTGAACATGAGAATAACAAATTTTGCCCACTTCAATATTCATTCTAAATGGTTCATAAAATTCTTTGGAGTAGATATCCACAAACATTTTTGGTATTAGTTGCGATTTTGTAACAATAGCATATCCAACTAATTCAATACAATTTTTCAGTATTTCTTTCGAGTTTATTAAATCTTTGTTAATCTTTACTATTGATACTACATAAAGGTCGTCTAAATTATAATTTTGCATACCAAATTTTAACACCATTTTGTTCAATTTGTCAATATGCAAATTTTAATTTTAGGTAAGGGGAGTAATAGTTTATCTATAATTTTTCATTTATTAAATTTTATATATTCTTCAATTATTCAAAACAAATATTTTTATTATTTGTCAATAATCATACTAAAGTTTTCATGGCTTAATTTTGCGGTGTGGTAAATGTTTGTTTTGTTTAGTTTACCTTTGCAAATAAATTTGGATGTGTACTCTTTGCTAGAATCTGCAATAGAATAGGTTACATCGTAAAAGTTGTAACCCAAAATGTTCAAAAATGGGTTTATATAAAACAGGTCATTTTTAACATACACAATACCAATTAAAACGATAACTAAAATAAACACAATAAACATGCTTACCTTTTCAAGTTCAAAGCCCAGGGCAAACAACACAAAAAGCGAAAAATAGCCCAAAAAGTATTGTTCGGTTATGCTTTTTTGACTGATTATTTTAATAGATTGAGATGGCGTGTCGCTGTGTTTTAGCGAGATTTTTGCGCCAACAATTCCTAGCGCGATTGCAACTAACATCAAAACAAACGCGGTGGTGTTTAAAATGTTAAAAGTGAGGTTGTTTAAAATAATGTCTATAACAAGTTTGATAAGCACCAAAAAGTATAATGGAACAAACGCACTTAAATAAAGTAAAATCTTTTTCATACTTTTATTTTGCTTATTTTTTTCAAAAATATTAAATAAAAAAATTGCCAATGTTGGCAATTTTTTTAAATCAACAAATTTCCGCCACTAACTTCAATGCTTTCGCCAGTAATAAAGTCGCTTTGACTGCTTAACAAAAACATAACAGCGTTAACAGTATCCTCAATTTTGCAAAGTCTTCCAAGTGGATTTTCTTTTGCAAACTTTTCAATTTCATCTTGACTATATTTTTTTAGTGAAAGTGGTGTTAGTGTTAGGGCAGGGCATACTGCATTAACTTTAATTTTGTAATCGCTTAATTCTAAAGCTGCACATTTTGTTAGCATTAAAATTCCTGCTTGACTACAACAATAAGCGCTTGAATTTCGTATTGGCTTTGTTCCTAGTCTTGATGATGTGTTAACAATTCTTCCGTCAGCCGATTTTTTTAGTAGTGGAATAGCGTGCTTTATGCAAAGCATTTTCCCCATTAAGTTAACTTCCAAAACTTTGTCCCAAGTGGTTTGTAAATTGCTTTCAAGCGAATTGTTAATTGCTATTCCTGCGTTGTTACACAAAAAGTCTAATCTTCCAAATTCTTTTTCTATTGTGCTAAACATTTGCTCAACTTGGTCCTCTTTGCTAACATCTGCCCAAATAGGAAAAACTTTATATCCCTTTTGCTTAAATTCATCAAAAGTGTTTTGAAGTTCGGGGTCTTGTTCAAGACTGTTTAATACAACAGTCGCTCCAGCCTTGCAAAGTTCTTCGGCAATTCCTTTGCCAATACCTGTGCTAGAACCCGTAACTAACGCAACTTTATTTGTAAAATCGTATTTAACCATTTAATTTTCTCCTTTCACTAACTAATATTAGCAAAAAGAAAATATTTACTCAAATAATTTGATATTTTAATTCATTTTTGTGTGTTTTGTTTTTGCTTAAGACTTTCAAAAAATTTTAAATTTTCTAAATAGTATTTGTTTTGTGGAGCAAACTTGCCTGCCTTCAAATTGTATAACTCGGCTTTTTTATAGTTTCCTAGTTTATAATAGCAAACGCAAAGGTTTAAAAGGGGATAAACGTTGTAGTAGGTGTTTTCAACAAACGCACCGCTTTTTGAATTTTCTTTGTCTTTTAGTGCACACTTATACCAATAAATTGCTATGTCGAACTTGCTCTCTTGCATAAAAATGTCTGCTAGCATGCAACAAATTTGAGCGCGAGGAAAAGTGAATTCAAAACTTTTTAGCAAACTCTTTTTTGCGCTAAATTGGTCGTTTAGCGATAAATAGCAACGGCATAAATCTATGCAAGCACTAACTTTGTTTTCAATCCAAGCAGACGGCATAGATAAAAATTTTTGAAAGTTTAAAATTGCATTATTTGTTTTGTTGTTATACATAAGTTCTCGTGAATAGTAATATTGCTGTCTTGCTGAAAAATTTGCTCCGTTTTTTAGCAGGCTTTCGTATATCTTCAAATTTCGTCCTTCCTTTGATGGTTTAGCATAAGGTCTGTGCTCGATAAAGACGCTAGAGTAAATTATCTTTCCTGCCGGTGCGATAACTTCATGAATTGGGTCTTGCCAAACAAAGTTGCAACTTTTTTTCACAATTCTTTCTCTAAAATAACTAAAAGTTGGATTGTCAAATTTATCAAATGACACATTATATTTCATCATAACAACATCAGGCTTTAATTTTTCAATTTGTTGCTTTAGTTTAATAAACGCTTTTTGCTCACTTTCCCTTAAAATGTCGTCCGCATCAAGCCACATTATGTAGTCCTTTGTGGCTTTCTCAAAAGAAAAATTTCGTGCCTTGCTAAAGTCATCAACCCAAACAAAATCATATATCTTGTTTGTATATTCTTTTGCTATTTTCTTTGTATTGTCGGTCGAGCCGGTGTCTACAATAATAATTTCATCAAACAAGTTTTTAACGCTTTCCAAACAGCGTTTAAGAACTTTTTCTTCGTTTTTAACAATCATTGCCAGTGAAAATTCCATAAAACCTCCAATATTAAATATTAAATCTTTAACTTTTAATGTGCCTATATCGGTGCAATTTCAAGCGAGCCAGAACAAATTTTGGCTTTTTTAGCAATATAAGTTGTAGAATTTACTAAATCACTTTGAAATTTTAAGAAAACTAACTATAATTTATATATTAGGTACTATTAGAGGCAAATATGACACTAAAAGATCCAAATTTGAATCATTCAAAACTAGTGAATATGCATCAAGGACATAGGCACAGGTTAAGAAATAACTTGATTGAAAAGCGTTGGGAGAATTTTGATGAACACCAAATGCTTGAGTATGTTTTATCTCTTTCCATTCCACGAAAAGATACAAACGAACTTGCTCACTGTTTGATTGCTAACTTTGGAAGTTTTTCCAATGTGCTTGATTCTAGTGTTGAAGATTTAATGCAAGTTAAAGGCATAGGAGAAGTTACTGCAACATTTTTGCACGGGCTTCCAAATATTTTTAAAGCATATAAGAAAAGTAAGATGCTACCAAGACCAGTTCTAACTTGTCCTGAACATGTTTTTGACTATTTTGGAACAATTTTCAATCACATGCCAAACGAAGAATTTTATGTGCTGTGTGTGGACTCTCTTAGTAAACTGATTGTTGCTAAACTAATCGCAAAGGGAACAAACAACGAAGTTGCTTTTGCCTTAAAAGCAATAACCGAAACGGCGGTTAGAACGCAAGCACAAGGTATAATCTTAATGCACAATCATCCAAACGGCGACCCATCGCCAAGTTCAGAAGATATTGAAATGACAAGACAAATATACTACAACTTAAATTTAAGTCACATCGCAGTTCTAGACCATATAATACTAGGCAAGTGTGACAATAATTATTATAGTTTTAATCGTAGTGGATTGCTTGATGTTTATAAAAAGGAACTAGAAAAAATATTAGGTAAAAATGAGGGTATGTCTAACAAGACACCACCTTATAGTTGTTAAAGGGAGAATGTTATGGAAAAATTACAAAATTTAGACAAGATTGTTAATCTCTGCAAGGGCAGGGGCTTTATATATCAAGGAAGCGAAATTTACGGCGGAATGGGCAACACTTGGGATTACGGTCCTGTTGGCGTTGAACTTAAAAATAATGTTAAAAGAGCATGGTGGAAAAGATTTGTTCAAGAAAGCGACAATAGTTATGGCGTTGATGCAGCAATTTTAATGAACAGCAGAGTTTGGGACGCAAGCGGACACACTGCTTCGTTTAGTGACCCAAAAATGGATTGTAAAAATTGTAAAACTCGCCATAGAGCCGATAACTTAATTGAAGAATATAATCACAAGCATAATATTGAAATGCCTGTTGACTCTATGAGCAAGGAAGAAATGCAAGCCTACATTTTGGAGCATAACATTAAATGCCCAAATTGTGGAAAATGCGATTTCACCGAAATTAAAAACTTCAACTTAATGTTTTCAACAAAGCGTGGCGTTACCGATGCTAGTCAAGATATAATTTATCTTCGACCAGAAACAGCCCAAGGCGAATTTGTTAACTTTTTGAATGTTCAACGAACAACAAGAGCAAAAGTTCCATTCGGTATTGCTCAAATTGGCAAAGCATTTAGAAACGAAATTACACCGGGCAACTTTACTTTTAGAACTATTGAGTTTGAACAAATGGAACATCAATTTTTCTGTAAAGCAGAAGACAGCATGAAATTTTACGACGAATACAAACAAAAAGCATGGGATTTTGCCACAAGCATTGGTTTGAAACCAGAAAATTTAAGATTTAAAGACCACGACAAATTGGCACATTATGCAAAAGCGGCTTGCGATATTCAATACTTGTTCCCAATGGGTTGGAGCGAACTTAATGGCATTCACAATCGTAGTAACTACGACCTATCTCGTCATGAAGAATATTCAGGAAAAAGCATGCTCTATATGGACCCAATAACAAATGAAAAATATGTTCCTTGCGACATCGAGTATTCAATTGGTTGCGACAGACTTGTTCTTGCACTTTTGTGCGAAGCCTATGACGAAGAAAAATTAGAAAATGGCGAAACAAGAATTGTAATGCACTTTGAACCAAAAATAGCACCATACAAAGTTGCTGTTTTACCACTTCAAAAAAATTTAAGCGAAAAAGCAAAAGAAGTTTATGCTTCGCTTAAAAAGAAATTTATGTGCACCTACGACGAAGCAGGTTCAATCGGCAAGCGCTATCGTAGACAAGATGAAATTGGAACACCATTCTGCGTAACTATTGATTTTGATACGCTTGAAAATAACACCGTAACAGTTAGAGATAGAGATTCGATGAAACAAGAAACAATAAAAGTTGATGAACTTGCTTCATATATTCAATCAAAGATTGAAGATTAGTAAAATCGCGTCTTAATATTGCACTTTATGTGAAAAATAAATTTAAAGGAGAATTTTATGTTAATTGACGAAATAAAAAAGGCAAATGTTGAAGCCATGAAAAATCATGACCAACAAACAAGAACAGCATTATCCATTGTTGTTAATAAATACATGCTTGTTAACATCGAAAACAAGGCAAAGGGTGTTGAAACAAGCGATGCCGAAGTTGTTGGAATTTTGCAAAAAACAATTAAGGAACTTGACGAAGAAGCCGAAAACTATTTAAAGGTTGGCAACACCGAAGAGAATAAGGCAGTGCTTGCTCAAAAGTCAGCAGTTGAGAAATTCTTGCCAAAAATGATGAGCAAAGAAGAAATTAAAGCCGAGATGCTAAAACTTGAAGATAAGTCTATTGGCTCGGTTATGAAGCATTTTAAACTTAACTTTGCTGGTAAATGCGACATGAGAGATGTTCAAGAAGTTTTAAAAACATTGTAAAAAAAAGAAAATTTAAAAAATAAAAAGACATTCAAAATGTCTTTTTTTAATGCTATTTTAATGGGAAGAAAATAAGTAAGAAGAAAAGCAATAGTAGTGCGATAATAGCAAGGTCTAAAATTAACTTTTGGTTTTTTGACTGCTTTTGCTCGGGCGTTAAATTCTCGGCTTGTTTAGTCTTTTCCTTTGATGGCTTTTTTTCTTGTTCTTGTTTTGTTTCTTTTTTCTCGGCTTGAGGTTTTTGTGGTTTTGGTTTTTGCTTTGGTTTTTCTTGCTTTGCACTTTCGCTTGAAGGTTGATTTGAAAAGTTCTTGCGGTCATACTTCATTCGTAATTCTTTATTTTTTAATGTGGTGTATGCCTCGGTTATCAAAGCAGTTTGTTTTTCGGCAAAAAGTTTATCCCCTTGATAAACATCAGGGTGATATTTTTTTATCATTGTTAAGTACGCTTTTTTAATTTCATCATCCGTACTGTTTCTCGATACATTCAAAATTTCGTAGTAGTTTTGCATATTAACCTATGTATATTGTATAACGATATTCACTTAAAGTCAAGAAATAAAAAAAATCGAATTTCTTCGATTTATTTTTCCATAGTTTTTTGGCATTTAGGACAAATTCCGTAAAACACCAACTCATGAGTGTCTATTTTATAACCTTTAATTTTTTCAGGGAAGTCTAGTGGGTGAGGAAGCATTAAATTTTCCACTTTTCCACATTTTTCGCATGCGATGTGATAATGGAAATCTTTTGCAATTTCATATCTAACCACAGCGTCGCTAAGGGCAATTCTATCAACCTTTCCATCTTCCACAAATTGTGCTAAGTTTCTATACAGTGTTGCTTTGCTGAATGGACCATATTTTTTTTCAAGTTTTGTTAGTAATTCGTCTGCGGTTGGGTGGTTCATTTCTTCAAGCACATCAATTATCATTTCTTTTTGATTAGTTTGTCTTGCCATAATTTCTCCTTTTTATCTACATAATATAATTTAACATTTTGAAAATTGGTTGTCAACGAATAATCAAGTTGTAAACAAATTTTTAGTCAATCAAATCTTTTAAGTTTATAAGCAATGCTTCAATTTCTTTAAACTTGTTTTTATATGCTAACTGCTTGGTAAAATTATCTGCCATAAGAGTTAAACTCTCGTTTAAAGTTTTTGTTCCAAGTTCTGTTAAAGAGTAAAAAATAACGCGACTATCAAATTGGTCTTTGTTCTTTTTAATTAACCCTTCGCTTATCATGCTTTTGCATAAAAGAGCAAGGTTGCTTTTTGCTAAACCTAATCTGTCTATCAACATGCTTGGAGAAGTGTTTGGCTTTTCGCTTAACGCAAGCAAAACTTTAAATTTACTTGATATTAAGGCAGACTTGCTGTTGACATCAAACCCTTCGCACAGGTTCTCTAATCTTGAACATGTTGAAACAATATATTTAATAAGTTCGGTTTTTTCCATATTTCTTCCTTCGTATTACCAACATTATATATTTTAATAACTAAATTGTCAAAGTTATAAAGACTTTTTGTTTTATAAATTTTTCCAATATTGACATTTTATTTGCATTATGTTATATTTTTGCTATGGATAATAAAGAGAATGAAAAATTAAATGAATACGGAGTTGACTTATCTTCTAGTGAAAAAGTTTTGCAATATCTAAAAGATTGTTATCCTAACTTTTACAAAATTGTAATGCAAGAACAATTCGTTCCGCAAACTTTAGATGATGTTAACAACTTTTTGCTTTATTCTTACTTTGATGTAAAAAAGGACGGCAAAATTGAATGCGACATTTCTGGTACAAAGAAAGATGAAAAGGAAAATAACCCAAGCAAATTTGTTATCACCAAGAATAATTTCTATAATGCTTACTGTGAAAAAATTTGGCCGAACTTAACAATAAAACAGCAAGTGCAAATAATTTACTGGCATTTCATATTCAAATGCGAAGAAAATAATGTAACTGATTATTCTTTTAGAATCGTTGAAGATGACTCGTTAGCAGAAGGTAATGGTGAGCGAGGTGGATATATTGGTGACTATCTTAAAACATTATTTTTGCGCTTTGATAACAAAGATAAAGGATATGAAAGCAACTATTTAAGTTTAATAGTTTCTATGGAGCACGAATTCGAGCATGTAAAACAAAACAATACTAATATTTATAAATTACTTCAAAGGGAAAAATTTAATCTATTTGAATTAAATCTCATCTTAGGTAGACCGGCGCTACAAGAATTTTTAAATTTAGGAGATGCTTATTTAAATCATGCAGTTTATGCTTCAAATCCTTTTGAAATTTCGGCTGAAGACAAAGCAATAAAACAAGCTATAAAGTATTTAAAGGCAAACGAACAAGTTTTTGGTGTTTTAAAAAAGGATAGAGCTCTTTTTAAAAGTCTTATGCGTTATATTGATTTTGATTGGCACAAATTAAGCAAAAATGCCATGCAAAAATCCAAAAAGTACTCGCCATACCTAAAGGAAATCTACTTGAAAAATTTAAAAATATACAAGGATAGAAAATATTTTTCAAAACTTATAATGTTAAAAATTTATTTGTCCGACTGCTTGGAATATGTCGAAGACGAAGATCGTCGCCAATATATTAGTGAAAAACTTGACAAAGTTGACGAATATCTTGAACTTTACAGCAAAAAACAGCAAAAGAAAAAATTAAATAAGGATTTTTTTAAAGCGTTGGAGTTGGAATCAGATGAACTAAAAAATTAGAATTTCACTAAAAAATTAAAAAAAAGCCAATTTTTTTGGCTTTTTTTGTTTATTTAAGCGTAATTTTTAAATTTTTTTGCTATGAATAAATTTTTTAAAGTAATTTACTGTATTTAAAATTTTTAATAAAGCCATATTAAATTTCTTTTTTAAAATTCGCAATTATATTATTTTTGGCGGAAAAATGTTGAAAATTTTACTAAAGCAGTTTGATGAAAAATTTCAAGTTCGGGCTTGCTAGATACAAATTGAATTTAAGATTTTAGTAAAATGCTTAAAAATTCTCAATATTGACATTTGGGTTAATTTATGTTATATTTTTTTCATGAACAAAAAAGAAAAACAAACACCAGAAAAATATTTTGTGGACAATTTGGATTCGCCCGAAGAAGTCTTGCAATACTTAAAAGACTATTACCCTGATTTTTTTGATATACTCATGCAAGAACAATTCGTTCCGCAAACTTTAGACGATGTTAACAACTTTTTGCTTTATTCTTACTTTGAGGTAAAAAAGGACGGCAGAATTGAATGTGACATTTTTGGTACGAAGAAAGATGAAAAGGAAAATAACCCAAGCAAGTTTGTTATCACGAAGAATAATTTTTATAATGCTTATTGTGAAAAAATTTGGCCAAACTTAACATTAAAACAGCAAATGCAAATAATTTACTGGCATTTCATATTCAAATGTGAAGAAAATAATGTAAGCGATTATTCGTTTAGGATTATTGAAGATGGTGATTTAATCAGCGGAAATAATTCTCTAGGATATGTTAGCAAAGCGAAAAGCAGTTTATTTTTGCAAGTGGATAGTGAAACAGGTTATAAGTACAACTATTTTTCTTATTTAGCGAGCATGGAACATGAATTTGAACATGTTAAGCAATACAAAACAAATAAAACGGCTTTAAGAAAGAAGGACAAAATTAACTTATTTGAACTGTTTGTTTCTAATGACCCAAATTTAATTTTTTTTGATAATATTGATTATAATGATGCTGTTTATCGTTCAAACCCACTAGAATACTCGGCTGAAAACAAAGCCATGAAACAGATTGCAAAATACTTAAAGGCAAATGAACAAACTTTTGGTGTTTTAAAATACGATAGAAAACTATTTAAAGAAATTATTAAACAATTTAGATTTTGGTGGTTAAGAATTCAAAGAAAAGACCTTGGAAGAACTAAAGGCTTCACAAAACAGCAAAAAGCAACCTATTTAAAAAGGTTGAAAATTTATGAAGATCGAAAATATTTTCTTAAACTTTGTGCTTTAAAAGATTATTTAAGTTTAAGTTTAATGTTTATCGAAAGTGAAGATTTAATTTATAGTTTTAGCCAAAAACTTGATAGAGTTCATCAACTTCTTGAACTTTACATTCAAAAACAGAAAAAAGAAAAATTAGAAGATAATTTCTTTGAAGAACTTAAATTAGAAGAAAATGAATTGAAAAATTAAAATTTTAATAAAAAAAATTAAAAAAGCCAAGATTTTTGGCTTTTTTTGTTTATTCAAACGGAATTGTTCGGTTTTCGTGGTCGTAGACATTTTTAGTGTCAAAAAATTCTTTGTAATCCTTCCTAAAACATCTTAACGAATGACCGTCCAAAACTTCTCTTTTTAAAAACACGCAACCATTCTTTTTGCAAGTGACAGCGTCTCCAACACAAAAGAAAATTTTAAACCCGTAGTTTTTTAAAATGTTTAACTTGCTTCCTTTGGAAACATAACTACCACATGGGAATGATAAAATATCGGTTTCGCCAATCACGCTTTCAATTTCGTTTTTATATTTTTCGCAATCTCTTAAAAGTTGATTGTCGCTGGTGTAGGACACTTGTATGTGACCGTAGGTGTGTGAAGCAAAACGATAATTTAGCTTTTTAAGTTTTTCAATTAAGGGTGTTATAGCTTCAATATCTTTTTGTCTGTTGTATCCGTCTTTGTTAATTCTGTAACCCAAAATTCCGTCATAGCCAGTTGGGCAAATTATGGCTCTTGCGTTGTTGATTGAAAAATCTGGGTGTTTTTTTATAAAGTTTTCAATAATGCATACGGCTTCTTTGTCGTACTCTATTTGCGTTGGATTAGAACATGTGAATGACGCAATTTCTCCGTTTTCATCTAAAATAATTTTGTCGCTAAGACCTAACCCAATGCTATCGTAACTCATATCATCAAACGAAAGCAAAAAAGGTTTCTTGCCAATAGGCATATAAATTTCCTTAAAGTAAGGTTCGCCATTTTCATAGCCAACGACATCATATATATCCACCAAGCAATAGTTGTTTTTATACATTTCATTTAAAAAATTATCTAATTCTTTGTAAGTTATGCAATCTTTATCATAATGTCTGGCAAGTTTTTTTGAAAATGCTTTTTTGGGGTCGTTGATAATTTGATGTGTAAAGAAGTGGGGAATTTCGCCTTCGTATTTATAAACTCCAACTTGGGTGTAAATAGGCAAGGCTTGAGCAAAAACTGTTTTTCTAAATGTATAGCATAAAAATTGCGAAGAAATCGCAAGCAAAACAAACAAAATACTCCACATTTTTTTACTTTTCATAACTATATTTTGTGCAACAAAAAAATAACTATTAAATATAGTTTAAATTTACAATTTATGGAAAAAATTTGCTTAAAGAGGTCAGTTTTTTATGAAAAAATTAAAAAATTTTGCATTTTTATTGCTTTTTTGCTTAATAATCCCAATTTTTACTGGTTGCACATCGGGAAGTTCAAGTTTATATTTAACCAGTTTGCCAAATAAGATTGTGTATGAAATTGGCGAAGAAGTTTCGTTTAAAGGGCTAAAAGTGGAAAGTTTAAACACCGACGGAACAACTTGCAATGTCAGTGTGGATTACAGCAAGATAGATAGTGTTGACACTTCGACTTTTGGAGAGAAGATAGTTAAAATAACAAAAGGCGATTTAAGTGCTACATTTTCTATTTATGTTGCGAACCGTGTTGTCGAAAGCAAAGAACAACTTAAACAAACATTAAGCGAAAGCCAAGACGGCGACATTATTTACATCAAAAAGGGTGAGTATAAACCAGAAAATGATGAAGATGAAAGTTTGTATAACATGGTAATAGACAAACAATTAACAATTATTGGAGATGGTAGCAAAAATACGATTATTCATGGTAATTTTTTGGTTGGAGCAAAGCAAGTTGGCGAAGACTTTTTGCCACTGGATGATTTTGAGCAAGTTAAAATTTTGAATTTGGGATTCACTTTAAATAGCACACAAAATGAAGGCTATTTGAAGTATGAAGGACCATATCAAAAGTATGATGTTTATGGCGCAATTAAAACTTTTAATTCAAAAAAAATAACAATTTCAAATTGTGCTTTTACAGGTTACTGCTACGGCATAAACGCTAACCAAGTTAGTGATTTAACTTTAACTAAAAACACATTTAAAAATATCAAAATAAATGGCGTTAAAGTTACTGAAAACATTAAAAATTCATCAATTTGCAGAAATATTTTCATGGATATTGGAACAAACAGTCTTGCGATGGAAAACGGAAAGCAAGCAGGGATTGGTGCGCTGTTTTTATCTTTTCAAGATAAAGGTAATGCAGGAGTAATTGTGGCAAACAACTCGTTTGTGCGAATTGGATTAAATCAAGGCAAGAAAACTTATGTGTCGGCAGGAGCAGACGAACTTGAACTTGACAAGGCAAATAAATTAACTAACGGAAGTTATATGAATAATTCTGCCATCATCTTTTTAGTTTCGGCTTCAAGTAATAATTTGCAAGTGGGCGGAATAATTTTAAGCATGAATAACTATGGTCAAACACTTGAAAATGTGCGGTTTGGAACAAATAGTGAAAACTTAATAGAGCAAGCAGGCGTGTATATAAACGAAAACTAGAATTTATATCATAGAGTTTGCATAAAATAATCAGTAGACATTTACTGATTTTTTTATTTTATTAAACCTTGTCCTGTTTGGGCGACATTGTTTAATGTGATATAATTAACTTTATTAAAGAGGGGATAATGGAATTTTATAGCGTAAATAAAAATGAAGTCCTTAAGTCACTTAACACATCAAAAAACGGGTTGACAAAAACTCAAGTTGAAGAAAGATTTAACAAAGACAAGCAAAACAAATTGCATGAGGGAAAGAAAAAATCTATTGTAGCCAAGTTTTTTGCCCAGTTTAGCGACATTATGGTTATAATTTTGCTTATCGCAGCCGCAATTAGCATTGGACTTGCCATAGTTCAAAAACAGTATGGGGACTTGTTTGAAGGCGGAGTTATTTTGCTTATTGTTGTTCTTAATGCAACAATGGGGGTTATTCAAGAAAATAAAGCCGAAAACGCACTTGAAAGTTTGAAAAAAAGCACCGAGCCATTTTGTGAAGTTATTCGAGATGGCGTTCAACAACAAGTTAAAACAGTTGAACTTGTCGTGGGCGATATTGTAGTTTTAGATGCGGGCGATATAGTTCCGGCAGATCTTAGGCTTATCGAAACACATTCGTTAAAGATTGATGAAGCCAGTTTAACAGGCGAAAGTTTGCCAATAGAAAAAAATGCCAACATAGAACTAGCCGAAAAAACTTCTTTGCATGACCGAAAAAACATGGCTTATTCTGGAACAGTAGTGGCTTATGGTAGAGGAATTGGAGTTGTTACCACCATTGGTGTTGACACCGAGTTTGGTAAAATTTCGGTTTTAATTCAAACTGGAAAAAAAGAGCAAACACCACTTCAAAAAAGTTTGAATAAAATTGGGAAAATAATAAGTTACACAGTTCTTGCTATCGCAGTTATAATTTTTATTATCGAGTTACTATTCTCTCATCAAGGAATAATGCAAGCGTTTTTAACAGCAGTTGCTCTTGCAGTTGCTGCCATTCCAGAAAGTTTGCCTGCGTCTATCACAATCATCATGGCGCTATCTGTTCAAAAACTTGCTCAACGAAATGCAATTATCAAGCGACTTCATGCAGTTGAGACTTTGGGAAGTTGCCAAGTTATTTGTTCGGACAAAACTGGAACATTAACGCAAAACAAAATGACAGTTAAAAAAGTTTTCTATAATAACCAAATGTTTTTGGAAAATGACACTCATAATTATGCTAGCAAGCAGTATATTGAACTTTTAAGATGTATGGTGCTTTGCAACGACTCGACTGTTAAAAAAAGAGTTGCCATAGGCGACCCAACCGAAACTGCACTTATAAACTTTGGTTTTTATTGTGAACAAAATGTACCAGAAATTATAAGGTCGTATCCAAGAGTTGATGAAGTTCCTTTTGATAGCAACCGAAAACTCATGACAACTGTAAACAAAATTGGTGATACATATTATAGTTATACCAAAGGTGCAGTTGATTGTCTTTTGAGAAAATGCACTCACATTTTAATGGGTGGCAAAAAAGTTAAACTTACCGATGAATATATTCAAGAAATTGAGAAAGCAAACAAAACTATGGCGGAAGATGCATTAAGAGTTTTGGGCTTTGCCTATCAAGAACATCAATTTTTGGACAGTTCAAATAAGTATGAAGAAGGTTTGATTTTCCTTGGACTTGTTGGCATGATTGACCCACCAAGACCAGAAACAATAGAAGCAATTAAAAAATGTTTTAACGCAAGTTTAAAACCAATAATGATAACCGGTGACCATGCCGAAACTGCTTTTGCTGTTGCAAAAATGCTGGGCATGGCAAACAAAAAAACGCAGGTGATAACCGGCGACCAATTATCGCGAATGAGTGAAAACGAATTGCTTGAAAAAATAAATAGATATTCGGTTTTTGCAAGGGTTAGTCCAGAACATAAAGTGCGAATTGTTAAGGCGTTCCAAAAGCAAGGAAAGGTTGTTGCGATGACTGGCGACGGCGTTAACGATGCCCCAAGTTTAAAAATTGCTGATATTGGCGTTGGTATGGGAATAACTGGAACTGATGTAACAAAAGATGTTGCTGATATGATTATATCGGACGATAACTTTGCAACAATAATTTTGGCAATAGAAGAAGGAAGAAAAATTTATTCCAACATTCAAAAAACAATTCAGTTTTTACTATCTACAAATATTGTTGAAGTTGTAACACTGTTTTTGTCGTGCATATTCTTGCCACAACTAACATTCCTTGTTCCATCTCAACTTTTGTTTATAAACTTTATAACCGACACTATGCCCGCAATTTCTCTTGGACTAGAACCAGCCGAGTACGACATAATGGATAGGCCACCAAGAGATAACAGTTCGAACATTTTAAGCGGTGGAGTGGGCTACAACATTTTGTATCAAGCAGGATTGCAAGTTGTTATTATAATGCTCATGTTTGTGTTTGCTAATAAATATTTGGGAAACAAAGTTGCAACAACTATGATTTTCTTTACAATAAATTTAATTCAAATTTTCCACTCGTTTAACTTAAAAACAAACCACAGTCTAACAAAGATAAATATCTTTAAAAATAAGATTTTTAACCTTTCTGTGCTTGCTAGTTTTGCCTTGGTTGCAGTTGTTGCCTTTGTGCCATTCGTGCGTTCTGTGTTTGCCCTAACCAGTTTAACACTTACTCAATGGCTAATCGTTTTGGTTTGCTCGCTGTCGATAATTCCTTTGGTTGAGTTATCAAAATTCTTGGTACATAAGTTAAAAATTGAACGAATTAAATAAATTTGCATTATGTATTTACAATTAAATTATTTTGTGATAAAATCGCATTGATTGGGAGAATGATATGAAATCAATAACAAAAGGCGTTGAAGTGCTTTGGCAAGATACAAAGCGAATAATGGGTATGCCAATTTCATTTACAAAATATGCAATTATAAGAAAGCCAGGACATTGGGTTAAACTTGTTGAAGAAACAGGTGTTTTGTCCACAAATGTTGAAGAAGTTATGCTTTATCGTGTTGACGACTTGGGAGTGTATCAATCGGTTTTTGGCAAAATGTTTGGCGTTGGAAATGTTGAAATTTATTGCCGTGATGCTTCTTGCGATGTGTTGGTTCTTAAAAATATAAAAAAGCCACATGAAGTTAAAGCGTTGTTAAGTGATTTGGTTGAAGAAGAAAGAAGAAACAGAAATGTTCGCTACTCCGAAGTTCAATACTAATATTAAAACCGCAAAACTTTTTGTTTTGTGGTTTTTTTATGTTATAATTTTAGTGGAGATTTTATATGTTTAATATTGTAATAACAGTGCTTCTTGGCATAAATTTAATTTTTTCTTTGGTATTGCTTTTTAGAAAAAGCAAAGTGAATATAAATGAAAATTTTGTTTCTCAAATTAACGAAAAAAACAAGGCAGATTTGTCGAATTTATATTCTTTAATTAAGCAACTTCATGAGTCACAACTTTCCATGATTAAGTTATATAACGATGCAGTTGTTGCTAACATAACTTCAATTAACAAAAGCACCGATCAAAACTTAAAATACATGGCGGAAAGGCTAGCCGAACTTAGCAAGAAAAATGAAAATCAAATGGAAAGGCTTATTGTTGAAACACGAGAAAACTTAAAACAGTTAAACGATACCAACGCCCAAAAACTTGATGAAATGCGTGTTATTGTTGATGATAAACTTAATGCAACATTAAGCGACAGGTTAAACAAAAGTTTTGCGGTTGTAAGTGAGCAACTTCAAGCCGTAACCAAAGGTCTTGGAGAAATGCAAACTTTGGCAAGTGGCGTGGGCGACCTTAAAAAAGTGCTAACAAATGTTAAAACAAGAGGAACTTTTGGGGAAGTTCAATTAGGCTCGTTGCTTGAACAAATGCTTGCACCTAGCCAATATCAATCTCAAGTTATGCTTTCGTCAACCACCGAAAGAGTCGATTATGTTATCAACTTGCCCGGAAAAGACGAGAAAAACATCTATCTTCCTATTGATGCAAAATTCCCTATTGAAGATTATTTGCGACTTGTTGACGCAAACGAAAGCGGTTCACAAGAGAGCATATTAAACTGCCAAAAACAACTTATAAAACGAGTTAAAGAAGAAGCAAAATCAATCAGTCAAAAATACATTCAAGTGCCACTTACCACTGATTTTGCAATACTATATCTTGCAACAGAAGGACTCTATGCCGAAGTTATCAAACAAAACGGGCTTTTCGAGCAACTTCAACGAGAGTATCATGTAACTTTATGTGGTCCAACAACCTTGTCGGCACTGCTTAATAGTTTGCAAATGGGCTTTAAAACGCTTGCAATAGAAAAGCGTAGCAGTGAAATTTGGTCTATGCTTTCAACATTTAAAAAAGAATTTTCAACCTATGTTGAATTGCTTACAAAAACGCAAAAGAAACTTAGCGAGGCAAGTGATTCTATCGAAAGTGCAACAAAAAAATCTGAAAAAATCCAAAAACAACTTTCAAAGGTGTCGGTGCTTGACGATAGGGACAATTCAACTGGAATAATAGAATAATAATTATATGCACGCTTTTGTGCATATTTTTTTTGCTCTTGCACAAGACTAAATAAACGAAAAAGCAAGAGGTATTTTTTATGGAAAATAAAAAGGGAAAAACTAACTATAACGAAAAGCAAATCAAAAAGGCAAGAAGAAATATATTTTTTTCATCTGCCATTTTAGCGTTTGTTTTAATTATGGTTGTTGTGGGTCAAATGCAACTATCCAACCCAGCACAAGAAACCTTTGGTAACGGAACATACATAAACGGGCAATCGGTTTCTGGCTACACCGTAACTCAAGCCAGCCAAGTGGTAACAGATAAAATGAAAGAACAAGTGGACGGCATTTCCATTCAAATTATGTATAAGGACAAAATTTGGAAATTTAACCAAGACGACTTTGAAATTGAACAAGCTGTTAAACAAGTTGTTCAAGATGCCTACGACACCTATTCTTTATCTAAAACCACATCGAATAATAATTCCAAGTTAAATAACTCTAAAATTTTAAACGGGCTAACATCTAACACTAAAAATTCAAGTTATAGGGTATCTTTAAAAAGTACATTTAAAAACTTTAATGAAAAAATTGACGCCATAATTGCTGAAATTGAAACAGAACCTAAAAACGCAAAAGTAGAGTTTAACCCAAACAGCGATAACATGTTTAAGATTGAAGAAGGCGTAAATGGTGTTAAAGTTGACAAAGAAAAGTTATATCAAGACTTGGAAAATCAATTTTTAAGAACAAAAGATATTAAAGTTTATGTTAACACAACAGGTGTTAAACCTGAAATTGACTCAACCTATTTTGACAATAAGTTGAACCTTATGAGCAAATTTTCAACCACACTAAAAGGTTCACAGGAAGGCAGACGACATAATGTTGATTTAGCCCTTAAAAAATTCAATGGAAAGGTTGTTAAGGCAGGCGAAAAAATTTCATTCAACGAAATAACTGGACCACAAACCGAAGAAGGCGGATATAAACCTGCAATCGTAATTTTAAACGGAAAGTTTGTTAATGGTATTGGAGGTGGAATTTGCCAAGCCAGCACGACCATCTACAATGCTTGTGTTCTAGCAAATCTTGAAATTGACGAAGTGCATAAACACACTTTGCCAGTTGGATATGTTGAATTAAGTTTAGACGCAATGGTTAGCGAAGGCTATTCCGACATGATATTCACAAATAATAGCAAAGACGATATCTACTTTAAAACCTACACCAGCGAAGATGAAGCAACTGTCGAAATTTACGGCAATTCAATTCCAAGTGGCGAAACCATAAAACGAGTTGCCGAGTTTATTGGTAACATTCCACATAATGGCGACAAAATTCAAGTTGACACTGCAGGCGAATACACCGATAAAGTTTTGTACAAAGGCGAATACTACCGTGTGAAATATCCACGAGAAGGCTATGAAGCAAAAGCGTATAAGGAAACCTATAAAGATGGCGAACTTGTTGACAGAGAAGAAATTAGGCATGAAAAATATCAACCAATAGATGGCTTGATTATTGAAGGGGCAAAAGAACCACCAAAAGATTATGTAATTCCACCAACCGATGTTGAATTTATCCAGCCACAAGAAACCGAAAGTGTTTCAGTGGAAAGTGTTGTTCAAAAAATACAAACAGATAACCCTTCAAAATTCAATCCATAACCTTTTGTGAATAAATATAAAATAGTTTCTTTGAACTAACAAAAATTTATGCATAAAACTAAAAAAGGGCGAATTATTGCCCTTTTTTTAGCATAAGTTATTCACAATTACCATTTTTTATGACCCACTTTGTGCCAGAAAAATAAATGTTCATGTCGTGTTTTGTGGATAACTCGCCTTAAAATTGTGGATAAGTGGATAACTTTTGTATAAAAACCCATGTATAAGTGCATTTTTATGCAAAATTCATAAATATTCATGCAAATTTATAAATATAAGCGTGTGCATAAGTGGATAACTTTGTGCCAGTTCTCCACAAGTGCGATTTTTCGTGCTGTTTTAATGTTTATAAAATTTTTTGAATGTGAAAAAGTTTGTTTTTGAAAAATAAATATACATTTTACTTTTTGTTGAATATACACTCATTTTTTATTATGGGACAAGCATATATTATCGTATGGGTGAGATAATGAAAAAACAAAACAAACTAATATTAACTCTTTTGCTTTTAATTCTTGCGGTGAGCGCTCTTTTAAGTGGTTGCTCTAAAATGAGTTTTGTTGCAAAATTTGGAAGCAATGTTAACACATACGATATTCATCTTGATATAGATGAAATTAACAAAACGGCGGTTGTTAAGCAAAGAACAACTTATATAAATAAAACAGATACGGCACTTAATAATGTGTGCTTTCATTTGTATCCAAATTCGTTTGCTGAAGGTGTAAAAAACAAGCCAGTTAGTGTGCTTTACGAAAGCAAGGCTTATCCTAATGGCGAAAGTTTTGGTGGAATAAAGGTTAATAGCGTTAAAGTTAATAATTTAGAAGCCGAAACAACGCTTGAAGGTGACGATAAAACCATTTTAAGTATTAGTCTTAAAAGTGATTTGTACCCACAAGAAAAAGTTAATTTTGACTTTGAATATGAACTAAAATTACCAAACATAAACCACAGATTTGGATATGGTCAAAACACAATCAATTTATGCAATTTTTATCCTATTGCATGCGTTTACGATAAAGGTGGCTTTAACAAAAGCGAGTATCATTACAATGGCGACCCATTTTATAGCGACATGGCGAACTATAGCGTTGAGATAACAAATTTTGAAAGTTACAAAGTTGCAACAACAGGCAATGTTGTTTCAACCAACACTTTAGACCACAAAACAACCACAAAGGTGGAAGCAAAAGCAGTAAGAGATTTCGCAATCGTTTTAAGCGATAAGTTTAAAACGGAAAGCAAAAAAGTTGGGAATACAACTATAAATTATTACTACTATAACGACACAGAACCAGAAAAGTCATTAAACACTTGCGTTGACAGTTTAAATACCTTTAACAGTTTGATTGGCACTTATCCATATCAAACTTTGCAAGTGGTGGAAAGCAACTTTGTTCATGGCGGAATGGAATATCCAAACTTGGTTATGATTTCTGATAGTTTGGAAAAGTACGAGGACTATCAAAACACAATCATTCATGAAATTGCACATCAGTGGTGGTACGGAATGGTGGGCAATAACGAGTATGACTATGGTTGGCTTGACGAAGGTTTAACAGAATACACAACTGCATTATTCTATGAAAAAAATCCATCATATAACTTAAGTTACGATGAGATTATGAAAAACGCAAACAGTTCATATTGTATGTTTGTTGAAGTTTATGGCGATATTTTTGGCTCGGTGGATACCACTATGAATAGAAACTTGAACGAGTACAAAACCGAACCAGAGTATATTTACATTTCGTATGTTAAAGGAATGCTACTGTTTGACAGTTTGCGTGAAGTGCTTGGCAAAAAGGCATTTAATAAATGCTTGAAAGCATACTTTAAAAATTATCAAGGCAAGAACGCCACTCCGCAAGACTTAATTTCTGTTTTCCAAAGCACAAGCTTAAGAAATTTAGAATCATTTTTTAACAGTTGGATAGACGGCACTGTTGTGGTTGTTCCAAAGGAAGTCGTTCATAATCAATAAAAAAACTCTCGATTGAGAGTTTTGGAAAGTAGTAAATGCTTATAAATTACTTTATTTTAAAAACCAAACTATTTATTCAGTTTGGTTTTTATTTCGTTTAATAGTTGTTCCACATCATTATAGTTTTCATACAAATAAGACTTAATTTCGTTATTTTGTTTGTTCCAAACTTTTGCATAGTCATTTAAAAAAACCATCTCTAATTTTTCAGATGAACCATCGGCAAAAATAAAATAAGCATCTTTAATTTTAAGAAGTCCACAACTTTCAAAAGGACCAAACGAGCACAAGCCTTCATCATCATAATTTTCGTTGCGATATGATTCATTAAAACTATCAGCACAGAATTTTACAAAACTTTCGTAAAAATTAGTTTTTTTTGTGCTTTTATCAATAACATAAATTTGTTTGACCTTCTTCCACCATTGATTATCTGCAATGATAAAACATATAAAAATAAATATGAGTAATGAACCCATAAAAATTGAACTGGTTATAATGTTTGTAGTTTCATTATATTTTATAACAGTTAAAGAACAAACAAAATATGCTAATGATAATACTAAACAAAATAGTGGAATAGACAAAAATTTAACCCATGCTTTTTTTTCTAATTTTAGTTGCTCATAGGTTGCTAATTCCTTATGCTTATAATTAAAGACAATACTTTTTTCATAGGGCGGTATAGTATATTCTTCTGGGGATATACAATCTAAACAAGTGAGTTCTATGTTATTCCAAATGTCTTTAAGAGAATTTCCATCAAAAATTTTAGCATTAACAAAAGCGTCTAGCGAGGGAAAATCATAACTAAAATTATCTTCTTCACTACTGCACCAATATATTAAAGAGTTATCGTGTGGATCTCCCATTACTCCAAACCAAACGTTTTGAAATTTTTTAGAGTTTTTAATTCTTAAAGTAGAGTCCGAAAATCCATATTTTTCAAATATTTCATAAAACTTTTCAAATTCCATAGCAAAACCTCATTTATGGGTTTAATATAATTTAATAGTAGCATAAATTTATATTCGTATCAATTATATAAACCTTAAACTTTTTCTTTTGTTGTAAAAATAGAAACATCATATCCCTATATAAAATTAAAGCGTTAGGTTTGTTTAGACTTAATGGGAAATTTGTTTTGCAATTATAATAATCCTATAGTCAAGGTCTAAGGTGTTTGTGGATAGTAAAGTTACAAACTTATCGCCATATTCAGCGTCAACGCCAAAGTCTTTAACCGAATATTTTTTTGCGGTGTTGTAAAATTCATTAAATCTTTCTGGGTTTCCAAAGTTTGAATATAAAAATGGCGAATACTTGTCTGAATAATCGTTGTTAATATTAAAACTATAAGCCGACATAATTTGATAAGTGTTTGTGCCTTCTATGGTTTCAATACTAAAAGTGTTTGTAAAGTTGTTATCACTTGACAGATAACTTGCTAGGTTTGAAAAGAGAGAATATGTTGTCACTTTTTTAAAAAACTTTACGGTTAGCGAACTTGTGCACGCAATGCAAGTGTTGTCGGTTTGACCAATCATAGTGTTTTTTGTTTGATAGGGAATTCCTAGCGGATTTGATGATTTGTTAAATGCGTGCGATAAATAAAATTTTTCATCATCACTGCTTGAAGTTTTAACTATTGGCAAACTAATGAAAACATCTTCGCTTTTTAGCCAAGCAACAAAGTCGTCGTTTGTTTGTTTTAATGCATCAAAACCTTTTTCGTTTTTTATAGTTTCTTGTTGCCTTAAATATTTATCATAGCGCTTTGCTTTGAACAAAATGCTAACTATGTCTAGGTTTAAAATTATCGAAACAACAAGTGCGATACACAAAAAAATTATGATGAGAGTTCTCCCGTCAAACCAACTTTTTTTGTATGCTCTTGAACTTGTATAGGTTTGTTCCATATATAATATTTTACCCCAAATTAACTAATAAATTATAAGTTTTTGTTTTTAAGCTCAAACAAGTGCCCCATGTTGTGTTGTGAAGCCACATCAATATATAAATGCTTGCCTTCAATCAGCCCATATTTTTCAAGTTCCGCCTTAACGGTTTCGTAGGCAAGGCTTGGCGAATTGTTTTCTTCGCTTAAATGTGCCAGTATCACTTGAGTTAAGTTTTCTGTGAAAATATTTTTAATTATGCTTGCACAAGTTTTGTTGGAAATATGCCCTTTCGACGATAATATTCGTTGCTTTAAACTTGCCGAGTACTTGGGGTTGTTTAATAGCAAATTTTCATCGTGGTTGGCTTCTAAAATTATAATATTGCTGTCTTTTAAATTTTGCAAAATGTTTGTGGTAGGAACGCCAAAATCGGTGGCTATGCTAATTTTATTGCCTTGATTGTAGAATGAATAGCCAACGCAGGAATACGCATCATGCGATAGCCTAAATGGCGACACTGTTATGTCTTGAATGTAGAAATTATTAAGCGAAAATTTAACTTTTTGCACATCTTCAAGTTTGCCCAGTTTCTTATCCAAAATTTGCCATTCGGTGTCTAGTGCAAACACAAAACAGCCGTGCTTTCTGGCAAACGCTCCCACGCTTTTAATGTGGTCGCTGTGTTCATGAGTCACCAAAATTGCATAAATTTGAGCAGGGTCAACACCCAGAATTTTAAGTTTTGTTTCAACTTCCGCTAATGTTATTCCACAATCAACAAGCAATTTTGCTTGGTTAGATTCAATATATGTACAATTTCCTTTGCTTCCGCTTGCTAGTGTTATAACTTTCATAAATTTTCCTTCGACTCACATTATATCACAATAAACTAAATTTTTTTAACATTTTTTGTTCTTTTCTTTCCAATTTTTACATTTTTCATCGCTGAATTATCGCTTTTATTATGCACAAACTATTATTATGAAAAGAAGATTTTTAGTAGTTTTAATATGTTTGTGTGCCCTGTGTTTAACGGGCTGTTTTCAGCCCAGTGGCAACGCTAGTATTCAAAACGGAAATTTAAACTTGCCTTCTTCCACGCAAATTGATGCGTCACAGTCCAAAACTCAAGAGCAACTTTTACTAGCAGTTTCGCCAGCGGTTGTGGGAATAAGTGCAATTAGTGGCAGAACTCAAAGTATTGGAACAGGAGTTTGCATTCATTCCAAGTCATATATTTTAACAAATAATCATGTTATCGAAAATAATGGAAAAATCACTTTATATTTGTTTGACGGAACAACTTGCTCGGCTTCTCTTGTTTGGAGAGATAGTGCATTAGACCTTGCAATTTTGCAAGCAAGCAAAACCATTCCTTATCTTGAAATGGCACAGTCTGGCAGTTATAGCACTGGCGAAGAAGTTATCGCCATAGGCACGCCACTTGCACTAGCATTTAAGCATAGCGCAACCAAAGGTATTATCAGTGCAACAAACCGAACGGTTGCCGTTGAAAATTCTAACGGAGAAAGCACGCTAGATAACTTAATTCAACATGATGCCAGCATAAACCCTGGAAATAGTGGCGGACCTTTAATTAACATGAAAGGGCAAGTTGTTGGAATAAACACTGTTAAGGTGGCAGACGCCGAAGGCATGGGCTTTGCAATTCCTGTGGACACTGTTCATCCACTTGTTAAAAACATAAACGCAACTGGTCACTACGAAACTGCATATATGGGAGTTTTTGGCTATGACGCAAACTTAAAACTTTATGCTAAAAACCGCGATGGCTACTATGTTCAGCAGGTGGCAACAAATAGTCCCGCACAAAAGTTAGGACTTCAAAAAGGCGATATTATAACAAAAGTTAATGGCAAAAAAGTTAATGGTTCAACTTCGTTAAGGGCGTTGCTCTATTCGTTTAACGCAGGCGAAAAAGTGCTTCTTGAAATTGACCGAAACGGAGAACTTGTCTACGAGCAACTAACCTTGGAACGCCACCCATGTTGCTATAGGTCGCAAGTTATTCCAACCTACGAATAATCTTAAAAAATAGTAAAAATTATTAAAAAACCAAATATTTTTGACAAAAAGAAACATATACATTTAAACTATTTTGGTAAATATATTTATAAAACATTAAAAAACATCATAAAACCGAAAATATATGACAAATAATTTACTTTTTTGCAAAAAAATCAACAAATTTCATCAAAAAAAATAAAAAGCAGATTATTTTACTGCTTTTTTACATATTCCAAAATTAAGTCGACTATTTTGTTTATTTTTTGAAAAACAGGAAAATAATCGCAATTATAGTTTTTAACTGCAATAGGAATGTCAACCTTCTTATAAGGTCGTCCGCCTTTAAAACTAGAAGGGTAAGTGTTAAAGTTTCGTCATTGCTTATTTCGTTTAGTTCTCTAACAAGTTCACTTTTTCGTTTTAAAGTGGGTCTTGTTATTCCTTTTTCTCTTGCCAAGCATCGCAATTCGTAAATTCCCAGTGAATTGTACAAATCTGTTAAATCCATAATGTTTCTCCTTTTGATAGAATTCCTATCAAATCGTAACATATTTTTGTTTTAAAATCAATAAAAATGATAGAAATTGTATCATTTTGGGAGATTTATGAAGAAAGATAATAGTAATATAACTATGCTCAATAAAAGTATCGGTCTTGAACTTTCAAAATTAAGAGATAAAAGCGGGTTCTCACAAGAAGATGTTGTAAGAAATCTTCAAGTGATGGGAATTGATATGGATAGAGGTACTTATTCTCAAATTGAAATTGGTAATAGAAAACTTTTAGCACATGAAATACCATTTATGGCAAAAGTGTTTAATTTAAGTTTACATGATTTTGTTGATATAATCTTCTCGCAGGAGAAATAAAAGCAAGCAAGTTTAATGCTTGTTTTTTTGTGAAATTATTACGCTTGCCATTTTTTTTGTGGTGTGCTAACATTTTAGGTGTTAGGAGATTATTATGATAATTGATAAAGAAATTGAAACGCTTAACACTTTATCGCAAAAAGTTGGCGTAATAAAGCACCGTCTTTGAAGCGGAAAATTATAACGAAGAACTTGAAAGTTTAAAAAAAGAGCAAGAAAAAGAAGATTTTTATTTAGATATTAAAAAGGTTGAAAAGGTTAACAAGCGAGTAAGATTTATCGAAAACAAGTTGCAAAAGTTTGAGAAAATTGAAAAGAGCCTATCTTCATTAAAAGATTTTGTTTCGTTACTTACCCTTGAAGACGACCAAAATTTGTATGAAGATTTTTGCAAGGAACTTAAACAACTGGAAACTGATGTTGAGCAAAATTATCTCGACACTTTGCTAAACGGCAAGTATGACTCACTAAACGCAATAGTAACAATTCACTCGGGCGCTGGCGGAACGGAAAGTCAGGACTGGGCAGAGATGCTTTTTAGAATGTATTCAAGATACGCCGAAAGGGCTGGCTTTAAATTGTCTGTTTTAGACATGCTAGACGGCGACGACGCCGGAATAAAATCGGTTAGTTTTATGGTTAACGGAGAGAATGCTTACGGCTACTTGAAAGGCGAAAAGGGTATTCACAGATTGGTTAGAATTAGCCCATTCGACTCTAATTCCAGACGCCACACTTCGTTTGCAAGTGTTGATGTTATGCCAGAAATTATTTCCAGCGAAGAAATTAAAATAAACCCAGATGAACTACGAGTTGACACATACCGAAGCAGTGGCGCGGGTGGGCAGTACATCAACAAAACAGATAGCGCAGTAAGGCTCACTCACTTGCCAACCGGCATAGTTGTTGCTTGCCAAACCGAACGAAGCCAAATTCAAAACCGTGAAACCGCTATGAAAATGCTATACTCTAAACTTGCACAATTAAAAGAAGAAAAAGAACAAGCCGAGTTAAAAAACATTCAAGGCGACTTAAAGAAAATTGAATGGGGTAGCCAAATAAGGTCATATGTGTTTTGCCCATACACCATGGTTAAAGACCACCGCACAAACTACGAAACGGCAAACATTCAACTTGTTATGGACGGCGACATTCAACCTTTCATAAACGAATATTTAAAAAGAAAGTAGAGCAATCTACTTTTTTTATTCCTATTGACAATAAGAAATTTTGTGATAATATATTTATATGGAAAAAAATATTTATAACGACTTACCTATATATTTTCAAAACTTTTTTGATTCGTATAATTTTATTCCGCAAAATTACTATGAAGCAAATAATTTTATAAAGTCGGTTTATCAACTTGATTTTAATAATTCGTTTGTTGTGGATTTTAAGCAACCACTTCAACATAAAGGGCATGAACTTTCGTCAATTAAAGTGAACCCAGAAAACCCTTTTGTTGCGTTTGTTCCAGAATTTTGGGCTATGCTTGATGAAACGCAAAAGTTAAACAGCGTTGGCATGGCATTTAACTACTTTTCAAATAGTTTTGGCTTAAACAAAGAAAATAAAGTGAACCTTGGTTTTGTTATGACAAAAGGGCAGGAAAAATCACTAGGATTTTTTTCTCCACAAAACAACCTTGTGTCAATTAACATGGAGCATGTTTTTAAAACAAAAAGCCCTCTTGAAATTGTTTCAACCATAAGACACGAACTTGAACATGCAAGGCAAGAAATATTGTGCGGGCAACTTAAAGAAGAAGACATTAACGATTTAACTTTAAATGACAAAATTTTAATTGCGTCAAAAGGTTCATCTAAATTTGTTAATAGCATAAACGATTTTATTTTCAACATTTCTTGTATGCCTGCTGATGATGTGGCTTCAATGCTCGAGTTAGAGCCTCAAGATGTTAGAAAAATCACACATGCGTTTTTTGAGTCTCGTAGCGATTTAAACAAATTGATTTTTTATATCTATACTTTAAATTTGGGCGAAAAAGGAGCATTTAACAAGGGCTATAAAGTTTCTGCCCAACTAAACAAAGAATTTGATTTAAACGAAGATGTTCCTTCAACTTTAACTACCACTCAAGAAAGAATCAAAAGTTGTGGCTTTAATTTTACCCCACAAGATGAACAAGAACTAATTAAACTTGAAACAAGTTTTTCACTTCCAATTTCTCCAACAGAAAAAATGGAATGCTTTAAATATTTTCTTAATGTTTACTTAAATCACGGAGTAACAAAAGAGTTTGATGCTTTCGATTTTGAAGAAAGATTAAACCAACAAATAGAACTACAGCAGGAATAAAATATTTTATAAATAACAAAGAGTTTTACAGCAAAGTAAGACTCTTTTTTGTTACATAAAAATAGCACAAAGCACTGACACATAAGCCTTGACTTTGAAAAATCTTGTAATAGAATGGGAGTGAAACATATAAAAATTGCTATGCTAAAAAACTAACACAATTAAGAATGGAGGTGATATAATGGGAGCAGGTGGTGTGCCTAATAGAACAATTGAACGAGTCAATGGAAAGCGTGGCGACTTGCCAACGAGTGGGGCAAAACCAAATTCTAGATATGACTTGTATGTAAATGGTAAGAAAGTACAAAGCAGATGGTTTGATTCAAATGAAAGAGTTTTAAGGAATAGGGATTATAATCATCAAGATGCACATAAAAATCACAAATTTCCCCATGATCATAATTGGAGTTGGGATAAGGGATTTCCTATGAGAAATCCTGAAAATTTAGAACCCAATTATGATATATTTGATTAAGAGGAGAAGAATAATGACGAAAGAATTAAGCGACTACGAAATTGATAAGCAGAAGAAAAAGCAATTGTTGGTTAGAAATGAATTTCTATATCATGGTAATTCTGTGGGGAAGTATAATTTCCCATTAATAAAAAAACAGAATATAGATGTAGAAAAAATAAAATTTTTAAGTTATTCTAATACAAAAAAGGATGATAATGAAAATAAAGATAAAACCATTCATTTTTTCACATATGATTGGAAATTTGAAAATGTATATGAGAATCCAGAAGAAGAGTTAAAAAAATTAAGTCAATATTTTTGCTTGCTTAGTCCAGATTTTAGTATTTTTACAAATATGCCACGGGCACTTCAAATTGAAAGTGTCTTTAAAAATCGCTGGTGTGGTGCTTACTGGCAAAGCAATAACTTAAATGTTATCCCAACAGTTAGTTGGGGAGATGAAAGCACCTTTGAATTTTGTTTTGATGGAGTTGAGAAGGGGTCAATTGTTGCTGTATGTACTTATTATAGAGAGAATTGTGAAGAAGAATTTATGCTTGGCTACAATGAAATGTTAAAAAGAATTAAGCCTAGTTTGGTTATTTGTTATGATGAGCCTTTCAAGTCAATGACTGGCAAAATAAAAGAGTTTTTACCAACAACTTACGAGTGGACAAAGCATTTGGATTGGAAAGATGCAATACAATTTAAATGGGAAAAACAAAATAGAAATATTTCAGGGCTAAATGCTAAAGATTTTTGTTTTTTTAAATATGATGACCCTTATGCAAAAGAGCAATTAACAAAATGTTCAATTTGTGGAAGCGTTGCCTTGCAAGACCAATGTGGAAATGGTGAATGTAAAAAATGTGGATGGAAATTTAGTAAAGGGGAACAAGAATTAGAAAAAAACGCTGGCGTAAGTTACCCAATGTTGGTTACACCTACCACAGCTAAAGAACAATATAAAAAGGGATTGCCTTTTAAAGCTACATTTAAAGAATTTGTAAATGGTTTATATTTTTACAGCGAAATGCTTTTTGAATATAATAAAAAAATATATGAAGTATTTTTAAAGAAAGATTATACAATAGTTTTTTGTTCTAAAGATATGCAACAAGAGTATAAAACAAGGCAGGATTTTGAAGAAAAAGCCAATATAAACGGAATTCTGTTAAGCGAATTATGGAGTGAGATTGACAAACCTTCGTTTATGTTCTGTGAGTAAAATGGATTAAAGATAGCATATAGATTATTATCACTAAATTTAACTCGGGACAAAAGTTTTATATTTGTATATTAAATAGTCCAAATTTAAAAGACCATAAATTTAAGTTATTATAATTTATCCAGTGAATGGCAACCCAACAAATGATATCAAATTGCTTGCCTTTTAACTATTGTTTATGCTATATTAAATAGCGTTTTTAATAGGAGAAAATATGATACAAGAATTTGAAAAACATTATAATGGTGCTTTAGTTGAAAAAGACATGCAAAAATACTGGACAGATAACGAAATTTATAAATTTAGGCGTGATGGTTCAAAAAAACTTTTTTCTATTGACACTCCTCCTCCAACAGTAAATGGTAAATTACATATTGGACATATTTTTAGTTATACACAAGCAGAAATGGTTGCTAGATATAAAAGGATGCAAGGCTTTAATGTTTATTATCCTTTTGGCTTTGATGATAACGGTCTTCCTTCGGAAAGATTGGTTGAAAGAGAAAATAACATAAAGGCTGCTGATGTGGCAAGAAGTGTTTTTTGTGAAAAGTGTGTTGAAACAACACAAAAATACGAGCAAGAATTTAAAAGTTTGTGGCAATCTCTTGGCTTTTCTTGCGATTGGGATTTGTGCTACAGCACTGTAAGTAAAACTTCACAAAAATTGTCCCAAAAAATGTTTATTGAACTTGCTAAAAAGGGTAATGCATACTTTAAAGAATCTCCTGTTCTTTGGTGTACAGAATGTCAAACATCAATAGCGCAAGCCGAACTTGAAACAAAAGATATTGACTCATATTTTAACTACATTCCTTTCATGGTAAATGGCAAATCAATTACTGTTGCAACAACTAGACCAGAATTGCTATATGGTGTGGTTTGCGTTTTCGTTAATCCAACAGATGAAAGATATTGCGACTTGATAGGCAAAAAAGCAACTGTTCCTTTATATAACTTTGAAGTTCCAGTTATAGCAGATGAAAAAGTTCAAAAAGACAAAGGAACTGGAGTTGTTATGTGCGCAACATTTGGTGATATCACAGATACTGAATGGTGGGAAAACTACAAACTTCCTTATAAAAAAGTTATATTACCAAATGGCACTATAGCAGAAGATGTACCTTATATTGCTGGAATGAATGTTCTTCAAGCAAGAAAAGAAGTAGTAAGACTTCTTGAGGAAAACAATCTTTTAATTAAGAGCGAAAAGATAACCCATGCAGTTGCTGTTCACGAAAGATGCGGAACACCAGTTGAGATTATACCATCAAAACAATGGTATATTGATGTGTTGAGCCACAAAGAAAAACTTCTTGAAATGGGAAATCAAATAAAGTGGAATCCTGCCTCAATGCAAGTTAGATATAACTTATGGGTAGAGAATTTAAAATGGGATTGGTGTATTTCAAGACAAAGATTTTTTGGTGTGCCATTTCCTGTTTGGTATTGTAAAAATTGTGGTAAACCAGTTTATGCAAAGGAAGAAGATTTACCAGTTAATCCGTTAGAGAAAAACTATAATGGAGTTTGTGAGTGTGGATGTAATGAATTCGTGCCAGAAAAAGCAGTTTTAGACACTTGGGCAACATCTTCAATTTCTCCATTATTAAACAGAGAAATTGCTTCCCTTAATGGAATAAATAAAGAAGAATTTCTTCCAATGGGTGTTAGAACTCAAGCACATGAAATTATTAGAACTTGGGCATTCTATTCTATTGTTAGAAGTTTGTATCACACAAATGATATTCCATGGAAAGAAATCATGCTAAGCGGTATTGTTTACGCAAAACCAGGTGAAAAAATTAGTAAATCAAAAAACAATTCAACTTTGTCGCCACAACAACTAATAGAAAAATGCACTGCAGATTATATTAGATACGGCACAGCAAACGTAAAACTTGGCGTTGACACATATTTTGATGAACAAGATGTTGTTGATGTTTCAAGACGCTTTATGACTAAACTTTGGAATTCATGTAAATTTGTTTTATCACACTTACATGATTTTAATATCAATGAAGATGTAGAGTTGCTTCCAATTGATAAATGGATTGTAGAAAAAACAAACAGAACCATTAAAGAAGCACAAGGCTACTTGGATAATTACGAAGTTGCTCTTGCAAGAAAAACAATAGACGAGTTCTTTTGGAGTGATTTCTGTAATAATTATATCGAAATTGTTAAGGAACGATTATATAAGCCAGAAATTCACGGAGTTGAAAATAGAAAATCAGCACAAAAAGCAAGTTTCTATGCAATATTTAACATTTTAAAAATGTACTCGATATATGTACCACACATAACAGAGTATATTTACCTTAAAGGTTTCAAAGATTTTGTGGGAGAAAAATCCATACATTTAACATTATGGCCACAAGTTCAAACATTTGATGATGAAATTTTAGAGTTTGGTAAATTGTTTGTAAATCTTGTTGAGGATGTTAGAAGATATAAAACTCAAAATGGATTATCCATGAAAAGTGAAATTGAAAAAATTGAGATAAACGCTCCTCAAAAGTTTGAAAAGTATTTTAAATTGACAGAAAAAGATTTAGTTGCTTGCACAAATGTTTTAAAAATTGTTTATAATTTGAAATAATTTATAAAGAAAATTGCTATTTTAAAAATGGCAATTTTTTTTATTGTAAATTTCAAAAGGCAATTTTAGTTTGATTAAATCATTATAAAAAGATACTAAAAATTTTCATTATTACATTTATTAAAGAATTGGACTAATGCAAATTAGCAGAAATAAAAAATGATGCAAAAAGCATCTCTTTTTTATTATTCACTCGTTTCAAATATAATTTATTATTTTGTTTTTTGTTAATAATTTGTCTTTTAAAAAATTTGGAGTATAATATAGTCATGGAATACGAAAAGAAAGTTGAAGAAAAGTTAAAAGAAATTAAACAAAAACAAGCCGATGGTGACGATATTTATGTGCTTGGAATTGAATCTAGTTGCGACGAAACCAGCATAGCAGTTTTAAAAAATGGTAGAGAAGTTTTAAGCAATGTTATTTCCAGCCAAATTGAAATTCACAAGCGTTTTGGCGGAGTTGTGCCAGAAGTGGCAAGCCGAAACCATGTTCTTTGCATCGACAATGTTTTAAATGAAGCAATAGAAAAAGCAAACCAAACTTTGCTTGATAATTATAAGCAAACTCTAAACAGAGAATTAACAGATATAGAAGTTAAAAAATATGGGTTTGATTTAAGCAAAATAGATGCTGTTTGCGTAACCTATGGTGCAGGTCTTGTTGGTGCGCTTATGGTTGGAGTTAACTTTGCAAAGTCACTTGCATATTCTCTTGGTGTACCCCTTGTTGCCGTTAATCACATTAAAGGTCACATATCCGCAAACTATATTTCTCATAAGCAGTTGGAGCCACCATTCATTTGCTTGGTTGTTAGTGGTGGTCACACCGCAATACTTAGAATTGACGACTATCTTAATCACACTCTAATTGGCGAAACGCTAGATGACGCAATAGGAGAAGCCTTCGACAAAGTTGCAAGAGTGGTTGGGCTTGGTTATCCGGGCGGACCAAAAATAGATAAACTTGCAAAAGTGGGCGAAAATTGCATACAATTTACACATAAGTCCAATTTGGATAAAACATATAATGTAAGTTATAGCGGACTTAAAACTGCGGTTATAAACTATGTTCACAAACTTGAACAAAATGGTGAAGAAATAAACATAGAAAACATTTGCACCAGTTTTGAACACCAAGCAGTTGATATGCTTGTTGAAAAAGCAATAAAGGCAACCAAAAACTATGGCATTAAAAAAATTGCCATGGCAGGTGGAGTTGCCGCTAACAGTTACTTGCGTGAAAAATTAACACAAGAAGCAACAAACAATAATATAGAAGTGTTTTATCCACCAATGGCTCTTTGCACCGATAACGCTGCCATGATTGGTTGCTGTGGTTATTATAATTTAATAAATAATTATTCTATTGCAGACTTGTCGTTGTCGCCAGACCCAAGTTTAAAACTCAGCAAAGGAAAATAGAAAAAGGCACAAAATTTAGTTGTGCTTTTTTTATATAATTTTTAAATGAGTATTGACATTTGAATGATGGTGTGCCATTTTTTAAGAAATGAAAACCGCATTAAAACACTATAAAGCAGAATATGAAAGAGTAGAAATAGAACTTAAATCTAATGAAGAAACAAAGTAATAAATATAAAAAAGAAAGCGTAAATTGCTTTCTTTTTTTGTGTATTGAGATTTTGTCTTATTTTTAAAAACTATTTATTGAGAATAATTATCAAATTAGTTTTTTTTCTTTTTTAATTTTTCTCCTAAAAATTTTAGTAGTGAAAAGGGTTTGTTTTTATCTTTCTTTTTTGTAAGCTTAACTTTATCCACACTATCAATTTTTGCGGTTTCGTTTGGTCTAATAAACTTTATGTCGGCGTTATATAGTCTTAACATATTATACCTGTGCTCTTTAAGTTCGCTTCGGTCAAAAAATGCCATGTATGCGCCTTCGTAAAGGAAAAACCAAATCAAGATTAACGCACTTTCATATAGTGGCATAAAGGTGGATTCCGACCACTTATATATTAAAGGAGATAAAGCCAAACAAATTATGCCTAATATAAAGAATATGCCGGCAGTAATGTCGTTGCTTTTCATTTTAACTTTGTCACTTGTAATTTTAAAAGCAAAATGATTTTTAATTGCTTTTCTAACTTGTTTTTCGTTCTCATCGGTAAAGTCATTGTCAACATACATATTTATTGCAACATTATCGGATAGTGGAATAATTTCCATTTCATCAAGCAAATACTTTTCAAACTCATCGGTAATTGACCTATCTTGTGCCAAATCAAATTTGTCAAAAATTTTTTCGGCTTTTCCAATTTTGCATTCAATCAATGCTTCGCCATTTTCGTTATATTTCAATTCTTTGTCTAGGTCGAAAATTTCTGACCTTAATTGGTTTTTGTATTCTTTTATTTTCGCTTTGTTTTTGCGTTTTATTTCTTTTTGCTTATCAGTCATTCTAACTCCTTAAACATGGGTATATTATAATTTAAAATTTACAATTTTGTCAAACAGGAAAAATTTACAACATAAAACAATTTGTAGATTTTGAAAATTTTTGCTACTATATAATTCATAGGGAATGAGTATGCAAAAGAATAGAGTAAAAAACTTAATTGTTTCACTTGTAAGCCTTGCAATCTTGGCTTTATCTTTTGCGTGTTTGGTTATTTTTCAACTATCGCCAAAAAACTCACAAGTTTATGCTCAAACTGTAAACGAGCAAACATCAAACAATCAACTGTCGTCAAGAGCAATTCCACGAAATGTAAAACTTATTGTTTATTATGAAGAACTTAATGGTGGCAAGGGCGGAATTTACTCTAAAGGGTTAGACGGCGGTTATGCTTACACCGACAATGAGGACACTCAAAAACTTAACTATGAATTAACATTTAATTCTGGCACTTTTGACCAGTTTTATCTTAAAGCCTCAACGGGTTATGTTCTAAAAGATATTTACTCAAATTTTGACGAGCAAGAAAATTCTTTTTCAGGCGATGTGCTTGAAAAAACTCAACAAGAGCAAATTTATGTTGCGTCACTTGGAGAAACCACACAATCAACATTTTATGTTGTGTTTGCGAAAAAAAGACTAACTATATCCATCGAAAACGACACTCTTTGTCGTGTTAGCGGAGGCGGAAGTTATTTGTATGGCGCGCAAGCCGATTTAAGATTTATTGAAGAAAGCGAAAATTTTCAGTTTGTTAAATGGACAAAGGTTTTGGGCGATACCGAGCAAGATTTTTCCACTTCATCAAACTACTCTTTCACAATAACCGAAAATTTAATCATAAAAGTTAAATGCAAATATCTTCTTAAAATTTTGGATAACGAGCATGGAAGTGTGCTTGTTAAAGTTAATAATGCTTTAACAAATCAAAAATATTTTGACCCAAACACAGAACTTGAAATAACGGCTAATGCAAATGTTGGATACAATTTTGTTAATTGGGCTAATGAAGATTTTTCCAACAAAGAACAAACTTTCACTTTCACGCTAGTTAAGCCAGAAACAGTTGGCATAGTGTTTGAAAGCAAAAAAGTTCAAGTTTCAATTACTAGTGACGACACCGAGCATTGTTCAAGCCAAAACTCAACAAGCGTGGAAAATGTTCAATTCGTTATAGGTGATAGTTTGAATATTAACTTTGTGATTGACTCGCTTTTTGCATTAAGAACAATCAATACCAACGCAAGTGGAGAGTTTGATAGAACATCACTTTCACAAGAATATATAATAACCGACATTGATGCCGAAAACGGAGAAATTTACTTTATTGCAAAGATATATAAAAGTTTAAGCGAAATTAAACTTACAATCAGTGGCTACGGAACAATTCAAATTGGAGATGTTACATACAGTTCAAGCCAAACTATTTATTTAAGTTCCACCAGCAAACTTTCAGCAACCATGAATCCGCAATCTATGTTTGAATCCGAAAAAATAATTTATCATCATCAAGAAAGTAATGATAAATTTCCAGTCGTTGACAATAAATTTTCAAAAGTTTTTGCTTATGATGGAGATTTAATTGTTATGTTTAGGCACAAACTTTGGTATGATGAAAGAACTTTGTTTGAAGGTCACGGAACAAAGCAGAGCCCATACTTAATTAAAACTCCACAAGAGTTGGCATACATGGCTTATGCTATAAATTACGATTTAACTCCACAAGACCCAGAATGTGTTAAGTATAACAAGGCAAGATATAAAATTGTAAATAACTTGGATTTGGAAGGCAGATTTTGGATTTTGATTGGCGCAAATAATAATGCTAAATTTTCGGGCGTTATCGACACAAACTATAAAACTATTAAAAATGTTTATGTTGTTAGTGACTACAGCAAATTTGCTTCCTTTTCAAAATTGTTTACCGAAACAAACGGAAAAGTTTTGAAACTTGAACACGACCTTGGCTTGTTTTGGCAAACCATTGGCATACTTTCAAGCATATTCTTTGGAATTGCACTTTTAGTTGTTGTGCTACTTACAATCTTATCGAATAACAAGGTTAAAAAAGTTGTTGTTTTGAATGATGAGGTAATTGACAAAAAATCTTAAAAAAATTTCACTTAACTATTGACAAATAAAATTTTTGTGTTAGAATGTTGCAGTAAAACATTTTTACCATTTTGTTTTTACAAATATATTTGCCACGGCTTGTCCGTGGCTTTTTGTTTATTTTCGGTATTGACTTTTGAAAAGTGTGTTGATATAATATTTTTAATTGGGAGGCTGAATATGGTATTCGTTTATAATACATTAGATATTGAAGAATTTTTAAAAAGTTATGAAAAAGAACTTGGCATGGAGTTTTCAAATTTCACTTGGCTTAGCGAAGGCAAACAGGTTGGAAAAAATTTAATTCAAGTTGGTTCTTTTAACAAAACAAGTCAAGACGAGTTAGCCGACATGATTAGTTTGTATAAACGAGGCACACTTTTGGTTTTGGAGAAAAAATCAAAACAACTAATGTCAATTTTAATTAGAGATTTTGTGTTCGTGCTTAATCTTGGCTTTGAGAAAAACGGAAAAGAATGGCAAACAACATATCCATACTCATCAAAAGGCGAAGGTATTGTTTTAACAGGAAAATGGAATGCGTTTATGCTTAAAAAATACAAAGATATTTATGCAAAATTTTTGATGAATGCTTTGCAAGATTTTGAAGCAAACATAAAAAAGGTTGAAGAAAGCCTTGCGAAATTTGCTTTAAGCAAAGAGCAAAACCCTATGGTTGAATTTATTCAAGAAAATGCTGGCAAAGAACTTCCTTACGATATGTTTGTTTACTGTTTTAAAAAGGATGTTATAAAACAAGCAAAAATGATTGAACGCAAAATGGATATGCTATCATACTATAAAAAGCAAGCAGAAATTTTAAAGGTTACTTTAAAGTCGTGGAAAAAGCAAAAAGACTTTGAGGAAAAACAATTTTAATTTAAGCACCCTGTGGGGTGCTTTTTGTTGCAGAATTTTATTTTTATATTGACAAATGCAGTATTAAATAGTATTATTTAGCCAAGGAGTTTTATATGAAAAAATTTCTAAAAATATTTATAACTTTATTGGTTGTGGTTGCACTTGTTTTTGGAATCCGTTTTCTTGTTAACAGAGGCAAAGGAAACGACTATCTTTATGTGCAATTAAACAATAGACAGCAAAATAACAGCGTGAAAAAGGATGCATGCGAAGAGAATTTTGACGAGTTAATTGCTTTTGTTCAAGATTCATTAAATCAATCAAAAATTGATGACACAGTTAAAACTATAATGGCAGAAAATGGCGAGTTTGATTTGCTTAAAAAAATCTACGCCAACTGCGACACAAACTATGATTATTTCTCAAATTTGCTTGCATTAAGCCAAACATCAAATTCAAAGGCTCAAAGCAAAATATTGTCTTGTTATGACAGTTTGGTTAAGCAAATTGAAAAACACCAAAAAAGTTTATCAACTGTAATTAGATTAACTCAAAACAGTGCCGTTTTAAATAAAGTAGATTTTAAAGCATCGTTTAACACATTCTTTAATGACTATTCAAAAAGTGTTGAACTTTATGGCGACCTTGTTGAACAAATGAGTCGTTATGTTCTTGAAAATGCTTATAACGGATTAAACACAAACTACACTTTTGTTATAAACACAATTTGTGCAAAAATGGATAAGTTTGCATCTGCTAATCACAATTTACTAACTCAAGCAAACACACTTTTACTTACAAGAGAAGAACTTTTAAGCGCACCAAACTACGAATTTGTTAACGACTACTTGGCAGTTAGTGACATCGACGATTTCCTTAAATGTGAAGATAAAGCAACCTTTATTAGCAATAAAAGTGAAAAAGACCGTGGCTCTTATCAAGGATTAAACAATTTGTTTAGGGGGGACGAATAATGAAAAAAAGTAGATTTAACATTTTAGTTGTTTTACTATTGGTTTGCGTATCAGTATTTGCAGGTTGCTCAACAGGCAAAACAACTGTTAAAGAAGTTGCAAACAATTTCAGCACACAAGCAGAAAAATATGTTTATGAAAGTGCTACTGCCCCAAAATCTTACATCTTGCAAAGAAAAAATAATTCATATTCTTTTGAATATTTACCTTACGACAATTCAGCACTTTATTCTTTAATTAAACAAAGTGGCAACGACTATTCCATTTTGGATAATTCAAGCGAGTATGCAATGGTTTTAAACCATGCGTCAAAATATTTCTTTACAAAGTTTATGGACGCTTCATGGCAAACAGCAAATGCCGATAACTTTAATAAGATTCCACAAAAAGAGTTATCAAAACTTAACGATGAAATTTCAAAAACATTAAAAGCAATTTCTGGTTTTGGCGATTCAGCAAAACTTTTAAGTTCAAGCTTCACATTAGAAACAAAAGATAGCGTGGTTGTAAAAAGAAATCGTGAAAATTTGTTAAAAAGTTATAAAAATTTAATAAGTCAAGTTTTCGCTTTAAATTTCCAAGCACAAGAAATTTGCGATTACTACTTAAACAATAAAAATCAAAACTTAAACGATATTGAAAAAGTTTCTACTGTTGAAATTGCACGACTTGTTGATTGTTATGAACTTTACATTACAGAATACTTGTTCCAAAGATACATGGTGTTTGGCGAAAATCTTGATGTTGACTTTAGTGAAAATCAGTTGTTAAACAAATTAAACACAACAATGAACACATTAAACCAAAAAGTTAACGACAAAACATTAACCGAAAAATTAAATAATGCAAACTTTAGGTATTTAAGAAACAGTGAAAGAACTTTAAATAATTTTGTTAACATAAACAGAGATATTGTTAAGCAGTTAGATTACAAAGTTCCAAGCAGTAGTGATGAGTACAAAACGACGCTTTACAATCAATTTGTCAATTACGAAAGCGAACTTAACAATTACCTTGATTTGTTAAACAGTTTAATCGCTGACTAAAAAAATTTAATAATAAGGGCAAGTTATTGCCTTTATTTTATTCTTTGTGCTATAATACATCAGTTTAGGAGAAAAAAATGGATTACAAAAAATTAGCGGATATGCTTTTTCCAGATGTTACATTAACAAAAGACGACCTTGAAAAAATGTATCCAGAAAGAAATTTAGATAAAAACGCAATCGTAACAAGATTTGCACCAAGCCCAACAGGATTTTTGCATATTGGCAGTGTTTTCACTTGTCTTGTTGCAAGCAACTTTGCAAAAAAATCAGGTGGAAAATTTATTTTAAGAATTGAAGATACAGACCAAAACAGACTTATAAAAGGCGCTGTTGGACTTATTATTGACGGACTTAAAAGATATAAAATTGAGTTTGACGAAGGCAGAACCGAGGACGGAAAAGACTTTGGCGACTATGGCACTTATCAACAAAGTTTAAGAAAGCCAATTTATATGGCAATGGCAAAGTACCTAGTTTCAATCGGCAAAGCATACCCATGTTTTTGTGATGAACAAACAACAAGCCGTGATAAAATGATTCAAGAAGCAAACAAAGAACTTATTGGATATTATGGTTCTTATGCTCATTGCAGAGATTTAAGTTTAGAAGAAGTTGAAGAAAATTTAAAGGCAGGCAAAAAATTTGCTATTCGACTTCGATGCGAAAGCAACGCCGATAACAAAATTGTTGTTGAAGATGCAATTCGTGGTACTTTAAAATTAAGCGACAACTTTAAAGATGTTGTAATTTTAAAAAGAGATTTCTTGCCACCATACAATTTTGCTCATGTTTGCGATGACCATTTTATGAGAGTAAACTTGGTTGTGCGTGGCGACGAATACATTCCAAGTATTGCCGAACATTTGCAAATTTTTAAAGCATGTGGATTTGAACCAATTAAATATGCTCATGTTGCACCAATTCAAAAAATGGAAGGCGATAGCAAGCGAAAAATTTCCAAGAGAAAAGACCCAGAAGCCAACGTTGAATATTACATGGAAGAAGGCTACCCAGTTGAGTCTGTTAGAGAATATTTGTTAACAGTTGCAAACTCTAACTTTGAAGAATGGAGAAAGCAAAACCCAGATGCAAGCAACGAGGACTTTGTTGTTAAACTTGACAAAATGAGCAAGAGTGGCGCGCTATTTGATTTGCCTAAATTAAATGATGTAAGCAAAAATGTAATTTCTAAATTCACAGCAGAAAAAGTTTATTCTTTGGCTTGTGAATGGGCAGAACGATACGACCAAGAATTTGCAGAAATTTTAAAATCGAACAAGGACTATGCTTTAAAAATCTTCTCTATTGAGCGTGGAACATTAAAGCCAAGAAAAGATATAGGAAAATGGATTGATATTAAGCCAACATACTTCTATTTCTTCAACCAGTTGTTCACTCCAAAATCGCTTACCGACTATCCATTCGATTTGCAAAAATTCAGTTTGCAAGACATCAAACTTGTATGCAAAAAGTATGCTGAAATTTTTGAAGTTGAGCAAGACAAACAACTTTGGTTTGACAAAATTAAACACCTTATGGAAAATGATGGTTTTGCAACCGACATGAAAGAATACAAGGCAAACCCAACAAATTACAAAGGTCACTATGGCGATGTTTCAACAATTCTTCGTGTTGCACTAACAACAAAGACAAACACCCCAGACTTGTTTGAAATTATGAACTTGCTTGGAAAAGATGAAGTTGTAAGAAGACTTAATTTAATATCTTCACTATAATATAAAATCGCTGTTAATCAGCGGTTTTTTTGTTAAGTTTTGTCGAATAAACAAAACAAATAAAATTGACTATTGACAAACAAAATTTTTAGTAATAAAATTTAAGTGAGAGGTAAAATATGAAAACTTTAAGAGCAAATTTAGTTAAAAATTACAAAAGAAATAGAATAATAACAGAAAAGGTCACAGGTTCAACCCTTGCGTTATACACCATTTTAAATAATGAGAAAGATGAAGAAAAATTGGCTGTAATTGATAGGATAATTGACAACTATATCGAAGCACTTGAAACGCTTAAAAGTGGAGTTTATGAAATATATAATAGCATCCCAGTTGGAATTAGTTTTAAGTTGTTTGAACTTGCGCAAAAATACGATGAAAATTTTATGTCCAAAATAACTTCTAGCGTAGAAAAAGAACAGGTTAAAGAACTAGAAAAATTATTTTAAAAAGCCTTGCATTTGCAGGGTTTTTTCTTTGTTATTGATATTTATTCTCAAACGAATATTTATAATACAAAATCTCAATAGTTGAAAATTTATTTTTTTATGTTATAATAATTATATGGGACTAATCGAATTTAACAACTTTTCTTTAACATTTGGCGAAAAAGTGCTTTTTAATAACGCCAATTTTTTTGTGAACAAATTCGATAAAATGGGAATAGTAGGTGTTAATGGAGCGGGTAAAAGCACGCTTTTAAAAATGCTTACAGGCGAAGTGCTTTACGATAAGGGAACTTTAACAATAAATCCTAACATTAAAATTGGATATTTGGACCAGCATGCTTTAATTGATAGTGACAAAACAGTAATGGATTATTTAAGAGAAAGTTTTAAAGAAATTTATGATATGGACAAAAAACTTTCTTTAACTTATGAAAAAATGGCAACGGCGTCCACCGAGGAAGAATTAGTTTCGCTAACAAACCAAACTGAAAAAATTATGCAATACTTGGAAGCGAATGATTTTTATAGTTTGGATGGAAAAATTAGAAAGGTTGCTGACGGGCTTGGGGTTACTGATTTTGGGCTTGACACACCTGTTAAAACTTTAAGCGGTGGGCAAAGAGCAAAGGTAAGATTAAGCAAACTTTTGCTTGAACAACCCGATGTTATTTTGCTTGACGAGCCTACAAACTTTTTGGATGTTGCGCACATAGAGTGGCTATCTAACTATATTAAAAATTCTCAAAACACATTTATTGTTGTTAGCCATGATGAAAAATTTTTAGATAATATTACAACTTGTATTGTTGATATAGACGATAAAACGATAACAAGATATAACGAAAGTTTTTCTAAATATGTTCAAGACAAAAAAATGCGAAAAGAACTTCAACAAAGCGCTTTTGATAGACAGCAAAAAAAGATTGAAGATATGACCAAACTTATTGATAGATTTAGGTATAAAGCAACAAAAGCAAGTATGGTTCAAAGCAGAATTAAAACGCTTAACAAAATGGATATTATTGAAAAGCCAACCGAACATTCTCGTCCTAACTTTTTGTTTAACTATAAACAACTTGGCAGTAAAATTTTGCTAGAAATAACAAATTTAAAAATTGGATATAACAACATTCCGCTTTTAAAAAAGCCAATAACTTTAACATTAGAAAAAGGCGAAAAACTGGCTATTACTGGTTTTAACGGAATTGGTAAGTCGACCTTTTTAAAAACTATTGCAGGAATCATTCCAGCAATAAGTGGCGAATTTAAGTTTGCAACAAACACAATTATTGGCTATTATGAACAAGAAAATATTTTTGAAGACGATAGTATGACACCCGTTCAATATATTTTAAGTGAATTTCCCAAGTTAACCGAAACACAGGCTCGAAGTTGCTTGGCAAGATGTGGGCTAAAATCAAAAGAAGTTAAAGAGCCAATAAGAACTCTTAGTGGTGGAGAGCAAGGTAAAATAAAAATTTGTAAACTTACGCTTACCCCTTGCAACATTTTAATATTAGATGAACCAACAAACCATTTGGACCACAACGCAATAGAGCAACTTTCTGTTGCCATAAAAAAATTTGGCGGAACAGTTTTGTTTGTTAGCCACGACAAAGATTTTGTTAAAAACAACGCAGATAAAATAATAAGTTTTGCAGACTTATTGCAATAATTTTAACTTTGTATGAAAACTAAAAACGATGTGAATCGTAATTTTCTTGAATGATTTTAAAATGTAATAAAATGGTTGTATGTAAAAAAAGAGTGAATGTTTATCACTCTTTTTTTATTTAAATTTATTAAATTTAGTTGCAAGTTGTGAAGTTTTTAAGTCGCAACGCCTTTATCAAATTTATTAAGTTAAAGGCACAAAAACTCACTTAAAACGATAACACAAAAATTAAAATTTACGGAGCAAAAAAATGACTGGCAAGGGGCTTTGCTCCGTAGACATTTTTGTTGCGAACCCACCTAGTGAAAGGGGGTATTGGTGGGAAAACGAAAGTTTAGCCATTAGCATTTTTTAAATGCGTGTTGGCGTTAAGAACTTTTGTTGTCCTTCAAAAATGCTGGAATAGAACTTTAAAACTTATTTTAAACCACAAAATTTATCATTTAATTTACGGAGCAAAAAAATGACTGGCAAGGGGCTTTGCTCCGTAGACATTTTTGTTGCGAACCCACCTAGTGAAAG
>CAKVHQ010000008.1 GCA_934749845.1 uncultured Clostridia bacterium
CTTCTTCTGTTGGATTGCGATTGATTTCGGTATCTCTTTTTCTTTCTATTCTCCAAAGTTTTCCGATAGCTTCAAACGTTGCCTTTAAACCTCTAAAAAATTTCATAATTACTCCCTTATGTAATATTATGAATAAATTATATCATAATAAATAAAAAATCACAATAAAATTTATTTTCATAAAAACAAATTGTTAAATAATTAAAAATAAAACAATTTTTACTTTGATTTTTAATATTTTTTGTTAAAACATAGATCCCATTATTACATATCACAGGCACGAATTTAATTTTTCTCAAATCAAAAGAAATAAAAGCCAAAAGTATTTAGATGGATACTTACAAAAGCAAAAATTGAGATGAATAAAACACTCAAAAATTTAGACCTGCCAAAACAAATTGAACAAAGCAAATAAATTACTCAAGATATATTATTTGTGGATTTTTTCAATAGTTATCTGCAAGTAAAAAAGCAACAAGTAGATCCAATAACTATCAATGCTTACACAAAACAAGCAAGTTGTATTTCAAACTATTTCAAAAATATGCGAATTAAACTTAAAGACTTGAAGCCATATCATATTGAAGGTTTTTATAGAACGCTCTATGAAAGAGGGTTATCAGGAAATTCTGTTTTGCATTATCACATTTTGATTAGAGAATGTTTGCAATATGCTTTCAAAAACGATTTTGTAAATTTTAATGTCGCAGACAAGGTTGATAGACCAAAAACAGAAGGCTACAAAGCAAGTTTTTACTCAATTGAAGAAATTGAAAAGTTGTTTGATTGCATTAAAGACAATGAGTGTAAACTACCAATAATGCTTACTGCTATGTATGGTTTTCGTAGAAGTGAAGTTTTGGGATTAAAATGGGAAGCAATAGATTTTGAAAATAAACTCGTTTATGTAAAACACAAAATAGTTGAAACAAGGCTTGATGGAAAGAGATATATTCAAATGTCAGATAAAATGAAAACAAAGACCAGCAAAAGAAATCAATTAAGACATATTCGTTTTCACGACCTAAGGCACTCTTGTGCAAGTATAATGCTTAAAAATGGTGTCCCTATGAAACAAATACAAGAATGGCTTGGTCATGCTGATTTCGGCACAACTGCGAATATTTATAGTCATCTTGATTATTCAGCAAAACAAAGCTCTGCAAATACGATTTCAAATGTTTTTAATTTTGTTGAGCAAAAAAGTATTCAATCAAAAATTTATGAAGAACAACTTGCAAAAGAAAAAGACAAGACTGAGGAACTAGAAGAAAAACTTGCAAGACTGGAAGAACAATTAAGACAGCAACAAGAAGATGAAGAATATCAAGAATGGTTAAAAGAAAAAGAAGAACGAAAAAAACGCAAACGACAATCTGATATGGAAATGTAAAAATTTTTTATACAAACAAAAAATGCTGGGAATTCTAACGAGTTCTCAGCATTTTTTTTGTAAAATTTTTCTTGGTTTTATTAGACAATTTATTAGACAGTGCCATTTTTTGAGCAAAATTAAGCATTATTTGTTTTATTGAAATTGTAAATTTTCAAACGCAAAAATGTCATTTTTTAGACACTTTTTACAAATTTTATTAGACCCTTTTGAAATTTGGACATTAAAAAAACCTTATAAATAAAGGGTTTCAGTGGTGGTCCCTCAGGGGCGACTGCGTAAAGAAAACAGTCTAAATGACTGTTTTTAGCACAAAGCGGGAGAAAATGTCTTTAGCGAAGCGAAAAAAGAATTTTCGGTCTGGCACCGACAGGTGCGAACCCAAAAGGGTTCGAGCCACGAGGGCATAAAAAAACTAGGAATAAACCTAGCAATGTGGTGGTCCCTCAGGGGCTCGAACCCTGGACCCACTGATTAAGAGTCAGTTGCTCTACCAACTGAGCTAAGGGACCATATTTAAGACTTTATTATTATAGTATCTTTTTTAGTGTATGTCAATTATTATTTTAATTTTTTCAAATTCATTTTTGTTGTACATTTTACAAGTTATTAAGTCTGTGTTTTTGTCATTTTAATAAAAATTTTCATAAATATTAGATATGCAATTATCTAATATTTTTACAATTTATCCTAAACACATAATAAATAATATTTTGGAATTTAAAAAGCACACAGATGCCAAGATTTGTGCAATAGTCAAGGCTGATGCTTATGGACATGGAATTGAAGGAGTTGTTCAAAGTGTTAAGGGCTATGTCGATTTTTTTGGTGTTGCAGATGAGTGTGAAGCATTAAAGGTTCGAGCAATAACAAGTAAGCCAATTTTGATATTAAACATGGCTTTGAAGCAGAATTTAGAAATGCTTATTAAAAATCAAATTAGTTTAAGTGTGTCATCACTAAAATACCTTAAAACAATAATAAATGTAGCAAAAAAATTAAAAATAAAAGCAAAGGTTCACATAAAAATTAACACAGGCATGAATAGGCTTGGCTTTTCAAATATTGGCAGTTTTAAAAAGGCTTTGGAGTGTTTGAAAAACGAAGAATTTGTGGCTTTTGAAGGGATTTATACTCACTTTTTTGATAGCACTAATAAAACTGTAACAGAAGTTCAATATAAAGATTTTTGCAAATATGTTGATGAAGCAAAAATCAACTTTAATCCTATAATTCATGCCAGTGCAAGTAATGCTGTTTTAATGGATAAAAAATATCAATTCGATATGGTAAGACTTGGCATTTCAATGTATGGCTATAGCGAACTTGATGTGGCAAAATTCACCCCAGCATTATCGCTAACTTCAAAAATAACAAACTTAATTAAAGTGAAAAAAGGTCAAACTGTGGGCTACGGTGGAAATTATACAGCACAAAGTAATATTAAAGTGGCTTGCGTTGCACTTGGTTATGCCGACGGTCTATTAAGAGCAAATTCAAATAACGGAAAGGTAATTGTTAATAAAAAATATGCTCAAATTGTTGGAAACATTTGCATGGATTTGTTTATGATTGATGTTACTAACATAGATTGCAGGGTGGGAGATATTGTTGTAATAATTGGCAAGCAGGGAAATTTGGAAATAACTGCTCAAGACATAGCAAAAAACACCAACACGATTTGTTATGAAGTTTTAACAAATTTAAAACGAGACCGCATGAATTATCGTGTTAACTTAAAATAATTGCTGAAAATGATTATTTGTGTTATTCTTTTCTTATGAGAATTATTGCAGGAAAATTTAAAGGAAAAGTTTTAAAAGAGTTTGAATTATCATCAACCCGCCCAACAACCGATTTGGTTAAAGGCGCAATTTTTAATATTATAGGCAACAAAATTGTTAACACCAATTTTTTAGATTTGTTTTCTGGCACGGGTGCAATCGGTATTGAAGCATTAAGTCGTGGCTCAAAACAAGTTTTTTTTGCGGATAGCAATAAAGAAAGTGTTAACTTAATAAAAAAGAATTTATCTATAATAAAAGCAGATAATTTTATAATTATGCAAACAGATTGCTTTGAAACTTTAAAAACGCTATATAGTCAAAACATTAAATTTGATTTGATTTTTTTAGACCCACCATATAGCACCGATTACGCGGAAAAATGCATAAAACTTATATACAAGTTAAATTTATTAAATGAAAATGGTTGGATGTTGTGGGAACATGACCAAACTAAACTTAAAGAAACTTCAAAAGTAGAACAAATAAAAACAAAAAAATATGGTAAAAAATATGTTTCAATAATTTCAAAAGAAGTATTGGAAAGTTATATAAATTCATAAAAATGCATAATTATGCACGATAAAAAATAAACAATAACAAAGTTGGAGTGAAAATGTTAGTTAAAGAATTAAATATAAAACAGGACATGCCTCCTTGTGATGTTGCTGTAGCAAAAATGGAATTGGAAATTGAAGCGTTATCAAAAAGCGAATATGGAGTAATTAAAGTTATCCATGGATATGGCAGTCATGGCACAGGTGGAATGATTAGAGCAGAGTGCAGGTTAAGGCTTGCACAGTTAAAAAAGCAAAACAAAATTTTAGACTTTGTTGAAGGCGAACGCTGGGGCAAGTGGGCAATAGAAAACTTTAATGTCGTTCAATCCTATCCAAGTTTAATTTTGGAAAGTGACATGCAAACCTACAACAGTGGTGTGACGATTGTATTTCTAAAGCATTAGAGTTTTAATATTTTTGTTCATAAAAGATTGTTTGACACTAACCACCATTTTATGATAAAAATAAAAAGTTTTAGGAGTTTTTATGTTTGGAAAACGAAGCGATGGAAAAGTCGCAAAAAATATAGACCCAATACTTAGAGTAACCAGTGTTATAATGCCACATAGGTATGATGCAATGGTTAACTATTTACTTGAAGTTAGATGTGATAGTCTTGACAAATTTATTGAAGAGGAAAGACAAAAGGGCAACGAATTTACATATATGCATGTTCTTATTGCTGCAATAGTAAGAATGTATGCCGAACGACCAGCACTCAATCGCTTTACGATGAACACAAGAATTTATAATCGTAAGGGCATTTTTGTTTCATTCACAGTTAAAAAATCATTAAGGGACGGTGCAGATGAAACCACTGTTAAACTAGAATTTGACGGCACTGAAAATATTTATCAAGTTAAACAAAAAATTGATGATGAAATTGCAAAAAATAAGGGTGCAGACAAAACAAATGGCACAGATAAAACTGCAAAAATGCTATTAAAAATTCCACCATTCTTGCTTAAAATGACTATGGGCTTTTTAAAGTTTTTAGATAGGCACGGAATGCTTCCTAAAAAACTTATAAAGGTTAGTCCTTTCCACACAAGTTGCTTTTTAACCAACATGAAAAGCATCTCGACTGAATATGTGTATCATCACTTGTACGATTTTGGAACAACTGGAATGTTTGCAGGTATGGGAAAAGAAGTTGTAAAACCAGTTGTGGCAGAAGATGGCGAAACTATAGAAATGGCAAAGGTTTTGCAAATTGGTGTTGTTATCGACGAAAGAATTTGTGACGGGCTTTATTATGCACGAAGCATTAAAAGAATAAAAAATCATTTACTTTATGTTGACACATTAAAACAAAACTATGTTTACCCACCAACTCCTTTAACCAAAAAAGAACAAAAAAAGCAATTAAAAATTGAAAAAAAACTTGTAAAAAAACAAGCAAAAATCGCACGCAAAAATGAAAAGTTAAAGAAAAAACAATATGTTTCATAAAAAAGCCCTAGTTAAGTCTAGGGTTTTTTATAAAAAAACACCCATGTGGGTGCTTATTTTAAGTTTTCTTCTTCGTTAACAACTCTGTTGTTTAAAGCAGTGTAAACCTTTTTTTGCAATAATTTTTCGATGGTTTTTCTTGTTTCTTGACGCACTGCGTTATTGCATGAATCAATAGTGAATATCATAGTTCCATCGTCCAAAAAATTTGCGTCAAAATTAACTTCTTCTTTAAATTTGTCCACAAGTCTATCGTTAACAAATCTCACGAAGTCATCAATTTTCGCTCTTAACTTTTCGCTTTTATTAAATTCTGCCTCACTCAAATTTAGTTTTAGCATTACTGTTACGCATTCAATTCTTTCAATGTTGTCCATACGCATAATTCCTTTATGCTATAATTTTAGCAACTACCAAATTTTTTGTCAACAAAAATAAAAAAATTATTATTTTAGTAATAACTTACTAAATGCAATTTACTTATTTGCAGTTTTGCAAAAAGAATGGTAAAATGGTTTTCGAGGATTTTATGGCTGACAATTTACTAAACGAAATGCAACAAAAAATAGTTGAGCACACCGAAGGGGCGGTGCTTGTTTTGGCAGGTGCGGGAAGCGGAAAAACTAGAGTTTTAACTTATAGAATTGCCAATATTTTAAACAAAGGGCTATGCTATCCAAGCCAAATTTTAGCCATTACTTTCACAAACAAAGCAGCCGCAGAAATGAGGGAACGACTATCAAAAATATGCTCAAATGCAGAGCATATTTGGGCTCAAACTTTCCATTCCTTCTGTGCAAGATTTTTGCGAAGTGAAATTCAATTTTTGCCCGGATATAACAAAAATTTTTCTATATACGATGAAACCGACAAAAAGTTGGTTATCAAAAAGATTTTAAAAGCAAACAACTTGAAAGATGAAGACTATTTAAGCGACCTTATGCACGACATAAGCACATATAAAAACCAAAACATGAGTTTAAACGATTATGGCTTGTTGTACTCCTATAAGCCTCACTTTGATGTGAACATAAAACTTATGCGAGAGTATGAAGAAGTTATGAACAAAAATAATGCTCTCGATTTTGACGATTTGCTTATAAAAACTTTGGAATTATTAAAAACCAACTTGGAAGTAAGAGAAAAATATCAAACACATTTTAAGTATGTTTTGATTGACGAATTTCAAGACACCAACGAAGTTCAATATGAACTTGTTAAAATTTTGGCAGGAAAATACAAAAACATTTTTGCTGTTGGAGATGAAGACCAAAGTATATACTCTTGGCGTGGTGCAAATGTAAAAAACATTCAAAAATTTTTAAAAGATTTTGAAAATGCCACACTATATAAACTTGAACAAAATTACAGAAGCACTCAAAATATTATTGAATGTGCAAACAAGGTTATTAAGCACAATAAAAACAGAATAGACAAAACTTTGTTCACAGAAAACGAAAAGGGAATAAAAGTTCAGTATTTTAACAAATACACCGACCGAGAGGAAGCGGAATATGTTGTTCAAGAAATATTTAATTTAACTCATCAACTTGGCTATCAGTATAAAGATATTGCAATTTTAATGAGATTAAATGCATTAACTCGTTCGTTTGAAGATAAACTTTTGTCCTACGACATTCCTTACCGTGTTTTTGGTGGCTTAAAGTTCTATGACAGAGCAGAAATTAAAAATATGCTTGCATACTTAAAACTTATAGTAAACCCACAAGACAATGAAAGCTTTAATAGAGTTATAAATTTTCCAAAGCGTAATATCGGCGAAGTTGCCATAGGAAAACTTATGAGCTTTAGCATGGGGCAAAGTTTAATGAACACACTTTATTCGCTTAACGAAATGGACTTTTTAGATAAAACACTTGCAAAGTTTAGGTCGTTTAGAGATATTATGCTCGATTTTAAGCAAAAAGCACAGGAAATGTGTGTTAGTGAATTAGTTGAATATATAATCAAGAAATTGGATTTAGAGAGTGTTTATGCAACCGGGAAGGAAGAAGATGAAAACCGTTTTTACAATTTAAGCGAATTGGTTTCCAGCATAGAGCAGTTTGAAAAAGATAATGAAGGTATAACACTTGAAGAATATTTGCAAAATGTTAGTTTGATTTCGGATATAGATACTTTTGACGATGCAAATAATTCGGTAACACTTGCAACAGTTCATTCAGCAAAGGGGCTGGAATTTAAGGTGGTGTTTGTTGTTGGGCTTGAAGAGAGATATTTTCCTATTATCCGTGATTACGCTAACACAGACGACATGGAAGAAGAGCGAAGGCTAATGTATGTTGCGGTTACTCGTGCCATGGAAAGATTATATTTAACAAGTGCAAGCAATAGGTATATGTACGGCAAATCAAACTTTACCATGCCTAGCAGATTTTTAGGGGAAATGGGCTTTGGCAAAACGCAAAAGAGTGAGGATAGTTATGCCATTTCTTCAAGAGGTGGTTATATTGGAGGCGGAAGTTTTAGCAGTTATGGCTCAAATTCACCAAAGCCAATGCTGTACTCGTATAGCAAACCAAGTGGCGTTTCCACTCTTAAACAGAACACCGATTTAGACTATAAAGCAGGCGATATTGTCGAGCATAACAAATTTGGTCGTGGCGTGGTTGTTAGTTATCAAAAGTCAAGCGACATTTTAACTATAAATTTTGAAGGAATTGGAAATAAAATATTAAGTGCAAAATTTGCTTCTTTAAAAAAAGTATTTGAGAATTAGTCTTAATAATAAGGGGAAAACATGGAAGAAACTCAAAAACAACTGGAAAGAATGAAAAGTTTAATTGAAGAAATTAACTTTCATAATTACAATTATTACAGCCTAGATAATCCCACAATTAGCGATGCAGAATGGGACAAGTTATATGATGAACTTTTAACGCTAGAAAAACAAACGGGAATTGTTTTTGATGATTCGCCAAGCAAGCGTGTTGGTGGGGAAATTTTGGATAAATTCCAAAAATACACGCACAAAGTTCCTTATTATAGTTTGGAAAAATCTAACACATATTCAAGACTTAAAGAGTGGTTTGATGATATAAAAAAAGAAGTGCCAAATGCTTCGTTTTTTGTGGAATATAAATACGATGGTTTAACAATTAGCATAACCTATAAAAACGGTGTTTTAGTTAACGCTGCCACTCGTGGAAACGGCTTTGTTGGCGAAGATGTTACCGAGCAAGTTAAAACAATACGAACTGTTCCACTTAAAATAGATTTTAAAGGCGAATTAGTTGTTCAAGGCGAAGGCATAATGAAGTTAAGCGAACTGGAAAAGTACAATAAAACAGCACTTGTTCCACTTAAAAATGCAAGAAACGCAGCAGCAGGAGCAATTAGAAACCTAGACCCAAAAGTTACTAAATCTCGTAATCTTGATGTGATTTTTTACTCTGTAAATTATATTAAAGGAAAAGAGTTTGAATCTCAACAAGAAATGCACGAGTTTTTAAAGAAAAACAAGTTTAATGTAAACAAAAATGTTCACATTTGCTCGCAGTACGAAGAAGTTGAAAAACAAGTTCATAAAATTGATGAAGAAAAGTATGGGCTTGACTTTTTGATTGACGGTGCTGTTATTAAACTTAATAACATTAAGCAAAGAGAAATTTTTGGCTTTACAAGTAAATTCCCAAAATGGGCAATCGCTTTTAAGTTTGAAGCACAAGAATTATCAACAAAACTTATTGATGTTGTTTGGCAAGTGGGCAGAACTGGAAAACTAACACCTATTGGCTTAATTGAACCTGTAGAACTAGCGGGAGCGACTGTAAAAAAAGCCACGCTAAACAACATGAACGATATTGAAAGAAAAAATGTTAAATTTGGCTCTTATGTTTTCGTAAGGCGAAGCAACGAAGTTATTCCGGAAATTTTGGGTATCGCAAGGGACTGTGAAAATAGTAAACAAATTGTTCCGCCAGTAAATTGCCCAAGTTGTGGCACAAAGTTGGTGGAAGTTGGTGCAAATTTATTCTGCCCAAATTACTATTGCCAAGAGCAAATAGACGACAGAATAACTCACTTTGCAAGTCGTGACGCAATGAACATCGAAGGTGTAAGTGAAAAAACAGTTGGTCAGTTCCGTGAAAAATTGGGAGTAAAAACTATTGCAGATTTATACGATTTAACTCCGCAACAACTTTATACTCTTGACAGTTTTAAGGATAAAAAAGTTGACAATTATTTTAAGCAACTTGAAAAAAGCAAAAATGTTTCTTTGCAAAAATTTATTTACGCACTTGGCATTTTAAATATCGGCAAAAAGGCGTCAAAAGACCTTGTTAAGCACTTTAAAACTTTTGAAAATATTAAAAATGCTAGTGTTGAAGAAATTGCTCAAATTTACGATTTTGGTCTTATCATGGCTCAAAATGTTTATGACTTTTTCCGCGAGCCACACAACCAACAAATTTTGGAAAGACTAAAAAACGCAGGCATTAAAGTTGAAGAAAACACTTCGTCTTTAAAAAGTAATAAACTTGAAAATCTTACATTTGTTTTAACAGGAACTCTTCCAAATTTATCTCGTGATGAAGCTACCGAAATTATCGAGTCACATGGCGGAAAAACAAGTTCGTCAGTATCAAAAAACACAAGTTTTGTTTTGCTTGGAGAAAATGCAGGCAGTAAACTTGAGAAAGCACAAAAACTTGGAATTAAAACAATCACAGAGCAACAATTTTTGGATATGATTAAATAAAGTTTGGTTTTGCCAAACTTTTTTATATTTGTTATTTTGCAGTTATTTGAAATGTGGCGAAATAAAAAAACATTTTGTTTAAAATAATTGATAAGCACATTATTTTGTGTTAAAATATATCGTTTATATTTTTAAATATACTATTGCAATTTGAAAGGAAGATATTTAGTATGGAAATTACAAGCGAATTAGTAAATCACTTGGCAGAATTGTCAAGACTAGAATTTACCGAACAAGAAAGAGAAAATTTTAAGCAAGAATTTGCCAAAACTTTGGAGCAGGTGGACAAACTTGCTCAAGCAGACCTATCTAATGTTAAGATTGTTGAAAATATGCTTGAAGCAGATTCACAACTACGCCCAGATGAAATTAAGCAAGGCTTATCGGTTAAAGATGTTGTTAAAAACGCACCAGATAGTTTGGGCAACAGCGTGTTAGTTCCAGTGGAAATTGTGTAATTAGGATAAGGAAGATTTATGGAATTTTTAGAAAAATCACTAACTGAAATTATTAAAGATTTGGAAAACGGAGTTGTAACAAGTGAGCAACTTGTTTTAATGTGTAAACAAAGAATTGAACAAACAAAAAATTTGAATGCTTTAAACTCCACTTGCTTTGAACAAGCGCTTGAAAGAGCAAAGCAAATTGATTTAAAACGAAAAAATGGCGAAAAACTTGGAAAACTTGCAGGTGTGCCAGTTGTTATTAAAGACAATATTAATAAAATAGGAACAAAAACCACATGTTCAAGCAAAATGCTTGAAAACTACGAGTCTGTTTATGATGCAACTGTTGTTAAAAAATTAGAAAATGAAGATGCTATCATAATAGGCAAGGCAAACATGGACGAATTTGCAATGGGTTCATCAAACGAAAATTCTGCTTTCGGGCCTGTTTTAAACCCAGTTAACACAGAGTATGTTCCGGGTGGCTCAAGTGGCGGTAGCGTTGCAAGTGTAAAGGCTTGTCAGTGCTTTGCAAGCTTGGGTACAGACACAGGTGGTTCGGTAAGACAGCCATCAAGTTTATGTGGCGTGGTTGGTATCAAACCAACTTATTCAAGAGTCAGTCGTTATGGCGTTGTTGCTTTCGCAAGCAGTTTGGACCAAGTTGGACCAATAACACGAACTGTTGAAGATAATGCTCTTATGCTTGAAGTTTTGGCTGGCTATGACGAAAACGAAAACACAAGCAGTAAAATGCCAGTTCCACAATACTCAAAAAATTTGGCAAAATCCATTAAAGGTTTGAAAATTGGTGTTGCAAAAGAATTTTTTGCACTTGGAATGGACGAAGAAGTTGAAAAAGCAGTTAAACATGCAATAGAATTTTACAAAGCAAATGGTGCAGAAATTGTTGAAGTAAGTTTAAAAAATATTGATTTAGCACTTTCAACTTACTATGTTCTATCCAGTGCCGAAGCATCAAGCAATTTGGGCAGATACGATGGCATTCGATATGGTTTTAGAGCAAAAGACTATACGAACTTGGAAAGCATTTACACAAAAACTAGAAGTGAAGGCTTTGGCAAAGAGGTTAAAAGAAGAATTATGCTTGGCAACTTTGTGTTGTCTAGTGGATACTTTGACGCTTACTATAAACGCGCACAAAAAGTTCAAGCACTTTTAAAACAAGAGTTTAACGAGTGCTTTAACAAATGTGACGTTTTAATAAGCCCAGTTTCTCCAACAACCGCATTTAAAATTGGAGAAAAAATTAACGACCATATGAAAATGTATTTAAGCGATGTCTACACAGTGCCTGTTAATGTTGTTGGCGTGCCAGCAATAAGTTTCCCTTGCGGAAAGGACAGCAAAGGACTTCCAATCGGCTTGCAACTTATTGGAAAAATGTTTGATGAACAAACATTGTACGACTTGGCAAACTATTTTGAAAAAAACGGAGGTGAACTATAATGGATTACGAAATGGTTATTGGTCTTGAAATTCACTCCGAACTTAAAACCAAAACAAAAGCATTTTGCTCTTGCGAAAATAAATTTGGCTTGGCTATTAACACCGCAACTTGCCCAGTTTGTATGGGACTTCCAGGCGCACTTCCAACAATCAACATGGAAGCAGTTAAGTACTCAATAAAAAGTGGTTTAGCGTTTGATTGTAAAATTAACAATAAAGTTGTTTTTGAACGAAAAAATTACTTTTATCCAGATTTGTCAAAAGCATATCAAATTAGCCAGTTAGAATTTCCAATGGCTGTTGATGGAAAAATTAGATATAAACTTGATGGCGAGGAAAAAATTTGCCGTATTAACAATATTCATATGGAAGAAGATGCTGGCAAGAATATTCACGATGATAAACTAAAAATTTCTTTGGTGGACTACAACCGTTGTGGCGTGCCACTAATTGAAATTGTAACCGAACCTGACATTCATTCCGCACAAGAAGCCATGAAGGTTTTGGAGTCAATTAAAGAAACTTTAATTTCGATTGGAGTTAGTGACTGCAAAATGCAAGAAGGCTCGTTAAGATGCGATGTAAACTTGTCACTTCACAAAAAAGGCGAACCTTTTGGAACTAGAACTGAAATGAAAAACTTAAACAGTTTCAAAGCAGTTGGTAGAGCCATTGAATATGAAGCATCAAGGCAAGCAAATATTTTGGCTAGCGGTGGAAAAATTGTTCAAGAAACTCGCCGTTGGGACGATAACTTGGGCGAAAACTTTTCATTAAGAAGCAAGGAAAATAGCAACGATTACAGATATTTTAAAGACCCAGACTTAAAAGATGTGCATATTTCCAACGAATACATCGAATCTATTAAGGCGGAAATTGAAGAACTTCCTTATGATAAAAAAGAAAGATACGAAAAAGTTTTAAAACTTCCTTTACACGACATCAATGTTTTAACACTAGATAAAAAAATAAGCACCTTTTTTGAAGATTGCTTAAAACTTTATGATAATCCAAAGGTTGTTTCTAATTGGGTTATGGGCGATGCTTTAAGAAAAATTAAAGAAGATTTTAGTGACGATTACAACTTTAAAATTAGCCCACAAAATCTTGTGGAATTGATTAAACTTGTAGAGTCCAAACAACTTTCGGTAAACGCAAGTAAAGAAGTTTTAGACGCAATTTGGGGAACAGACAAAACACCACAACTTGCAATGGAAGAATTAGGACTTAAACAAACAAATAATGAAGACGAGATAGAACAAATTGTGCTTGAAGTTATTCAAAACAATCCACAAGCAATAAGCGATTATAAAAATGGAAACGAACGCACATTCACTTTCATTCTTGGTCAAGTTATGAAATTAAGTCGTGGAAAAGCCAACCCACAAATTGCAAAACAACTGCTTTTAAAACATTTAAGTTAATTTAAAGCAAAAAGTTTTTTAAACTTTCACTTGACAAACTTTGTTTGAACAAATAAAATATAGAAAATAAGGAGCGTATTATGTTAAATCAACCACCAGTAGAAGAACTCACAAAAAAAGTGGGCGATAAATATAAACTTTCAATCGTTGTTTCAAAAAGGGCAAGAGAAATTCAAAAACGCAATATAGAGCAAGAAATTCAAGTGCCTGAAAAAACAGAAATAACCGAAGCCGCATACGAAGTGTATGACGGAAAAGTTGTTGCAGACAGATAAATCAGCCAAGCGCTGATTTTTTTGTGCCTAAAATATCACTTAATTTTAAATTTTGTTTTGCCATATTTTGTTTTAATAGTAAAATATATTTATAGTTTTATTAAAGGGAGAATTATGTTCGCAAGAGTTATAGTCGATGTGCAATCAAGTTTGGTAGACAAAATTTTTGACTACTCTTGTTGTGACGACTTAAAAGTTGGCAGTCGTGTGCTTGTTCCGTTTGGAAACAGAAGCATAGAAGGTTATGTTATTGAAATTTCAAGCCACACAGATGTGCCACCAGATAAATTAAAAAGCGTTGTTAAAGTTCTTGACGACGAACCAGTTTTAACTGATGAGATGTTAAAACTTTCGCAATTTATGATTGAAAAATATAACCTTAAAACAATCGACACTTTAAGGTTATTTTTGCCAAGTGGAATGCGAAATAACAAAGTTAAAACACAATTTGTGAAAATTTTCTCGCTTACGAATGGCTATGAGAGTAAACTAAGTTTAGTAAAAAAAACCGCAAAAAATCAATTAGAACTAATTGAATTTTTAAAGCAAAATTTGCAAGCAACAAGTGTTAGTTTAAACACTAAATTTGGCACCAGTAGTGTTAAAAGTCTGCAAGAAAAAGGCATTATTGATTTTGTACAAAACCAAATTAACCGTGTGCCTCAAGTTAAAAAAATCGAAAATATAAATCACCAATTAACACCGCTTCAACAAAGAGTGGTTGACCAAATTTTGCAAGGTGGCAAGCAGACTTTTTTGCTTCATGGCGTAACGGGCAGTGGAAAAACCGAAGTTTATATGCATGTAATTTCACAAATAATTAAAAGTGATAAAACTGCAATAATGTTAGTTCCCGAAATTTCACTCACTCCACAAGTTATGCAAAACTTTGTTGCAAGGTTTGGCGATAATGTTGCAATTTTGCACAGTGGACTTAGTCAAGGCGAGCGATTTGATGAATGGCAACGAATTAAGCAAGGCAAGGCAAAAATTGTTGTTGGGGCAAGGTCGGCTATTTTTGCTCCATTAAAAAATATTGGCATAATTATTATTGATGAGGAGCATGATTCCAGTTATTATAGCGAGAACAATCCAAGATATTTCACTCATGAAGTGGCTAAATTTAGGGCAAATTACAATAACTGCGGGCTTGTGCTTGGAAGTGCAACACCTTCGGTGGAAGACTACTATAAAGCCCAGAGTGGAGAATATAAACTTTGTGAAATGCCCGTTAGGGTTAACTCAAAGGATATGCCTGAAATAACTATTGTTGATATGCTTAACGAAATTTATAATGGCAATTCTTCGATGTTTTCAATCTGCATGCTAGAAAAAATTTCACAGAAAATTGAAAAGGGCGAGCAAACTATAATCTTTTTAAACAGGCGTGGATACAATAGTTTTGTGATGTGCAAAGATTGTGGCTACACCGCAAAATGCGAAGATTGTGATGTTAGCCTTGTGTATCACAAAGAGGATAACGAACTTAAATGCCACTATTGTGGCAAACGCTATAAGATGCTAAAAGAATGCCCAAATTGCCATAGCAAGTATATAAGATATGGTGCAATAGGAACTCAAAAAGTTGTGGAAGAATTGCAAAAAATTTTCCCTGCTGTGAAGATTTTTAGGTTGGATAACGACACCACAAAAACCAAGAACAGTCACGAACAAATTTTAAGTGAATTTGCTAATGCAAAGCCAAGTATTTTGGTTGGAACACAAATGATAGCCAAAGGTCACGACTTTCCGCTAGTAACTCTTGTTGGCATTATAGACGCAGATGTTTCACTTCATTTTAGCGATTACAGGGCTAACGAGAGAACTTTCAACCTAATCACGCAGGTGTCTGGCAGAGCGGGCAGAAGCGATAAAAAAGGCGAAGTTGTGCTTCAAACCTATATGCCAAAACACTATGTTTATAGGTACGCCAGCGAATATAACTATAAAAAGTTTTACGAAAGAGAGTTGAATTTAAGAAAGGTTACTAACTTCCCACCATTTAGCGTGGTTGTTAGGGTTCTTGTTTCAAGCGAGAAAGAAGAACTCGCTGTTGAAACAACAAAAGTTATTTTTGAAAAAATTAAGCAACTTAAAGACCAAAATAGTGCTAACTTTTTCTTTCTTGGTGCGATGAAGTCGCCCGTTAAGAGAATTGAAAAAAAATATCGCTATCAAATTTTGATGCGTATTAAACCAAATGAATACGATAAAATTATTTCGCAAATTTTTGACATTGTAAAAATGTCAAAGCATAGGCTAGTTAATGTTTTTGTAGAGCAAAACCCACAAAATTTAAGTTAAAAAAACCTAGCATGTTAAGTGTGCTTCCAAAAAATGTATGCAGGCTTTATATTGACCTTTTCAAAAAAATGGCGTAAAATGCTAATTAAGAATATAAAATATTGGAGTAATTATGGCAATTAGAAATATAGTTTTTAGTGATGAACCACTTATAAGAAAGAAATGTCGCCCAGTTGAAAATTTTGATGAAAATTTATGGACTCTTCTTGACGACATGAAAGAAACCATGGAAAAAAACGATGGCGTTGGCATTGCAGCCCCACAAGTTGGAGTGCTTAAACGCGTTTGCGTTGTTGAAGCATGTGGAATGTTTTTGGAACTTATAAATCCAGAAATTATCAGCAAAAAAGGCAAACAAGTTGGGGAAGAAGGCTGTTTAAGCGTTAAGGACTACACCGGTCTTGTTGAACGCCCACAAACTCTCACAATTCGCGCATTTAACCGCTATGGCAGTGAATATGTAATCACAGTGAACGATTTTATGGCAGTTGTTTGCAGTCACGAAACCGACCATCTTGATGGAATATTATTTATTGACAAAGCCAAAGAACTTTACAAAAAACCTGTGCTAAAAAATTAGTTTAATCATATTTAGTTAAAGTTCTTAACTTGACTATGGCTACTTTGTTGAAAAACTTTTTGCAAAATAAACAATTTTTAAATATATAAACTAATCGCCACAAAGTGTTATGCTTTTTGGCTTTTTTTTGTTAAAATATTTTTATTAGGAAGGATTATTTAAAATGAAAATTATTTTTATGGGAACACCACATTTTGCCGAAAATGTGCTTGAAAAACTTATAAATTCTAGACATCAAGTTGTTGCTGTTGTTTGCCAGCCAGACAAATTGGTGGGAAGAAAACAAATTTTGGAATGTCCACCAACAAAGTTGCTTGCTCAAAAACATAATATTCCTGTATATCAATTTGCAAAAATTAGATTGGAAGGGGCTGAGCCACTTAAAAAAATTGATGCCGACATAATGGTAACAAGTGCATATGGTCAAATTTTAAGCCAAGAGATTTTGGATATAACCAAATATGGCGTATATAATGTGCATGGCTCTGTTTTGCCAAAATATAGGGGCAGTTCGCCAATTCAATGGAGTTTGATAAATGGCGAAAAAACTTTGGGCGTTACAATTTTAAAAACTCAAGCGGGCATGGACGATGGCCCAATTTTGCACACACAAGAGTTTGATATTCAAGAAACAGACACTGTTTCATCACTAATGGAAAAAATAAGTTTGATGGGTGCAGACTTGCTTTTAAAAAGCCTTGACGAAATTGAAAACGGAACAGCAGTTTTGGTTAAACAAGACGAAGCCCAAGCCACAAAATGCACAATGCTAAAAAAAGAAAATGCAGGAATTGACTTTAACTTGCCTGCACAAAATATAGTAAACTTTGTTCGTGGAATGGAAGAGTGGCCAGTGGCTTTTTGCCATCTTAATGGTGTAATGCTAAAAATTTACAAAGCAAATGCAAGAACTTTGGAAGAACTTTGCTTGGGTTTAGATAGCCAAATTTCGCTTGATGAAATCTCCAATATGCCAGTTGGAACTGTAATTTACAGTGGCAAAAAAGGTGTTTTTGTTAAATGTAATAACTCGGCGGTGGAACTGTTGGAGTTGCAACTTGAAGGTGGCAAAAAAATGTCCGCCAAAGATTTTGCAAACGGCAAAAAAATTCAAGCAGGAATGATGCTTAATTAAGTGGGGAAAAATGGAAAATATTCTTGACTATTCTTTAAAAGAATTAGAAAAAATAATTTTAGAAATGGGCGAGCAAAAATTTCGTGCTAGCCAAATTTTTATGGGGCTTTATCAAGGCAAAAGTTTTAGCGAAATAACAAGCATAAGTTTTAATTTACGCAACAAACTAACTGCAAATTATGTTGCTCAACCTTGCATAATTTTAGATAAAAAGATAAGTAGTGACGGCACTATAAAATTTTTGTTTAAACTTCCGGATAACAATATAATTGAAAGTGTGCTTATGAAATATAAGTATGGCTACACCGTTTGCGTTTCAACTCAAGTGGGTTGCCGAATGGGTTGCAAATTTTGTGCAAGCACATTAGGTGGACTTGTTAGAAATTTAACCGCTGGCGAAATTGTTGGTCAAGTGGTGCAAATTAACAGATTTTTGGAAGGTGGAATAGGCGAAAAACGAAAAGTCACAAATATTGTTTTAATGGGTAGTGGCGAGCCACTAGATAACTACCAAAATGTAACAAAGTTTCTACGACTTATTTCCAGCAAGGACACTCTTAACATAAGCGAAAGAAACATCAGCCTTTCAACTTGTGGAATTGTGCCAAACATCTATAAATTTGCAGACGATGGCTTTAAAATTACGCTAACAATCAGTTTGCACGCACCAAACGATAAGATACGAAAACAAAGCATGCCAATAGCAAACAAGTATGCAATAAAACAAATTATCGAAGCATGTAGGTACTATTTTGGCAAAACCGGCAGAAGAATTGTGTTTGAATATGTTTTAATTAAAAACTTGAATGATAGCAAGGAATGTGCTTTAGAGTTAAGACACTTAATGCGTGGGCTTCCATGCCACATAAATGTTATTTGTCTTAATGCAGTAACAGAGCGAACGCTTGAAGGAACAACAAGGGAAGATGCATTAAAGTTTGTTGAAGAATTAAAAAAACTAGGGCTTTCAAGCACACTACGAAGAACTATGGGACAAGATATTGATGGCGCATGCGGACAGTTAAGACGCAGATATTTGGAAACGGGTAAAATAGATTAAATTGCAGTTTTTGTTTTAACTATAAAATTTTTGTGATAAAATATTTACGAGGTAAGTATGAAAAAAAATGTTATGGTGGCAGTATCATCTTTGCCAGCCGAAAAAGAAATTTTCACATATGTTAAAAAAATTGAAAGTTATGCCGACTTTTTGCATTGCGACATTATGGACGGAACAATAACACCCGCTCAAACTTTGCTAAACAGTTCCACAATGCAACTTATTAACGAACGAAGCACTTTGCCACTTGATGTACATTTAATGGTTCGTAGCCCAGAAAATTATATGATGAACTACATAAAAGCAGGGGCTAACATAATTTCTGTGCATTACGAAACATTCACATCAAACGAGTTTGCAATAAAGTGTTTAAAAACCATTAGAAAAAATAAATGCCTTGCAGGGTTGGCTGTGGACTTAGGCACCGATATAAGCAAAATAACACCAATTTTGCCTTATTGTGACATAGTCCTAGTAATGAGCGTTAACATTGGAAAAAGCGGTCAAAAGTTCGATGCCAGTGCTATTGAAAAGGTTAAATTTTTATCCACAATAAAAAAAGAAAATGACTATACATACTTAATTGAAGTTGATGGTGGTATAAATGCAAGTAATTGTGGTAAACTAATCAAGAGTGGTGCAGATATATTAGTCAGTGGAAGTTATGTGTTTAATGAGACTGATTATCAACAAGCAATTTCAAAACTAAAAAATATTGTAAATAAAAAAGTAAAATAATGCAATTTTTGTTTGACACCACTATAAAAACATTATAAAATCATATTGTTAACAAAAGAAATTTGAATTTTGGAGGAAATTTTATATGTTAAATAGAATTTTAATGGGAATGAGCATGTTAGCAGCACAAGACGCTGGTAAAGTTTCTGTATCTGTTTTACAAAAAGTTTTAAATTGGATTTGGCTAATTATGGCTCCACTTATCGGTATTGCTATTGCAATCGCAATGATATATGCTATCGTTGTTGGTGCAAAAATGGCAAAAGCAGATAGTGCAGAGCAAAGAGAAGAGGCAAAGAAAAAGGTTGTTTACACAGTTATTGGTATCGCAGTTGCGGTTGCTTTAATGTTAATTCTTCTTCTATTAAGAGAAAAATTGCCAGATTGGATAGGAGTAACACCTGCAACTCCTGAAGAAGGTACTGGTGGCTTCATCGGTTTGCTATAAAATTTAATTCAAAATTTTTCCCACGGTTATTCGTGGGATTTTTTTATGTTTCGCATCATGAGAATTTGTATCAATAATTTTTTTATATTAGTTTTAAAATATTTGTAATTTGCTACATATAAATTATTTGGTGTAAAATAATTTACTAAAATGATATTGACAGAATAATTAAAAATTTATATAATATAACTAACATTGGAGGGGAGTATGTATAATCAAAAAACCCGTATTTCAAAAATATTTATGTTTATGCTTGTTGGCATAATGTTTGTTTCGACTTTGCTAGGTTTTGTTTTTAAAGCAAACGATAGTGGCTTAAAAGTTAGTGCAGATGAAGCACAAGTTACTGCAGACATAACAAAATCGTCAAGCACGGTTTACTATCGTGGACAAGTTATAACTATAGATTTAGGCGATGGAACAACCAAAGAAAGTCAAACTCTTCCAGATTTAACTTCTTGGAGTATTACGCTTTACTATGGTAAGAAACATGTGAAAATTGATATGCAACAAGCGTTGATAAACGAAATAAAAAATGATTCGTCAAAAGATAGAATTAGAGTTGAAAATTTTAGCACAAACTTATCAAGAGCATCATCAAGTGCAAAATCCACAAAAGGCACGATGAAAATAATTTGTATTCCATCAAGCGAAACTTTGCAGTATTTAGGTGCAACTGATACTTCCACTGCAGTTTCGTTAGAGTGGTCATATAGTGTTTATGAAAGTGCAAGCGACCTTCAAGGCGCAGAAAATGTAACTAAAATTCTAAATGGTTTTAATAGCGTTCTTCAAAAAATTCTATCCCCAATAATTGGCATTGCCGTTGCTGTTGGAATGGTGTTTGCAATTTACTTGGGTTTAAAACTTGCAAAAGCAAATAATCCAGAAGAAAGAGAAGAAGCAAAAAAACGCGTTATCTACACAATCATTGGAATTGCTATTGGTGTTGCACTAATCATAATTTTCAATTTGTTTGCTAAATACTCTGTAACATGGCTTGGAGATGGAAATTTCTTTAGTCTATAAGCAAAATAAAACCACGAGTTAATCGTGGTTTTTTTGTTGCGTAAATAAAAATGTTGCAATTCAATAGTTAGTTTTTTACTATCCATTTAATGATTAGTAGTAAAGCGAAAAACAAACTATCAACTTTTTTAAAACTGAAAATGTCTATAAAACTAACTTAAAGTTTGGTTAATAAACACATTAAATTTTTTGCGTGCATATAATGATTTTTTAAAAGATTTTAACTAACCATTTTTTAGTAGATTTCATATACTATTAAAAAAGGAGAGTTACATATATGAAGATAATTTGCATTAAAGCACCAAAATTTTTAGTCCCTTTGCTTAAACTTATTTTTAGGAAACATTTGTCATAGATTTATTTTTGCTTATCTTTGCTTTTTGCAGTAGTTAAGGCGAGCAGGCAACCATTTGTTCAAATTGGGCAGGCAACAGTTCGTTCAAATTTGTTAGTTAAATAATTTTAGTTTTTGCATAAAAAAACTGCTAATAAGTTAGCAGTTTTAATTATGCTTTTTTTGAAGTTTTTAAACATTTTGCACAAACATAAGTTCTTTGCTCTTTGCCGTTGATTTCAACATTAACTTTTTGAATGTTTGGAGCCCATTGTTTGTTTGTTTTAATGTTAGAGTGGCTAACTTGATGTCCGCCCATTTTTCCTTTTCCGCAGATACTACATACTCTTGACATCTATATATTCCTCCTATGAAGTTTTAATTCAAACGCTATATTTTATCATTAAAAAGTTTAAAAAGCAAGTGTTTTTTACAATAATATTTCAATAAGCATTTTTAGAGATTTTTATAATTAATTTTAACATTCAATATTTTTAATTACAGAATTTTAAAAATGCAATCTTTTATATTATATATAATAGGGTAAAATAATAAAAAGAAATCTTTAAAAAATATTGCACTTTTTTTTATAATGGTGTACAATAAGATAGCAAAATATGTTTTGGGAGGTTTTTTATGTCTGTAAATACTGCGAATGTTTATGGCAAAATCAGTATTAGTGACGAAGCGATTGCAATCGTTGCAGGTCACACTGCACTTGATTGTTACGGTATTGTTGATTTAGTGGCAAAAAAATTATCCGATAACTTTGCTATGCTTTTTAAAAAGCAAAATTTTAACAAAGGTGTGAAAGTTCTAACAGTGGACAACAAAATTTACATCGACCTTTATGTTATCTTAAAATACGGCGTAAGCATTATTGCCGTGGCAGAAAGTCTTAAATCCAGCGTTAAGTATAGCGTTGAAGAATTTACAGGCATGATTGTTGATAGCGTGAATGTCAATGTTTTGGGTGTTCGTGTTTAGGACTTTTTTGAATTATAATTTTAAGGAAGGAATTTTTTTCTCATGAAAAAAACTATAAATGGTAGTATGTTAAGAAAGATGCTCGTTGGCGGGTCATCTTTGCTTGAAGAAAATAAAAGTTATGTTGACTCATTAAATGTTTTCCCAGTTCCTGATGGCGACACTGGCACAAACATGAGCATGACAATGAAGGCAGTTGTAACCGAAATTGGTAATTGCCCAAATAATAATATAGACGAAATTGCAGAAGCATTTAGTAAAGGTGCTTTAAGAGGTGCTAGGGGAAACTCGGGTGTTATTCTATCTCAAATTTTAAAAGGTATTTCCACAGTATTCAAACAAGAAAAAACCGAAATCAACGCAAAAACTTTTGCAAAGGCATTAAATGTGGGTGCAGAAGTTGCCTATAAGGCAGTTACAAAACCAAAAGAAGGCACAATTTTAACAGTTATTAGAATGATGGCTGAAAGTGCAACCAAAATTGCAAGAAAAAATATTGATGTTGACGATTTTTTAAAACAAGTTATCAATGTTGGCGAAGAAACTTTGCAACGAACACCAGAACTCTTGCCAGTTCTTAAAAAAGCAGGCGTTGTTGATAGTGGCGGTCGTGGACTTATCATTATCTTCACAGGTTTCTATAAAGTTTTAATCGGCGATGAAACATTAAAAATCAATTTCGAGCAAGATTCCAAAACAGCAGACTTAAACCTTGATTTTGGTGGCGAAAATCCAGCAAACATTCAGGATTTGGGCGATATTCAATTTGCATACTGCACAGAGTACTTTGTTATTGAAATCAAAAAGAAAACAACCATTGCAGACATAGATAAACTTCGTGAAAGATTGATGGAAATTGGCGATAGCGTTATTTGTGTGGGCGATTTAAGTTTAATTAAAGTGCATGTTCACACCAACGAACCTAACAAGGCTCTTGGCTATGCTCTTGAACTTGGCGAACTAACAAAACTTAAAATTGAAAACATGCTTGAACAAAACAGAGCAATGAAGCGAGCAAGAGAAGCCGCAAAAGAGAAAAAACCTTTTGGTATGGTTTCAGTTGCTGCAGGAGAAGGCTTGTCGGCAATATTCAAAGACCTTAATGTTGACCATGTGATTGAAGGTGGTCAAACCATGAACCCTAGTGCTGACGATATTGCAAAGGCAATCGAGCAAGTTAGAGCAAAAGATGTTTTCGTGTTCCCAAACAATAAAAATATTATTTTGGCAGCAGAGCAAGCAAAGGCATTAACAAATGTTAATGTTCATGTTGTTCCAACTAGAAGCGTTCCAGAAGGAATTTCTGCTTGTCTTGCATTCAGCCCAGAAGCAACACCTTTGGAAAACGAAGAAGCAATGATGGAAGCAATAAAAAATGTTTATTCTTCGTCAATAACCTACGCTGTTAGAAACACAAAGGTTAATGGCTTTACTTTGAAGGAAGGCGACATAATTGGCTTAACAGACAAGGCAATTATTGCCAAGGCAAAATCAATAGACGATGCAGTAATGAAAACTATTGAAAAACAAATGAACGAGAATATCGTTACCGTAACATTATTCTATGGTAATGATGTTAAGGAAGACGAGGCTAATGCTCTTGTTGAAAAACTTCAAGAAAAATATCCTTCATGCGAAATTAGTGCGTTGAATGGCGGACAACCTGTTTATTACTACTTAATAAGCATGGAATAATAACATAATATTTGTTATAAAAAAATAACTATAATGAATTTTAAAAAAGTTTAAACTCTCGAATTGTTTAAACTTTTTTTGTTAATTTTTTCCAATTTGTAAATGTAAAATTAACTTATTTTTACAAATAAAAATATAAAATTTAGTATTGCAAAATGAATATGGGCATGATATAATTAAAGCAACAGAAATTAGGAGAACACACGATTGAAAACACATTTTATTGACTTGCATGTTCACACTATCTATTCACAAGAAGAAACTGCTTCATTAGGAATAAAGGAAACATTAGATTACTATCAAACTTTGGGTCTTCGTTCTAATGGCAGAGTTATTATTAGAATTAACGACCATAATACTATTTTTGGTGGCGTTCACGCCGTTGAATACTACATGGCTCATCGTGAAGATTATCCAAACTTGTTTGTCATTCCGGGCATCGAGTTTAGCACAAACATGGGTTATGCTCTTAAATTTAAAAAGAAAGATTATGTTAAAGACCCAGAATATCCCGACAGTGATGACAAATATTCATTCGTGTTCAAGTCAGCACATATTGGTGCTGCTCCAATTATCAATAGTGAAGAAAGTTTAAAACACTGGAAAGAAAACCAAGATTTAGTTGTTTATTCTAAACTTCAAAAAATGTTTTTGGATAGAACAATAAAAGATGGTAAGTATTACTTTGAAGACAGCGTGGTTAATTACAGTGAAGAGCAAATGTACACAATGTCTAATGTTGGCGACTGGGTTTGTTCTTGTAAAAACAAAATTAGAAAAATGTTTGGCGTGATTATACCTTATAGAGAATACTATGGCTGTGTTCAAGATGGTTTGGATGCAGACCAAATTATGTGTAAGTTTTTTGAAATATCTTGCTCTTACTTAAAAGAGCATTACAAGCCTTTTGCTCAACTAAATTTAAGGCAAATTTACGATAAGGTATCAAAGGTAGTAGAAGACGAATACAACCAAATAAGTCATAAGGAAAGAATCAAAGCATTTCTTGGAGAATTTTCAAATGTTTTTGATTTTTCAAAAACTGAAATCGAAAAAATTATTGACGCTCCTTTTATTCCTTTGCGAGAAAAGTTTAATGATATTCTTCAATTATTTGATACAAATTATTTCAAGGAAGGCGATGAATTTTTAAGAGAAAGAATGGTTAATGTTATAAATTCTTTTCTAAAATTTCCTAACTGCCATATAAACCTTGGTGGAAGTAGAAAAATTAACATAGATGAACTTTGCCAGATTGTAAAAGAAGCCGGCGGTATTATCGACTTTGAGCACCCAAATGTTGGAATTAAATTGCATTACAAAAAAGAACATGACCCAATTTCTCAACAAATAATTTCTGTTCACACAACTCCTGTTCCAACTTCGTTTTTTAGCGACATAGATTTCTCGGTTATGAAAAAAGAAGATAAGCAAAATTTGCTTGGACAAATTGCTTCAAACGAGTTTATTGAAATTGGCGATGTCTTAAAATATGACAGAACGGGGCTAGTTGCTGTTCAAATAATAAAAAAGGCTTTGGATAATCAAGGAATCACATTTAATAACAATTATGTCGGGGTCGAAATTCCAAAATTTGCAGCGGAGTTTGCATATAGTAAGTTAGAAATAATTTTAAACATAATGGCTAAAAAACGCTTTTTGCCATCAGTTGGTTTCGATAAACATATGGCAAACTATGACTACTACTATCAATTTATTAAAGATAAAGAACATCTTGACGAACTCACATCTTTTTATAAAAACCCAGAAGATTTTTATTATCAAATTAGGCAACTTGAAAGAAAAATCGGGCATAATTTAGAGGAAGTAAGCCACTATGACACTTATAACGCTTTTTGCGTTAATAAAGATTCAACTGCCTTTAGAATGCCTTTAGTAAAAAAATGCGCATTTTGTGATGCTGTGATGGGCAAACATGTGGATTTTAATAGTTCAACTTTACTAGACTTGCGTTTGGGCATGGAAAAACCTGAAGAAGATGAAACTTTTGAAGTTATAAGTGAATTTGAAGCATTTAAACAAAGAAAAAGAGAACTAATGACTATTGTTTATAAAGACTTGCATTCATATTCGTTAAAGTTTCAACAATCAAAGTTATTAACTGATTTTGTTAGCGAAATGGCAGAAAAGTCCAAAAAATATGTTTCTAATTTAAAATGGACAGAACTTAAAGATGATACGGACTCAAGCAAAATACTAGGAAACTTAATTCAAGAAAATCGTAAACAACTGCTTGATGCATGGAACAATGGCGAATTTATTGAAAAAACAAAATAAAAAAAACAAAGCGGGGACTAATATCTCCGCTTTATTTGAAAACTATTTGACCTTATTTGCAAGCCTTTGATGTACGGCTTCTTGTGGTCTTACTATGAGCAGTTCTTGCACGAGTAGTTTTGCCTACTTGTGTACTTGCTTCCATATTAGAATTCTTTGCTCTTTTAGAAGCAGTAGTTGTTGTTTTTCCTGCTCTTTTTGCTCTTTTTTCCATAATAGTTTTCACCTCCATTAGTCTATAAGCCAAGAGTTTCTTGTCTTACACTAATATTTTGCACCAATTAGCAAATATAAATACATACTTTAATTGGTAAAATGTGGTGGAATTGGCTAATATTTCATTTTATTTGCACTTACGCTTATTTTTATCTTCTAAAATGTATCTTTGCGCACAAATGGTTGATAAGGTTGCACAAACCTGCGAAGCAATAGTTTTTATTAAACCAATTTCTTCGCAACTTTTGTTTTTAGATAAATCCACGGCAATGCTTGTGGCAAGATATGCCACTTGTTCAGGTGTTAAATTTTCCATAATTTTATATATGAATTTGGATATATAAAATGCCTATATATAGTTTATTGGGGTGGAGGAGAAGGCTTTGAAAGCGCCATTTAACTAGGCTAAACTAAAAAAAATAAAATTTTGCAAAAAATATTAAAAAAGTTCTTGCATTTTTAAAATATATTTGATATATTATATGAGTCAGTGACAGAAAGATATGGAAGCTTAGCTCAGTTGGTAGAGCATCTGCCTTACAAGCAGGGGGTCATAGGTTCGAGTCCTATAGCTTCCACCATTAAACTTTTTTAAACAATTTGAATATAGTATATGTAGGAAATGCGGGAGTGGCTCAGTGGTAGAGCGTCACCTTGCCAAGGTGAATGTCGCGAGTTCGAATCTCGTCTTCCGCTCCATTTTTTTTAAAAAAGGAATTCAGCACAAAGGAAAAGAATTATGGCACCATAGCCAAGCGGTAAGGCTCGGGTCTGCAAAACCCTCATCCACGGTTCGATTCCGTGTGGTGCCTCCAATATATGCCGAAGTGGCGGAATAGGCAGACGCAAGGGACTTAAAATCCCTCGAGGGCAACTTCGTGCCGGTTCAAGTCCGGCCTCCGGCACCATACAAAATCAATACAACTCCCGAAAAATCGGGGGTTGTTTTGTTATTTACGCCAAATTTTAAAAAACTCTAAAAAAGGCAAATTTAAGGGTAAATCTAAAAATTGTGTACCTATTGTGTACCTATTGTGTACCTAAGTCCCTCGAGAAATCATTTAAAACGTTTGAAAATTTCTTATTCATATCACTAGTGATATGAGTGTATGTACTAGTTGTAACTTTGCTTCCTTTTGCGTGTCCAACCCATGATTGAATAATGTATAACGGAATATTTAATTCTTGGCATCTTGTAATAAATGTGTGTCTCAATTCATGAATAGTTAAGCAGGGGAGATTGTTTTGCAAGCATATATTTTTTAAGTCATTATATAAAATCCATGATTTAATATTAAAAAATTTTCCTTTAATATCTTTGTATTTTAAAAGTATTTTTTTCGTTTGCTCAAACATTGGAATTGTGCGTGTTCGATATTGATTTTTTGTTTTTGTATCTGCACTTGATTCCTTAATGCATTCATCAATAACTATTTCATTTTTTTCAAAATCAACTTTTTTCAGTGTTAATGCCCAACATTCGCCACGCGTTAATCCTTGTAAGAGACATATAGCTAAAAAGTCTCCGTGTATTTTATTTGAATAATTTGCACAAGCTTTTAAAAATATTTCTTGTTGTTTAATTGTAAAAGCCTTTTTTTCTGGGGCTTTATATTGTGGTTTGCTTAAATTAACCATTGGGTGATTTTTAATAATATTATTGTCTTTTGCTTTTGAAAAAAGTGATTTTAATAAAATAAATGCTTTTTGTTTTTCTCTATCTCCATTACAACGATTTATTATTTCTTTAATCAATGACTCATTAAAATCGTTCAATTTTTTATTTTCATATTTTTTAAAATTGTTAAAAACTCGATTATTGTCTTTGATTGTTCCTTCTCGAATTTCCTTACTATCAATTTTGTATGTTTTCATGTAATACTCATACCAAGATTTTAATGTATGGTATGTTTTTTCATTGTTAGCATCATTATTAACGATGTAACCATTCAAAACTACTTGTTTAAGTTTATCGTAGCACTCTTTTTGTGTCCTTCCATAAACTATAAATAATTTTTTTTTGATTCTAACCCTAGCCCAGTAAATATTGGTATTGGGCTTTTTTAATACACTTACTCCTTTAAATTTCATAATTTGTTCATCTCCTTTATTTGATAAACAAATTAGGTTTTGTTCGGGTTCACTGTTTTTTTGTGTTTTATTTGTAAAGTCTTTTACCGCAATATTAAAAGCTGCTTTCATGACCCCATTGATTGTGTGGTACGAAAGAGCAATATTGCGGACATGTTCACCAATTATTTTGGCATTTTCTAAAATTGTTTTTGTGTTATCTCCTATTTCGTTAAAGACCATATTTTAAAAAATCGAGTAGTTCCATTTATTTTTTCCTTATATAATTCCAGAATATTTAGCAATAAGTCGTATTTGTCCGCTGGCATCAGCAAAGGCATGGTCTGGCATTTTTAATAAAAGTTCGACAGTTGACTTTCTATCTTCGGGGATTATTAAAGAGTTACTTTGATGATTTATAAGTTCATTGCCTAATAGTTCGTCTATTGAAACATTTAAAAATTTAGATAACTCAATGAGTGTTTCGCAATCTGGGTCTCTTTTCGAGTTTTCCCATTGACTCACTGTATTCCTCGCAACATTTAGTGATTTAGCTATTTCTGTTTGAGTTAAATTTTTTTCCATTCTAATTTTTAATAAATTTTTCATAATGATTTCCTCCGGTTGAATATTTATCACAATTTGAGATAAATATCAACTTTTTTTAAAAAAAAATAAAAAGGAGTCTCAAACTGTTGACAATCCGCATAAATATATTATATATTTATCTCAATTAGAGACGAAAAAGAGGTTGGTATGTTGTCAATTAGAGACTTTCGAGAAAAACTAGGCTTAAATCAAAAGGAAATTGCGAAAAGGATAAATGTTAGTCAAAATACATATTCGCAATATGAGACAAAGAAAAGACAACCAAGTTTATTTATTTTAAAAGAGCTAAAAAAAATATTTGATTGTTCTTACGATGACTTAATTGATTCAATACTGCAAGAAAATGAAGGAGAGCAAAAAAATGAAAGTAATTAAAAAAACAGTAAACATTCCATTTAAAAGCCGAGAACGCTTTGAAAGCACTGACTTTATTCTTGGAGTTAATTTTAGTTCATCAAGCCACCCCCTAAATGTGAACTACACAAAATTTATAAAAAAACAAAGGAGAGATGCACGACATGATTTTATTTAAGTATGGGAGCAAAAAAACAAATGATTTTATGAAACTTTACAAAGGCTACACAATCGTAGAAATATTAAAAATTTTAGGAGAAAAGAAATGAAAAACAACATTATCAAATTTGGTGGATTTAGAAAACCCAAATTAAGAGATTTAGAATTTTATTTTGACGACAAATTTGATTTGTTTAGATTGATTCTAAATGATTTTAATTCCTTTCTAGGAATTTACAAACCTATAATTGTCGATTTTGAAACTCGGTCAGAATTGGAATCGTTTATTGATAAAAATGAAGACTTAAGAATAAGTAGTATTTTTTGGAAATACGACCAAGCAGATAACTGGGTTTTAGTATTGGAGAGTATTTAAACGCTTGCAAAGTTCCTGACAGTTGTCAGTTTTAATAAAACACTTTGAAGGGAGGTGAAAAAAATGAAGAAAGTACTTACATGGCTAATCGCAATCGCACTACTTGTCGGTGCAGTTGCTGGCACAATTTTCTTATGTCAAAAAAATAACGATAAGCGTTCGCTGAAAGTAGATTCTGGACTAGGAAAGGAAATAGTTTTTGTTATTGACAAAAACGACAAAGAGCAAAAAGAAACAGACATAACAAAACTTAAATATGTCAATGTTGGCGACATTATAAAAGTTGACTATGACGGCAGTGTCTTTGTTGGTTCAAAAGCCGATGTTGAAAAAGGCTTCGCTGGTTTGACAATTTCAGGTGTTGAGAAAACTGGCGACAATACCTACATCGTTGTTGATAATGTCGTTATTAGTATCGTTGTTGAACTTCCAACAACAATTTCACCAGAAAACTAAAAATTTAGTTTGAGAGTTATGTAAAGGAGTAAAAAATGCCAAAGTTAAAAAAATCAAAATTTAAAAAATTTACTATAAGAAACTTTCTTAGGTTGTGTAAACGCAATCGCAGAAAACTAGGTAAAGAGGGTTATAACGCTTGGGTTGCAAAGTTATGGTCGGAACTCGACAAAGGCACTAGTCCTTACTTTTCAGCAAAAGGCTAGGTGCAAAATGATTGAACTAATGAACCAAGAGAAAATGGATTTTTTTAAAAAAGAAGATGACCCGTTTCAAAACTATTTGATTACAAACTTTGGCAGAGTTTACTCATTAAAATCTAAGCAATGGGTTAAGCCGTTATTAAATAATTATGGCTACCCTAGAATTGATGTAAATCATTACATCAATAAAAAACGAGTCTATAGAAAAATGGTTTTTATTCATATAGAGGTCGTAAAAGTATTCGGTGATTGTCTTGGTCAAAAATTCGATAAAAATCAAAAAAATATTGACATTATCGAAATTGACCACCTAGACAAAAACCCTCTTAATTCTTCATTTAAAAATCTCGAAATTGTTTCAAAAAAAGAAAATATTAGACGACGAGATATGAGCGATGAAGAACGCAGAGAGTTTATCGAAAATAGATATATTCAAAATATCGAATTACAAGATATTTTTTAACAAAAAACCTTTTAAAATGTTTTCAAATTGGTTGACCCTGCGGGTCAACCACATGATGCGAACAGCAATGGCTAGGGGCTGTGTGGAGTTCAATTCTCCATCGCATCACCAACATGGGCAGAAAATTTAGTTGTTTGGCATAGCAATTAAAAATGGGCTGATTACTCTAAGCGTGCGAGTTCGATTCTCGCCTGTCCACCATTAAATAAAATTAACGAGGTATTAAAATATGAACATCGCATTAAAAGAAATAAAACAGGTTGTTTATCTTAAAAACATAGAGAATGAAAAATTAAACGATTTTATTTCGTCTAAAATTAGAGCCCCAGTGGCTCAACTTAAACACCCAACAATAAGAGGTGTTTTATTGCTATATCACGAAAGGAAACCTAGTGACCCAAAGGAAGAAAACTTTTATTTCCGCAATTTCATGCCGGACGGGAGGGTTAAAAACAAAATAATCTATGGTGATGCAATTTTCGTAAAAGTCGATGAAAAAGGCAATATTCAAGACATTAACGATGCAGAATACACTAAGATTTTGAAGGCTTTTAAAAATTTCCAAATTACCAAGGAATATATTAACGCAAATGGAGGTTCTTATGACATTTTTTAATAGTTTACCCAAATGGATAAAAATACCCTTGATTATATTCTTATCGTTGTGTTGCGTTATGGATATTTGGTACATTTTATTAAAAAAATATTCACCAGAACGAGAAACGGATTATAGATTTGTTTTAAACGAATTAGAAGGCGTTGACGATGACAACAAAGAAATAATGCAGTTAAGGTATTTTTCAAATGAAAATAATAACGGACAGGAAATGTTAGAGGTTCGCATAAATTCTTTGATTGATGAAAGTACAAATCAAACATATTCAGTTGGCATTCAAATTCTTGGAACGAAGGAAAATCCTATTTCCTTTAACAATGAAAGAAAGACAGTGCATGTTGATTTAGTTAATACAAACTTTCGCTATTATGTGACGACAAAAAATGAAAGGTATGCGTATAACGCATCTAATGGTACAACATTCAACGCTTCAACTGAAATGAAAGAAGCCAATTCATTTTTGGTTACAATGGGGAAAGACAGTGACAACAATCCAGTTTATTACAAACTTACCTTTAAAAATAAAGACTTTTATTCAAAAAGCGACCAAAGTGAAAAATTCGTAACCGACAAAACTTTTCTTTGGATGAAATCAAATTACTCGCAGGAATATAATCTTGCTTATTTAGTTAAGGGATTATTCGATAGAGTTCAAGGCGCAATGAAAGTCGGAACTGACCAAAAAGTACTTTTTAAATTTTCTGAGGATTTATTCCAATATTCAATAAAAATCAAAGACAATACTTACGAAGATATTATTGCTGGAACGGAAGAAGCTTCACATGTTAGAGCTTCTGTTGAAAATTATTTTTATGTAAAACTAAATAAGTACGCAGATGGTGTAAGAACAGCCTCTGACTCACTTTTTGGAGTGGTTGCAAACAACTACACTTATGGCGAAGGAAACAAACTTGATTATTATAATGCACAACAAATATTAGAATTACACGAAACAGATTTCGATTTTATCAAGGATACATTAACTAATTACAAATTAAAACTAACTACCAGTGCTCTTAAAAAAATTGAAGCGTACAATAGTGAAAACTTTGCAATTAAAATTTTATTGAATAAAGAAAAATTAAAAGAACTAAATGTTACTCCTATTGGATTTGCTGATGGAACAGAAATTGAAAACTACAATATTTTTAAAGTTTGCTTAGTTTCAAATGGTGTCGAGGAGGTATTATCATGGTAGAAATGTTAAATTTATTTAATTTAGGCTCGCAATTAAAAAATATACTTATTCTAATAATTGCGTTAGTTGCTTTAATTGCTTTTGTTAAAATTAAAGAATTACGAGGATTTTTACTTGTTGCACTAGTGGTTGTAATTGGTGTTAGTGGTGTTATTTCGACTTATCACATAGGCGAATATTATTACAAAAACGGCGTTACTGTTGGCAATTTAGTTGATTCAATTTTTAACAATAATGTTGCTAAAATTGATAAGGCTGACAATTACACTTTTAATTATTCACAAATAGGATTTGCCTCAACAGGCGAACCTAATCAATATCAATCTAAAATTATTGAGCCACGAGAAATTGAAATTGACTTGTCGCAAAATTGGTCTGTATTTATAAATGATTTAGAGTGCAACAATAATGTTGTTAAAGACAACGAAATAACAGCCACCTTCACTAATGCATTCTTCAATAAAGATAAAGACTTAATAATGGAAGATACGCTAAATATTTCTATTATATTCCACAAAAAAACATTTGAGATATATCTAACGACCAATGGCGGTGACTCTGCTGTTAAGTATTGGAATACATTTCTCGAAAAGAATGACTTTATATTAAAATTGCAAAAGACACAAAAAAACAATAATTCAATCAATATTGATGAAATTGCAGACTTAGTCACTTTAATTTTAGAAGACGGAACAAAATTGGAATTATCAACAGGCAACATTTTGGACTTTGGAAATCTATTGGAAGAAAACAATCTAACTTTAACAAAAGTTAAGGAAATAATAGTGCCAGAAGGTGTTACTGAAATTCTACAATTTAATTATGCAAGTTCAAGCGATTGCTTAATTGAGAAGATAGTATTGCCTAGCACGCTTGAAACTATTTACACTAATTGCTTTTATGGGCAAACAGAATTGACGGAAATTGTCATTCCTGACAATGTTCAATTTCCCCCAGCATCTGTTACCGCATCAAACAAAGCATTTAACCACTGCACTAATCTTAAAACAGTAACAATTGGTAAAAATACGATACTAACAAAATACTTATTTCAACTATGCAATAATCTTGAAACAATTTATTTTAATGGAACTATTAGCGAGTGGAATCAACAAGGAATAACTAACAGCAATTTCTTAACAGGAACCTATGGAATAACCATAACAGTGCAGTGCACTGACGGTAATATAGTTCTTAACTAACCTAGCCAAAAACTCCTAGCCAATAAAAAAATAGGAGAATTAAAAATGGGATTAAAAAATATAATTGGTGCATTATGTACTTTGGTAGTTGCGGGAACCGCTGGAGCAATGGCTGTTCCAAAATCAAGAGAGTATCTTTCCGATTTAATTGCAGAAAAATTATCTCCAAAATATGAAACAGTTTTAAACGAAAACAATTCGCAAAAATCAACAATCGAAGAACTCAATAAAAAGATTTCAATTAAAGACGAAGAAATCACAACTAAAACAAACCTTATAGCAGAAAAAGACAAAACTATTACAAATTTAAATAATGAACTATCAGAAAGTGTAGAGTTTATAAATACACTATCTACTCAAAAAACAGCATTACTCTCTGTTGTTACTGAAATTGACAACAAAATAAACTCAACAACAGACGCAACCGAAATTGACAATTTGGAAGAAAGGAAAGCCTCTATCCTTGCACAAATTGATATTTTAAACGAAGAAATTGAAACTCTTGAGCAAGAAAAATCACAATTAGAAGCAGATATTGCTGTGCTTCAGCAAGAAAAAGCAACACTCGAAGAAGAAATTGAAAAATTAAAACAAGAAAAAGCAGAACTTGAAAAACAAGTTCAAGATTTAGAGCAACAAATTGAAGAACTTGAAAAGCAAAAAGGCGTTAAACAAGTTGCTTCGTTTAATGGGTTTGATGCAGTTTTTGGCGTCACCTATACTAAATTAACACTTAATAATTCGCTTGAAGATTATCTTAACAACGGCCATTATGTTGTTAATGTTAATGGGTCAGGCTTTTATTTGGGTAACGATTTCAAAATCGGAGCCGATTTAAAAAGCATTCGCTTTAATCAAGTTTTTGAGAACCGATGGGATATTTACTCAATTGATTTTGATAATATTCACACTCATTATACTCAAGAAACAAAAGGTAAACAGTTTTATAATTACAATTACATTATCAACGGCGAGTCTTGTTCGGACGCAAGTTCGTTAGGTGACGATAATTATTACTTTTGTTATGTTGCAAATGTTAATGAAAATGAAATAACTTTTGCGATTGACGAGTTAAATTTTGTTTATAAAATTGGCGATAATTTTATTGATTTTGCAAATAAAAAATTGAAAATTGATAGTAATGAAGGTGATTTAATTATTAAAGGTGGGAGTTTAAGTGGTTTAATAATCACTTGCAATAATATTTCTTATACAATCAAAATTGAAAACTATAATTCGATTTCATTAAATGGCGTGCCTTTTTCAAAAGTTAACTCGGTTGATGATGATTTTGATTACTCTTATGAATATGTCTTGTCAGACGATTGTTGTTTTACTTTTTTTGAAGAAATAACTGATTTGAAATTTTTATCGAATGGTCAAATTTTTAATAGTGTTACAGGCGATGGCGTTTCACTTTATTATGACGATTTATTAGTTTGCGAAAATGGTTCTTGGGTTAATGACAGTTTCAAAACTATCACTTTTGATGAATATCCTAGTTTGGAATTGAGAGACAGTTTGCTTTTAAATGCAACTTTGACTTTAAAAAGTAAATAAAAATCGTATTTTAATCTAAGTTCAGCTAGGTCAAACTTATACAAGAGTTTAAAATTTTATTTATAGAGTAAATATAAAAAATGCCAATTTTTAATAAATGCTACAAAAATCACTTAAACAAAATAAGGAGATTTTAGCGTTTTGCAAACGAAAAGAATTGGCTTGCAAAACGCTTTTTTTTAAATCTCATAAAAAAAAGAAAAAGAAAAAAGAAAAGAAAAAACGAACTAATTTCTGGAAGGCGTTTAATTGGTCTATTTTGAAAGTTGACTTTATTCACTTCCTTAGCCGAACATACTATCTTAGAAATGCAATTTTCTGGCTGTTGATTGATTTAATATTGTTAATTTCAGTAGGCTTTTCTAACATTAAAAACTTGTTTAATTCAGTCTTTAAAATATTGCTAATGATACCAGTAACATGGCTTTCAATACTTTCAATTATTAACTTGATTCGCAATACCTATTATTCAATTAAATACAAACAATTTCAGTCCTCAATCGAAAGCCTACCGAGAGTCAATTTCCTTTCAGGTGGGCCCGGCTGTGGTAAGTCTAGTTTATCAATCGTTATTGTTGTGTTAAGAGCAAAAATAATGTGGACAAAATTAAAAATTAAGTACTTTCTAATAAGTCGAAAGGATAGAACAAAGTTAAACCCATTACAGCAAAAAAACTATGACGATGTTGTTAATTCATTTCTCTATTATAAAGCACACCCAAAACACATTCCTTGCCTTTGGACTAACATTCCTTTGCAAGATTTTAAAGGCAGAAAGTCATTTAAACTCAAAAAAGCCCACCTTTTGCAGAAACTTAAATTGCCACTTTATTCAGTTTTGTTTAGTGACGAAATCGGCAATCAATTTGAAGCCAAGAAAGGAAGCAACGAAAATCTTAAACCATTAAGCCGTTTGGCAAGGTTTATACGCCATTTTTTTGACGGAGCATGGCATGTTACAGAACAGGAAGTTTCAAAAGCCTTTATCGACATTCGACGTGTTAGCGGTTCAAATAAATGGCTTTTCCAGCAAAAATGGATAATGAAACCACATCGTCTAACTGCTTTGTTTAAAAGCATTCGTGCGTTTGCAATGTATCATGCGGACATGTTGGCATTTTATAAGGTAGGCACAACTCAATATGAAAGCCATTTGAAAAAGTCTAAAAAACAGGCTAAACGCTGGGGTTGGCTAATTGACTTTTTAATTAAGTTGACTTCGGGAATTGGTTGGAGACGCTATGAGTACAGAGAACTTGGCAACAGCGAGAACAACACAGGCGCATCTACTCGCAATGGGTTTATTTTCGTCCCTGCCTGTTTAAACGCAAAATATGACGATAGGGCTTATCGTGAAATGTACGAGGCTAAAAAATTGCCATTAGAAGAAAGCAATTTTACTGATTTAACCTTAACTGATGAAGATTTGGCTGAAATGTTTCCAGTGGAAGACGAAGAAGAAAAAAAGAAAAGTAAAAACAAAAAGGAGAATAGTTATGGAACAAAGCGAAAGATATAAACGCTTGGTTGATAATAATTGTGTGCCTTGCGATTATAACGAACCCTGCGATAGTTATTTATTTTCGGAAGCAGTAGTAAATATGCTTTTAGATAAAATTAGTCAAAAAGATAAACGCATAAAAGAGTTGGAAGAACAAGACCAACAACTAAAACAAGCACAAAAATAATACACTTTTGATATTTTAATTGAAAAAATGCCAAAAAAAGAGCCAATAACAATAGGTTCTTGACTTATTGTTTTTGCCCATTAATAAAAATTTTTTTAACGCAATTCGCGAAGCAAAAAAAACATAATAAAAGCATTTATTATGTTTTTGAATTGCTAAAAAAATTTTTAAACACAAAACAAACCAAGCAACCGAACGAAATTGGCTCGCACTTTGGCATTAACTTAATTTATAAATGCAGAAAAACCTAATTAAAAACTAAAAAAGTAGATGAACGGAACAAACCGAACTAATAAATTGCGAAAAAAATTGAGCACGAGTGTAAGCGCGATGCTTGCATCGCGTACGCTATAATTTTGGCCAATTCGCTAAAACTCGGAGGAAAAATGATTGAAATCGTTGAGCCTAATATATATATTGAAACGCCACGAAAAATGCCAGTTGAAACAGCCGAACAAGCCCTGCGTGATGTTTTATACTATTTTTCTCGCCGAGAATGTTATGACGGCAAAAAAACCTTTTCTTACGATGAAATTAAGTATGTAATTAACTCTAAAATTAAAATTATTGAGCAAAGGAGGAGTCAACTATGATTGATTATGCATTACAATTACGAAAATTTAATCAAATAGCACAGTTAGTTAAAATTTCCGCGAATGCACAAGCACTGTATTTTCATATCCTTTCAAACTTTGACTCTAATTATTACCCCGAAACGCTTAAATTGGACAATAGAAGCCTTTATAAAAGTACTCAACTTTCACGCGAGAAATTAAGAAAGGCAAGGCTAGAACTGCAAAAGCTAGCCCTAATTGACTACTCCAAAGGCTCTGGCTCAGCAAGCGGAATCTACATTATTTTTGATTTACAGCAAAAAGATTTAAAAGAAATTTGCAAAGACTGCTTATATTTAGAAGAGAACGCTTTTAAGCCTAAAATTGACGATTTTAACAAATTTGCTCGTCAATTAGATAATTCACTAACGGGAGATAGCAAAATCTTTGCTCAACTTATTTTAAACACATTAAAAAAAGCATTAACTAATAATCAAACAGGAATTTTCAACGGCTCATACACCGCAGCTCAAACATTTATTACAGCAAAAAATGAATTAACTATTGAAACAATTTATAAGTTAATTGCAACATTAAAAAACAAACCAAACATTCAAAATAAAGAAGCTTACATTTTGGCAACTCTAAAAAACGAAGCCGAACACATTCGAGATAAGGAACAGTTTAACGAATTGGTTTTAAAATACCAAAACCAAGGAGCAACATCGGAACAAGCTTATTATTTTGCAGAAAAAGAATGGAATCAGTTAGCTTATATTAAATCATTGGAGGTTTAGTTATGTAATAACACAAAAAATAATTATTTAGTTATTAAAAAAGCACTTGAAAATATAGTGCTATTTTTGGTTATTGAAATTAAACAACAATTTTAATGTGGATAACTTTAAAAAAATTTGAATTTGTGCCTTAAAACTAACCAACAAATTTGAATTTGTGCCTTAAAACTAACCAACAAAATCGAATTTGTGCCTTAAAACTAACCAACAAAATACCTTCCTATATATTATATACTATATATATAAAAGAATGATAGACTGATATGATTGGTAATCACTTTTAATATTTATATAATATCGCACACGCGTGCGTGCGTAAGGAAAAACAAAAAAAGTTAATATGGCTTGATTTTAAGAAAAAAAGGCTTACAATTAGCCTTTAAAAACTGTGTACCTGTTGTGTACCTAATTTGTTAATATGCCGATTTTTCGGCGTTTTTTATTATTACTATTTAGACTTAAAATCCCTCGAGGGCAACTTCGTGCCGGTTCAAGTCCGGCCTCCGGCACCAAAAGGATAGCATTTGCTATCTTTTTTTATTTTTATTTTATAACTAATATCAGTAGTAAAATTCAAACGATCTGTATGTTGTTCGAATTTACTAGTTTTTGTATTAGTTATTTTATGGTGTCAAAAATGGGGTCAAGAGTGGGGTCAAATTTTAGCAGGTTTTCATAAAGGAAATAGGCTGTTTTTTCTTGCAAAATTTTTTTAAAAAAGTGCTTTAAAATAATTGACAGCATAAACTTTTTGAATTAAAATAATCTCTCAAATTTAATAAGGAGGTATTTTATAATGGAACCATTCGATAGTTATGCTATTTACTTAGCGATGCAACTTGAACAAGAACAAGAAGACGAAAAACAAAGAGAAGAAGCCGAAAGAGAAGAAGAAAATAGTTTATACGAACACTAAAAAATGATTTGTTTTATTTAAGAACAAATCATTTTTTTTAATTAAGTAAAGAAAAAGGTTAATTTTGGGTTTTGATAAAATACTTATAAATCACAATGAATAATTATTAACAATAGTTTTTTGGCAAATTTTAGTGAATTTGCTTTTTTGTTTTTTTAAACAAATTTTTTGCATAAATGAATGTGAAGTATAAAAAAATAACTAAACTTTTTAGAAAAATGTTTAAAACTATATTAAAATTTTGCCACTAAAAATTATATAAAAAATAGCACCTGTTTTTGTAAAAAATTAGTCAAAAAAATTTAATAAAATTATTTTAAAAAATCGCCTTTTTTTATTTGCAGAATTTTTTTTAATGGTGTAATGTGTGGTATCTTTTTTAACCTTATTTAGCGGTTAAGAATTATATTTATGCATTTTTATTTTTGGAGGTAGCATTTATGGTTAAAGTTATCAAAAAGGATGGAACTTTGGAAGATTATGATTTTCAAAAAATAGTAACTGCGGTGAACAAGTCGGCATCAAGAGTTATGGTAAAGTTTGATGAAAAAGATTACCAAAAACTACAACAAAAAGTTGAAGAAGAAATACAAAAATCGGGCGGTCAAACTATTGATATAAAGGCTATTCATAATGTTGTTGAAAATGCGTTAGATAGCGTTAATCCAAGGGTTGCAAGGTCGTATCGCGACTATCGAAACTATAAAACCACATTTGTGTCCATTTTAGACAAGGTTTACACAAAACGAAAAGACCTTGAATACTTAGCCGACACCGATAATGCAAACCGAGATAGTGCCTTGGTTAGCACTCAAAGAAGTATTGTGTATGATGTGCTTAATGGCGAGTTATACAAACAGTTTTTCTTAAGCACAGCAGAACGCCAAGCCATGAAAGATGGATATATTTATATCCATGATAGAAGCGCTAGGCTGGACACAATAAATTGTTGTCTTTTCGACATGCAAAATGTGCTTTCTGGTGGCTTTGAAATGGGAAATGTTTGGTATAACGAACCAAACAGTTTGGACACGGCTTTTGATGTTATCAGTGATATAACAATAAGTGCTGCTGCAATGCAATATGGCGGATTTACTATTCCAGAAGTTGACAAGTTGCTTGCTCCTTATGCCGAAAAATCGTTTGAACACTACTATGAAGATTGTAGTAAGATGCTTGCCGAGTTCGTTCAAGACGAGGAGCAACTTCACAGCAAAGCAACAGAATATGCCATGAAAAAAGTGCGTAGAGAAATGGAGCAAGGTTTTCAAGGTTGGGAGTATAAGTTCAACACAATCGGTTCTAGTCGTGGAGATTATCCGTTTATTGCTATATCGTTTGGAATTGGAACAAGTAAGTTTGAAACTATGGTAAGCGAAGTGTGCCTTGAAACTCGAAAAAATGGTCAAGGCAAAAAAGGCTTCAAAAAACCTGTACTATTCCCAAAATTAACATTTTTATATGACGAAAATTTGCATGGAGAAGGCAAGCCTTTTGAATGGCTTTTCGACAAGGCAATCGAATGTTCAAGCAAGGCTATGTATCCCGATTATTTGTCCTTAACAGGCGAAGGGTATATTCCTGAAATGTACAAAAAATATCATAGAGTTGTTAGTTTAATGGGTTGCAGAGCAAGTTTATCTCCTTGGTTTGAACGAGGTGGCGAAGCCCCAGCAGACGACAAGGACAAACCTGTTTTTGTGGGCAGATTTAATTTGGGTGCAATATCACTTAACTTGCCTATGATTGCAAGGAAATCTCAAACCGAGAATAAAGATTTTTTTGAAGTTTTGGACTATTATTTGGAACTTATTCGTGGACTACATAAAAAGACTTTTGAATTTTTATCTCACAAGAAGGCAAGCACTAATCCACTTGGATATTGCTATGGTGGCTTTTTGAATGGATACAAAAAACCAAATGAAGAATTGGGCAAAGATTTCCTTAGACCAATGACTATGAGTTTTGGCATAACCGCATTAAACGAACTTGAACAAGTTTGGCATCAAAAATCGCTTGTTGAAGATGGCTCGTTTTCAATAAAGGTTATGGAGTATATAAACCAAAAAGTTAATGAATTTAAAAAACAAGACCACATTTTGTATGCAATTTATGGTACGCCAGCAGAATCTCTTTGTGGCTTGCAAGTAACTCAATTTAGAGCAAAATATGGCATAATTAAAAATGTGAGCGACAGAGAATATGTTTCAAACAGTTTCCATTGTGGCGTTTGGGAAGACATAACCCCATTCCAAAAACAAGACCTTGAAAAACGCTTTTGGAACTTGCTTAATGGTGGAAAAATTCAATATGTTCGCTACCCAGTTATGTATAACTTAAAAGCGATAAAAACCACTGTTCGTAGAGCCATGAGATATGGATTTTATGAAGGCGTTAACTTAAGTTTGTCTTATTGTGAAAATTGTGGTTATGAACAATTAGACATGGATGTTTGCCCAAAATGTCACAGCAATTTAATCACAAAAATTGACCGTATGAACGGCTATTTGGGATACAGTAGAGTGAAAGGTAACACAAGATATAATCATGCCAAAATGGCGGAAATTAAAGAGAGAAAAAGCATGTAGAGGTGCGTATGAATTATCATAACATAACAAAATGTGATTTACTAAACGGAGAAGGTGTTAGAGTGGTTTTGTGGCTTGCTGGTTGCAGTCATCATTGCAAGGGCTGTCAAAATCCAATAACATGGGACGAAAACGGTGGTTTATTATTTGATGAACAAGCCAAAAACGAACTATTTTTAGCACTATCTAACCCCGACATAGATGGCATTACTTTTTCTGGCGGTGACCCTTTGTTTTGTAATAACAGAGAAGAAGTTGGCAAACTTTTGCAAGAAATTTCAACAAAATTTCCAACCAAAAACATTTGGCTATACACAGGCTATGAGTGGGACGAAATTAAAAATCTTCCATTTATAAAGTATGTTGATGTTTTGGTTGACGGAAAGTTTGTTGAAGCAAAAAAAGACAATAATTTGCTTTGGAAAGGCAGTAGCAATCAAAAAGTTATTGATGTTAAAAAAACGCTTGAAAGTGGCAATATTGTCCTTCATTGCCCAGATTACGAGAAAGACCCCATTTTTAAAATTAAAAACTAAAAAAAGGCATAGTGAACTATGCTTTTTTATTTTCCGCTTGTTTAAGTAAACTAGTAAAGCAAAAGTGATTATTTTGTTTTTTGTTTCAAAATGCGTTTAAAAAAGACAAAAAACGAGAGTGTATATTTTTTTGTTTTACATAAATTAACTTTGTGGAAAGAATTGTTGAAAAGTATTGGGAATTTGCAGTTTTTGCAAGTAGTGACTTTTTTTATAACTTCAAAAAAATAAGAGAGCAAATGAAAAGTAACGAACATGTAAAATCCATTTTTTGTGCGGACGACTCGTCTGGAACATTTTTGTTTGCTGTTGAAAATGAACAAAAACCACTATTACAAAATCAATTAAAACAATCGGTCATCGACTATGTATTAAAAGTTGAAAAACCAAAATTTTTGAAAAATAATTTAAAAAATTTATACATGCTTGGCAATTTGGACGAGATTTTTTTTAAAACTTTGTGCCTATTTGATACCGAAAGCGACATTTTAGAGATTGAAAAAAATTTAAGGTTAGAAGAGCAAATTTATTTAAAGGAATTTTTTTGCTTTAAATTAAAAACTCTGCAAAAAAAGTGGAAACAAGTGTGTGATTTAACCAACGAAAACGACTTTTTCTTTTCGTCAAATGAGTTGGTTTTTCAACTGTTAAGATTTTTACTTAAAGATTGCAAAAGGGTAAGCAAAACAATTAAAATTATTAACGAAAATAATTGTGTTAAAGTTTTTAAAGATGACAATAATTTAGTTAAGCAAATTGATTATGAAAAATGGAACACGGATGTGGAAAACCAAGTAGTTCTTGCAATTTTGGACAACTTACCAGAAAAAATTTTTGTGGTAAACAAAAAGCAATTTGATGCTGATTTTTTGGGCTTGTTAGACTTAATTTTTAAAAATAATTTAAAGTTTGTTTTTAATGCTTGACAAATATATTTAAAATGCTAAAATTATATTGTTTAATCAAAGAAAACGCAAATTCAAGTAGGTTTACAATGTGTTTTGTAGAGAGTGTTGCTCGTGGCTGAAAGGCAACTAAAATATGTGTAAATTGAAACCACTTTTGCCACTTTGTCGGTCGCTTAACCGAGATAGCAAAACAAGGTCAACTTTTGTTGATAAAATAAGGTGGAACCACGGTAAATATCGTCCTTAAAGCATATGCTTTTTGGGCGTTTTTTAATTTAAAAGGAGAGTTTTATGGAAGAAAAGGAACTTCAAAAATTGGAAGAAAAAAAACAAAGAGAATTGACGGCTAGACATACAATGAGCCATGTTTTAGCAGGTGCAATTAAGTCTATTTTTGGAAATAATGTTAAGTTTGGAATTGGACCAGCAATCGAAAATGGTTTTTACTATGACTTTGATATGGAACACAGCCTTAGCCAAGAAGATTTTGACAAAATCGAAGCAAAAATGCATGAAATTATTGAGCAAAATTTGCCAATGGTAAGAGAAGAAATTTCAAAAGAGCAAGCACTAAAAATGTTTGCCGAGCAACCATATAAGGTGGAACTTATTAACGATTTGCCAGAAAATGAAGTTATTTCCATATATCATTTAGGCGATGTATTCACGGATTTGTGTCGTGGACCTCATGTTGAAAACACAAAAATGCTTCGTTCGTTTGCGTTCAAAATAAATAGAGTTAGCGGTGCTTATTGGCGTGGCAGTGAAAAAAATAAAATGATGCAAAGAATGTATGTTTACGGATTTTTAGATAAAGCCGACCTTAAAGAGCATTTAAGATTAGTAGAAGAAGCAATGCAAAGAGACCACAGAAAATTAGGAAAAGACCTTGGCATATTTATGTTTAGTGACTTGGTTGGAAAAGGTCTTCCTATGTGGCTTCCAAACGGATTTATTTTAAGAAGAACTTTAAACGACTATATAATGAACAAAGAGTTGGCTTTAGGGTATAAGCATGTCATGACTCCATCAATCGGCAATGTTGATTTATACAAAACATCAGGACACTGGGACCACTATAAAGACGATATGTTTCCTGCCATGGAACTTGATAATGAATCATATGTTCTTCGTCCAATGAATTGCCCTCATCACATGATGATTTACAAAAACTTTATGTATTCATATCGTGATTTGCCATTAAGAATTGCAGAAATTGCAAACGATTTTAGATATGAAGCAAGTGGCTCTCTTTGCGGAATTGAAAGAACAAGAGCATTTACTCAAAACGATTCTCATATTTTCTGCAGACCAGACCAAATTGAAAGCGAAGTTAAAGCAGTTATAGATTTAATATTAGATGTTTATAAAGATTTTGGATTTAAAAATTATAAATTTAGATTGTCTTTAAGAGATAAAGAAAATACCGAAAAATACTTTGGCAACGACGACCTTTGGGAAAAGAGTGAAAATTCCCTTCGTGAAATTTTGAAAAACAGTGGTGCGGAGTATTATGAAGCATTAGGAGAAGCAGCCTTCTATGGCCCAAAAATTGATGTGCAAGTTTTAAGCGCTCTTGGTCATGATGTAACACTATCAACCATTCAATTAGACTATCAACTTCCAGAAAGATTTGAACTTGAATATGTTGACGAAGATAACCAAAGAAAACGCCCTGTTGTAATTCACAGAGCAATTCTAGGCTCGCTAGACAGATTTACTGCTTTTGTTCTTGAAGAAACAAAAGGTTCTCTTCCAACATGGCTTGCTCCTGTTCAAGTTAAAGTTATGAATATTGCTCAAAGCAGTGAAGAATATGCCGAGCAAGTTGCAAAAAAATTGGAAGAAGCCGGAATAAGAACAGAGTTAGATATTAGAAATGAAAAGATTAGTTACAAAATTCGTGAGTCAGCAAAAATGAAAATTCCTTATCAAATTATTGTTGGTGATAAGGAAAGAGATGAAAACACCTTGTCGTTAAGACTTCGCGGAAATGTTTCTAAAAACGATGTTAAACTTGAAGATTTAGTTAACGAAATTCATGAAAAAGTTAAAAATCATGCATTAGATTAGTTAAAAAAGTGCTTGCTAGTGTTAGTTAAAAAAACACTTTGCGATGATAAAACTATTTTCAAAAAACAGTTGACAAATACATTTTACTTTGTTAAAATAAATGCGTTTAAAGTAGAAGTTCCACTTCTCACCAGTCAAGATTGCTTCGATTAGGTTATGAATTTAATATTTTAGCGTGAAAAATGCTTTGTGTTAATTTTAAAGTGGAACTACTTAAATAGTTTCACTTTTTTTGTGAATAAAAGGGAGGACACACTTATTAAAGATTTATTGATTAACGATCAAATTAGAGCAACAGAAGTTCGTTTGGTTGGCGAAAATGGCGAACAGCTTGGAATTATGAGTTTGTCACAAGCAAAACAAATTGCCGAAGAAAAAGATTTAGATTTAGTGGAAATTTCACCAAACGCAAATCCAAAAGTTTGCAAAGTTATGAACTATGGCAAATTTAAGTATGAACAAGTTAAGCGCGAAAAGGAAGCCAAGCAAAAACAAAAAGTTGCCGAAATGAAAACGATTAGAATAGGTCTTAATATCAGCGAACACGACATGGACTATCGTGCAAAGCAAGTTAGAGAGTTTGTTCAAGACGGAAGCAAAGTTAAAGCAAACATGATGCTTCGTGGCAGACAAAATGCCTATGAACAAAACGGAATAGAAACTCTACAAAGTTTTGCAGAAAAAGTGGGCGATGTCGCAGTTATCGAAAAAGCACCTTTCAGGGAAGGACGCTTTATCAATATGATTTTAGCGCCAAAAAACAAGTAATAATAAAGGAGAAAAATTATGCCAAAACAAAAATCAAGAAGAGCAGCATGCAAAAGATTTAAGGCTACTCAAAGCGGTTTGATTAAAAGAGGAAGTCAAAACAGACGCCACATTTTAGCAAAAAAATCAACCAAGAGAAAAAGACAATTAAGAAGAGGTGGAGTGGTTTCTAACGAAGAAATGAAGACAGTTAAAACCATGATCCAAGCATAAGGAGAACGAGTATGAGAATTAAAAGAAGTGTTAATGCTCTTAAAAAGAGAAGAAAAGTTTTAAAAATGGCTAAAGGCTATCAAGGTAGCCGTTCAAGACTCTACAGACCTGCAAAAACAGCAGTTATGAGAGCTGGACAATATGCTTACATCGGCAGAAGATTGAAAAAGAGAGATATGAGAAGCCTTTGGATTGCTCGTATCAACGCAGCTTGCAGACTTAATGGTCTTTCATACAGCAAATTTATGCATGGATTAAAAGTAAACAATATCGACCTTAACAGAAAAGTTCTTGCAGATATTGCAGTTACAGATGCAGCAGCATTCTCAAAACTTTGCGAAACCGCAAAAAAGGCTTAATTAACTAAAAAATGTGGTTTTTCCACATTTTTTATTAGGTGATACATGGAAATTATAACTTCAAAATCAAATCCAAAATTTGTGCTTGCACAAAAACTAAAACAAAAAAAGTATAGGGAACAGTTAGGACTTGTTTTGCTTGAAGGCGAGAAGTTAATTTTAGATGCTTTAAAAAATAATGTTCAAATTGAAACTGTGTTTGCGGTAAAGGAAAAAATTGATTTTTTAAACCAAATTGACGCAAAAGAAAAGTTTGTTTTAGACGAAAAACTTTGCAAAAACTTAACCACAATGGTAACTAGCCCTAATGTGTTTGCTGTTGCAAAAATTCCTGATTTTTTGCACAAAAAATCAAATAATGTTTTGGTGCTAGACAAAATTCAAAATCCAGACAATTTAGGTGCAATTATACGAAGCGCAGTTGCAACAAATTTCACCACAATTTATGCTATTGATAGTGTGGATATTTACAATGAAAAGACAATAAGAAGTAGCATGGGAAATGTGTTTAAAGTTGATTTTATTAAGACTGATTATCAGTCGATAAAATCGCTTCTTTGTGGCTACGAAATTTGTGTTGCCGATATGTTTGGAGAAAGCATTTTCGAACTTAAAAATATACCTTCAAAAGTGGCACTTGTTATTGGTAATGAAGGTAATGGAATTAGTGCACAAATGTTGGAAATTTGTAATAAAAAAATAAAAATTCCTATGGAAAATAATGTGGAAAGTTTAAACGCAAGTGTTAGTGCGGGAATAATCATGTATCAAATCAAAATCAAACAAGGAGAATAGTTTATGTCAGGACATTCAAAATGGCACAATATTCAAAAGACAAAAGAGAAAATGGATTCAAAGCGTGGCAAAATTTTTACTAAAATTGGTAAAGAAATTGTTGTTGCTGTTAAAATGGGTGGTGGAGCAGACCCAAACTCTAACGCCCAATTAAGAGCAGTTATTGCAAAGGCAAAAGCCGCAAATATGCCAAACGATAACATAAATCGTTCGATTAAAAAAGCAAGTGGAGAAGGCAACTCGGCAAACTACGAATCAATCACTTATGAAGGCTACGGAATTGGCGGAAGTGCAGTTATTGTTAATTGCTTAACCGACAATAAAAACAGAACAGCAGGCGATGTTCGTCACTGGTTTGATAAGTTTGGCGGAAGTTTAGGCTCAAATGGTTGCGTTTCATATCTTTTCAATAGACAAGGTGTTTTGGTTATTGAAAGAAGCGATAGTTTCACCGAAGATGAAATTATGGAATGGGCACTTGAAGCAGATGCAACCGATGTTGTTACAGACGAAGATGTTTATCAAGTTTTAACCGAACCTGCAAAATTTGAAAGTGTTAAATCGGCACTTGAAGGTCATAATGTTCCATTTTTAAGCGCAGATATAGAAATGGTGCCTCAATCATATGTAGATTTAACAGATGAGCAATACGAAAAGTTTGAAAAGTTTGTTGACACTTTGGAAGATTTAGACGATGTTGAAGAAGTTTTCCACAATGTTAGCGAAAAATAACTTTATTTAAATTAAACAATAAAAAAAAATCATGAATTTAATCATGATTTTTTTGTTTTTAATATTCTAATTTTTCTTGGTCGTCAGCATTTTCGTTGTAATTTGCTTTTGGAAGTGTACGGAATTTTGAAGTTCTTTCCTTGCTTCGTGGTTCATAAAGAATTTTAATTTTTTCTCGTAGGTCTTTCATAATTAAGTGTTGAATGTTGAAATCTTCAAGAAATACTTCAAGAGGAGGTACTTTAATAATTTGAGAAGTATAATCTTTTGTAAATTCGTCAATTCGACTATCTATAACTTCTTGTGGAACAGTCATAGGCTCGGCTGAAATATCATCTATAATATCATAAAGCTCTTGTTCGGTATACAAATGTTGTGCTTTTGTCATATCGCCATCAAATGTTAAACCAACTTTGCTCAAACCATAAGTATATCTTAAATGTCTGTTAATATCTTCCACAGTTAAATCGTCAACGTTTAAGTCAACACCTTTAAATGGATTTTGTTTTCTTATTGTTGCATAAAACAAATTATCACAGTCATATGCTCGAAGAACTACTCTTTCATTTAACGAACTAACATAAAATTTAAAACGTTCAAGTTCTTTTTCAGTAATGCCGTTTTTAACAACTTCTCCCAAAGTTTCAGAAAATAATTTAAGCGCTATAAAGGCATTTTCAGGATTAGTGAATAAATTGAAAACACTGTATTGAGATGAGTTACCGAGTGGTGCAAAACTACTTTGCCATGAAGTGTAAGTAAAACCTGTTTCATGTCGTAGTTTTTTCATCAAAAGACCTGTGTCACCATTAAATAAATATCTATCAAACAATCTAAAAATTGTAGCATCTTTATCGCTATATCGTGGGGTTTTAAAAATCAATTTCATTTGAAATTCTTTTGCGTTGGCTCTGTCAAATCCAAGGAATGTATGTTTTTTGATATATGAAAGTACAAAAAGGTCACGGAAAGGTTTTAATTTAACTTTATGCTCTGGCTTTGATTCAACTTTTGATACAAAATATTTATCACACATTTCGCTTACTACTTCAAAAGGTAGGGAAGACACAACAGATATAACCATATTTTCGCCAACAAAGTATTTATTAGAAAAATCGGTTAATGTTTGAGGCGAGATTTTGCTTAAAGTTTCTTCTGTGCCAAGCAAAACTTGATATATATCTTCGTAATTTCTTTTATATCTAATTCCAACAATTTGGTCGAATAATGATTCACGAGTGAGAGTGCTTAAGTAATTTTGCAAAGTGTCGTCATCAAAGTGACTATCGTATTCATGCAAAACTACATGCTTTTCGTTTTCAAGTAGTCTTGCGTCAAAATCTTTGGTAAACAATATTTCGCTGTTAACTTTCATGATTGTATCTAGGTTAACACTAGGACAGTCAAAATTAACTGAAATGCTTTCAAAAGTTGTCGTTGCGTTAGAGTATGTTGCGGTATCTCTAAAAATTTCACTAAATTTATCTCTTCTTTCTTTGCTGTTTCCAACAAACAACATATGCTCAAGAAGATGACATAATCCAGTGTATTCGCCGTCAAATTGAGAACCACATCTAAAGCCGATAGTGGCTTGTGTTGTTGTGGATAGTGGGTTGTAGGCATAAACTAGTGTTGCTCCGTTGTCAAATTTTTGCATCATTTTTTTAACTGTTCTTACTTGTTTTTTCTCCATTAGTTAGCCTCACTTAATAATTTTAATTGCTTGAATTATACCATACAGCCCTTTTAATGTCAATATGTAATTTTTAAGGTTATAGTGTTAGTTTTATCGTTCATATGTTTGACAAATCATATGCAAAAGTATATCATATTTTTATGATAATTTTGGGAATAGACCCGGGCTATGCGCTTGTTGGGTTTGGAGTTATTGAAGCAAAGGGAAATCAATTTAAAGTGCTTGACTATGGCGTTATTGAAACTTTTAAAGGCGAAATTATGACCGAAAGACTAAAAAAAGTTTACGATGGTGTTAAGGCACTAATTAAGCGCTACAAGCCACAGCAAATGGCACTTGAAGAATTGTTTTTTCAAAACAACCAAAAAACCGCAATAAATGTTGCAATGGCAAGGGGAGTTACGCTTTTGGCGGGCGTGGAAGAACTTGGAAGTGATAACTTGTTTGAATACACTCCAATGCAAATTAAACAAGCATTAACAGGGGTTGGCAGGGCGGAAAAACGACAAGTTCAATACATGACAAAATGCATTTTGAATTTGAAGGAAATTCCAAAACCAGATGATGCTGCCGACGCTCTTGCAGTGGCATTAACTCATGCTCAAACAAATCAGTCACTTTCCAGTTTTAAAATAGTTTAGAGGTTAAAATGTATTCGTATATTATTGGCAAATTAACAGAAAAAATTGATAGCACAATCGTTGTTGAAACTAATGGCATAGGCTACGAGATTTTGGCAAGTCAGTCCACAATCGAGAATATTGGGAACATAGGTGATAATGTTAAAGTTTTCACATATTTGCATGTAAGGGAAGATGAAATGTCGCTTTATGGCTTTTCAAGTTTGGCAGAAAAACAAATGTTTTTAAACTTAACATCAATCAGCGGTATTGGCCCAAAAATGTCCATAGGAATTTTAAGCAACATAAATTTAAGTGACCTTGCTCTTGCCATAGTAAGTAATGACGCAAGTTTGCTTTATAAAGTTAAAGGCGTTGGCAAAAAAACAGCCGACAGAATTGTTTTGGAACTTAACGAAAAACTAGACAATGTTGAACAATATCAAACCAAGCAAAAAGAGGCAAATTTGGGCGAAATTGACGATGCAATTATGGGATTAACCGCACTTGGAATGAACAGAATAGACGCAGTAAGACTAGTTAGAGAGTTTGCAGAAAGTGGCGATACTGCCGAAGAAATCATAACAAAATGCTTAAAAGGCAAAAAGTAAGGAGCATAAATGGAAGATAATTTTGACAGATTTATTACCAGCACAAAAAATGAAACAGACGCTGAAATTGAAAACAAACTTAGACCTACCAAAATTGAAGACTATGTTGGGCAAGAAAAGGTTAAAAATCAATTAAAAGTTTTTATCAAAGCAGCACTTAATCGTAACGAAGCATTAGACCATGTCTTGCTTTTTGGCCCACCCGGTCTTGGAAAAACCACTTTGTCGCACATTATTGCAAACGAACTTGGTGTTCAAATTAAAGTTACAAGTGGTCCTGCAATCGCAAGTGCGGCAGACCTAGCAAGTATTTTAACCAATCTTCAAACCAACGATGTTTTGTTTATTGATGAAATTCATAGGCTTAATAAAAGCGTTGAAGAAATTTTATATCCTGCAATGGAAGATTATGCCCTAGATTTTGTGGTGGGAAAAGGTCCATCGGCAAGAGCCATGAGATTGAAAATTCAACCTTTCACACTTATAGGAGCAACAACAAAAGCAGGAAATTTGTCTGCACCTCTTCGTGACCGTTTTGGCGTGCTTTCAAGGCTTGAACCATACACCGAAACCGAGTTATACACAATTATTAAACGCAGTGCAAAAATTTTAGGTATTCAACTTGACGAGCAGGCAGGCATGGAAATTGCAAAGCGTAGCCGTGGCACTCCACGAATTGCTAACCGACTTTTAAAGAGAGTTCGTGATTTTGCCGAAGTTGAAAATAGTTCTGTTTTAACGCTAGAAATAACTCAAAAAGCACTCGACACTATGGAAGTTGACGATTTGGGTCTTGATTATACCGACCGCAAATTGCTACTGACCATGATGGAACGATTTAACGGTAAGCCTGTTGGACTAGATACCCTTGCTGCTTCAACAGGGGAAGAAGCCAACACTATTGAAGATGTCTACGAGCCATACTTGCTTCAAATTGGGTTTATTGCTCGAACACCTCGAGGCAGAATTTGTCTTGAAAAATGTTATAAGCACTTTGGCAAACAAATGCCAGACTCGGTTGCCGAAACAATTAAAGTTTTAAAAGCAGATGAACAATAAAAAAGGCTAGGTTTAGCCTTTTTTTATAAACTTTTTCTTTTAAAATATCTAACCGCACTTTTAGCGTAGTCAGTTGATTGCTCAATATGTATGTCGCATAAAGCAAATAAAAGTTCTTTCTCGTCATCATCAAGTGTTTGCATAAGTAGGTTAAGAATTTTTTTGTATTTGCTTACATATTTTTTGTGATTGCTTGATAAAATGTACCTATTTCTAAATTTATCAAATTCTTTTTCATCGTTAAACATATTTTTTCTCCTTTCGTTATTCCACTTTTAAAAAAGTGTTGCTTACACTTGCAAACAACACTCAAAATAAGATATAATATATATATCATAAGTGAGTTATGCTTGCTTGTGATGTACTGCTAAGAGTTTGTTTTTTGGTCGACACATACTCTTAGCCTTTTTTTATTCCTACAAATTGTCGATTGCTTTTCTAATTGCCTCCGTTTTAAGACATTTATTCTCCTTGCAATATTTCTCCAATTTTACATTTTGTTTTTCGTTAATTCTAACAATAATTCTAAAAGGTTTTGGGTCATTTGTAGGTCTTCCCATTTTTGCCATCGTTTGCACCCTCCAAATGCTATGGCTTTGGTAGATAGTTTAATAATAAAACTTTTGTGGTACAACAAAAATTTTAAATTTTTAGTTTTAAAGAAAAATATTATTAAAATGGATTTCATAATTCATTATAACAATAAAAAATAGGGCAGTGTTTAACTGTTGCAAAATGAAACAAAATATTTTTTAAAAAATTTTATATTAAAGATATAAATTCATTATGTTTTTAGTCCTAAACATGTTAACATATAACCATGAGAACAAAAATTGACGAAAATGTAAAAAACGAAATACTCGAAAGATACCATGATTATCAACAAAACATTTTGGAAAATAATAGTGAAATCTTAATTGCTTACGATGAATTTAAGCAGATTGTAGTTAAGTTTGAAAAGCGTAATAAATGCAAAATTGATGTTGAAAATTTGCCAGTTTATGATACAAATAACTCAATAGCAAGCCTAAAAGAAACTGTTGAAGATTTGCTTGCCAATCCAACCGTTGAGAATTATGCAGACTTTGCTGATTTTTTAGATAGTTACATAGACTTTATGGTTAACGACATTAACACGACAATTTCTAGCATGAGCACAACATTAAGCAAGCCTTTAATTGAATATCAATATGTGGAATTTATAACATTTATCAACAAGAACAAAATTCTTTTGAATAACTTTGAAAAAATAATCGAAAACATAAACAAATTGTAATAATTTAAACGAGTTGTGGCTCGTTTTTATTTTTTTTAAAAAACTATTCAAATTCCTTAAAATGTATGATATAATATATTGTATGGAAATTAAAAAAGCAGAATTTTTAACAACAGTTGCAGACGACAAAAAGTTAATTTATGGTTTGAAAAACGAAATCGCTTTTGTTGGCAGAAGCAATGTGGGCAAGAGTAGTTTGATAAATGCCTTAACACGAAACAACAAACTTGCAAAAACTTCAAGCACACCGGGTAAAACAAAATTTGTTAATTATTTTAAAATTAACGATGGGCAGTTTCACATAATCGACCTTCCCGGTTATGGCTATCATCAAGCAAGCAAGTCGGCAGAGCAAAAGTGGATTAACCTTATCGAAAGTTACTTTTTAAGTGCACAAAATTTAAAATGTGTTTTCGTGCTTGTTGATATCAGGCACGATGTTTCGCCACTCGATTTGGTTATGCTCAGGTTTTTGGTTATAAACAGGCTTCCTTTCGTGGTTGTGCTAACCAAGGCAGACAAACTTAGCCGTAACGAACAAAACAGGCAACTTGAAGCAATTTCAAAACAAGTGGGCATGCCAAAATCAAACCTTCTTGTTATAAGTTCGCAGTATAAACTTGGGCTTTCCCAAATTCTTGAAAAAATTGAACAGTATTGCGATTTAGATTAAATTAGCATTTTATTATACTAAAAAAAAGATTGGCACATAATGTGTCAATTTTTTATCCACCAGCATATCATTTAATATACGGGCTATTTGAGGAGGTATAATATTATGTCATTTTTCACAAATAATAGAACGGATAGGTGTCCCGGACCTATAACAGGTAACCCAGTAAATGGATTATGTGAACGAGTATGCATACACACTACAAAGGTGTTTGATTCTTGTATGAACCAAATACATATCGAAAATATCTCATTAACTTTAACTAATATAACACCAGAAGAAGTTACTTATCCTTTAACTTTCGTAAGTTGTGCTTCAAACGGACCAGCAACTTTATCTAATTTAGTTATAGACAGATTTGACGATAGACCAAACTTTGCAAGAGTGTCGGCAGAAGTAAACATTCCAATACTTGTAAACTTTACCGATGCAAATGGAACAGCAGGAACAGGCACAGCAACACTCACAATCGACAAAGATGTTGTTATGTGCGTGCCATGTAACTCGGTTATTCCTTTTGAAGTTATGGGTTATGGGGCAATGGTTTGTTCGGATGGTGAATTCACAGGCGACACAGCAACAGTTGTTATCAGCGGTTGTGTAACGGTTATTTTACGAGTAACCGCAGAAGCAGATATTCTTGTTCCAAGTTATGGTTATTGCAAAATTCCACAATGCCAAGACTACTCACAAGAAGTATGTGCAGGCGTGTTCGACTTGCCACTATATCCAACAAATTCTTAACCAAAACAAAAAAAAGGGGAGCAAAAAAACTCCTCTTTTTTTATGCTTTTTTATAGAAACTCGCTATTGACAAACTGGTGTTTTTGTGTTATATATGTGTTATAAATCAATAGAGGTGTAATTATGAGAGAAGAAGATGATGATTATATTAAATATGCTATGAAACATTTTATAGCACCACTAATGACTATTTGCCTTGGAGTGTGTGCGTATGGTCTTGGCAAGACTGCTCAACATAAAAAATTGGTAAACAAATTGGTTGAGAAAATAAAAGTGCAAAACAATCTTGACGATTTTAAGTTAGACTTAATTAGATTTAACGACACTTACGTTGTTGATTTTATTGGAGAAAAATCACAAGACAGTAAATTGGAATATGGCGAATACTCATATACTATCCCAGTAGAAAGCCACGAGCAATATAAAAAATATAGTGAAGTTTTATATAATTGCATGAAAAATTCACCATATAGAACATTCGACTTTACCGAAACAGCGAATAGTAATGTAACCTCAATTTTGAATGGACTAATCGCAGTTGTTGACGAAAACACTCCAACTTGGACTCAGTTTAGTGCAGACGAAAAAAATGAAGTTCAACAACAAATTAAAACATTTGCAACAAAATTGAAAGTTAATGAAGAAGAACAAACATTTTAGTTTATAAAAACGCAGGAAAACCTGCGTTTTTTTGTGCAAAATGCTGAAGATTTTTGCCTTGCAACCGAAATCGAAAATTGTGAATAAACCAGCAAAAAGTGAGTGTGCATAACTCCACTTTTTTTTATTAAATTTATTTATAAAATAAATATTTGTAAAAATGTGGAAAAAAAGTTGACGGGGGGGGGATATTTGCTACCATAAACTAGCAAAATATAATTGTTCATAAACTTATGTGGATAATTACAAGGAGGCTATATGACAAAGAAAAAAACTAACTTTGCATTAACAGCGATTATAATTCTTTTGTGCGTAATTTTAATACTGCAAGTTACAGGCGCATGGTTCACAAACTCCAAAAATGTCACCATCGGTGGTGGAGAGTTTAAGTTCGGTTCGCTAGGTAGTTTGGAAGTAACCGCAACAGATGGTGTTTGGCTTGACGCTGAAGGAAATGCAATAACCGACCGCACAACCATTATGCCGGGCGACAGATTAACAGGCGCTACATTTAAAGTTAGTTATAGCGATGATGGAACAGACGATGTTTACTATGTTGTTGAATGGAAAATATTATTCCATAGTAAACTCAAATTTAGTTCAAATTACTGACGGAAACGCTCTTGTTTTAAAGCAAGGCGAAACTTTGGAAGTTAAATCAGCGGTTGTAACCGTAACGATTGATGGAACGACATATTCGCTAGATGGCTCAACAAGTTCGGCTTCAATTCCAAATGCTGCGCAAGGAAAAGAAATTATCTTGCAACTTCAAGGCGCAACCTACACAGTAAAAATAATTCAAAAAGCAAATTTAACAAGCAAGAACGCTTACAAAATTTTAACTGAAACCGAAAATATAGATTCCTATAACGGAAGATATTATATCGGCACAATAGGTGCTTCCGATGGTTGTTTATATGACCACAACCCTTTAACAAACTTTGCAACAGACTTTTTAATTGCCGAGCAAGGCGATGTGTTAGCTGTTGATTTTACAAAGTATAAATTTAGAGTTTGCTATTATGACAGCGACTATAAATACATCGAACGCACTTCGGCTAACCAATCGGCAGACTACACAATAACAAGAGATGGCTTTATTCGTGTGGTTTTCTATGTTGGAGAGCGAGAAGCAACTGACGAAGATATTCAAAATGTGCAAAATTCTTTTATAATTAAAAGAAAGTCCACAGTAATTAGTGGTTCAAACGCTTTGCTTGAAAAGTTTTTTGACACAGGCTCTTTGCATGACACTGATAAACGAGCACAACAAGCAGCATGCTCGGACGGAACATATCTTTACTACACTGTTGTAACTTCGAATGATTCAAGCAATACCTATCTTTACAAACTAGACATCGCAACCAAGCAACTAGTAAAAACAGCAAATAATCACTGCTACGAACACGCAAACGGAATGACTTATAAAGATGGATATTTGTATATAAATGGTGCATCATGCCTTTACAAAGTTAATGCCGAAACTTTGGAGTACGATAGCGCTATTGATATGTCGCATTTGTTCTCAAAAATTCCAGACATGAGCATGATTAGTTCGATTGCTTACAATAAGCAAAAACAAAAATTTGTTGTAAGATACAATACAGATAATTCAAACAATGACAGGGGAATTGCCATATTAGACAGTTCGTTTCAACTTGAAAGTTACTTCGTAATGTCTTATTACGACTCTAACACTGGTCCAAGTATCGACTCTGTTGGAAACTACATTTATTTGCCAGTATTTAAAGGTCGTCTTAGCGGTATGAAATCGGATTTCGTTTATATAATCGACTTTGATGGCAACCTTGTTAAAAAAATTATTCTATACAATAATAACGAAACGGAAAGTTCTTCCGCAATCGAAATTGAAAGCGTAGTTGTGTTGGACGACAAAACATACTTTTTCTATCTTGAAACAGGATATCAAAGTGCAACAATTTGGTCGGCAAACACCAACGATATTTTTTAAAAAAAAGGAGTTCAAACTCCTTTTTTAATTTTCATTTATTCTTCATCTTGCAACAACTGATAAGGCTCAATTCCCAGTGCGTCAGCAATCTCAAACAGCATAGGAACGCTTGGGTATCTTAAACCATTTTCAATTTTATTTATATATGTGCTATCTCGTCCAAGCCTTAAAGAAAGTTCATAAGCAGAAATGCCCATTTTTTCTCTTTTCTTTGCCAAATTTAATCCAAAATTTTTAACTTTCATATTAACCTATTTTATTCCTAAAATTTCATCAGCCGAACAGTCCAAAATTTTGCAAAGCCTTCCAAAAGTTGAAAGAGAAGGGAATGCCTTGCCTGAAATGTATTGTGAAAGTGTTGGCTTGGAAATTCCAAGTTCTTTTGCAATTTGTGTTTTTGTTTTTGAGCAAGTTTCAATTTCTTGCTTTAAATTTTTTGTTATTTGTTCTTCGTATAATTCCATATTATTTTTCTTCAATAAAAAGTTGATATGTTTCAATTCCTAGTGCGTCAGCAATCTCAAACAGCATAGGAACACTTGGGTAAACTTTTCCGTTTTCAATTTTGTTGATGTAAGTTGCATCTTTGCCAAGACGAAGTGATAACTCGTAGGCAGAAATGCCAACTTTATTGCGTTTTTTTGATAAATTTAAACCAAAATTATTGCTATTCATATTTTTTACCTCAAAAAAATTATAAAGTAATAAAATTCTTGACATATGGAGTGTGAATCCATATAATAGACTGTGAGGCAATTAGTTTATGGAAAAAACACAAATAATATGCGAAAACGAATTTTGTATTTATCAACTAAATGGTTACTGTCAACTCGACACTATAGAGGTGGGGTGTTTAGGCACTTGTGATAGTTGTATTGTAATTAACATTAGCGAAGCGGAACTTAATAAAAAGAAATTAGAAACAATTTCGAGCGTGGAAAACACATGTCCCATAATTTTTTTTAAATCACTTGTATTTATTATATTTTTATGTTATTATATTAACGCTTCGAAAAATCTCGAACCTTACTCTTTTAAAGAGTCAATAGTCCATAAGGAGGTAAAATCATGAACAAATATGAATTGCTCGTAGTTTTATCGGCACAAGCAGACGATGCTGCAAACACTGCATTGCTTGACAAAGTTAAAGGAATTTTAACAAGCAAAGGCATCGTTATTGAAAGTGTTGATAATTGGGGCGTTAAAAAGTACGCTTACAAAATAAACTACAAAGAAGAAGGCATCTATGTTTTATTTAACATTGAAGCTGATGGAAAAGTTTTAGCAGATGTTCAAAAAGTTTTGAATATCACAGATAATGTTGTTAGAGCAATGTTTATCAAAAAATAGGAGAGTTTTAAATGAACAAAGTAATTTTGATTGGTAATCTTACCAAAGACCCAGAACTCACAACAACCACAAGTGGAGTTAATGTCGTTAGATTTTCTATAGCAGTTCCTCGTAAATACACAAACAGCGAAGGCGAAAGAGAAACAGATTTCTTTAATGTTGTTGCTTGGAGAGGACTTGCAGACATTTGTCACAGATACTTAAGAAAAGGTAGCAAAGCCGCTGTTATTGGCAATTTGCAAAACAGAAGTTACGACGCCCAAGATGGCACAAAAAGATTTGTAACCGAAGTTGTTGCCGATGATGTTGAATTTGTTGGTTCAAGACCACAATCACAAGATGGCGAACAAGGCGATGCAAAGGTTGAAAAGCAAGACGCAAAACTTCAACCAGTTGACGACGACCAACTTCCATTCTAATTTTAATTAAGGAGAAATAATCATGGCAGAAAATAGAAAAAATGCAGGCTATAACGATGGTGACGACAAAGTTAAAAAACCATACAAGCCAGCAAGAAAAAAAGTTTGCCCATTCTGCACAGATAAAGCCGAACACATCGACTACAAAGATGGTGCAAAACTAAGAAGATTTATCACAGAAAAAGGTAAAATCTTGCCAAGACGCCAAACAGGTGTTTGCGCAAGCCACCAAAGAGAACTTACAGTTGCTATTAAAAGGGCAAGATGTATGTCAATTCTTCCATTCAAAGGTGAATAAAAGTCAAAAAAAGGCGTTTCTTTCGCCTTTTTTTAATTTATTCCTAAGTCATTTACGACAGTAAACTCCTGTCGTCACAAATATAA
>CAKVHQ010000009.1 GCA_934749845.1 uncultured Clostridia bacterium
CTGACGCTGTGCGTCATTGAAGTATGCAGGAACAGTGATAACTGCCTCTGTTACCTTTTCGCCAAGATAGTTTTCAGCATCTTGTTTTAATTTTTGCAAAATCATTGCTGAAATTTCTTGTGGAGAATACTCTTTTCCTCCCAAAGTTACTTTAACATTTTCGCCCATTTTTCTTTTGATAGACAAAATTGTGTTTTCTGCGTTTGCAACAGCTTGACGCTTTGCAACTTGACCTACAAGTCTGTCGCCATTTTTTGCGATAGCAACGCAACTTGGAGTTGTTCTTCCGCCTTCGCTGTTAGTAATTACGGTTGGCTCGCCACCTTCCATAACTGCAACGCAAGAGTTTGTTGTTCCTAAATCAATTCCTATAACTTTACTCATAATCTATATCTCCTTTTATTTTTATAGTTTGTTTACTTTAACAACAGAGTGACGAATCACTTTGCCATCAAGTTTGAACCCAGCCTGAAATTCTTCTAATATAATTTCGTCTGGTTTTTCGCTATCACTGCCCGCCATGATAGCATTATGAAGATTTGGGTCGAAAGGTTGGTCTAATGCTGGAATTTTTTCAACTCCCAAACTTTTTAGTGACTGCATAACTTGATTTTGCACTAAATCTAGTGCTTTTTTAAAGTTCTCGTCGCTAACCTGTCGTTTGGCATTATCCAAACTATCAATCACAGGCAAGAATTTTTCAACTGCCTCACAAATGCCATTTTTTCGTGCATCTTTTTCTGCACTAATTGTGCGTTTGCGATAGTTGTCAAACTCGGCTTGAATTCGCTGTGCCATTTCAAGATAGTTCATCGCTTCTTGCAAATTTTCTTGTGCTGAAATATGTTCACATTCGCATTTTTCATCACATTCACAATCATTTTTTTCACAATTACATTTTTCTTCATGCTGTTTGCGTTTATGCTTGTTTTTCTCTGGCTTTTCGCCTAACTGTTCAAGTTCTTCATCTGTAAGTTCTTCACTTTTCTTAAATGCCATGAATTTCTCCTTTATTTGTTATCTTTATCGTCAGTTTCTTCTTCGTCGTTTTCTTCTTCCTCGTCTGTTGAGCAAGAACCGAAAATGCAATTTTCACAATCGTGATTGCAACCCATATTATTTTCCTCCTTTTAGGTTATCATTTTCTATTAAATTGAGTTTGTTTAATTCTTCAACAATAAATTTTAACGCTCCCACAGTTCTGCCATAGTCCATTCTTTCTGGACCAATAACACCAATGCTTGCAACTGTGTTTCCCTTGATTTTATATTCTGCCTTAACAACCGAGCAACTTTCAAGTTCTTCGCTTTGGTTTTCTTTTCCAATAGTGAAAGACACATCTTCCTCAACTTCTTTTGAAAATACTTTTTTAATCTTCTCGTCATCTTCAATAAAGTTTAAAACTTTTTTTGCCCTGTCAATATCGGCATATTCAGGATTATTTAGCAATTTTGTTGTTCCTGCACTGGCAACACTTTTTCCGCTTGTCAAATCTTCCAAACAATCCATAAGGTTATAGAATATGTTTTTAAAACCATCTATATCCGTTTGCATTTCTTTTAAATATTTTGGCAAGTTTTCAAACATGTCAGCAATCGTTCTATCTTTGAAATGTGAAGTTAAAAAGTTGCTTGCATCAATACAATTTTCTTCTGTTATTCCAGTTCCAAGTTTGATAGTGTTGTTAATTATTCCGCTTTTTGTGCCAATTAACAAAATTCCGCTACCATCTATCAAAGGAATAATTTTAATGCTTTCAACAATCAAACCTTTGTAACTATTCATAACAACAAAGGTTGGATAATTTGTGGCTTCACTAATTATGCCCGCAAGTTGAGAAACTATGTCTGTTAAATTTTCGGTTCGCTTTTCAAAAATTTTTCTAACTGTAAGCAACGATTTTTTATCAAACTTGGTGTTTTTCATTATTTCGTTAACATAAAATCTGTAAGCCTTGCTTGTTGGAATTCTTCCGCCAGAAGTGTGAAGTTGTTTTAAATACCCCATCGCTTCAAGCGCATTTAACTCATTTCGTAAGGTTGCAGGGCTTATATCTTTTAAGTGGTTGTCATGCACTGCCCCACTTGTTATGGGACTAGCAGATTGAATATAATCATTAACACTTCGAGTTAAAATTATTTTTTTTCTCTCACTTAAATTTTCCATGCAAACCTCTAATTTTATTGTTAGCACTCATTATCTTTGACTGCTAGCACAATTCTAAACCTATTATATGCGTTTGTCAAGTGTTTATGCCATTTTTTTATAAAAATTTTTTACTATTTTTTGCATGAAAAAAGCAGACTATTTAGTCTGCCTTAAAACTACATTGTCTTTTCGCTTTGTTTAGAACTAACCTTATACTCTTTCATAAGTTGCTTGAATTGAGTTTGAGTAATAACGCCGTCTTTAACTGCATCTTTCATCCAACTAGCAAAACCTTCGTCGTTGTTTTCAACTTCATGAACTCGTTTAGCAAAAGCATCAACCAAAGTTTTATAGCATACTCTTTGGTGAATTTCTCTGTTACATTTTTTAAGAACTTTGATACCTTCAAAGTAAGCGCCTTGGTCATTTTCTTCTAAAAGTAGTTGTGTTATGGAACGCAAATATTTTTTGTAATTTTCAAGTGAAAGACCAATTTCTTCATATGACACTTTGTTAAAAAGTCTTAAAACTTCTCTTGAATCTTTGTGCCTAAATGCCTTTCTAAACATGTTATCAATAATGAGCAATTTTTGATTATTGCTTCTTGCTAAAAAAATTGTTAATTCTCTTTTATTCATTATATTCATACTAACCCCTTCCTAATTACGCTAAAATTATATTTCATATAAAGTCGCTTGTCAATACGGAATTTAAAAAAATATCAACTTTTCAACTAAAATTACGCCAAATTTAATATAATTTGATTTAAAAATTCAAAACCTTTATCCGTTGCAAAAAGTCTGCCATCTTTTATGTCAACCAGTTGCTCGTCAAAAAGTTTAGAAATTTCAGTTTGCTTGGAAATAAGCAAATCTTCGTTAAACATTTTTTCGTATTCATCAAGACTAATTCCACTTTGTTTTCTAAGCCCCGTCATTAAAAATTCTTCTTTCAAACTTTCGTTTGTTTCTTTTTCAAGGCTTATTCTTGGAAGTTGTCCACTTTCTATTAGCGTAAAATACTCATTAAGTTTTGAAGCATTCTCCCACCTTTCGTTGTCAAAAAATGAGTGGCTTGCAAGCCCAAAACCAACATACTCTTGCATAGTCCAATATTTTAAATTATGTTTACTTTCAAAGCCCTTTTTTGCAAAATTGCTAACTTCGTACCTAAAAATTCCATGTTTTTTTAAAAAATTTAGTGTGTAGTTGTACATTTTCACAGAATTTTCTTCACTAGGAAGCGAATAAACTTTGTTTTCCAAATCTCTGCAAAGTTTGGTGTTTTCTTCAACAATCAAACCATAGCACGAAAAATGTGGAATGTTCAACTTAATTAAATGCTTAAGTTCAAACGCAACATCATACATTTTTTGTTTTGGCAAGCCAAGAAGCAAGTCCACATTTATATTTTCAAAGCCCATGGATTTAGCATTTTTAATTGCCCTATCAAAGTCGTCTATTGTGTGAATTCTGCCAATAAGTTTAAGCAGTTTGTTGTTGTATGCTTGGAGCCCTATGGAAAGCCTATTCACACCCGCAAGTTTATACTCGCTTAACTTTTCTCGTGTTATGCTGTTGGGATTGCATTCGATGGTAATTTCGGCATCGCTTTCCACATTAAAGTTGTTGGTAATATAGTTTAAAATGTTTTTTACTGACTTTGGTCGCAAACAAGATGGTGTTCCGCCCCCAAAAAAGATTGTATCAATAACACAATCTTTTAACTTTTCCTTGTACATTTCCATCTCTTTTATTAGTGCAAAAACATATTTTTCCTTTGTTTCTTCGTCACTTTTAAAAGAAATAAAGTTGCAGTACGCACACTTGCTTTCGCAAAATGGCACATGCACATATATTCCCAATTTTCTCATTTTAATATTTCACTTCTTTTAAATATAATGCCTTTGCGGGAACTAAATATCCTGCAAGACTTCTATCTTGTTTTTCTAATGCAAGTTTAACATCTTCTATTGTTTTTTTCTTGTTGCCCACTTCAAGAAGCGTCCCCACAATTATCCTGACCATGTTATATAAAAAGCCATTTCCGCAAACTTCAATAGTGATTAAATTGCCTTTTTGCTGTATGTCGATGTAGTAGATAATTCGTTCAAAAGTTTTGGCTTGACCGCCACTACTCATAAAGCATTTAAAATTATGTTTGCCTTCTAGTATTTTTGCACATTGCTTCATAAGTTTAATATTTGGTTGCTTTTTTAACCAATAACTTCTTTCATCGTAAAATGGTAACATGTGCGGACCAAAATAAAGGCTATATACATAGGTTTTCTTTTTAACATCAAACCTTGCATGAAAATCGCTAGGAACTTCTTTGCAATCTGTAATTTTAATGTCGCTAGGCAACTTCTCGTTTAACGCAAAGGGAATTTTATTAGCAGGAATTGTTGTGTTGCTTTCAAAATGAGCCGTTTGAGCATATGCACTAACGCCAGCATCTGTTCTGCCACTAGCAAAAATTTCTATATTCTCCCCCGTCAAACTATTAAGCGCTTTTTCAATCACTCCTTGAATTGTTCTAGGTTCAGTTTCTTGCTTTTGAAAGCCAAAGTAGTTTTTCCCTAAATATTGAATTGTCATTAAAAATTTCTTCATATTTTTATTTTAACATATTTATAAAAAGTAAGCCTAACTTTTTCGTATTTTAATTAAAAAAGTGTTAAAAATAGTACTTTTATCTATATAAACTTAAATTTTATCCACTTCATATTTTTCCTTAATAAAAACTCTTACAAAAAAATCATAGGATAAATTTAATTCAACTTATGATTTTTATAATTTTCTTCATAATATTTTCTTGCTAAATCAATCGCTTTAAAGCAGGTATTGTCAGCATTTAAAATTTAATTATATTTATGGAAAATAAATAAATATAAAAGAAGAACCGACGATTACTTATCGTCGGTTGTTCTCATGTATTAAACAGATAACCAAAATTAACAATTTGCATCATTAAAACTTATTCTTATGAATAACCTTACCCATTTAATACATTGTTAGTATAAGTAGTTAGCCATGTTTTATTCATAAATTATTAAAAATTTTTATTTTTTTATAAATTTTAAAATTTTTGATGAAATATCTTCACTAGTAAAGCCAAATTTTTTAGCAAGTTGCTTGCCACTAGCACTTTCTCCAAAATTATCCAGTCCAAAACTCAAGCCTTTTTTAACATATTTTGAAAGACCCAAAGAACTCCCACTTTCTATGGTAAATACTTTGGAACTTTTGCTTATTATACCTTTAATATACTTCGCATCTTGTTGGTCGAAAATTTCTGTTGATGGCATGCTAACAACCTTAACACCAATGTTTTGCTCGCTTAACTTTTCGGCAACATCAAGTGACAAAGCAACATCATTTCCGCTTGCAATTATTGTAATCATGTTTTGCCCATCAAATTTTTTAACAACATACGCGCCTTTTAGGGCGTCATCAATTTTAGTTGACAAGTAAGAATATTTTTGTTTACTAAAAAGCAAGCAAGTTGGTTGTTTTGTTTGCAAAAAGTGAATGTAGCCCGCTTTAAGTTCTGCATCGTTATATGCACGAAAAACAGTCAAATTGGGCGTTGCCCTTAAACTTACAATTTGTTCTACTGGTTGATGCGACGGGCCATCTTCTCCCGCCCAAAAACTGTCATGAGAAAACACATACAAAAATGGCAAATTCATTAAACATCCCATTCTTAATGCTGGCTTTAAAAAGTCCATAAACGCCAAAAAACACGAACCATATGCCATCATACCACCAAACAAGCATATTCCATTTACAATCGCACCCATAGCGTGTTCCCTAACACCAAAGTTTATGCGTTTGCCAGCATAGTTCTTGCTTGAAAAGCAGTCATCAAACCTATTAAACACTTTTGTGCTACATTCAACATCGGCACAACCGCCAATTAAATTTTCCACCCTAAACGAACTAAATATGTCTTGATTCAAATCTTTCATTAAAAGTTCTGGTTGTGCGGTATAGTTTTTTAAATCTTTTATTGCTTTTAAATTAAAGTCAAAATTTAAGAAATTAAGAAGCCTTGCGTAGTCGCTTGGATATTTTTGTTGATAGTCGCTTAAAAGTTGCATTTGATTATCAAAGCGAGTTTTTATTTTTTCTTTACATTGAATAATGTATTGTTTAACATCTTCCAAAACTTCAAAACATGATGCGTTTATGTTTAAAGCATTTTTTACAAATTCAATTTCCTGCAAATTTAAAGGTTTTCCATGCACGATTGATTGGTCGGCATACTCACTGCCAAAGCCTAAAACTGTGTTTACAATCACAATAGAAGGCTTTTTTGATTTTTTGGCAAGAATTAGTTTTTGAGTGATTTCGTCAACACTGTTTCCGTCATCAACTTCAAACACATCAAAATTTATTGATTCAAACCTTTTTTTAATATTTTCTTTGCTAGTTATGTTCAACTTTCCGTCTATCGTGCGTTTATTGCAGTCATAAATAAGCACCAAATTGTCAAGTTTTAAAGCACCTGCCAAACTTGTTGCTTCATAACTTATTCCTTCCATTAAACAGCCGTCGCCAACCAAACAATAAATGGTGTTGTCGAACAACTCAATGTCTTTTTTATTAAAATTTTGCTTAAAGTATTTTGCCGATATTGCCATGCCCACAGCACAGCCAATTCCTTCGCCCAGTGGACCTGTCGAGCAATCTACCCCGCAAGTTTTGTTAAATTCTGGGTGTCCGCAAGTGATAGAGCCTAATTGTCTAAATTTTTTTAAATCATCTAAACTTATGTCGAACCCAAACATGTGCAAAGTGGCATATAGCAAACTGCTTCCATGCCCTGCCGACATAACAAATCTATCTCTAAAAATATTTTTTTCGTCGTTTGGAGAATAATTCATGACGTTAGCGTAAAGTGAATATAAAATAGGAGCACTTGATAGTGCAATCCCTGGGTGGCCAGATTTGGCTTTTTCAATTTCGTAAAGCGACAATACTCTTAAATTGTTTACGCATTTACTCTCCATACAACCTCCTAGTTCGCAAAGTAATCGTTAATGCTTTTAATAATGTCGTTGATTGTTAAAGAAACATCAGCAACACTTTCACGAACAACAATATCGCTTAAACTCGAAATATTTCTAGTTCTATCTTCAAAGGCGATTTCATTTATTTTTGCCAGTGGCGAAGAATTTTCTTCATGATTTAACAAACTAAAACTTGAATAATCGAGTTCTATAAATATTATAAGTGTATTTCGCTTTAATAATTCAAAATTATCATTTTTGTTTAAAGTTGAATAGTTTAAAGTTAAAATAGTATTTTCGTAACTTGCAATAGTTTTTAAAGTTTTTTGCTCGTTTTCATCAAAATAGGCTTGACCTGCTTTTTCAAGCATCTCGCTGTTTATTAGGTTATATTCCATAATTTCATTAACATCGGCATAAAACATTTCAAGTTCGTCTGCAAGTGTTTTTGCCACTTTTTGCCTAAATTTTGATAATAGACATATAATCGTAATATTTTTTTTCAAGTCTGTCTCCTTTTAGTTATCTTTAATCAAATAATAACATTTTATTATAGTTTTACCAACAAAAACCATTTATTAAAATCATTTAACCGCACTTTTCAACAAAAAACGCAAAAACTATTTTGCTTTGCGCTTTTTTTCTCTATTGTCTGTTTTATATTTTACAAAGAAGCAAAAATAAATTTCAACAACCTCAACACCGCAAATAAAATACCAAACAGAAACCTTGTCGGCAATGTTAGGATAAATTAAAAGAGAACCTTCAACATTAACATTTACAATAATGCTTTTGTTAACATCTGTTCTAAAAACTTTTGCTCCGCTATATTCAAGTCGGTTGAGTATTTCTTGTTTTGGATGGCCATACGAGTTATCTTTTCCAACTTCAATCATGGCATAAGTTGGTCTAACCGCATTTATAAAGTCTTGACCGCTACTTGTTGTGCTACCATGATGTCCAACTTTCAAAACATCAACCTTTCCTATTCCGTTTTCAATGGCTTCTTTTTCGCCAAGAGTGGTTGCATCGCCAGTGAAAAGAAAAGTCTTGTTCATGTATGTCAATTTCATTATTGGAGAATAATCGTTAACATTTTTATAGTAACTTAACTTTGGCGAATAAAACTCAAATTCATAGTAAGTATCGCCTTCGCCACCGTAAATTTTTTGAGTAGAGTTCATTAAAGATAAAATAGTGTAATACTGCTGACAACTTGGCTCACTATAAACTGCATTTATTGCTCTTCTGTAAATTGAAGTTGTTACGAGATTTTTACTAATTGCATCTGCCGGTGCGTTACTGTCTTGGTTTATGTCGTTTTGGTTTATGTATAGTTGAGGACGAAAAACTTTATTAACTTGATAGTTTTCAAAAATAACTGGCATTCCACCAATATGGTCTTCATCACTATGTGTCATAAGCACATAATCAAATTCGTTTTCGTCATCGTCAAAAACTTTTTGTTTAAGATATTTTAAAAGTTGACTCGAGTTTTTCTCTTTACCTGCATCAATTAGCATCTTCTTGTTGTCTGGAAACTCTATGGCAATAGAGTCGCCCTGCCCAACATCTATGTAATGAATAACCAATCCATTATAATCAATACTCTTTTCATCGGTTTGAATTTCTCTGCCGTTAATAACTTTCTCGATAGGTGTTTGATAAATTAAACATACCGCAAGCGTAAGTGTGGAAAGTATCACAAATATGCAAAAACGAAGTAGACTTAAATATAAAACGCGTTTCTTTTGTTTAGTTTTAGCCATAATTTCTCCATAATCATTTTAAATAAAGTACGCACAAGTTGTCAAATAATTAACAAAACTTACTTTCCCATATTAGTTATAAAATTTTATTTCTTTTCTACGAAAAAAAGGTGTATAATATATAGTATGAAATTAAAGACGAAAAAAAGAAAGAACAAAGCAAAAATTGGTTTAGTGCTTGGCGGAGGCGGAGCAAGAGGTTTTGCTCACATTGGTGCATTAAAAGCCTTTGAAGAAGAAGGTATTGTTTTTGATGAAATTGCAGGAACAAGCGTTGGAAGTTTGGTCGGTGCTTTATACGCCTATGGGCTCACCGCTGACGAAATGATTGCGATTGCAAAAAACTTAAGGCAAAAAGATATTAAAAGCGGATTTTTCTTCACACCAAGCGATACTGATGGAATTCAATCCATTATAAAAAACAATATTGGAGATGTTCATTTTGACGAACTAAAAACCCCATTCACCGCAGTTGCCGTTGACCTTATCACTGGAAAAGAAATTCATATCACAAGCGGTAATGTTGCCAAAGCAGTTGCAGGAAGTTGTGCAGTTCCGGGATTTTTTAAACCTGTTGAGTTTGAAGATTACAGACTTGCTGACGGCGGACTTAGGAACACAATCCCTGCCGATGTTGTTAGAAACAATGGTTGCAAATGCGTGATTTCAATTGATGTTAACCATGCTCGTGGATATGGAACAAGTAGCACCAAACTGCTTGACCAATTTTTAGCCTCACTTAGAATAATGATGGTTAGCAACGCGATGAACGGAAAAATATTTTCCGACATAGTGATTGAGCCAGATTTAAGACAATTTAAGAGCACAAGTTTTAACGGATTTATTGAAATGATTGATATTGGATATAAAGAAGCAAAAAAGCAAATGCCAATGATTAAAATTATGCTGGGACTTGAAAAGAAACCGGGATTTTGGGCAAGAGTATTTAAACACAACAAACAAAAAGTTCTTAAAGAAAAAAGCGAAGAAACTTTGGAAGCATAAAGCCATAACATATGGCTTTTTTGTTTTTTAATAATTAAACAATAAAATAAAAAAAAGACCTAGAAATTATCTAGGCCTTTTTATTATTCTTGGTCGCCTGCATCTGCTTGAGCATCTGCATCGTTTCCATCATTTCCTTTATTGTTTAAAGCGTCAATTTTTTGATTTACTGCTTCAATATCTGCTTTGATATGGTCAACAGTTTCAACCAAAATTTTGTTTGTTTTTTCAAGTAATGGATAACGGTCTTTGTTTTCTGTCATAACTTCTTCGCAGTGTTGAACTGAAAGTCTTAATGCTTCAAGTTGGTCAAGGTCTTCTGAAAGTTCCTTTTCTTTTTCTGGGTCAACAACATAGTTTGTTACGCCGAACAACATAATTTTCTTTTTAGCAACGATTGCTTCTCTTCTGCGAAGTTTTGCTTCATCGTTTTCCAAAGTCTTTTTAATTCTTGCAAGAGGAATGTATTCCTTCTTGTTTGCTTTAAGTTCTTTGCTTGCTGATTTTAATCTTTCTTCAAGTTCTTCTTTTTGTTTAAGCAAGTCTTCAAGAGTGTAAGAGTCTGCTTCAACTGCTTGAACTGCTGGTCTTTCTTGTAATTGTTTTTCAAGTTCTGTTTTTTCTTGATTTGATTGTTCCAAAAGTTCTTTTAATTTTGCGATTTCTTCTTCAAGAGCAGATGTTTTTTCTTCTGCTTGTGGTTGTTCTTCAGCAGGTTCTTCGGTTGTTTCTTCTGTTTCTTCTGTTGGTTCTTCTGCTGGTGTTTCTTCAACAACTTCTTCTTTTTCTTCTTCGCTTACTTCTGGTTCTTGTGCTTCTTCCTTTGTTTCTTCTTCGTCAAAGTTGAAGTCTTCGTCTTCTGCTTCGTTATCTTCTTCGTCTTCTTTGTTTAAATCTGCGATAAGTTCAGCATACATTTTATCAAGTTCTTCGTCTGTAAGTTCACTTGCTTCTTTTTCTTCTTCTGCTGGTTTTTCTTCTTGTTTTGCTTCAAGTGCTTCAATTCTTTGCTTTAAATCTTCGTTTTGAGAAGCAAGAGCATCTCTTTCGCCAAGCAATGCAAGTCTTTCACTTTCTGCAAGTTCAAGATTAACATTAGATTTTTCTTCAGCATCGGTTTTTTGTTCAATTTGTTTTGGTTTATCTTCCAAATCATCTTCAAGTTCCAATGTTTTTACATTTTCTTTTTTATTGCGTTTGAAAAATATTCCATTTTTTCCATCTATAACAGAAAGCAATAAATCTGTTAAAAGAACAATTAAAAATACTGCAACGGCTACCAAAGCAATGATTGCCAAAACATTTAAAATTGCCTTAAAAACTTCGTTCATAAATTTTTCCTCCAAAAATATTTCACTTTGTGAATTTATTCTTTACAATAATAAGACTTTTTTTGCATTTTGTCAATACCTAAATTTAAAATTTTTCCAAATTTTTATATGTATATATAATACTTAAAAATTTTGCACTTTAACATTATATTATAAAGTTGAATATTATGTTTTGAACGATAAAACAAAGGAGGAAAAAATATGTTTTTTAATTCTTGTTGTTCACGCTACAATAATTGCTGTGACAATAATGACCAAGACATAATCACTATTGGCGTTCAAGGTCCAACTGGTCCAACTGGTCCTACGGGAGCAACAGGTCCTACGGGAGCAACAGGTCCTACAGGTCCAACTGGTCCAACCGGCACTGCAATTAACGAAAATGCAACAATTTTGAATAACGGCACACAACAACTTACAAGCGGAACTGCACTAACATTACCTACCACACTAACAAATAACGATTTAACTGTTGGTAATGATTCGATTACAGTAACAGAAGCAGGCACATACTATGTTATGTATAATCTAAACTCTGCAACAGATGCTACTGACGAAGATAATGTTGGAATTGCAATAAATGGAACAATTTCCACAAACACAAGACGAGCACTCTCGTCTACCGATGGAATTAGTGGTGGTTATATTCTTAACCTTAGTGCAAACGATGTAATAACACTTGTTCCAACCATTACAGGTGCAACCGAACTTGATGATGTTGGCGGTCCAAGTGCTGTGTTAACAGTTGTAAGAATAGCGTAAAAAAACAAAAAACTCGCAAAAAAGCGAGTTTTTATTTGTTTTTTATGAATTTTTAATAATTAAGAGTGAAATTGCTGATTAGATGTTTCGGTTTTAAGCAAACAGCCTTCACCCTTCTTTTCAAGTGATGGAACATACAATTTAGTAATGTTTGTACAGTTTTCGAAGCATCGAGAATCCATTTGGGTAAGATTTGGTAAAACAACTTGTTCTAAAACATCATTATATCGAAGAAAGTCTTCGCCCATATAAACCAAACTTGGTAATTCCAAATATCTTATGCCTTTATTGTGTTTTAAGCAATAATTGTTAATTGTTTTAAGTTTTGGCGCATCAAATTTTGTCAAATCTACGTTTCTTGTCAAAAAACATCCTTCAATTTCTTGTACATTGGGAGCAATAAAAAATTTCAATTTTACATTATCATATAAAAAGCATTTTCCAATTGATTTTACAAAAGAATTATAATATCCAATTATTTCATTACTTTTATTTAACATCAAAACAACTTTTTTGTCATCTTCATCGTATAAAAACGTGATTTTTTTATTTCCCTTGTCAACAGTTTCAACTTTAATTGAACTAAACTTTCCAATACTTTTTATGAAGCTATTATTCATAGATTCTTTTTCAAGTTGGGTTCTAATTTTTCTACCAATTTTATCGTTGCTAAACGCAATTTTAACTCCGTTATTAGCATACTCAAGATAAATGATTTTTTTATTTTCTAAATCTAACAAATAATGTTCAATTAAGATATATTTATCTGGATTAAATGTTATGGCGCGTCCATCGTTTAAAACTACAATATTGTTTTCACAATAACAATTTCCTAATACGCTCAAATAGGTTTTATAGTAAAATCTTCCATTCATATCCATAACAAAATTTTCAAGTTTACTTAAAAATTCAGTAGACTTGTCTTGATAAGCCAAAGAAATATTTATTCCATAAGTGTTCATAAACGCATAAGTTAAACCTTCGGCAATATTATCTAGATAGTTTTCAAATGTTGCATCAGGGTTTAAAACTGCGTGATTATACCTGTTTTTAATTGATAAAATAGAGTTTGCTGTTTTTGTGAATTGAATGCTAATAACGCTTGTTCCGTACTCGTCTTGACGCTGTGGAGAATGAAAATCTGCTCGTTTAATGCTGTCTACATCTTTTTTAACCGCAAACCACACTCTGCACGTATCCAACCTTGAATAGTCGCTTGAACCATTAAAGGTGCAAATTTCCTCCCCCTTTGCATAATATTTTATAAATTTTTGCATATCTTGATAGATCTTACATTCTGGATATAAAATGTAGCCCGCTTCGTCCATTAACTGTTCTGGCGTTTTGTCCGTTTTAACAATACCTTGACCTTGCCTTAATTTTGCAATCCCAAAAATAAAATCGGCAAACGCATCCACTTTATTTTTAACTGCGTCATATAGTTCTCGAGTTGGTGCAAATTTTTTAAATATAATTTTAGATAACAGCCCTTCGGTTTCAAGTAACGTTGGGAAAAGGCTTCTGCATAAACGCATAAAGTCTTCTCCGTAATATTTTTTTATAAACTTTAAATCCTTACTTTCCATAGCACCTAACTTCTTATAGTAATATTATAACAGCCTAATTTATTCAAATCAATATGGAATTAAAATTTTTTATAGTTTTCACTGTTTTATAAAACAAAAGTTATTATGCGTATTTTTATCTAGCCCAAGCAAAGCCCTTAATGATGTTGCGATAACAGCCATAAAAATAGTTTGAAAACAAAAAACTCGCAAAAAAGCGAGTTTTTATAAGTTTTTTATATAAATTTACACTTCATTTTTATAATTTTCTTCTTGTTGCCTATGTTCTAGCATTGCTTTACGCCAAGATTTTTTTGTTCTTGGAGCATACAAACGTTCCAAACTGGTTACAGATGAAAAACTGAATTTTTCAACACGCTTTAATCTTGGCGCGATAATTTTTTTCAATATAGAATTGTCTTTAAAACAATATGGCTCAATTACAATCAATTTTGGTGCATTTAATTCTTCAAGAGATAAATTTTTAGCAAAGCACTCATATCCCATCCTTTTAAGTGACGGTATGTATAATTTAGAAAGACTTTTTGCATCTAGAAAACAGGCGTCCGACATATCAACAAGTTTAGGTAAAGAAAGTTGCTCTAACGCATAATCTGCTGCAAGAAATCTTTCGCCCATGCTAACCAAATGTGGAAGTTCCAAACTTTTTATGCTTATATTGTTTCTTAAGCAATATTCCCCAATTATTTTTAGTTTAGGAACATCAAATTTTACTAATTTTTTGTTCATCAACAAAAAGTAATCTTCAATTTCCACCACATATGGCGCAATAAACATTTTCATGCCTAAATTATATTCTAAAAAGTTATATTCAATTTTTTTCGCAAAAGAATTGTAATAACCAATTATTTCGTTGCTTCTGTTTAACATCAGTATAATTTTCTTGTCTTTTTCATCATATATAAAACTAATTTTTTTATTGCCGTTATCAGCCAGTTCAACTTTAACTAAATAAAACTTTCCAATGCTTTTTATAAAGCCATCTTCAAAATCATCTTGAAGTTCATCTCTAGTTCCATCTTTGCTATAAGCAATTTTCATTTCGTCAGTTATATAATCTAGCCTAATTATTTTTTTGTTTTTTAAATCTAGCAAATAGTTTTCAATTAAAAGATATTTATCTGGGTTGTAGGCTATACTTCGACCATTGTCAAAAACGATGGTGTTGTTTTCGCAATAATATGCGCCATTCAATTCCAAATTTATTTTGTAATATCTTCCGCTTATGTCCATAATAAAATTTTTAAGTTCTATGGTGTTTTCTTTATAAGCAGAAGCAAGTTCGATGCCGTAAGTGTTCATAAACGCATAAGTCAAACCTTCAACGATGTTATCTAAATAATTCCCAAAGGTTGCATCAGGGTTTAAAACGGTGTGATTATATCTGTTTTTTATTGATAGAATAGAGTTTGCTGTTTTTGTGAATTGAATGCTAATTACGCTTGTGCCGTACTCGTCTTGTCGCTGTGGAGAAACAAAATTTTCTCGCTTAATGCTATCAACATCTTTTTTAACTGCAAACCACACTCTGCAAGTATCCAATCTCGAAGTATTAAATGTGCAAATTTCTTCGCCGTCTGCGTAATATTTTTTAAATTTTTGAATATCATCTTCGGTTTTACATTCTGGATATAAAATATATCCTGCTTCGTCCATTAACTGCTCTGGAGTCTTGTTTGACATAGCTCTTTGACCTTGATTTATCTTTGCAAGCCCAAATATAAAATTGGAAAATTCATCTATGTTATCTTTAACGGCGCTATATAATTCTCGCGATGGTGCGAATTTTTTAAAAATAATTTTTGATAATAGTCCTTCGGTTTCTAATAAAGTTGGAAAAAGACTTCTGCATAAATGCATAAAGTCTTCTCCATAATATTTCTTTATAAACTTTAAATCTTGATTTTCCATAGCACCTAACTTCTTATGCTTATATTATATCAGTCGCATTTGACAAAATCAATATGCAAATAATTTTTTAGTTTCATCTTCATGAAATTTTTAAAAAATATTATTAAAAGTAAAATTGATGTCTAGAAGTTTTTACTCTAGAAAGACACATTTCCCCCTTCTTTTTAAGCGATGGTAAATATAATTTAGTAATGTTTGCACAATTTTCAAAACATTGCGATTCCATCTGGGCAAGGTTTGGTAAAACAAGTTCTTCCAAGTTTTGGTTCTCCTGAAAAAAACAGGCGCCCACATATGTTAAATTGGGAAGTTCCAAACTTTTAATAACTTTATTGTGCCTCAAACAAAAATGGCCAATTTTTTTAAGTTTAGGAACATCAAATATTTCCATCGTTTCATTCATCGTTAAAAAACAATCATCTATAAATTGAAGGTTAGGAGCAATAAACTTTTTTAATTTTAAATTATCGTTTAAAAAGCACATTCCAATAGATTCTACAAAAGAATTGTAATAGCCAATTATTTCATTACTTCTATTTAGCATCAAAACAACTTTTTTATCATCTTCATCGTATAAAAATGTTATTTTTTTATTGCCTTTTTCAGCCGCCTCAACTTGAACCGCGCTAAATTCTCCTATACTTTTTATAAAATTATCATTAAAACATCTTTGCTTAATTTCTGATTTAAATTTACCGCTAATCTCACCCTTACTATACGCAAATATTACATCTTCACTAGTGTAGTCTAATCTAATAAATTTTTTTTCTTTCAAGTCTAACAAAAAGTGTTCAATTAAAATATATTTATCTGGATTGAAAGTTATGGCGCGTCCATCACTTAAAACTATAACATTGTTTTCGCAAAAATTCGTGCCTAATATGCTTGAATAAGTTTTATGGTAAAATCTTCCATTTTTGTCCATAACAAAATTTTCAAGTGCATTGATAAGGTAAATGGATTTATCTTTATAAGCCAAAGAAATATTTATTCCATAAGTGTTCATAAACGCATAAGTTAAACCATCAATAATGTTATCCAAATAATTTCCAAAAGTTGCGTCGGGGTTTATAACAGTGTGATTATATCTGTTTTTAATTGATAAGATTGAGTTTTCTGCTTTTGTAAATTGTATGCTAATAACACTTGTGCCGTACTCGTCTTGACGCTTTGGAGAAACAAAATCTTCTCGCTTAATTTTGTCAACATCTTTTTTAACTGCAAACCATACCCTACAAAAACCCAATCTAGAAAACTCACTATCGCCTTCAAAGGTGCAAATTTCTTCCCCTTTTGCATAATATTTTCTAAATTTTTTTATGTCTTCATAGGTTTTACATTCTGGATACAAAATATATCCCGCTTCGTCCATCAACTGTTCTGGCGTTTTGTCCGTTTTCACAATACCTTGACCTTGCCTTAATTTTGCAATCCCAAAAATAAAATCGGCAAACGCATCCACATTATTTTTAACTGCGTCATATAGTTCTCGAGTTGGTGCAAATATTTTAAAAATAATTTTTGATAATAGTCCTTCGGTTTCTAATAAAGTTGGAAAAAGACTTCTGCACAAATGCATAAAGTCTTCTCCGTAATATTTTTTTATAAATTTTAAATCTTGATTTTCCATAGCACCTAAATTTTTACAGCATTATTATATCAGTATATTTAGATTAAATCAATATGGAATTAAAATTTCGTTTAATTTTCGCTGGTTTTATGAACGCAGGTTATTAAATAAATCTTTTGTTCATCACAAGTAAATCCCGTTTTGTCACTAGCGTTATTGCCATCAAGAGTTAGAACATCGTATTCCCAAAGAATGTCGCTAAAACTAAACTCAAACCCCTTGTTTAGCACATGAATAAGTATAACTTCCGTTTTTCCTTTATAATTTTCAACCGTCACAACCATAGCCTTATCTTCTGGCAAAATGAGTTTAATATATAAAGTTAATTTTTCGTCTGTCACTCTTGTTGAATCAAAAACAGTTGTCATTTCACTGTCTGTATAAATTTCAAAAAATGGACTTTTATCTCCGTTAAAAATAATAAAACCCGGTAAGGTTGTTAAAAAATCTTTTGCTTGGGTTGCCGTGTAGTTTTCGCCAACGCCAACACCTGTTGCATAAGTTAAATCATAGCCTTCAACAACAAATTTAACTTTAGCCATGTAATAGTTGGCTGTGGCTTCTTGGTCAGCATTAAGCGAGTCGTAATGTTCTTGGTCGAAAGAGTAAGAAAATGTTGACTTTGCTGTTTGTTTTCTTGTAAAGTTTTTGGTTTTATCACTAAAAAAGTACTTGTAATCATAGCAACTTTCAAATTTTGTAAATTTTCCATTACTAATTGTAAAGCGTAGTTCGTCATCACATTTAGTATATTGATAGTTTTCGTCCATTGAGTAATCGTCATCCACAATTTTATAACTTGCATTAAGTTTAAAGGTAACAGAATTTTTTGAATTTCTTACAAACGAAAGTTTTACAACTTCATCTTCATTTCCGTTTTCTTCCATTAGTGATTTAATAATATCACAAAATTCTTCATAAGTTTTTCCAGTATCTAAACTATACTCATGCAGTAATTGTTGTGGCGAGTATTCAATTAGTTCTTGTGCGTATTTAGGGCTAACATACACAGCACGAACGCTTTCTTTTCCGTTTTGTTTTTGTGTTGTAACAAATTTGCCTTTGTAAATGCCATCAACAGTAACATACTTAATAACAGCACTCATTTTAAATGCTTCTTGTAATTTTCCATCTTCATCAATTTCATATTCATTATAGTCATAATAATATTTATTGTCTTGAAATGCTTCAAGTTCGTTTGCTTTAGTTGTTAGAACACCATTTTTATAGCCTGCTCCCTCAAATGTATAAGTGTAGTCACCAGTGTAATTCACGCTGTAATCTCTACCCTCTAGCCACACCGCAAAATTTTCCTCGTCGGTATATCGTTTACAACCGCAAAGCCCTAGCGAAAAAATTGTTGTAAACAATAATGCAAAAACAATAAGTAAATTTCTTTTTTTCATTAAACCTCCAACTTTTTAATATGAAATATTTCCTTCAATGTTTAATATAACATAAAATATGTATATGACTAGCGGTTTATTTTAACTTCATAATGTTTAACATTATGGATTGCAATACAAATTAAAAACCATTTTAATTTGTAGATTTATTAAAAAGCTTTATAACTCATTATGCTTTTGGTGGCAAACAGATAATTTTGTTATCTATCTAATTTGTAAATTTGTTTTTAAAAAACATTTTTTTCGTTTTGCAAGACAATTAAGTCGCTTTTTTCATATTTATGTGAACCTTTAATGCTTTTTTTATAGTTCCAACAACAAATTGCTTGTTTTAGGTTTTTGTCTTTATTTTCATTAAAAAAATCTCTTATATATGTGTTGTATTCAAATTGCTTATCTATAATTTTAGCAAATTTGTTTTTGCTTTCAGTTATTTTTTGATATTGGGTTATAGATTCTCTATAAGTCTTTCCCGCGTTGTTTTTTAACCACTTTTGAAATGGAACGCAAAATTTAAAGTTTTTGCCAATTTGTAATTTATAAAAAGCACGATGTTTTTCACTGCAAACAAAATTTTCTTCAATTAAACTATCAAGTGTTATAACTTCAGTTCTTGTTACCTTTTTTGGATGAGTTTTATTTACTTTCCTTTTTCCTGTTTTTAAAAAGTAAAAAACTCTGTTAGTTAATTCAATTTTGCTTCCGCTTGCTTGCAAATTATTTTGCCTGCAAAATTTTATAAGTTCAGTTTTTAAATAGTAGTTATCTTTAAAATCTTCTGCATTTAAATTGCTGTTTAATTCTTGTCTTTCCATATGTTTTATTATATCATAGCAGTTTACATTTTCACAAAAAATAACCATTAGGTTTTCCCTAATGGCTTTTTTTTAAAGTGGTAATTTATAATTAAGTTTTTTTACTTAAATTTTGTTTAGTTTTTAAATCAAATGCTCCAAAGCACAGGTGTTATTCCGTCTGTATCATAATGCCAATACTTTTCAACATCAACGCTAGGTGCGGTGGCGGAATAGAATTTCACTTTTTCACTATCTGTTACGCTGGAATTGAAACCGGAAATCTTAATATTGTCCCATTCTGTTTGAGAACCTTTGTAATACACAAAAGTAATTAAGCAGTTATTAAATGCAAAATTTTCGATGAAAGTAACACTGGTTGGAATAACAATAAAAGTATTATTAAAACAACCGCTTAATGCATATTTTGAAATAATTTTAACGCCATCGGCAATGGTTGTGTTTTTACAGCCCGCAATCAAAGTCATGTTATCTTTTTGTATTATTGCGTTGTTCCTACTTTCATAAACTGCATTATCTTGGTCTACAGTTATCTGGCTAATGTTGCAATTAACAAAAGCGCATTCTCCAATACTAATTACAGATTTTGGAATGAAAATATCCCCACCCAAAACAGTGCAACTTGAAAAAGCATAATTTCCAATTTCTTTTAATCCGTTAGGAAATGTTATGGTCGAAATTCTAGAATCTTTAAAAGCCGAATCGGCTATTTTTTCGCAAATCGAATTATCTTCAAATTTCACTTCCACAATATCATCAGCGTTAAAAACATTAGAAGGTATAACTTTAACGCCACTGCCAATTTTAACTTTCACATTTCGAAGTTTTCCTGTAAGCGAATAAGTGAAGGTACTACTATATGGAATGTTGCAATCGTAAGCGTTGTAGTCTATATCAGTAACGCCAGTGCAACCTTGAAAAGCAGTTTGACCAATATATGAAACTTTGTGTGGAATTTCTATTTTATTTAGTTCGTAGCACCCTTTAAAAGCATCGTCCCCTATTGCTTCGCATTGCGAATTAGGTGCATAAACAACATTTTTCACATTAGAATAATAAGAACTTAAATACATTTGGTCATTCCAGTTTGACAAAAACAATCTGTCAGGAATGCTCTTTACATTTGCTCCAACATGAACTGTAACACCATTTGTATTACACCCAATACGAAATGTTGAATGCGTAGTTGTTGGCAAGCCATAGCAAGAAGTTGCGTTAAAATAAAAATCTGTAACTTCATCGCAACAGGCAAACGCAAAGTCGCTTATTTTATCTGTGTCTTCATCAACAACAATAGTTTTTGCAAACCTATCTTCAACGCCAACAGCAATTAACAATCCGTTTTCTTCAACATAAAGCGTTCCGTTTTTATTTACTAAGTTTAGCCTATCATTTTTGTCTTTTGCTATATGGTAAGCGTAAAAACCAACACCGCCATTATCTGCTGAACTAACTTGAACATCTAAATTAGACAAGTTGATAACTTCCAATAATGCACAGCAATCACGAAAGGCTTGCTCTCCAATAAACTGTAAAGTTGATGGCAGTGTTACTACCCTAAGGTTTTTAAATCCTTCAAAACTTTCTTCTTTTATTTTTTTAACTGCTATGCCGTTAATAGTTTCAGGAATTTCAATTTCTTTGATTGTTCTAGTTATTTTGTTATTATCAACAGATAATTCGCCTTGCTCGTTAATTTTTAAAATTGGTTTATAGTAGCCATAAACATTAAAGTTATAGCCTTGAATGTAATCAATTTTATTATCAACTATATCAGCATTTCCTTGCCAGCCAGTAAAATAGTATAAATCTTTAAAGGTGGCAAGATTAGGAAGTTCGTAAGCCGAAATTTCTTCTTTAGACATTTTTGCAGAATAGTAAACTTCATTATCTAAATAAATTGTTAACTCATATTTTAATTTTTCAGTTGGGTCAGTATCGTCATTACATGCACAAAGACCCATAACACTAATTAACATGATAAATGTTAAAACAACAACTTTTAAGTATTTTTTCATGTCATTCTCTCCTATTAAAAGTAGTTTAACACAATATTAAACAAAATGAAATAGTTAAGCAAAAATTGTTTGAAAATTTAAATTGCTTTTAATAAATATTAAATTGCATTCTTTTAAACCAAAACAACAATAGGAATAATGTTTATGCAAACTTCTTCGTAAGGATGATTTTCCTTAATCGTTTTTACGGCTAATTTTAAATCTTTTTCTTCACATCTAAATTCAAGTTTGTATTCTGGTGCGAACTCAATGCTTCCAACTTGACCTAAATATGGGTTAGCACCTTCTGTTGCTTTCCATGACGAGTGTATTTCGTACCAAGACATACAGCAATCATAATTGCCAACTTTTCCAAATCCATATGCATATAGTCCATTTTTAATGTTTTCCAATGCCTCTTTTGGTAGATATGTTTCCACTTTATAAATGTGTTTCATAGTTTACTCCTTATAAATTTAATCATTTTTTTATAATTTTAACAAAATATGATTTATAGCCTTTAGTCAACCAAAACTTCATTTTCAAATCTTTTTTTGTTAAAAATCGCCCTTTCTTTATACACAAGAATTGGAACAAGTGTTTTTTCTTGCAATTTTGAATAAACCTTTTCACTTATTTGTTCTTGACTTTCACACAAATTACCCTCATCGCTAGTATACTCAAATTTTAAGTTGTAAATGGTATAGTGCGAAACGCATCCATTATTGTTCTCAGTAACTTCCGTTTCAAATAAATCAACTATTTTTCCATTTTCCGAATGACCTTTTTTTGAAACTTCTAAAGATTTATTTCCATCAATAATCATTTTAACACCATTGATTATAAAGGCTATGCTAGCAATGAACATTATTGATGCGATTAAACACATGAAAACGCCACCACCGATTTCTTCTGGGTCCCACGATTTAATTGCAGACGATAAAACTATTATTGCAATGACTATTGCAATTATAGCAACAATTATCCTTGTAATTCCACCAGTTATAGTGCCACGATTAAATTTTTTTCTTTCCATTTTCCCCTCGTTTTAAATAAAAAGTTAAACTGTATATAGTATACATTATTAGCCTATTTATTCAAACTTTTTTAATAAAAAAGTCCACTAGAAATTTTCTAATAGACTTAAACTTTTTGCGCAAAACGCACTAACATTTTTATTGGTGGAGGTGGCGAGAATCGAACTCGCGTCCAAACTTGCGGACAAAATCCTTCTACATGCTTAGTCTGTTTTAATTAGTTGAAAAACAGAAACAAACAAAACCATTTATCAACTTGCTCTTTATTTAATAAGTTAAGTTAAGAGCAAACTTAACCTATTTTTCTTGCTTTATAATGCCTTATTTCACTCGCAAGAACTGTGAAACAGACAATGTTTGTCTAACTAAAAAAAGTTTAATTAGCAAGCATACGCATAATTTGTGTTTGCGTTTAAATTTTTGCCGTGATTTATGTGTCCAGCCACACAACATGCTTATAACTTTCCCCTAACAAATCTGTCGAAACCTGTACACCCCCGTTTAATAATTTTTAAGTTGTCGCGATATTTCCCTGTCTTGTTCTCGGCGCTTTATTGTTTCCCTTTTATCAACAAGTTTCTTGCCTTTTGCTGATGCAATTTCAACCTTAACGAGATTATCTTTGAAATAAACTTTTGTTGGAATAATTGTAAGTGCTTTTTCTTTTGTAAGTCTTTCCAGTTTTAATATTTCCCTTTTAGACAGCAAAAGTTTTCTATCTCGTCTTTCGTCTGGTGCATACGATGTGGCTTGTTTATATGGTTTTATATACATATTTTTTATAAAAACTTCGCCATTACGGATAAACACAAAACTATCAAGCAAACTTGCTTCGCCATTTCTTAAAGATTTTACTTCAGAGCCTTCTAAAACAATACCTGCTTCAAAGCGGTCTTCAATAAAGTATTCAAAATTTGCTTTTTTGTTGTTAACAATAAGTTTCATATCGACTCCATAATTATATTATCTTTTTGTGCGTTTTTCAATATTTTTACTAAAATATCACACATTTTTGCTTGTTTTTTATGAAAAAATTTATTTTTTTTGTGAAATTTATATAAAAGCCTTTACTGCGTGGCACAGCCACGCAGTGCAAGCCCACCGCCAAGCCAAAAGCATTTTGGCTTGGCTATGGGCGAGCGTCACTCGCTAGGTGAAAAGGCTTTTATTTGCTTTCAACCACACCAAAGTTAACTCGTCTTTCAGCCAAATTAACCCCAGTAACTTTAACTTTAATGCTGTCCCCCAATCTATAGGACTTAATACCATTTGATAATTTTATTTGCTTTTCGTTATATACATAGTTTGTTCCGTCAAGCGACTCGATTGGAATAAAACCTTCAACAGTGTTATCAAGTTCAACAAACACGCCAAATGGCATAACACCACTAATAACACCTTGATATATTTCCCCAATTTTGTTTTTCATATATCTTGCTTTAAAGTAGTCGTCAACATCGCGTTCTGCTTGAGTTGCAGACAGTTCGGTTTCACTACTTTGATTTGCACTTGAAACAACAAATTTTTTTAGTTTTTTAAGTTCAGCGTCATTCAACTGTTTTCTTAAATACTGTTTTATAATTCGATGAATGGTTAAATCTGGATAACGCCTAATTGGAGATGTGAAATGGCAGTAATATGTTGAAGCCAATCCAAAGTGTCCCAAACAATCTGGCGAATATTTTGCCTTTTGCATTGCTCGAAGAAGAACTCTGTTAACAACTTCTTTCATAGGGTTGTTTTCAAGTTTAGCCAAGAATACAGAAACATCCTTTGGTTTAATGTCTATGCTTGTAAGAGATAGACCAAGCACCGAAACGAACTCATTAAACTCTCTTAACTTATCTGTATCAGGTTTTTCATGGATACGATAAACAAAAGGAATTTTGAGTTTTTGGAAATGTTCAGCAACAGTTTCGTTTGCAAGAATCATAAATTGCTCAATTATTCTTTCACTAATGGTTCTTGGTCGTTTAACTAAAGATAAAACTTCCAAAGTGTTTTGGTCAACAACAATTTTTGGCTCTGGAATGTCAAAATCCAAACTTCCCTTGTCTTTTTTTAATTTTTCCATAATTAAGCACAATTTTTCCATGTTTTTTAGCATTGGAACAAGATGTGCATATTCAAGACAAAGTTTTTCGTCGCCTTGTAAAATTTTTGTGACTTTATTGTAAGTCATACGATTTGAACTTTTAATAACGCTTTCACAAATTTTGTGATGAAGCATTTTTCCATTTGAATCAAGTGTCATCACGCATGAAAGTGTTAGTCTGTCTTCGCCTTCCACCAGCGAGCAACATCCATTAGAAATTTCTTCAGGTAGCATTGGCAAAACCATGTTTGGAAAATACACACTTGTGCCACGCTTAAACGCTTCTTTATCTAAAATTCCGCCCAATTTAACATACTCGCCAACATCTGCGATGTGGACGCCAAGTTCAAAATTTCCATCAACAATTTCAAGGCTAACTGCATCGTCAAAGTCCTTGCTGTCATCGCCGTCAATAGTAATGATAAGTTTATCCCTAAAATCAACTCTTTTTGGAATTTTCTTGTCGATTGGCAAAGCTGCAACTCTTTTTGCTTCTTCTTCAACTTCTGGTGGAAATTGCTCAATAAGTTCATATGAACGCACAATGCCAAGCATATCCGTCCAAGGATTTTGATTGTTTGGGCCAAGAACTTCGGTCACTTCGCCTTCAAGATTTTTTCCCGAATATTTAGTTATATCAACAACGACTTTATCGCCATTAACCGCATTTTTTATTTTATCTTTTTTAACAAAAACATCTCTTGAAATTTTTTTGTTATCAAGAACGACAAAAGAAAAACCTTTAAAAACTTGAATTTGACCAACAACAGTTTTTAAATTGTGAGATAATATTTTTTCCACTCTGCCTTCACTTTTTTTGCCTTCAACGCTTTTAACAACGCTTACAAGCACTTCGTCGCCATGAATAGCACCTTTTAAACTGCTTGCTGGAATAAAAATATCATCTCCATTTTCTTGCACCAAAAAAGCAAACCCTTTTGGGTTTCCAACAATTTTTCCCTTAACAAGTTGTGATGAATGCGATTTTTTTGTTCTTGTGTTATTTCTCGCTTTTGATTGTTTTTTCATATAACTCCTTTTATAAAAAATGGCTCTAAATTAGAGCCACCGTTGTTTTGCTTATGCTGGATAAATCATGTAGGTTACAAAGAACAAAATTGTTACTACAAGAAGAACTATTCCACAAATAATAACTAATTTTTTTAATCTTCCTTCTTTTGTTGAAGATTGGTTTTGTGAATAGAAACTATCTGTTGTTCCTGTAATTGCGTTTGTTCCACCTTCTGGATTGCTTTCCATTTTTAAAATTGCAACAATAATTGCCACTGCGCAAAGCACGATAATAGCCATAAATACAATTCTAATTATAGGAAAACTTTCCGTTACCCATGCAGGTTGCTCTAATAATTGTTTGAAAAAATTAAACATAAGTACCTCTTTTTTACTTGTTGATTATATCACACAAAACTTGGTGTATCAAGTGATTTAAGCATAAAATTAAATTAAAATGACAGATTTTGCTGTAAGCATTAGTTGCCTAACAAATAAGGTTTTTCTTGAGAGAGTTTTTTAAAGTTTAAACCATTTTCATAGCCCTTAACGCTTTGAATCAAGATTGCATTTTCGTTAACCATTTTTAAATTTTGCAATCTATCCACGCGGAAATAATTTATTTCGCCCAAATTTTCGTCAAAGCAAACTAAATAATATTTTTGATTATCTAATATCATTTGAAAAGGACTAACCTTATAAAATCTGTTATCAATTCCATATTCAAAAGTAATTTTTAAGTTTTTATTTAACGCGTCATCAATTTGCTCTATATTACTAAACAAAAAACTTTGCTCTTTTTTCTCGAAATAATCAACGCAATAAACGTGTTTAAAGTGATTTTGAAAAGATTGTCCACCCATCTCAATAAGTTTGGCAACTAGCATTTGTGAATTTTCTATATCAATAAATTTGCTTGCAAGAACAACATCAATTAACATACGAATTTCATTTTTTTCAAATGATTGACCTTCTAAATAGCTTCCCTTTCTTGTGGAAACAATGTTAACTCCCGCATCTTTAAGCAAAGAAATGTTTCTTCCAATCGCCTTTCTTTCAATGTCAAGGTCGTATTGTTTTTTTAATATGTCTATAATATCCGCTTGTTTTAATGGGTGAGATTCATCACTATACTCACCAAAAATTTGCAACATTCTTAAAATTACAGATTTTTTTGGTTCTAAACTCATTTTTATCTCCTGTAAATAAAGTACCATAAATAGTACATATATTTTAGCATTACAAACAAATTAGTGCAAGCATTTAATTAAAATTTATTATACTTCCAACCATTATTTAAAAAAAAGCAAGACTTTAATGTCTTGCCCTTAAATTATTTTTTTAAGTTTTTTTCGGCTTCTCTTAATTTCAAAATTGCTCTTGCTCTATGCGAAACTGAATTTTTTTCTTCCATAGTGGCTTCACTAAAACTTTTTTTCAAGTCATAAGAATAGAAAAGTGGGTCGTAGCCAAAATTGTTTTCAACAGTTTCCTGCTTTAAAATTTCGCCTTCGGTTCTTGCTTCAACCCAAATGTATGTGTCATCTGGGAAATATTCAACAAGTGTTGCTGTATAGTAGGCTGTTCGGTCGGCTTTACCTTCAAGTTCTTTTAATAGTTTGGCTCTGCACGCATGAACGTTGTCGTGACCGCCTGCATATCTAGCAGAATATATGCCCGGAGCGCCGTTAAGTGAATTTACACCAAGCCCGCTATCTTCTGCAATAACTGGGACTTCAATGCCTTTGTTTTTTAAAAATTTGCTTATAGTTTTTGCTTTAATCAAAGCATTCTCTAAATATGAATTTCCGTCTTCAACAATATCTTCTGTAAAGCCAATATCATTAAGAGCAATAATTTGCTTATCTGTATAAATTTCTTGAAATTCTTTAATTTTGTGTTTATTGTTTGATGCAAGTATTATTTTTTCCATATTATTTACCTCAAATATATTATAATCTAATTAACATAATTATCAAAGTATTTTTAATTGAACAACTATTGAATTGTACAAATGTGATAGCAAATTATTAAGATAATTATTTTAATTTAAGCATAAAAAAAGCCATGAAATTCATGGCTATAAATGTTAAATAAACAAGTAAACTGAACTGATTGCAATAAGAATAAATGTTAAGATGAACCAACCCAAACTTAATGGTCTTGCATCATTTTTCTTTCTTATGCTTAAAATTAAGCATATAATTGCCAAGGCAAAGCACACGAAAGAAATAATTATTCTTACTGAATAATCAACGTTTCGTACAAGTGTATTAAATATATCATTAAAAATTGAACAAATCATAATCTATAACTCCGTTTTTATTATATTCTTGCTTTGCCGATTTGTCAATACTTTGTGAAAATTTAGTTTATGCAGGATAGTTATAACAACTATTTTAAAAATTTAATTAGGTTTTTGCCAGTGTATTCTTGTGGATACTCAAAGCCAAATAAAGATAAAATTGTTGGAGATAAATCCACTAAACTGCCATTTTTTAATTTTGCGGGCTTGCTTCCAACATAAAGCAACCTAACTGGATTATTCGTGTGGGTTGTGCAAACTTTATGTCTATAAATCATTTGTTCAGCATTACCATGGTCGGCTGTAATTAAAATATCATATTTATTTTTTGCCAAAAACTCCACCATAATTTTTAAACTTTTATCCACAGTTTCAACGGCTTTTATTGTTGCTTGAAGGTTTCCCGTGTGACCTACCATATCGCAGTTAGCCAGATTTACCATGATAAAATCGTAAGGCTTTTGGCTTACTCTTAATTTCACTTCATTTGCAATTTCTATAGCACTCATTTGTGGGGCTAAATCAAAAGTTCTAACCTTTTTTGCAGGAACTAAAAACCAATCTTCATTTTCAAAAGGATTTTCCCTTCCGCCATTTAAAAAGTAAGTTACATGCGCATACTTTGTTGGCTCTGCAAATTTTGCAAGTTTAAGATTATGTTTGCTTAAAACTTCGCACAGACAATTTTTAACAACATTTTTTTCATACGCAACTTTACAATCAAAATCTCCGTACTCTGTCATCGTAACCAAATTTTTAATTGTGAAATCCGTTTTAAATTCACTAAAATTTTTCAAGTTAAACGCCTGTGTAAGTTGCTTTGTTCGGTCTTTTCTAAAGTTAAAAAACATTATTCCATCGGCACGATTATTAAACTTGCAAACAGGTTTTCGATTCTCAAAAATCACTGCTGGAACAATAAATTCATCTGTAATATCTTTTTTGTAACACTCTTTTAAATACTCTCTAGCATCAGTTCTTTCAACGCCTAAATTATTTATAATGGCATCATATGCTTGCTTTGTGTAGTCATAGTGTTTATCTCTATCCATGGCATAAAATCTGCCTTGAATGGTTGCAATTTTACCATAATTTTCGGTTTTAAAGAATTTTTCAAGGTCTTTAACAAACTTTTTGCCCGAATGAACATCAACATCTCTGCCATCAGTTATGGCATGAACATAGGCTTGTTTAACACCTAATTGTTTTGCCATTTTTAAAAGTGCAAAAAGATGATTTATGTGGCTATGCACTCCGCCATTTGAGATTAACCCAACAAAGTGAGCATTTCCGTTACTTTTTTTAATTTTTTCAAAAAACTCAACGAGAACTGGATTTTTAAAAAATTTTCCACTTTCTATTTCATTATCTATTAAAGTTAAGTCTTGCGAAACAATTCTACCTGCACCTATGTTCATGTGTCCAGTTTCGCTGTTCCCCATTTGTCCGTTTTTTAAACCAACAAATTTTCCACTTGCGCGCAAAAAACTGTGTGGCACTTTGCCAAGCAATTTATCATAAAATGGCATTTTTGCAATGGACACAGCATTTCCTTCTTCTTTTTTAGAATAGCCAAATCCATCAAGCACAATCAAAGCAACTTTCTTTTCCATAAACACTCCTTTATTTAAAATTTTCCATAATTTTTGCAATTTTATTAACTTTTTCTGGGCTTAAAGCGGATTTTCCAACCAAAAAGCCATCTACAGCAACATTTTTTAAAATCTGTTCACAGTTAGTTTCATTAACGCTTCCGCCATACAAAATTTTTAAAAAACTATAATGCGTTTTTATAAAATTTATAACCAACTTAACATGTTCGACATCACACACTTGTCCTGTTCCAATGCAAAACACTGGCTCGTAAGCAACGATTATTTTGCTTAACTCAACTTGTTCAACAAACATAAGTTCTTTGCTAATTTGCTCTTTTAAAAATTTCAAAGTTTGCTCATCGCTAGTTTTATTAAATTCGCCAACACATAAAATTGGAGTTATATTATTTTGCAAGCATTTTTTAATTTTTTGTGCAATTTGTTCATCGGTTTCTCCAAGTTGTCTTTTGTCACTATGCCCAATTATGCAATACTTAACATCACTTGCTGTAAGTTTATCAGCATAATAATCTTGGCTTCCAAAGCTTTGATTACTTCTTAACTTGACGCTTAAAGGGAATTGTTGGTTGCAAGGAAAAAATACTGTTTCAACACAAGTTTTATCAATATTTTTTAAATATTCACTAAACGCAATTACATTTTCTTTAAAATTTAATGCTAATAACATTTTTTCTCCTATTTTTCATCAAGGGCGTCAACGCAAACTAATGTTTTGCCTTCAAGAAGTTTTAAACTTGCGCCACCACCAGTTGAAATATGATAGAACTTATCCGCAAGGTTATATTCTTGAATTGCCGCAACAACATCGCCACCACCTGCAACGCTTTTACAATGTTTGTTTTTTGCAACAAATTCGGCAAGTTTTCTTGTTCCATCAGCAAACTCATTATATTCATAAGCACCCATTGGTCCATTCCAAACCAAAGTTTTTGCCTTTTTAATGTAGTTAGAAAATAATTTTACTGTTTCTGGTCCAATATCTAGCCCCATATAATCGTCGCATAATTCGCTTTGCTTAAGAACAACAATTTCTTCTCGTTTTTCAAGCGATTTTGAGCAAACAAAATCAACTGGCAAAACTAGAGTAACATTATTTTTTATTGCTGACTTAATAACATTATAACAAAAATTAACTTTTTCATCATCGACTATCGACTTTCCTATGTCCGCTTTTAGCGCCTTTAAAAATGTAAAGCACATGCCACCACCAATTAGCATGACATCAACTTTTTTAAGTAAATTTTCGGTCACATCAAGTTTATCCGCAATTTTTGCACCGCCAAGTATGGCAACTAATGGTCTTTTTGGCTTTGATAAAATTTCGTTAAAAACTTCAATTTCTTTTTGCACAAGTCTGCCCATGCATGAAGGCAAAAATTTTGCCACACCATAGGTTGAGCAATGTTTGCGATGAGCAGTTCCAAATGCATCAAACACAAAAATATCAGCAAGTGAAGCAAGTTTTTTGCTTAATTCTTCATCATTTTGTTCTTCTTGTGGTAAAAATCTAATGTTTTCAAGAAGCAAAACTTCTCCTTTGTCTAATTGCTCAACTTTTCCATGCAAAATATCAAAATCAAACGAAGAAGTGAAATTTACTCTGGAATAAGGCAAAAGTTGTTGAAGTCTTTCAAAAACTGGCTTTAAAGAATACTTTTCGTCAACTTTTCCATCGGGTCTTCCAAGATGAGAAACTAAAATAACTTTTGCATTATTATTTAGCAAATATTTAATTGTGGAAAGTGCCTCGATAATTCGTAAGTCGTCGGTAATTTTTCCGTCTTTCATGGGTACATTAAAATCCACTCTAACAAGCACTTTTTTGCCATAAAAATTAAAATCGTCTAAAGTTTTTTTCATTTTTCAACTTCTCCTTCTTCATTATCCTTTTCTTTTTCATCATTAAAGAACACCAAAGTGTTAACCGATATATCCACCAAACTGTTTTTTAAGTCCGACAGTTCATTCATTATATTAAAAATATTGTTTCCAGTATCTTTTTCACTTTTTTGTGAGTAAGCGAAAGTAGACACTCGCTTGTCGTTTGACTTCAAAGCAGAAATTTCTTCTTCTATATCTAAAATTTGGTCAACAAACTCGTAGCACTTGAATGAAAAGTTTTCATTATAATAGTTTTCAAAAATTTCGTTTAACAAAACATTTATTTTATCAAGTTTATCAAATATTTTTTTAAGTGTGTTTTTTTGTCTAACCTTTATATTTAGCCTTTGCCCGTCAACCACATTTTGTTCAATAACTTTATTGATATTTTGGATTATGTTTTTTAGATTATTAACAAAGTGTTGAACAAAAATAATATTTCGTTGGTCGTTAATTTGCGTTTGTGATGAAATTTTAATTGTGTTTGAAAATACCGCATCGCAATTATGTTCAAGTTCCATTAAGCCTTGCTTTAATGCTTTTGGATTTTTAACATCGCTTGAAAGCATATAAGTGTTAAGTTTATCAAAGCAGACTTTATAATCTTCAAGCAATTTTAATGCACCAAAATTTAATTTTTTAATTGCTAGTGTTGGAGTTTCAAGCTCTCCACTTCTTATTGTGAAAGCACTTTTTATCTCTTTTTTACTGCGTCTAACCAATAGTTTTGTTAGTTTTGTGCAACCTTTTGCGAAAGATAAAGTTATAATCGCGGTAATAACATTAAAGATTAAGTTAACAAAAAGCACTTGCAAAGTTGTGTTTTTTATTATGTTCGTTAACAAATTTGTCCATGGAACAAACAAAGTTAAAAGCGTGAACAGTATCGTTCCAAAAAGATTAAATATTAAATGAAACCAAGCAACACGCTTACCATCTGTGTTTGTTGAATATCCAGTTATGATTGTTGTTAAGCATGTTCCTATGTTCACACCATAAACCAAATAGCACGCACTTACAATATCAAACCCCACACCAGAAGATGTTGCCATTAAAGAAATTATGATAGCAAACGAGCCAAATGACGATTGAAGCAGTGCAGTAATTAAAGCACCAACAACAATTAAAAGAAATGGATTTTTAAAACTTAATATAAACGAATCAAACCCCGACAAAGTTTTAAAGAAATCTGTTCCGTTTGAAATCATAACAAGTCCTGCAAATAAAATTCCAAAGCCAATAAGCGTGTTTCCAACATTTTTTAAGGTTGGATTATTTTTTGCAAATAGGTTAATAACAACGCCAACCAAAGCAAAACTTGCAATAATCACAACAACATTAAAACTTTCAAATGCGAGCAAGAATGCTGATATTGCCGTGCCAACATTACAACCAATTATTAAATTTATGCCTTGAAATAAAGTTATAATTCCAGCGCCAGCAAACCCAACAAACATCGCTGTTGACGCTGTTGAACTTTGAAGCACAAAAGTTATAAGTGTTCCCAAACCAAAACTTGAAAAACGATTGCCTGCAAATTTATTTATTTTTTTTCTAAAATTCGCACCCAATAACTTTTCAAGCGATTGCCCCATGAATTGCACGCCAAACAAAAGCAAACCAATTCCTGTTAAAAATAAAAATATGGCTGTATTCATAATTGCTCCTTACTTTTCTTTAAAATATTTTATAAAATTTTTTTTAAAAAACAAAATATTATTATTTATAAAATAATAATTCTACCCGAAAATGCTCACAAAAAACAAAAAAAGCGAATAAACTTCGCTTTTAACTAACTTTAAAAAAATCTTTTAATAAATTTAAAACATTATCTAGGTCTTCTTCTAACATCAATTTTTGTTTAAATTCGCTTGATGCACCTGTGTTTTTTAAATAAAATGCAATATGCTTTCGCATATTAAGAGTGATAAATCTATCACTAAAATATTTTTTTAAAGTTTGGATATGTTCATCAATCAAATCAAACTTATTTACATTAACATCATGTCCCAAAATATTGGAAAAAATCGTTGGATTTCCAAGTGAGCCTCTGCCAATCATAACGGCATCGGCTTTGGTTTGAGTAAGCAAATTTTGGTACGATTTTAAATCGACAACATCTCCATTTGCAACAACCGGGATAGATAGTTCACTCTTAACATTTTTTATGCTTTCTGCATCCACCACGCCACTATACATTTGGCTTTGCGTTCTGCCATGCACTGTTATTAAACTTGCACCACATTTTTCCATGTATTTCGCAAATTCAACAGCAACATTGTCGTTTGCATAGCCAAGTCTCATTTTAACAGTTACCGGCTTGTTGGTTGAGTCAACACACGCCTTAACAATATCACCCGCAAGAAATTTGTTTGTTAGCAAAAACGAGCCTTCATGGTTTTTAACAATCTTTGGCGCTGGGCAACCCATGTTTATATCTATAATGTCAAATTTATTAAGCAATTTGTTTTGACAGGCTTTTGCCATAACCAAAGGTTCATGTCCAAAAATTTGAACAGCCTTAATCTTTTCATTTTCGTCTGTGATTAACAAATCTTTGGTTTTCTCGCTGTCGAACATCATTGCCTTTGCACTTACCATTTCAGTGTAAGTTAAACTAGCACCAAATTTGGTACACAACCTTCTAAAGCCAACATCTGTGTATCCAGCCATAGGTGCTAAAAATGCACCTTCTTTTATTTCAACGTTTTTAATTTTCATAACTAATACATCATATCGTATTTTTTAAAAAAAGTAAATTCTATTTTCTTTTAAATTGTGGCAGTTTGAAAATTTCTTCTTTTTTTATAGTTTTTGTTAGCAATAAATTTACTAGATACAACATTCCACCAACCAAAATTACGCACAAAGTAAGTAGTCTTGAAGTTACAAAGTTTTTTAATATTAGTTTGGAAATTTCAATTCCCGCAAGCATAACAAAAACACAAAAAGCAGGTTTTACTAAAAAATCTTTGAAAGAAAAATCAATTTTTAGTTGTGTTTTTAAATATCTAACATCTAAACTTAATGCAATTGCAAAACAAACAACATCGCTTATCGCAAGACCATAAATGTTGAATTTTGGGCTTGAAACAAGCAAAAATGTGCAAATTGTTTTAATAATGCATGCAAAAAGCAAATTTTTAACAGGAACATAACTTTTGTTTATTGCTTGCAAAATTGCAGTAACCACACTTAAAAGCGAAACATACAAAATGTTTATGCTACTTATTCTAACCAAGTCGACAACCACTGTTAATTGGTCAAACATAGTGCTACTTAAACCATTTTGATACAAAAACAAAACTAAATCTTTGCTTAAAAGCAAAAAAGCAAAACAACATGGCAAAGCAATTAGCCAAGCATATTTAATGCATGTGGAACTTTTTTTCTCACATTCCTTTATGTCGTTTGCACTAAATGATGATGTTATGCTTGGAATTAGTGCTGTTGCCAAAGCACTTGAAATTACTGTTGGCAAATTAACAAGTGAGCCTACAAGTCCATCTTCAAGTCCAAACAAACATGTTGCAACATTAGATGAAATGGTCGCTTTTGACAAAAGCCAAATTGTTATTGAACTTTCAAGAGCATACACAAGTGGCATAATCGCTCCGTTAAGCATTATTGGAAAACTTGTTTTTAAAATATTTTTGCAAGCCTGTTTAAGTGATAAAGATAGTTGTGATGATTTTTGTTTAATCTTATTTTTTGAAAATATAAAATACCTAATAATCAAATAAAGCAGTGCACTAAATTCGCTTATTGATATTCCAATAAAAGCACCAAAAACAGCAAAAGTTACGCCTAAATGTTTTAATTTGCTTGCTAAAAACAGACTGAAAATTAGTTTTACGGACTGTTCAACAATCATGCTAACACCTGTTGGTGCCATGTTTTGCATACCTTGGAAGTATCCTCTAAACGCACTAATCATGCTTGAGAAAACTAACGCAGGCACAAGTGCAAAATAGCATATGTAAAAGTTTCTGTTACCTTGAAAAGACGACAAAGGCACAGCAAGCAAAACAATTAGCAAACTAACTAAAACCGAAAACCCTAGCATCAACAAACAAGAACCTTTTAAAATTTGCTTTGCATTATTTTTGTTGTTGTTTTGATTTTCTAAACTAACAAGTTTACTTACGCCAAGAGAATTTCCACCAGAAACAAAAATCAAAAAAAACGAGTAAACTGGAAAAATTAGTTGAAAAATTCCAAGCCCATTAGAGCCTATCAAATTTATTAAAGGAACACGAAAAAATGCTCCAATAATTTTTGCTAGCAAACTTGTAATTGTTAAAATTAGCGTTCCAAAAAGTAATTTGTTTTTTTGTTCTTTCATACTCATAGTTTGTGTTTTTTTTATTTTTTTAACAAAAAAAGGCACTTTTTATGCCTTTTTAATATGTTTTTTATGCAATTTGCTCGGCTAAAAAATTTGCCATGCATTTTAAAACGGTTTTTTCGGTTATAGAAACTTTGCCTTGTTGCTTGTTAAAACAAACGATTGCGCCATATGTATCTCCGCTAGCAATAATTGGAATTATGATTTGCCCAAAGTATTCATTTTGCTCGTTGTCATATAGTTCAATAACGCTTTCGCCGTCAAGTTTATTTATTATTGTATCTTTTCGAGTTTCAATAATTTTTTCAAGTTTGTTTGAAATTGGCTTATTCAAAGCCAAACTTTTGTTAACACCAAAAATTGAAATAACTTTGTCTTTATCGCAAATAAAAACTGGCATAGATAATGTTTGATACAAACTAGAACAAATTTCATCTGCAAAATCTTTTATTTCAAAAAGCATTGAATATTTTTTTAAAACAAGTTCATCATTCTCTCCACAAAAAATTTCAAGCGGTGTGCCTTCTTTAATTTTAAATGTACGCCTAATTTCCTTTGGAATTACAATTCGTCCAAGTTCGTCTATTCTTCTTACAATTCCAGTTGCCTTCATCAAAAAACTCCTCTTTCAAAGTTATTATTTGCTAGAGAAGTTTTTTTATGTAAAATTTTGTAAACTTTTCGTAAATTATAGTATTGCTGAAAACAGTCTTGAGATTGACATTCCCAGTTTTTTGAAAATGATTAGTTTTTTAAAGAATTTTGCGTCAATTAAATCGCTAGATTTTTTATCTTCTTCAAAATCTTGATAAAATGGCATTATGTTTTGCTCGCCGTAAATGATTGAATTTACTTCAAAATTAAGCGCAAAAGAACGAATATCAATATTACAACTGCCCATTGTTAACACTTCATCGTCAATCATCAACGCTTTGGCGTGCATAAACCCGTGATACAGATGAATATTTGCACCCAACTGTTGAATTTCTTTTAAATATGATAATGTCGCAAAGTAGACGAAATATTTATCCGGCTTTTTAGGCACGATAATATCCACTTTAACTCCACACAGAAGTGCAATTTTTAACGCGTTTTTAAATTCATCATCCAAAACAAAATAAGGTGTTTCAATTTTTATTGATTTTTTTGCAGTTAAAATCATTTTTATCATCATTTCTTCGATGTTACGATTGTCATTTCGAGTTGGACCACTTGAAACAATTTGCATTGGAGTGTTGCCTTCGACATGTTTTGTGGAGTAGTAATTTTCGTTTAAAAACTCCTCATTTTTTTCTGGGATTTTGTTTGAAAGTCGCCAATCCGAAATAAAAATGTTTTGTAAAGAATAAACTGCTTGACCTTGAATTTTGATATGTAGATCACGCCAAGGTGAAACCTTCTTTTTCTTGCCCATGTGGTCGTTTCTCAAGTTCATTCCGCCCATATAAGCGGTTTCGCCGTCTATTACAACTATCTTTCTGTGGTTACGGTAATTTGCTCTAAAATTTAGCAATTTCAGCCCCAAAAATGCAGGGAAAAATTCTTCAACCTTGCCTCCTGCCTTTTTAAGTTTTCTAAAATGCCTTTTGTGAGTTAATAATGAGCCGATTGAGTCGTAAAGAACTCGAACCTTAACGCCCTGTTTGGCTTTTTCAACTAAAATGTCTTTAATTTGTTTGCCTGTTTTGTCGTTAGCAAAAATATAAAACATAATGTTTATTGTTTTTGTTGCGTTTAACAAATCGTTTTTCAAACTTTCAAGCATTTTGTTTCCGTCATTAAAATATGTAATATTATTATGAGAATAGAACACAGAGTTTGCATTTTGCAAATTTAGCATAACAATGTCTTGATATTTTCCCAAACTTTCGTTTTTATTTTCTAATGTGTTTAAATGACTAATTTGCTCTTGTAATGCCTCGTTATATTTTTCGTTGTACAATTTTCTCTTTTTCATTAAAAGTTTGGTTTTTGTTCCAAGTCCGTACCCAATCATAACATAAAGCAGTAAACCTAAAAATGGAAATATTATTAAAACCAAACTCCATGCCGTAACTCTTATTGGCTTTTTATGCTCAATAAAAATCATTCCAATAATGGAAAGTAAACATAATATGTAGTTAATAAGTAAACAAATTTGAATAGGCGACATATCTTTTCCTTCTTTACAAACTTTATTATAGAAAAAAACTTTAAATAATACAAACAAAGTTATAAAAAAATAGGATTTTTCAATCCTATTTTATTTTGTCTTAACCAACAAATTTAATGTATAGTCAACAGTTTTTATTAAACCATTTTCAAGTGTAACTGTGTATGAATAGGCAATTTGAATTTTATAGTCTTCAACTATAGAGCCTGTCATTACCAAGTTTCCATTTTCAATTTTGAATAACTCGCCATAATCTCCAACCAAACTGCATGTTGGCTCTGTTTGACTTGTTATTAAACTTTCCATTCCAGACTTCGTTTGTAATGATACAATATCGTTTAACGAAATTTGTTTACCGCTAGCAAACACAGTTTCTAAACTTGTTCCCATGGAAGATAAAGTAACATTATTTTCTGCATTTTCATTTAACTTAATTTGCGAAATTGGTTCAACATTAAGTTTGAATTTGAAAATTCCACTTTCCATGTATTCACTTAAATTTTCTCCATCAGTAAAGCAATAGTAGCCGTTAATGGTTATTGTTGGTGCGATGCCTTGAAGAACTGCACTAGACTTAATTTTGCCTTCTTTTATTTTCACATCGCCATTTGGGTCGGTATAGTTAAATCTTAAAACAAATCTTATTTCGTATTGTTTGCCATCTAATACAAAGTAAATAATACTATCATTTGTTGGATTTTTTGTTATATTCTTTTCAGTAGAGTCAGCAGATTCATTTTCTGTAAAGCCATAGTTATCTTTTAGTTTATTTATAATTACATTTCTCATGTCTAAAGGCATGTAGATTACAGTTATTAAATCGCCATCAAAACCTGTTATTTTGCTATCGTTTCCCACTCTGTAATTTGAATAACTGCTGTTTGTAATATAGTACAATCCGCCATCATTAACAAGTAAATTATTTTCGTCAATTTTAAGGTCGAACAAGGTTACGCTATCTCCAGCATTTATATTCTGTGTGGTGTTTTCGCCATTTTCTATATAATAATCTGGAATTAAAACATAGTTATAAGTTTGCGATAGTTCATAACCAAATTTGGTTGAAATTTTAATTTTAATATAAACTTTTTCGGTAACTCTGTTTGTTTTTAAATAATTTAAAATATTTCCATCTTGATTGTCTGTTATAAAATCATATTTCATATTAGAAATTATTTCAAAATTATAAAGAGATGGTCGTAGAATTGAATAATTTACTTCTTCACTTTCGGTAAGTTTCCATTGTAAGCCAATTTTTTGACCTTCAACACCTTCTCCGTTTTCAGTAATCTTTTTCTTTTCATATCCAATAAAGTCTATTAAATTGGTTAATTGTCCGTCATATGAAGCCACAATTTGTCTGTATTTAGCAAATTGTTGTTCATAGTAAGAGTTAAGTTCGCTTTCCACAGGGCTATCAACCTTAACATATTGCTCTAAATCGTTTAAAGTATAATATGTTTTATTTGCGTCAATTTGGGTATCTAGTGTTTTAACAAAGGCATAATCAGTGTCTACAACTTCATAGTTTGTACCATAATTAAACTCTTGCTCTTTTAAGAATGGATATTTTGTGTTAATTACAAAAGGATTGGAAAATACTTTAACATTATCGTCATATCTTGTGCAATATGCAATTAAAATTGCTCTTCCTTGCTTTTTAACATCAAATTGTAAAACTGGAACATCGTCTTCGTTATAAATTGGATAGCCCGACTTAATTTCAAGAACAGAGGTATCTTCAACAAAATACTGTTTTATAATTTCATCTGTTAGATTATTAAGTGTGGAGATATCGACGCTTTCATCTTTAAGACTATATAGTTTGTAAACAATTTCGTCATGACCTTCGGCTTGGGAAGGAGATTTTTTCAAACTAACTTCCAATTCCTTTTCTTGTTTTCCACTGTCAACAGTCCAATACATATTATCGTTTTGCGAATTCAAAACCAAATAGACATCAGCCGAATTTGATTCTTCATTTCCAGTGTTTGAAAGTAAAGTTAAATTTTCCAAAACAAACTTTTTAGCCTTTAATGATAAGTTGCATTGTCTTTTGCCATTAAAGTCAACTATCAAACTTTCAACTAAACTTTCGTCTGTAACATTAAATATTTCAATAGAAAGTAAGTAAACTGTTTCGCCGTCAATCGTGGCTTCAATTAGGCTAGTGCCAAGTTTAACGAATTTATCGGCTTGAACAATTTCTGTTCCAAGTCTAAACACCAAGGTGTCGTTAAATGCTTCATATAATGCTTCTTCATCGTTTACATTAAGTTTCAAATATACTTTTTGTCCGTTATAAATTGTTGCTTCATAAACGCTGTTTAAATTATCTTTTTTGATAATAAACATTTCGTCATCTTCTGCAATTTCTTCATATGAACCTGCATTTTCTTTGTATAGCGTTAATGTTGATTCTGGCAATATTTTAAGCACTTGACGCACTTGAACATCAATATAATCAGACTTTGCAACAATTTGGCATCGTGCCAAAACATCTTCGTCAATTATAACAGTTGTTCCGTCTTGATTTACTATGGCGTTATTTTCTTTATCAAGCAAGTTTCCGTTTATGTCTGTTTTTAAAATAACTGCACAAATTTTGCTATTGCCTCTTGAAATTGGAGTTAAAACATAGCCATTTTGTGTAATTTCCAAACTAATGATGTCGTCTGCAAGTTTATAGTTACCTTCACTATCTTCAACAACAAACACAAACGATTTGTATGGATATTTCCCACTTTGAATTAAACTTTGCAAGGTTTGATTTGATTCGGTATCAAACACCCATGCATTTGATAATTCTGTGTATGTTTTTTGATTTTCTATTGCTTTATCGTATTCAAGTTCGATAAGGTCAAATAACTCATTATCTTTCTTAACTGTTAAATCTATGGTTTGAATTGGTTCGATGTTAACTGGGATAAAATCGTACCAAGTATCTTCACCAACTGTTAAGTATGCAACAAGACAAGTTTTGCTTGAAGTTGTTTCCAAAACCGAAACAACCCAACTTGGCTCGTTTATTCCTTGTTCTTTTCTTGTTTGAATAAACTTGTCGCTAAACTTAATAAATTGCTTTGATTCGCCTTCGCCAATTTCAATGTCGTAATCTTCATTTTTTAAAACAAATACGCCACCAACAATCTCTATGTGTTGAATGTAGTTACTTAAATTGTCACTAGTAAATGGAGAACCCGGTATGTCTGTTGGATTAACTTTTAATCCCAAATTTGTTGCAGAATATCTTTGACTCTTGTAAAGTTCCAAATTAAGTTCAGTTTTGTTTGCAGAAATCGAACCAATTTCAACATCGCTAACTTGGAAATTCAAACTGTTTTCAATTAAAACATCTTTAATCCATTCGTCATATAACTCTCTTGCTTCATCATCTGGCAAGTTGATATATTCTTCGTTAGTTAATATTTTTTCTTCGTTAGAATATAAATCGCAAACGCTTAACGAAACATTAAATTCCCCACTTGTTAAAATTTTAATTTTCGCATAAGGGAAACCCTTTTTATAATTTAAAATTGGAGTTGATGCACTTGTGTTAATTCCTACTTCTTCAATGCTTGCGACTGTTTCGTTATCAATAGAGAACTCATACTTTTTGAAATCTTTTGTAAGTTCAACCAAATCGCTCATGCAAAGAGAAGATTTTGCTAAAATGGAATCTATGTCAAGATAAGCATAAACATAGTCGCCTTCAAACAATTTATCACTTTGAATGTCACTTATTTTTTCATACTTTAAATCAAAACTTTCTAGTTTAGAATCAACAAAAACTTTGGCTTCACAATACTCACTTTCGCATTCAACATAAAGTTCTATTGTTCTTGGCTCTAAACTTTCGGTTTGATTGTCGCCCAGCACAATTTTGAAAGGCTTGCCAAGTGTTATTAAATATTTATTTCCAACTTTTTCTGCGGAAACATAAACTGGTTCTTCAACTTCTTCTGGTTGTTCTTCGGCTTCAACCATAACATCTTTTACCAAAGTGTCGCCCGATTTAATTTGCAACTTACCATCAAGTTCGGTGCAGTCTTCTGGGTTTGGGTCAACAACAAAAGTGCTATCTTCATTTATAACAAAAACAGGGATATTGTTACTTAGTCCTTGAAACTTGTCCGTTTCTATGTTAAACGAGCATGATTTAATTGCCACATGCTTTGGTTTAAACCCGCCGGTAATTCCAATAAAGCCCGCAACCAAACCAATAATGCCGGCACAAATGCCAGCACCAATTCCTATGTACTTAAAAACTTGTTTCCAAACCTGTTTTTTTGTCATAACCCACCTAAATATATTATATCTATATATTCAAATTATATTTATGATGGTTGGCTTTGTCAAACAAACAAGTTTGTTTTTACTAAAACCATAAATTTAAAATTTTTTATACAGCCAATAATTTTACCTAACTGAAACAAATTCTCAACTTATTTTTAAATTAAGACTCATTCTCAATTACTTGCAATTTGCAAGCAGTCAACGCCAACAAGCAAGCAGTCGTTAATTAGTTTGTCGATTAGCGAATAATATATAATTTTACCATCTCGCCTATATTTTACTAATCCCAATGATTTTAAAGTTTTAAGTTGGTGGCTAACTGTTGTTTGGTTAATATGTAGTATGTTAGAAATGTCGCTAACGCACATTTCACTCATAGAAAGCGCACTTATAATTTTTAGTCTAGTAGGGTCAGAAAACATGCTAAAAAAATCTGCAAGATTTCTTAATTTGTTTTCTTTTGGCATATAGAATTTAACATTATTAACCACTTGGTCACTTAACAAAAATTTACTTTCATTTATTTGATTATTTTCCATACTTCCTCTCCGTTTTTTATATTTTATCATTATTACAAAAAGTGTTCAATTAAGCACATTTAAAAAAATTGTTGCATATTTACTAATATGGTAAAAAATTGTAAAATGGAGGTTGGCGTATGTTTTCACAGGATATCCTGCTAGTCTTGCTCCTTTCGATTTTTGCTTCTGCCAACGATGTTGACTTATCCAGCAACACAAACTATCTTTTACTTTTATTGCTGGTATTATCTCAACAAAGCGGTGGTTGCTCAACCTGCAATAGATGCAATAGTTGCAGTAGTTGTTCGAGAAACTTTATTTAGCAAGACATTTTTTACTAAAAAAAGCAGATGGTTTTCCACCTGCTTTTTTGTTATTTATCACTTTCAATGAGAGTATCTTTGTTTGCGTTTTCTTCCTTCTTACTATTTGCTTGTTGCCTTCTTTCTTTAACAATTTTTGTTGCTTCTTGCAATATTTCAAGGTCGTTAATATCTTCTTTTGTTAAGCCATATTTTTCAAGCTCTAACTTCTCGTTTTCTTTTTCCGCAACATATTGGTTTAACAACTTCCATAAAACTGCCATAATTGGAGGTCCAAAGAACATTCCCAGCACTCCAAAAATGCTTCCAAACACAATCAATGAAAGAATAATTAGTAAAGGACTAACTTTTAATCTTCTTCCAAAAATTATTGGGCCAAAGAAGTAGCCATAAACATTAGTTACAACTAGCATGTAAAGTAGAACCCAAATTGCCATAGTCACATTCATAGTTGCAATGCAAATTATTGTTATTGAAAGACAGCCAATAACTCCACCAAAGTATGGAATCATGTTTACTATCGCAAAGCCCACTGCAAGCACAACTGGCGATGGAACTTTTAGTAAAACAAATCCCGGAATTAAAATTGCAAAAATAATAAATGATTCTAGAATTTTTCCTGTAACATAATCGTACAAAGTTTGGTCTGCAAATTTTGCGGTTTTAACAAGTCGGTCTGCTCTTCTTTCACTTAACGTTGCATAGCAAACTCTTTTTGTGAACGAACTTATGCTTTCTTTTTTGTATAGCATTATTATTGAAATTACAACACCAACCGTAAAATAAGCGAGCATCGTTGCGGTTTGCTGAATTATTTGTGCAATGTTTTGAGCAATCAAAGGAATGTTTGTGGACAAACTATCGCCAATTTTATTGATGAAATCTGTTATTGCAACTTCAACATCAACATCATTAAACCAACCTGTAGATTCAAAGAATTTTGTTAGTTGTTCTTTTAAATTGTTAACATAGTTGTTAATAACTTCTCCGCTTAATCCGTTTATAAATTCAACGATTTTTGGAATTAACGAAAATAGTATTAAAAATATAACGCAAAACAGCGCAATAAATAGTAAGGTAATGCAAAAAATTCTATTTATTTTATCGCCATTTTTAAGTTTAGAAAACCACTTTTTAAAAACTTTTTTCTCTAAAAAATCGAGAATTTTTTTAAACAAAAATGTTATAACCAAGCCAATAATAAGTGGTGATAATGCTGTTAGCAAACTAACAAAAATTCGTTTAAAATAATCCCCTGCCAAACTGTTTAAAAGCAAAGCACAAAGCAGTGCGATAAAAAGCCAAAACGTCCATTTTCGTTGCGTTCTGTATTCAGGTGAATATTTGTTTTGCATATTCCGCCTCCTAGATGTTTGCTTCTAATTTTGCCTTTTGATCAGCAAGCATCAATGCTTCAATCATCTCGTCAATTTCGCCTTCCATAAACAAGGCTAAAGAATATAATGTTAAGCCAATTCTGTGGTCGGTAACTCTGCCTTGTGGAAAGTTATATGTTCTAATTCTTTCACTGCGGTCGCCTGTGCCAATTTGACTTTTTCTGTTACTTGCATATTTATCATTTGCTTCTTGTTGAAGTTTATCATAAAGTTTGCTTTTTAAAATGAACATAGCACGCTCTTTGTTTTGAAGTTGCGAACGCTGGTCTTGGCAGTTAACTACAATTCCTGTTGGAAGGTGCGTAATTCTAATAGCACTTTCTGTCTTGTTAATGTGCTGTCCGCCCGCTCCACTACTTCTTAATGTATCAATCTTCAAATCTTTTTCGTCAATTTCAAGTTCAACTTCTGGCATTTCTGGCAAAACTGCAACTGTGATAGTTGATGTGTGAACTCTGCCTTGTGTTTCGGTTTCAGGAACTCTTTGAACTCTGTGAACTCCACTTTCAAACTTTAGTTTTTCGTAAACATTTGTGCCTTTAATTAAAACTGTTGCTTCCTTAACGCCACCCAACTCGGTTTCGTTAATATCGGTTATTTCCACTTGCCAGCCTTGTCTTTCAGCATACTTTGAATACATTCTTAAAATTTCACTTGCAAACAAAGCAGCTTCATCTCCGCCTGCTCCGCCACGAATTTCCATAATAACGTTTTTGTCATCATTTTCGTCTTTTGGAAGCAACATAATTTTAAGTTGTTCTTCATATTCTTGTTTGCGTTTTTTGCCGTCTTCAATTTCTTGAGTTAAAAATTCTCTCATGCCTTCATCAGTTTCAACTTTTAGCATTTCTTCGGCATCTTGAACATTCTTTGTGTTTTGAATGTGTTTTTCATAAAGTTCTGCAACTGGCGAAAGTTGTTTTAATTCTTTAGACAATGCAACCATTTTTTTATTATCAGCAAAAATTTCGGGATTAGACAATTCCCTGTTTAATTCTTCAACTCTATTTTTAATATTCTCCAATTTATCTAACATGTTATACCTTCTTTAATTTTCCTATAATTACTCTATCATTTTGCGAATAATCTTTCAAACAAATTGTATCAAAATTATTGCTATTTAACAAACATTCTACACTCTCTCTTTGGTCAAAACCAATTTCCAAAATCAAATAGCCACCATTTTCTAAAAACTTTGGGCTTTCGCTTGCAAGTATTTTATAAAACTTCAAACCATCATCTCCGCCATCAAGGGCTAATTTTGGGTCGTAGTCTTTCACTTCAACTGGAAGTTGTTTAACTGTTTTCGTGGCAATATATGGCGGATTGGACACAATTACATTATATTTATCATTAACTTTTTCAAACATGTTGCTTTGAAAAAAATTTATGTTAACATTATTTAACTTTGCATTTTGTTTGGCTGTTTTTATCGCCTTTTTGCTAATGTCTAATGCGTCAACTTGGCAAGCACAATTTGCCTTTATTGCAACCGCAATCGCACCGCTTCCCGTGCAAACATCAAGCACCTTGCCGTCCGTGTTTAAAACCTTTAAGGCTTCTGTAACCAACAATTCGGTTTCCTGACGAGGCGATAGCACATTTTTGTTTACATTAAATTTTAATCCATAAAAATATGCTTGCTTAAAAATTTTTGTTAATGGCTTGCCACTTAATCTTTTTTTAACAATTTTGTTTAATTTAAAAGTGTTTAGTGTGCTAATTTTTTCACACAAAAACAGTTTTGAATAATCTATTTTCAAAACTTCACAAAGTATTTTATCCACTTCGTCCAAAGGGATTTCATTTTGTTTAAAAACTTGCTTTAAATGTTGTCTTAATTCTTTTAATTGTTTCATAATCATTTTTAATAAAAAAAACTAGTTTTGAACTAGTTATTTTTTATTCCAAGTTAAAGCGTTTTTTGAACTTGTCAACTCTACCACTGCTATCTACCAATTTTCTTTTTCCGGTGTATAGTGGGTGACATTTGTTACATATTTCAACTCTAATTGTATCGCCATGTGCTGTGCTTCTTGAATTAAATTTTGAGCCACATGCACAAACTACTTCAACTTCATGATAGTCTGGATGTATGTCCTTTTTCATTTCAACTCACCTCAAATTTTTAGTTATCTTCGGTATTATAATGCAACGCAAACAATTAGTCAAGTTATTTTTCATATTTTTTAATATAATCAGTTCTTATTTTGTGAGCAAGGTCCTCAATATCTCCCGCTCCAATAATTAGTATCACGCTATTTTCTTCTTTTTTTAATCTTTTTAATACGCTTGAAAAAGTTATTACATACATCGTATTTTTATTTTTAAAGTTAAGGTTTTTTGCTAGGTACTTTCCGCTTGCATTTTTCATAGGCTTTTCCCTTGCACTGTATGTTGGCAAAACATACACTTTGTCGGCATAGTCAAAGCAGTTTAAAAACTCGCTAAAGAGTGACTTGGTTCTTGAATATGTGTGTGGCTGGAAAACTGCAACTATATTTTTGTTTTTGAACACTTCTTTGCAAGTTGAAATTAGGGCTTGAATTTCAGTTGGATGGTGTGCATAATCTTCAATTACTATATTTTCATTTATCTTTCCAACAAACTGAAATCTTCTCTTAACACCGCTAAAATTTTTAAGACCATTTGTAATGCTAAATTTACTTAAGTTGTAAAAGTCTGCCACAGCAATGCTAGCAAGTGCGTTTAAAACATTATGTTTGCCATACATATTTAGGGTTATTTGACTGAAAAAATCACAGTTCTTGTAGCAATCAAAAATAATTTTTCCGTTTTGATATTGTCGAATGTTTTTTGCGTAATACTCTCCGCTATGGTCACCAGAAAAAGTCGTAATTTTATAGTTTTTATGGTGTTTTAGTAATGAAATATCTTTTTCATTTATTATGCTTAAAGTTTTGCTCATCGCACAAAAACTATCAAATGTGTCGTATAAATCTTCAAAACTTGTAAAGGTGTCTGGATGGTCTTTTTCGATATTCAAAACAACCCCAACATCATGTGGAATTTTTAACAAATGCTTTTTATATTCGCATGCTTCGGTAATGAAAAACTCTTTTCCGCCAATCTTTAGGTTTCCGCCAAAAAGTTCACATTCGCCTCCAATATGAATGGTTGGATTTTTGTTTGCGCTAATAAAAATTGAGCCAATCATTCCCGTTGTGGTGGTTTTTCCGTGCGTGCCAGCAATGGCAATAACATTTTTATATTTTTTGCAAATTAGTTGCAAAAACTCCACCCTCTCAAACAGAAGAAGTTTTTTTCTTTTTGCTTCCAAAATTTCTGGATTATTTTCCCCCACCGCAACAGTATAAACAACCGTGTCGGCATTATGTATATTACCAGCATCATGACCTATAAAAATTTTCATTCCTAGGCTTTTAAGTTCCATAGTAATTTCGCTTTCTTTTCGGTCAGAGCCAGAAACAATATAGCCACTGTTATGGCATAATTTTGCCAAAGCACTCATAGAAATTCCACCAATGCCAACAAAGTGAATCCTATGTATATTCAGTTCATCAAAAAAATATTCCACTTTATTTTATATGTTTTTTTTGTCGTAATGGTTTTAAAATTTAAAAAAATGGCTTAAAATTATTTGCAAAGTGTAGTAAAACTATGTACACTTATCATAAGCATACAAGTGCTAATACTAAAAAAGGAAGGTGTCAATCTGTGCTAAATATTACAGATGTTCGTGTGCGCTTAGTTAGTAAGGAAGACAGCAAATTGAAAGCCGTAGCATCAATCACAATTGATGAATGTTTCGTAGTTCACGAAATAAGAATTATTGAAGGAAATAATGGTTGCTTCGTTGCTATGCCAAGTAGAAAGACTCCAGATGGCGACTTTAAGGATACTGCTCACCCAATCGATACTCCAACAAGAGAATTCTTGGATAAAACTATTCTTGAAGCCTACGAAAAGGCATTAAAAGAAAAACCAGCAGAATAACGCACAAAACAAAATGGTAAAGAAAAATCACGATTAGTCGTGATTTTTTTTAAAGCACAAAAAATGGGAAGTTGTTTTCCCATTCTTTTACTTTGAACTTTTATTAACTTTCTTTCTTGTTAAAAAGTATGCAAGAACTAAAACCATAACTGCCAGCATTGTTATACCTAACATATCAGTTACTATTCCTGTTTGTGCTACTGTTTGTCCTTTGTAGCCTGATAGTTTTATAATTCCATTTACTATTGTATAGTCAAGAGAAGGAATGTTACTATCTTCGGTATATTGTGTGTTGTCTTGCGAGTAATTTTCGTAAATTAGTCCTAACTCTTTGAATGTATGATTTGCTTGAAAAATTCTTATTTCGCTTAAATTTTTACAGCCAGTAAACATATCGGTAACATCGGCATCTGAGTTAATAACAACTCCATCTAAGCAAACTGTTTTTAAAGATGTACAGCCATAAAACATTCTACTTAAATTTTTAAACCTATTACCTGATTCGCTACATTCTACAACAATCGTAGTTAATTTGCTACAGCCTTCAAACATTGATTTATAAATATCTTCATCATAAATAAAAGCCGCAGAACAAACTACTAAATCTCCCTCCAAGTTTTTATTGTTAATAGTGATTATATCATTAGCAAAACCTGAAACAGAAATATCTCCATCACTAATTAACTGGTCAATCGTTTTAACTAGGACTCTGGAATCGCTTGGTTCACCATTATTTGTTAAATATGTTCCTGCTTGATATAAGCCATGACTATGATATGTGTCTGGTGTGTCTGCATGAACAGGTTTAGACTTATTTGTTGCAATCATAAGCGAAGTGAACATAAGTGCAATAATAAGCATAAATGTAATAATTTTAAATCTTTTTTGCGTATTTACCATTTTTGTTTTTCTCCTTTTTAATTTTTAATAAAAAAACAGCCAACCTTTTGGTTGACTGTTTTAAATGCTTTTCACCTTAACTCACTTACTGGTCAACCATGTCGCTGGTCAACCATGTCCTAACTTTTTCGTTAGTTTATTCGCTATCCTTTCTCTTTAAGAGTTTCCCATTTTCGCTGTTTTATTGTCAAACGTTTTTGCACTATTTTGCAAAATTTTTTTATTTTATTTTTGTAATCATGAATCACACTTTCAGTGTGAAAAGTTACAAAAGCATTGGGGTTGCCATTCCACTTATTTTCACAAAAACTTCTTTGAAAATATTGTTATCATGACATTTCTAAAATGATAAGTAATAAAAAAAGCTCACTTTAAATGAGTTTTTAAAAATCGGTTAATCCTAAAATATAGTCGGTGCTAACATTAAAAAATCTAGCAATTTTAATTAAGGTATCTAAATCCGGTTCAAACTTTCCGTTCTCCCACCTGCTTAATTAAATAAAATTTTTTTGAAACTTTTTCCCCATATTCTCCTGTTAACTTAAATGTTAAATATGAATATCTTAAATCTTTAACAGAAAAATTTGTGTTAAAAGTTTCGCCAAAATTGTATTTTGTATCTAACAAATTTTTATTTTCATCAAACCATTCAATTTTATTAGTTTTGTCACAAGTTACAGATATAGTTCCTTGGTAATTATTAATATTGATATCAAAAATCCTAGGTACGTAACCACATTCATTTTTGAGTAAGTTTAATTCATCTTGTTTATATTCAGATTTAATTAATGGTATATAAATTTCTTTAATTTCAATATTCTTTCCACCAAACTTTTCTAAATTTGCAATCATCTTCCATCTGTAAATTTTATTTCTTTCTTCGAAATCCATTTGTGCCTTGGCTAAATGCTTCGCAAATTCCAATTCATTACAGTTATTTACTTCCATAAAATGTCTTTTTGCATTTTCTCCAAAGCCCAGCCTTTGCGAATTTCTTATATGCTTAACCCCATGACATTTACTACAAATAGCAATAATATCTTTAAGTTTTTGAGTTTTTGTATCAATGTCAAAATCCCAGACTTCATGAGCATCTAAATCATCTGTTTCAAATCCACAAATTGTGCATTTGTGATTTGCTTTGTCATAGCAAGTTTTTCTTAAAGTATCCCAATCTTTTTTAGCTAATGTTCTACTAAAATCATTACCCCAAGCACCCTTAGGCAATAATTCAATTTCTAATTTCAAATTTTTCATACTGTGCCTACCTTGTTGGATATAACTCGCCCGACATATATTTTTTCATATAGTTTTCAAGACCCATTTTTGCAATTAATTCCTCTTGGTCAAATGGACTAACAGCCTTAATGTTTCCCGTCATTTCATCAAATGGTGTTCCATAACAAATAATTCCAGTAGGTTTAATTACTTCCATCATTTTATTATAGCTCTTCATAAACTCATGCTTGTATTCTTCTCTACAATAAGTCGAAACTGCAACTACAGACCCCTGCTCTATACCATCAAAACAAAAATCATAACTATCATCGCCGGCACAGCATATTGTTGGTATCACTTTCATTCCATGCTTTTGAAAAAACGCACCACACCATCTATTTTTAAATGTACTAAAAATTTGGAGTGCCTTTGGCATATCCCAGTATAAACTAAATTCTGGAGATAACACTGCATAATATTGTTTCAATTTTTCCATTGCTAGTTCTGGTTTTTCATAAACATTTTCAAATAACCAATCATAAGTAAAAAAGTGAATCGTTTTATCTTTATTTTCTACATCGTTTAATTTTGTTTTTGTGTAATTCCATAAATCGATTTTCTCTAAATCAATTTCTTGTTTTTTAATTAGTGGCATACCATATTTACCAAC
>CAKVHQ010000010.1 GCA_934749845.1 uncultured Clostridia bacterium
CGTATGCCTTACAGAACTGAAAGGGTATCAGGCCGCTGTCGGCAAGCCAGTCATCCAGCCCCGCCGTCCAAACAGCCTCCTGGACAAGGTGCGCTATATGTTTCAGAAGATAATGTAACGTCTTGCGCAATGCAAGCGTTCATTCCCGACATTGATTCCGACGAGGTAAAGAGCATAAGAAACTCTCTAAACATGACGCAGGTTATTTTTGCCGCTGTCATGGGTGTTTCCGTAAAGACCGTAGAGGCTTGGGAAAGCGGCACAAACACTCCGTCCGGAACAGCAAGAAGAATGCTTTATATGCTGAAAACTGACCCGACTATCCCCGAAAAATTCAACCTCTATTGCAGATAAGGCTATCCGCTCCGAGTATTCGGGGCGGTTTCTTATTCATTAAAACTTTGCTTTCCATTCCGACTTTACCTCCAGCGTATAGCGCATTGGGGCAAGGCTTGACCATGCAAAATCATAGGGTATTTCAACCTCTATCGTTCCCTCAACGGAGAATTTCTCTGCTGTGCTTGTGTCGCCGGGAGCGCGGGGAGCCGGGGTTACTGAAAAGGTAATGTTCTTTATCGTGCATTGTGCTATTTCGCCGTTGGACATGGCATTATTCATATACTGCATGATTTGCGCTTTAGTCGCGGTATGTGATTCACGCCACACATAGCCGCCTGTGTTAGAATAGCTTGCTGCCTGTCCCTCGCGCACATTCTGATATAGTTTCGCATAATTTGACACCGAAACATGAATGATAGCGTCCTCATACTTGTCGCGAATTGCTGCCGCCTCGATATTTATGCGGATAACCTCAAAAATACCAAAGGCAAGCAGCATAACCACGATAACGATAACTGAGGTCATCACCGTAGAAAAACCTTTGTTGGCGCGTAACCGTTTAAGCATTTTTCCAGAACACCTCCGAGATACCGTTTGCACTTGAGGATATAGTGACAGGATTACCCGCGAAAACAAAGAACGACATATCCACCTGCGTAGATACCGTAACCGTGAATGCGTCGCCTATCTGTATTTTGCCGTTCTTCGACCATACAACTGTGGGGTCAAGTCCGCTGGCTTCATTGAGCCGTTCAAGCCGTGCTGTGGTTTCGCTGCCTACTCTGCCGGCTATCTCCGCTTCACGGCAAAGCTCGTTCGCATAGTTATTCAGCGTCATTTTTGTGAGGAACACGGGCGCAACGGTGATTATGAACATCAGCATCATTACCATTATCATCACGAAAATCGTAACGCCGACATAAGTGCTTCCTTTCTTTTCAGCAAGCCGATTTATGTACTTACGCATACGCACCTCCTTAAAAGCTGAACAGCGTACCAAAGCTGTCAAACATGGTTGTTCCGAGAACGACAACATAGAGGAGCAGCATTACGAACAGTAGAACCATTGACAGCCTGTTGATTTTCGGCGGTATCTTCAGCGCAAAGTTGCGGAGTATCTGCTTTTGGTATTCGGAAAAACGATATATGAGCGTTTCCCAGTAGACGTGCGTATCCGAGCCACGCGCCATTTCGATAAGTCCTCTTGTTACCTCGGAAAGCTGAGTAGAGCCTATTCTTCCCTCAAATCTGGTGATAGCAGCCTCCCAATTTGAAGAACGCATATCGGCTATGGTTATCTCTAATTCCTCGCGGAAATACGGTGAGAATGTGTCCTTGTGCTTTTCGAGAATGGAGAGGACATTGTGGTCGGTTTTTATCTCCTGCGCTATCGCGCCGACAAAGCGCGGAAGGTCGGTGTCTATCTGCTCGCGCTTCATTTTGATAGCCTCAGAGATTTTTTCATGTGCGTTTGTGTACTGTAACACGCCGAGAACAACCATGAGCAGAGCAAATATCACCGGAACAGCCTGTACATACTGATTGTCTATCATTGACGCGACAAGTGCGCCGAGGATATAAACGGGTATTCCGAGCAGAGCGTATGCGCCTGCTTTGACGATAGCTCTTGCCTCATAAAGCTGCGGCGACATGGATATGTGCGCTATTTTCAGATTAGCCTCTAACTGCTTTTGCCGTATATCCGACATTGGCAGCAGTTTTGACACAAACAGCGCCGTGTTGGTGTACATTTGCGAAAGCCCGTCCGGTGCGGGACGGTTGCGGGGTCCAATCGCTCTTATCGCCGCCGTTGTCTTTGAGGACGGCACTTTAAGCAGAACAAGCGCAAATGAATACGCACCTCCTGCAAAAAGCAGACAGGCGGCAAGCACCATAGCTTTCAGAGAAATGTCAATTAAGCTCAATCAGATCACCTCTTATATTCAATGGGCTGGGTGTACTTGTATGTGAGGGCAATAACGATAATGACCGTAACAGCTACTACGCAATTCACTATCTGACCGGCAAGCGTTTCTGTGAGAACAGCAAACCAGTCCGCGTTGAGGAAAAAAATCAGCGGATAATTCGCAAGGACAAGCCCTATCATGGTGAACACCTCTTTGCGCGGCTGCATTATCATGTTTTTCAGTTCCGCATTAACTATGCGAATATCCGAAAGACGCGCCGCCAAAGGCTGGAGTGAGAATTTCTGTTCGGAATTATCCTGGCACTCTATCAGCGTATCGCACCATTCGTGGAAAATTTCGTTATCAATCTCGTCCTTGAGCTGTTCGATAGCAAGTTTGACATTGGAGGAAATCATATCCACACGGGTGAGAAAGTTGATGAAAGCGTACTGTACAGGAGGGTTGATGTGGTCAATGGATTGTCTTACCGCATAGGCTATATCGCCGTTTGATATGTAATTCGTTGTGATGATGGACAACGCTGTTTCAAGTTCCTCCGCGATATGAGCCTTGTAGCTGGAAAGGAGCAGCTTAACATAAACATACGGTATAACAAAAGCTGCGGCAATAAGCACTACTGAAATGAGAAGATTGTTGAACAACGCACCAAGCAGCACTCCAACAACACCGCCGACAACCGCCGCGGTGATAAGCAGAGAAAACTTGTTTTCGGAATGCGTTGCCGCAAGAGCGTTCGTGATGTTGTCGATCATGCGCTGCATACGCGACTTTTTTATCTTGCCCTGCGTCACAAGTACCTTGTATTTAAGGCTGCGGTCACGGTGGAGCAGCGACATAATATCATCTGTTATCCTCTGCGGAGAAAGTCCGAGAAGAATGACTACGGCGGCGGAAAGCAGCAGCGCCGCAAGCAGATAAATCACCTTCATAGTTATACCCTCCCGTATATTTCAAGCTTGTCCTTCGGTACGCCGTTGTCGCGCAGGCGCTTCATAAAGTTTTCGGTGGGCGGATTGACCTTGACGTGCTTGCCGATTATTCTCGCCGTTCCGTCAGGGTTACGCACCTCGTCAATAATATCGTAACGATAAAGGGTGCGGGTTTCGTACTTTCCTTTCTCACCCTGAATACATTCCGCTATTTCCATGATGTGACGCGATCCGTCATCAAGCTGCTTTAGGTAAATTCCGATAGGGAATGCCTCAGTTACAAGTGATAGAATAGTATCAAGCGGCAGAGAGTGTGCCTGCAGGCAGAGCGTTGCAAGGCGGGTGTATATCTGGTGTGTGGAGGACGCGTGTGTGGTCGTAAGAACGGTGTGTCCTGTTCGTGCTGCTTCCTGCGCCTGCCACGCTTCCTCGTTTTTCATTTCAGCAACGCAAATTGAGTTCGGGTGCATGGTAAGGCACATAGTAAGCAGCTTTGCTAATGTTACGTCCCTCGCCGGGTCATCGGTTTCCTTTGTGACGAGATGAAGAACGTCGTTGATAACATTACCGTTTTCGTCCCGCTTAACAAGGTCAAATTCTCTCACGGATTTTTCAAGCGTGATCAGGCGCTTGTTGTTCGGGTAGTTTGACATTATATCCGCCATAATAGTGGTCTTTCCTGAGCCTGTTTCACCAGCATAACACTGCGAAACGCCGTGAATAAAGCAGGTCACAAGGAAATCGTATTCCTCCTCGCTGACCATGGCTGACTCGATAAACTGCTCACGGGTTATCTTTGAGGGATTGACGATACGGATAGACGCGCAGGCACCGCGGGCATTGTCGCAAATATCCGTATAGCCTGCGGTCACTCTGATATTAGAACCGAGAAAGCCTGTCGCAATAGGTTTTGAGCTATCCCATGTGATGTGATTGTGGTGCAGCAGACGTTTCAGCACGTCCACAAGATGTCCTGCGTCCTTGAAATGCTCCGCCTTGAAACGTGCGCCCTTTGCGGGAATAATCTCCACATCGTCCCAGCCGTTGATGTTGATTTCCTCAATATCCTTTCGGAGCAGCCAAGGCGTGAGGATAGAATACTCCGCCATTTCTATGTAGAGCTTGTCTGCGACCTCGCCCAGCGTCATATTCGGGACATAATAGTTGTTGTCCTTCATATACTGCTTGATAAGGCGTTTCATCATATCCTTTTTGTCGGCTTCGTAAAGCTCCACAGCGTAGTTTTCAGCCATGTGCTGCTGTACGCGGGAAAGAAGGGTGTCGAAAGGAATGAAGGAGCGTTCTATTTCCTTTACGCTTTTATCGGATATCTCAGAGAAATCTGACTTGTCCTTTTTCTTGCGGGATTTAGTTTCCGCAGCTTCCTTTACCTCCGCATATTCACCTTCGTTATCTGCGGTCTTTTTCTTGAAAAAACTGAGCATTACTTCTTACCTCCGATAAGCGATTTTGCGAGCTTGTTTATTGCGTGGTTATATGCGCTGTCCGACACTCCGTTTCGGAGGATAGCCGCCTGATTGAACGCCTCGGCGGCGTGGGTGCTGAAAGGTATCTCGCCGGATATTCTGCCGAGGGCATTACGCATAGCGGCAACGTCCTGCTTGAACGAATTTCCCAGCGCAAGGGCGCGGATAAAGTGCTTGTATTGATACTGCTCACTCTGTAAAACAGGCTCCTGTGAGCCGTCAAACACAAGTCCGTTAATATCCGCGGTGAACAGCTCCACGGTCTTTGTTGAGGACATGATAGACCATGCTGTCATTTTTGAGGTGATAACGGTTGACATACAATCAATTATCACATAGTCGGCGCTGCTGCGGAGATAGGAGAAAATCTGTGCAAGGCGCGTATCATCGGGCGGAGGGAAAGAATTCTCGTTCTCACGGATATTGTAGCCAAGCACCATTATCTTATCAGTAATGGGCAGCAGATTTCGACGTAAGTCGGTTTCCTCAAACGAAACATTCGACAGGCACTTTCCGAGAGAACCGTCAAACTTGCTTTCGTGCGGTGCAACAATAGGTATCAGCGGTTTGGTGGTATCAGTTCCGACAACGATAATATCCGCTTTCGGCTCAATGCGGGAAATGTTGTGTGCAAGAGCAAGAGAGGTCGTTGTCTTGTATGCGCCCGAGCTGCCGTATATTGAAAAAATCTTACCCAATTATTCCACCTCGCTCTCTGTGCTTTCGTCATAAATCTCGGCGGTATTAAAAACCGCCTCTGTTGTTTCATAGTCAACTACACCGAGCAGCTCACGCTGGGCGGCAAGGTATTCGGCTTTATGTTCGCTGTCGCCGCGGCAGACAAATACTGCATGGAGCGTTGTGTTCTCGCACTCGGCAAGTTTGAGTGCCTGTGTGCGGTCCTGACATATCACGGTTATCGTTGCATAAAGCGCCTGTTCCTCATCATCGTCCTCGGCAGCATTTACCTGGTCTGCATTGTAGGTATCGTCCGAGCCGTTGTCCGCGGTAGTCGCTAAAACCTCGATATACTGTAATTCATCGTAGATTATAGCCTCATCGTCATTGTCCTCGTTGACAGAGATTATCTGAATTACGTCGCCTGTCTGGAGCTTACCGGAAAGACCGTTAGCAAAGCTGCGTACTGTTACTGACATAGCGGTTTCGTTCACTCCAAGCTGACGGAGCAGAGTGTCCGAGGTGTCAATGGTGTCGGACAGCTTGTTTGCGGAGAATGTGTCGCCGGCAAACATAGCGGCTACCGTGTACTTGCCGACGATTTGTTCAGGGTCGGTGATGATATTATCGGGAAGATTGAGAGTGCCTACCTCAACGGCGGCAAGCATAGAGGGCTGTATCTGCGCTCCCTGGGGAACGTCCTCTTTGAGTCGGATAACGGTTGTTTTCTGTTCAAGCACAACAGAAAACAGCGGCGTTATGCCAAAGCAAAGAATGATAGCAAGCACAATGAGAATTATGCCGATAAGTGTACGATTTTTAAGCATAGAGAAAAACCTCCAATAGAAAAACAACCGCATTAGCAGCGCAAATAAACGGTGCAAGCGGCATTTCTTGTTCTTTTTTGATGTGTGCGAATATTTTTGCTGAAATCAGCGCAAGCAGCACCGCAATAAATCCCGGAACAGCGCCGAGCGCAAAGCCAAAGGCAGCGCACAATTTAACATCACCCATACCTATATCCGCTATTAGATTTGCTGCGAAAAGCGTTATAAATAAAGCAAGCAAGCCTGTTATTCTTGCTGAAAGAGATAGCTCATTCAGAAACGGGCTTGCTGCAACAATTATGAACGGGGCAAAGTTGCTTATTTCGCGGGTGCGTATATCTTCTGCGGATATATGGGTAAGGTATATGGTGAGTATCACCGATATTGTTAAAACCATTTTGATTTGTACACATACCGGTATCGCCGCTGTGAACGGGCAAAGCGCACCATGTTTTTAATCTGTCCCACTACGGAAAGGCGGGTAATGGGGTCTTTGCGCGTCATCATAATGCTGCCGGCAGCGCCGATCATCATTGTGAAAACCAGAGCCGCAAGGTTGCCCGTGATAAGCATAAACACAGCCGCGACAACGCCAAAGCAGGCTATTCCGATAAAGCATTGTTTAAGCTCCGTTCTGCCAAAGCCGACAAAGTATTCCGGCTCGATGTTAAGTCCGTAGGGAATGTATAGCTTTCTGCGATTTTCGTTTTCCATATTACACCGCCTTTCAGGTAAGATAGCTGACGATTATGTTCTCGATTAAAAACGGGAGCTGCGCTATTACCGCAAAAACAACCGTGTTCTTTAAGCGTTTCTTGTACTGCGGAGCCTCGTCCGATTCGTGCGTGAGCTTCAGAAAAATGTATATGGCTCGCATAGCAAGTCCGCTGTTTATAGCTATCTGAAGATAGCTGCTGAGCTGGTCTATCTGTGATGTGTCCATACTTTCACCTTACTTTATTGCTCCGCGCACCATTTGTGCGACTCTGACCGTCTGGAAGAATGTATTTCCTGCCGTTCCGCCGCCTGTCGGCACAAGAAATTCACGCAGGATACGGGGCGCTGTGGTTGCCGCAAACATACAAGCAATACCCCAAGGAATATTGGTTATATCTATCACGTTTGACGATAGCAGGAATGCAAGTCCTATTTTTAACAGCATTATCTGCACGATTGTAGTCACAAACGCTCTAACAAACTGTGTGACATAGTTGCGGAAAATTCCCTTGTCGTTTTCAAGCAGACCTAAACACGCAAGCGGTATTCCGGCAACCATTACCTGCATCTCCACTCCCCTTGACATAAACTGAAACAGTAATATGAGATAGAAGATGAAGAACACAAGGCAGGCGAGTACCGGAACAATACCCAGAGAAGCTATGCCTGTCAAGATGGTAGCTGTGTAGTTGGTATCTGCTCCAAGTTGTGATAGAATTGTGGTCGTTACACTATCGCAAACCTCCACGAAAATATCGTATATCCAGCGGAACATAAGCGCCGTTGCGATTGCTTTCACGAAATTCACAAGCAGCATTGTAGGGTCGGTGTCCGGATTACCGTCCGTCCATAGCACATACAAGTCAAAGCCTTTTTTGAGAAATTTCAGCACCATAAGCGATAGTGCAAGCGAAAACGCCATATCCGAAACGGTTGTAAAGAAATTAACGCCTGTGCATTGCGTCATCATCTCGTCTGCATGGAAAACCATGTCGTACAGACCGCCAAGCACCAATTCATTCATGAAAGTGGTTACTATTCCGGTTATGAGTGCAACAACAAGCGTTATAATGATAAATACCATAAGCGTGTTTCCTTTCCAAAGCAAGAGCCGCAGGGGTGAACGCTCGGCGGAAATGACCGAGGCGTCACGCCTCTGCGGCTAGCTTTATGCGGATTGGATAGAGGGTGGGTATCAGCCCATGTTGAACATGGATGTAACCTTGTCCTCGGTAGAGGGCATGATAACGTTGTTCATCAGAGCGATCAGTCCTACCAGCAGAATGCCGCCGAGAACGACGCCGATAATGATAACGATAGCGTGTTCGGAAACGGAGCCGCGGGTTTCCTCAATCTTGTTCTTTGCTGCCGCAACAGCCATAACTGCCTTGTTGATTGCCTTAGTCTTGATAGCGTTGATCTTGTTCATCATAGTTTTGTTCCTCCAAAAATTGTAGTAGTTTATCTTTCAGGCTCGTCGAAAGACGGAGCATTGAAATCCTGTGTGTTATCCGCGGTGTTTGAATTAGCATTTGCGCGGAGCTGTTTCATGAGCGTTGAGTAAGCGCCGATTACAACATTGCTTATCTCGTCGCGCATCTCTTTGGTCGTGGGGAAAGCCGTATCAACATACTTCTTATCGCCGTTCTGGTCGGTGTAGGACACGTTCGGCATATTGACAAAAATGCCCTTTGAACCGTTCATCACGGAAAGACCTCTCACAACGAACGAATTGTCAAGGGTAATGCTGACAGTAGCAAGACGGCTGCCGTTCGGATTGTTCGAGAGCTTAATGTCCTTTTCGGGATTGCAGCTTATCTTCATTATGTGTTCCTCCTTTGCTGCGAGATGTGGCTGCGGTGAAAATTTTGTCGGGGGGGGAGGTATCCACGAAAGGCGTAACATTATGTACCACCTCCAAAGTAACCTGTGATTACCGTAAGCAGAGAGGTCGCTACTACCGCACCGATAGTGGAAACTACTGCGGTAATAATGCGGTTATCCCACTTTTTCCTGTCCATTTCGTCTGCGGCAGAACGCCTGATACAGAAATAGACAATGCAGACCGTGCCGACTACTGCGGCAAGTCCCAGCAGAATAGTTGACGCGTCATTCAGCAGGTTTTTTAAGCCTGTCGCAACGACAGAGCCGCCTAAACCGCCGCCATCTTCTGCGAAAGCGGTAACGCTTAACGCTGCTGTCATGACCGCCGCAGAAACAGCGGAAATGATACCCTTGACCTTACTTGTCATCTTTTTCCCTCCTTTCAGAACATAGAATTGTGACCTTCGTTTTCCGCATTAACAGCTTTACGCGTCTTTGCAGCTAATTCCAGCCACGGTTTCCATAGTTTTATCTCAATCTCGCCGTCATAGCTTGGTCTTGCATTTTCATCAAGCTCGATAAGCCGCTGATTATGCTTTTTGTCGCCCAGACCGAGCATATCGTTGAATGCCCATTTGGAAATATCCGGCGACTCCATAACGGCGGGAGAGTTGTTAGAGATAACGAGCGAATAGGGGCGTTCAAAACCGTTCATTATTTCCTCTGCAGTAAGCAGGCTGCGCTCTATCAGCGACACATTCACAGAGCTGGACGGGTTTGAATATTTTTGTGCGGAGCTGCCGAGTGAATAGGTTAGGGTTGTGTACTTTCCCATTGCCTCGGAAAGTTCCTTGTTGGTTTCAATATCGGTGCTTTGGAGATATATCCAATAGCGGCAGTTTCCTTTTGCTATGTTGGCAACCTCCTCGCCGTACACAAGTTTAAGCTGTGCAAAGCTCTGCAAAAACAAATTCCACCTTATTCCGTAGCCGCGCGATACCGTAAGTTTCTTTTCAAAAGTTTCAATCTTTGAAAAGTTACCAAATTCGTCCAGCACGAAATTTACACGATAACGCAGGCGGTTTCCTGTTTTCTTCGCAGCAACAACAAGCAATTCGTACTGCTGTGCCACAAGTATTGTGGTGATAGAATAGAATGTTTCACGCTCATCGGGAAGAACATAGAACAATGCTCTTTTCGGCTCTGTACCGAACGATGCAAGGTCAAAATCTGACTTTGATGTAATTCGGTATGTGGTCGGATTGGTGAACAGGCGGAGCGTTGTGAGCGCCGAGGTGTAAAAGGATGCCGCCGTCTTGTCGGGAGCGACATTCGCAATAGCAAGCGTCTGACGAGCCGGGTGCTCGTCCGGAATGCTGCGGAGATACTTCTTGAACTGTATCTCCTTTTCGCCGGGCGCGGGAACAGACATATTGCTGATGAATTCGTACACGTTGGTGAGGTTCTGATATTCGGGGCGGTCTTGGTTATCGTAAACAACGGCAAGTATGGACGCTACAATAATAGCCATTTCTCCGTTAGTCCAGATAGGCTCGCCTTTTTCGCTTTTTTCTACAAGAATGTTCACCATATCCCATGCCTTTTCGCTTGCCTCGTTGATTTCACCTCTGTTTACCGCGTCGATTATCGGCTGCAAGGGATTGTAGCACATAGATTTCCGCGGCGAATTAAAGTCGATAACGCAGACGGTATAACCGAGCGTTTCAAGGAAGGTGTGCATATAGTGGTAAAGCTCACCCTTCGGGTCGGAAACCACAATACCTTCACCGGCAAGAGCCAGCGCACATAATGTTTGAAGAACAAGCGTTCGTGTTTTTCCGCAGCCGGTCGAACCGATAGTCATTGTGTGAACGTCATCGGTTATACAGCTTATCTGCTCCTTGATCGCTGTTGCATTTCTGCCGAGGACTATACCTGCCTCATCAAAGATATTGCCTTTTATGCCTATGGGCTTTGCATGGTAATACTGTCCGTTGTCAACAGCTTCAGCTCGCCGCAAACCCTCCGCAAGCAGCCGTTTTATTTTATCGTCTGCCAGAAACAACACAACGGCGGGAAATATTCTTGCTTTTTCCTCATCGGGCATAAACCACGCAGAACCATGCTGCTTTTGTCCGTAGGGTTTAGGTATCTCAATTTTCGGAGTTACTTGATACATTTCCGCTTGATAGGGTTTGAGAGAACTAAAAAAGTAGACAAAGCAGACTAACGCCGCCATAGTTTCAAATATCCAGAACAGCTTCCGCGGCTGTTCGTCGGAGAACGCTCCGTCTATCAGCGAAAATATATTGAGGTAGTTCCTCTCTGAAAGGCTCCGGTGAGTGAATGCGTCGTTGATAAGATTTGCAAGGAACAGCGCGGCGAATGTGCCAATAATCACAAACAAGCAGCATAGGAACAGCTTGTGTGAATTGTCCTTTATCAACCGTTTCAACGCACTTTTTAACCGCTGTGGAAACTTTGCAATATCCTCGCGGCAGTTTCTTGTGTTTCGTTTCATAATTCTGCTTCTTCTGCAATGGTTTCCTCTGTCACAAAGGTTTCCTTAACGACGGTATGATTACGCTGTTCATCAACAAATTTGGTGAGCTTACCGACAGCGTTATTGCAGATAAGCGCCTCGTTCATGGAAACCTCATCGCTCTTGTAATCTTCGAGCAGCTTTATTTCGCCGTTACTGCGCTTGATGAGGTCTACTGCCCCAACACCGAACCGCCCGCCATAAAGGTGCGCAGCGTCCTTGTGTACGGTGTAATCAACACCGAGCAGAATGAGTATGTGTTCGGGGCTGTGGGCGTTTCTCTCCTTGAAAAGCTCCATTGCTTCATCAAGCGACAGTTTTCCGGCAAACGGCTCATAAATCGTTGAAGGCGTTCCACCCGGCTCATGACTTAACACATAGAATGAAAAATCGCATATCTTTCCTGTTGTAACTGCCATTTTGTTTCCCTCCATAAACAGAAAAAGGCACGATTCTTTCTCAAAAATCGTGCCTATATTTATTGTAGTTCTTACGGGTTTATCGGTGCTATATGCCAATCGTCGTAGACATTTCCTTTTATCCGTATGCTGTCATCAACAAGCCGTATCGACAACTGACCGGCAGGACACCACACGTCAAACACCTCCGCATATACACGGTATGGTGTGTTGTCGGGATACCATATCGGTGTAAAATGTGTGCGGTCATTGTAAGTGCTGTAAGGATTGACCTTAAACTGAAATTCGCTGCCGACTTTTTCAAGCAGGCGGTTGTATTTTGCGGTACTCTGCCTGTTGAAATTGAATTCGGGGAAAAGGACATTGACCTTCTGAGCGTTGGTGCAATAGCTTATATCGCCGTCAACATCCGTGGTAACGGATATGTTTATCCCATAGCCGGATTTCATTTTCCAAGCACCGTCGCTGCCTGTCGCCGTGTAGCAATACGGAGAGGGAGATACTGTCATATCTGCGGAGAGCCGCACGGTGTATGTTACCTCGTAAGCTCCGTCAATATAAACTGCCCTCTGTATTTTTTTCTCACGCCATCGTCCGGTGGCTGTCTGATATTCGTAATAGCAGCCGTAATATTCATAGCTGCCGGTTGAGGTTGACCAGCTATCCTGCCCCCAATCATATACCCACTCTGTCCATGAAAGTTCGGTTATATCTTCTTTCGGAGCATAAGAGGAAATGTTCTTCTTAATGGAGCTTGTACCGTAATTCTTCCACCAGGAGGGGCGTGCGTCTGTAACCTTTGGGTCGGGCGGCGTCTTTTCTTCAACCTTTGCTATCTTCGCATTTATGACAATGCTGCTGACGGTCTGTTTATCCTTGTCTTTGAAAGCGCCGTCGGGCGAGGTTATTGTGATGATAACGTCCTGCGCCGTTGTGGGAGTATGCCACTTGAAATAGCCCATAGCTTCCTCATGCGAGGGACAACTTACATTGACAGTACCGGACGCGAGGGTTCTGCCGGCTGTGCTTTTGACAGAGTAGTTTACCCGTGCGCCTGTTCCCACGGTATCTCCGTCCTTAACGCGCTTTACCAGCTTGTATTTGTCGTTTACCTCGTCCCATTCATACACCGAAACATAGCTTGTAGGTGTCATATAAGTATCGGTATAGGGTGAGCCATATTCTCCGTCGCCAAGATAGGTCGCTTTGCTGGATATAAGCGGGAGATTACCGTCGCTGTCGTAGATGGAGAATTTATAGCCGTAGTAGTCCTTGTCCTTATTATTATAGAAAGTAAACGAGGTATAGACATAGGTGTCCGTATGGTACTCGGCAATTTCTTCTCCATCGGGCAAATCTTCTTCGGGCGGCTGTTCTGCACCGATAATTCCTATACCCATACACCTTATAATACATTCATCGGAATTGTACTTGCTGTTCCCGTTGTAATAATCATTATCCGAGGGTGAATAAACAGATACACCGAGGTCTGTTGCCTGCAAAAATGCGGCTCTCGGCAGTTCCGAGTGCGTGAGCGTTCCGACTAATGCGCGGAGGTTGTTCGTGCTGTTCCAAGCTGCCGAGTATGTGACTTTATCGTAGTGGTTAAGCAGCGCACACTCCGTTGCGGTAAGCGCCCAGTTCAGACCGTCATATCGAAAATACGCAATAGGCTCAAAGGCTATCTTGTACTTTCCGTCCGCAAAGTCCTCATATTTCAGCCGCGGAAAAATTGTCTGCAAGCAGTTTTCCACAAATGCTCTGTCGCCGAGAAAGCTCTTGATAGCCTCATAATTTGAGGTATTGCTTTCGGATATAATATCAATGCTTGATAAACTTTCTACATATTCAGCATGGTATCCCGAAGATTTTACTCTCGATGATACCGTCTGCCGATATTTCGCAATAGAGGTACTGTCAAGTGCGCTGTATGTGTTTCCAACATACGCAGACGAAAGCCAAGTCGTTTTGGGTATAAGCTCCGTTGCGTCCGCAAAGTAACACATTCCCGATACTGCGGCAATAGTTGGCTCGCCTGTTATATCCAGCGTGTTGAACACCTTTGTTTCGTCCTCTGCGTCGTAGATAGTTATGCGTAAGCCTTCAAGGTCATATCCATAACCGTCCCACACATTGCCGCCGCTGTCCGTTTGTATCGCCCACCCGTTATCATCGGTGCCGGGCTTAAACCCCGAGCCGTCATCATTACCAAAATTCACGTCTGCAAATGCGCTGCTCGTAAAAATGAACATAACGGCAAGGGACAACAGAACAGCAATAATTCTTTTCTGTTTCATCATTTATCCTTTCGCAAAAGCAAAGGCGCACATTTCTGTACGCCTTACTGTGTATTAGAGGGAAATTCTCAATCCGTCCATTTCTCACCGCTTAATTCAAAGTCGGGAATTTCATCAACAATTACCGGACCGGACTCGGACCAGAGTTGGAAGATACCATTGTAAACCCATGTCGTTCCGTTGCTGTCCGTGTAGGTATCGCCGCTGTTCGGGTTCTTCGGAAAGCCGTTCTCGTCGGTAGGTTTCTCAACAGGCTCGTCACTAGGGTTCCGGTCTGTTGTGGTCGCTGTGCCGGTGTGTTCGGGAGCTGCTGTTACTTTCGGGAGGTCGGTGCGGACAGGCTCGTCGGGAGTGTTATCTGTCGGCTTGCTTGTGACTATGGTCACGGCGGGTTTTGTTTTATCGGCAGGATTAGTGGTGCTTGCGGGAGTGGTCGCCGTATCTGCGGGTCTTTCACTTGTGGTGGAGCTATCAGGTGCCGGAGCGGGTTCGGCGGTTTCCTCAACCGAGATAGGCTCGCCCTCGCTGCTATGGCTGCTTATCGTTACCGCAGGGGTATCTTCTGTTTCGGTTATTTCGTGAATTATCTCGGAGGTCTGCATGAGTTTGTCGTTTAACAGATCAGCGTCACTCCTGCGGTTAAGTATTATAATTGTCGCCGCGGCAGCGATTGAAAGAGCTGCTGTTATTGCGATGATTATTTTTGTTGTCTTTGTCATAGTTTGTTCCTCCTTGTCGGATATGTAGTTTTCCTGTCAATAATATGATACCATATATTTACAGTTTTGTCAATTAGTTTACACACAAAATTATTCACAAACATTTGAAAATATCCCTGTGCAGATCGCCTAAAACGCGGGGAAATGCTCAACTGCGGAATAAGCCGTAGGCGTTTCCGGTACATTTCTATATCGAAAGCTCGTCCTCAAGTTCATCATCTTCCTCAATGTCAAGTTCGTCTGTCTGAGCGAGTTCGCTTTCGGAGTTAAGGCGGCGGACAAGATCGGAAAAGCTGTCAAGGTAGTGCTGATAGTGTTCGTAACGGCGCATGGTGATAAGGTCATCGTTCTTGATTGCCGAACGGAGGTTCTCTGCGTAACCTATGACAGCCGGAACACAAAGCCGTTTCATTTGCTTGTCCGAAAGGCTTTCAGCCCGCTGACGAATAAATATCAAGTTTTCATCAGCGTCGATTATCCCCATTGCTATCGCAGCATTTTTTCGTATCTCGTCCTTTCGGGCGATATAGTCGCTCGGAACAATGGGCGGCAGTTCACGCTGACAAATTTCATCGAACATGAATAAAGGAGTTTCTTCCTCAATCATCTGCTTTTCATAGATAATATGGTTGCGGACGAGGTTCAAATTCACGCCATCAGCGTAAAAAGGGTCGGAGCTGCCGTATTTGTAGATATGTTCCCAGTGTTCATATTCGTTTTCAAGGTTTTTAAGTCTGTCCATACGCACCTCGCTTTCAATCGGAGAAATGTCCATCTGCTACCCATTTCTCCGTTAGGGTTCAGGTTCTGCCTCACTCTCATCATACTCCATAGACTCATACCATTCGGAAGAATAACCGAGTATCTCTGCTGCAAGCTGGCAAGATTCAACCGTCTGACATTGCGGAATATAGGTTTCGACTTTTTCACCGTTTTTATAGGTAGCCGTGCCAACATTGTAGCCGAAATCTTCATCAGCCCATTGATGTTCAAAGGAGAGCGTGGGATACATTTGTGCAAGTCGTTTGATTACCGCCTCCGGTCGTGACCACGCCGTGTGAAATACTAGGGTATTGTTTTCAAACGGTTCGGCTTTATATGCGTCCCATTTTGTGTTCCACTGCTGCAAGCGCCACTCATACCAAGTCGGAGCGCCGTAATTTATTATGTTGTGTGCAAGCTGACGCCCCTTTTCAGCAGAGCCTTTATCTATAACAGCTAATTCCCCTGAAATACCTACTTTATTTAAATCGGTAAAATACGCTTTAAGCGTTGTGATAGTATCCCGATATTCTTTAACAGAGAGCTTTTGAATACCCTCAACGGTTTCCGTATTTACCGGATTTACGGCAGATAAGTAGTTTGACAAGTCTTTAGAAAAGCTGCTTTCAAATGAAATATCAAGCTCTTTTGGCATGGGAATTATCTTGTCAAAAACAAGGAGCGTGTTTCCTTCCTCATCTTTAGTTGTAACCGCATCAAGCAATCTGCGTATCTCCGTTTCTTCTCCGTCAATCGCAAGACGATTTGTAATATGATTTGGCATTTTCTTATCCTTTCCACAGAAATGTCCCTCTGCTACCCATTTCTCAAACCTCGTCATCGAAATTGCTGGCATTATAGGCTCGGTTGAGTTCCTCCCGCGCCTCCTGCCGATATTCTTCTTCCGGCTTTACCTTTTCCTTTAGGTACTGTGCCGCAAATTTTTTGGCAGTAGTAAGAATGTTTTCGTGAGAACGCCCGTCGGTGTAGTTTTCGGTGAGCATACCGATTACCGTTGCGAATGAGATCGCAGATGTTCTTCCGGTTCTTGCGCATATCGGTATAACACGGTGTTCGATTATGCCCTCTATCTTTTTCAGATGTGGAGCTATGCAAATATCAAGTTCCTCACGAATGTACTGACGGATCATGTTCTCATTGGCTCTTGCCGCATCCGTGTCAAGGCTGCTGTCAATAAGCAGCCGTACAGCGTTTGAAAAGTTGGTGTTGTGTTTCGCCGCGTACTTGTCAATAGCCTCTATCATTTCCTCCGTCATAGCTATCGGTTTTTGTTGGAGTCGCCTGCTCATAGGATAACCTCCTTTCTGTACTGTAAATATTTAGGAGAAATGCTAAAGAATTTCTCATAACGCTGGTGAAATTCCTTGCAACGCCTTTGGCGGTGCGGTGTGAGGTAGAGGAACGAAGTTCCTCTATTCCTGCCCTACGGAGTTGGGGCGCTTTTCCCCAGCGGTGTTGAAAAGCAGTTGAATGTTGAAAAATAATCACATTTGCATTTCATTAGCCTGTTGCTCCATTTCTGACTCCGCCTCGTCTATTTCTTCCGCTGTCATCTTGAGAAAATCAAGGAGAGGGATATTCAGACGGCGGTAGTGCTGCAAGTCCTCGTTCCAGTCCTTTGTTATCGGACTAATAATTCGCAGCTTGAGCTGTCTGTCGGGAAAGTCATTCTGTATCTTGCTGATAAGATGAATTGCTGCCTCTCTGCCTGCCTTGTCATTGTCAAGACCGATATAAACATGGTTTATTTCGGGGTGATTACAGAGGTATTTGTACGCCGCCATGTAATTCTCGCAGCCGTTAAGACTCAGGCGGTGTTCCGCTTTCCAGTTCTTGCCGAGCAGCGTCTGAAAGGTTGCGTGTGAGAGAGCGTCGATAGGGCTTTCAAATATGCGAAGTACGTCATTTGTTCCGCGCACCGCAAAAGGGCAGGTCTTGTCGCCGCCTGCCGCCTCACCGCGAAACTGCACAAAAGATGATGTTCCGCGAAAAGCGCAGCTCTGTATGACGCCTTTTTCGTCCGTTCCAAAGAACAGGCAGTTATGGTGAGCATTGTCCTCCGCAATGAGCTGCTGTTTTATCAGCGAAAAGACAATGTTCTTATCAATGCCGCGCGTCCGTATGAGATAGGCGCACACTCTGGATGGCTTTATATCGTGCGGCGGGACAACAAATTCTGAATTCGATTTTGTTGCGCGGTTCAAGTTCTTCCGCACGAATGTTTCCGGCTGTACAAGATATACGCCGTGGAGTACACGGTTGGCGATAAAATCGAGTGCGTCATCACGGCTGCAACCGAGAGTGTCCGCCACAAGGTCGGCGGGAAAACCTTTTGCACCATCGGAATGGCGATACCAGTTGTTTTTTTCGGGGAAAATGTAAAGGCCGCCGCTGTCCTTGATATGTACTGCTTTTGCATTGCTGCGCTTGCTCTCGTCAATAACCAGTCCCAGCGCCTCTGCGACAAGCAGGCAGCTTGCATTGGTTATCTTAAAGTAATCATCTCTCGAATATCTTCCCATTGTGTACCTCACTTTCATTCGGAGAAATGTCCCTCTGCTACCCGTTTTTCATAGGAGTATCTGATACCGGAAAGAACAAAGCAAACACATGGAAGTGCGCAGCCATTCCCCCAAATCATGTATTCTGCCGCATCGGGGTGCGGTGAGCTTAACCACTTTGCTATCTGTTTGCGCGTCTTTTCTTTTTTCAGCCCTTTTATCTTTCCATACTCGCTGAAAACCTTGCTCCAATAATCAATATCTGCCTCGGTAGGATTTGCAATTTCAAGCTCGCGACACCAACAATCGGGAAAGCCCTGCAAGCGGGCACACTCGGTTGGTGTGAGATACCTTACGGCAATTCTGCCCTCGCATTCCTTATTAACGATAGGGGCAGACTTGTAATCGGACGCTGCAAGCGTTCCTGCAAGCTCTTTATCGGCGGTGCGATAAGAACGGCTGGCACAATAGGAGGGGACGATAATTGCGTTCTGCTTTCCGGGGCTGCCGCCGTTCACGAGAGTGTTGGATATTCCATCGGAGCGCAGGCAGACGCCATGAGCCTGCATATATGGATAAAAGTTGCACGGTTCCGGTGCGAATAAGGTCTGATCCACATTTGTGGACAGAGTCGCTGACAGATTATCCTGTAACAATGCACCCTTGCCGCCGCCTTCTGCTCCGCAGCGTATTTTTAGGGTTTTCGGGGTTTCCACTACGAACGGACAGTTATTGCCGCCCATACCATAGGTTGCGGATACTGCGTTCGCTGTTTCAAGCGGTCCGGTGTAACGACAGGTCTGACTATGATTATCAAAACACTTTAGGTCAACCCAGCCTGTTTTTTCAGAGCTTCCAGCAGAACAAAGGGTAAACCCTTTCCTCGCTTCATAGAACGCTTGATTATACCCAGACACGCTTTCGGACTCAAATAGTATTTTGCCGGCACTTTCTCCTCCAAAATCTGCGACAAGGTAGATTCGACGACGACGTTGGGCGACTCCCCAGTATTGCGCGTTGAGCAATCGCCAGGCGACAGAATAATTATCTCCCACGATTTCTCCGCTGCCGAGCCACTTGTTGTTTTTCGGCATAGGTATTGATACCTCATCGGTTTCTTTGATGGAGCAGATTGCTGTGAGGACGGAGCGGAAATCCTTTCCTCGGTTGCTGCTGAATGCTCCTGCGACGTTTTCCCAGACGATATATCTCGGATATTTGCCATGTGTTGCACACCTCATTTCCTTTATCACACGGATTGCCTCAAAAAACAAGTTAGAGCGCGAACCGTCAAGACCGGCTCTTTTCCCAGCTATTGACATATCTTGGCAGGGTGAGCCAAATGTGATTATATCCACGGGCGGTATTTCCGCACCGTTCATGCTACAAATGTTACCGAGGTGCTGCACCTCCGGCATTCGCGTTCTAGTAACAAGTATCGGGAACGGTTCTATCTCCGATGCCCATATAGGCTTTATCCCGACAAGCATACCGCCAAACGGAAAGCTGCCGCTTCCGTCAAACAGGCTGCCTAGCGTAAGTTGTTCGTTCATATCCTTTCCTTTCTTTCAGAGAAATGTCCCTCTGCTACCCATTTCTCACGCAGGAGCGGTGGTTATCACGGAGAAATGTCCATCTGCTACCCATTTCCTGCGCGGGGGCGGTGGTTATCACGGAGAAATGTCCCTTTGCTACCCATTTCTCGCGCGGGGGCGGTGGTAATCGCAGAGAAATGTCCATCTGCTACCCATTTCTCGCATTTCGTATTCTTGTTCTCTCTTTCAGAGAAATGTCCCTCCGCTACCCATTTCCTCGATGAAAGCGCGTAGCTGCGGAGGGACTTGTTCTGATTTAATCTTCTGAAAAAGAGGATCGGTTCAAGAGGGTTCCAGTTCCTCATCTTCAGTTGCCGGAGTATGTTCGCGGAAATCATCAAGGGTCATTGTATAGCCGCCGAAATTGGTGTCATCTTCGCCGAGAACAACACCTTCCTCTGCTCCCTGTATAGGGTATCTGGTAATAACCGTTCCAAAGTGATTGACGGTAATGATGTTTCTGACCTCGTTGGCGATCCCATCGTTATCATCGCGGAGGTCATAGGCATAAAGCCCGTCGGGAACAGTGCTGCGGTCAATTCGGTAGTTGCTGAAAAGCGCGTCCTGTCCGAGTATCTCAAAAGCCTCATACTCTCCGTCGTAAGCATTTACAGGTTTCATTGTGATGTCCTTTCCGAGAAATGTCCATCTGACGGACTTTTCTCAATCGTGTTCAGGTTCTTCTTCGTTTTCTTCTTCAAGAATGTCGTTCAGAGCGTCCCTTGCCCATGAGGGAATATGTTCCTCTTTCATAGCACCGAGGAAATCATTGCTGTGGATAGCGGCTTCCTCTCGGTCATATAAAAATACGCCGATAATCTGCCTGCCTTCCTTTTTAGGGTCGCAGCCTGTACCTAACTGTGCTAGGAAAAGCTGATTTTCAGGGATACGCTTATCCGGCGCTAAATATTCGGGACGAATAATCATTACCCGTCCCGTATAGTCTGAAATGTTCGCAGTGTCAACATTGTTCTCACCATACATTCCGCAGAAAGTGAGTTTGTCAATGTCGCCCTCGCGTTCGCTTATGTATGCCTCAAATTCTTCATCATTGCCGTATCCGAAATCATTGCGGAATTTTTCTGCCATTTCGGAAATTATGCTTTCCATTCCGGATAGGGTCGGGTTATATCCCTTTGCGCGTAGTTTTTCCGTGAAGTGTTCTTCAACATTCATTTGCTCAACCATATTCCACACGCTGTCGCGTTCATCTTCGTTAAGCTCAAATTGCATTTCTTCGCCGTTGACGGTCCGGATAATTGAGCCTGCCTTCGGTGTGAGTTCTTCCTGTCTGATATGTTCATTCACATTAGATAACGCGCGGGAAAACAGGTCGTGATATGCAGCAAAGCAATTATTGTTTGAGTCACCGGTGGTAAAGTAGTGTCCCCACACCGGTGAAAGACCTCCGTTGTGATTGCTGTTATACCATGTTACATAGTGGCTCGGCATATTCTTGCTCTGTCCGAGAAGAAATTCGGCGGTCGGGGTTTTAACCGTCTGAATTATGCGGTATCCTTCGACTTCCTGCTGTTTTTCTTTGTTTCTATCGTGGTAAGTAAACCTCACCTCCTCCGCTACGCTGTCGAGAAGAACAGAGTGAGCTGCCCCCAGCGTACTGTTGGCGACTTTTCTGATTGCCTCGGCGTTGGGATAATCGGCGATAAATTTGCTTGCCCACTCCTTGTTGGCTTTGTCGATACGACCGTCCCATTCGAGGCTGTTGATACGGAGAGCAAGCATAAGCATTGCACGTTCAAAGCCGTATTTCTCGGTGACTTCCGCGGTGATTTTCTTAACGTCAAGATAGTTGTTATGAAAGTTTTCGTTGATTGAACGGCGAATAAAAAAACCACATTCCTCGTTCAAATTCATGCTTTCGCGGTACTGTTCGATCTCGCCGTTCTCTTTGGCATATTTGAGAGTGTTCTTGTAAATATCCATAGTAGTGTTCCTTTCGCAGAAATGGGTAGCAGGTGGACATTTCTCAATCAGAGTTCCGGTTCTTCCTCGTTGCAAACAGGGTCGTGTGTAGCAAAATATTCGCTGATTGCCTTTTGTATATCCCATTCGCTTGGCGCGGTATTATCAACGCTGTTGTTCAGATAAATATCTGTGATACCGGTAATAATCTCGTCATTATACTCGTCACTGTCTAGCTCATTTTCTTCAATATAGTTTCTTATATCCTCCATAACGCCTATTCTCTGCTGTTTCATAAAAGCGTCAAGGAGTTCGCTTTGGGATAGCCTTATCTCATAGGTCTTGTCACCTATGGTGCGCTTTACAGCAAAATCTGTTTCGTGGTTCGGAGCATGACAGATGATTACACGCGCTTTCTCGGCGGCTGCGATCATCTCAGCAAGCTCCGCAACATTCACGCTGGCAGCAAGTTTTTGCTTGCAAAACCCTATAAGTTCGGCACTTGTGCCGACGAAAAGAGTGCCATCGGTGATTTTTTCTTTCAGTATATAACTATCAGAAAAATGAGGGTGCGGTAATACGGTTATCCTATCTGTAGTCGGCATTGTGATTTCCTTTCAAGAAATGGTCTGGAAATGCGTTTGGCTTATTTCGCAGATGTACATTTCTCTTTTTTCAGAGTTCCAGTTCATCTTCTTCCTCGGTCTGCGGAGCCGGTTTGCATTCGTCCAAAAACAAAAACAACGGAGTATTCTTTGTGTCCTCAAATACTCCGTTGGTTATTTCAGAAAGTCTGTTTATGTACTCCGTGCAGGCACTTGTGTCACGCTTACGGTATGCAGAATGAATATCGTAGTTGTCCAGCAGCACAGTTAGTTCCGTTGCGGCTTTTTCAAGCACCTTTGCTGCAGCAGGAGGTACGCTGCTGTCTGCGGCGCAGCGAAACAGTGAACGTTCTGCGGCTATTCTGTTCCGTATCGGGTCGGAACTGGTGTAGTAACCTTGAATTTCATACCTGCCGTTGTAATGCCGCCACGTTGCAAACTGCGATGAGCCGGACGAACGTTCGCCGAGGACGATTTCCATTCCGGACGTGCTTATGGTTTGAATTGGTATGAAATGTGTGCTTGTGCGCACTATATCACCTCTTTTCGTTGAACAATGGGTAGCAGATGGACATTGTTAAACCTCCATTTCTTCCTCGTTGTCTAGTTCCTCCGCATTATCTGCCGCGGCAACTGACTCCGATGACTCCGTAAATTACGCTTGTTCTGCTTCACGCAGCTTTTGAGAAAGCACGGGAGCAGCGCATTGAGATATTCCCGGTCCGGACAAAAGTCAATTTCAAGACTTGAGGTGGTAAGCACAATATCATTGGAAGAGTCTGCGTAAATTTCAAGAAATCCATATATACCGTTGGCGACAATATAATCTGCAACATCAGCAAGTGTATTGGGTATCTCGGAGATATTTGATGCGTAGTCTACTCCGATAAGACGCGCCTCATTTTTATACTTATCCAAATTATGCCTCCATTTCCTCTGCGCCGTTTTCCTCCGCATCTTCGTCAAGCACTTGTTCTTCCGCCTTACCAAATTCAAGCTCGGCATTTATTGCCGATTGTTTTTCGATAAGCCTTGCGAGTTCTTCTGTGTGTTCAAACGGCTGTTCATATAGGGTTTGAGCGTTTTTAAGCTGGGTTTCATTCTTGGCTATGGACTCGGCAAGCCGTACCGGCTCGTTTTCCAGCTTTTGAAGAAGATTATCCAGCTTTGTGATAGCACCGATACCGCTGTTTGCATAGTCATTGCGGTAGCTGTTCTTTCCTTTCAAGACAAGGTGCATAGTAAGAGCGTCGGCACGTCTTATGCCAATCTCAAAACCATGATACTTACCGAAAAGCAGGAGTTCGTGTTCGGATGCCTCACTTGTTCCCATATAGGCTTGCACCTGCGCCTCAATCATTTCAGCCGCTTTTTCTTTTTCAGTATAAGTTTTTCCGTTTATTTCAATAACAAAGCTGTCATCAACAAACGGGTGCTGCTGAAAAGTCTGAATGTCTGCCAAAGCATTGTCACGCTGTCGGGTAAGGTTCTCTATCATTGTTGGATACATTTTTGTGATGTCTGTTTCCAAGCGCTTATGTTCTGATAGATAATCGGATTGCAGCAGCATAAGACGAGCGACCTCATTATCAACGGTCAATTTTTCGGCTATCAGAGGATTGTCGGTGGTCGCGGCTTTCATCTCGGCAAAGGTGAGAGCTGTTTCATCGATGTCCTCGCAGCTACGGGATACAGGCTTTCCGGAGAGAACTTTTGACGCTATCTCCTGCTTTTTTTCAAGGAGCTGCCAGCGATATGTATCAAAAGTACCCTTTGTAGCGTAGTAAAAGACGTGTACCTCATCAAGTTCGTTTCCTTGACGAATACCGCGACCGTTGCGCTGCTCGATGTCCGACGGACGGTAGGGTGCGTCAAGATGGTGCATGGCAATTAGGTGTTTCTGAATATTTACACCCGTACCGAGCTTTCCGGTTGATCCGATAATCACTCGCACCTGTGCTTGATTTACCCTATCAAACAATTCAATACGCTGACGGTCATTGTGTGCGTCGTGGACAAAAGCTATCTCATTCTCGGCGTATCTGCCGCTGGCGACGAGCTTTGCTTTGATGTCCTCGTAAACGGTAAATGTACCGTCATATTTTGGGGTGTTCGTGTCGCAAAAGACAACCTGTGCCGTACTAGGATTGTTTTCGTCTATATCAAGTATGTTCCTTACACAGTTGTTTACCTTGCTGCCCTCATAGTCCTCAGCTGCGGGATTGAGTATCCGTCCGTCCAGCGCAACTTTGGTCATAAAGGTACAGATGGCTAACATATTATCTTCTTCCGGCTTTACCTCCTTGTTTTCGATTTTCCTTGCCCGTTCCATGCCTTCGTCACGCTGTTCCTCCTGCGCGGGGGACGGCTCGCAAATAACGAGCTGCGGTTTCCCACCGGCGACACCCGGCAGCTTGAGGTCAAGGTCGGCGGTCTTAACGATGTCTGTGACCTCTCCGAACAGATTACAGAGTTCCGGCAGATTAACAAAGTTCGCAAATCTTGTCCTCATGCGAAAACCCGTTCCGGAGGGCTTAACCTCCATAGTCTGTGTGATATTGCCGAAAACACTCGCCCAGTTATCGAAATATTCGATGCCGAGCTGCTGGAGAGTGCGGTACTGCAAAAGGTATTGCCAGACGAACATTTCCGATATAGCGTTACTTATCGGAGTACCTGTCATAAGGCAGACACCGCCGCCGTTGTTTATTTCCTGCATATATCTTATTTTCAGCTCAAGGTCGAATGCCCGCTGAGAATTGGAGTTCGTGTTTATGCCGGCAACATTCGTCATCTTGGAAAACAGGGCAAGATTTTTGTAGTTGTGAGCCTCATCTATGATGAGATAGTCGCAGCCTAAATCTTCAAATGAAATGAAATCATCTTTTTTTGCCGCGGCGCGGAGCTTTTCAATCTTTGTCTGTAATGAAAAGCGCATACTTTCCAACCGCTTTATTGAAAGACGTTCGCCTTTATCGGCTTTCATCATTTCAATGGTTTGGGTAAGTTCTTCAATGCGCCGGTCAAAGTATTCCTCCTGCCGTTCCAGTGACATAGGCATTTTCTCAAACTGACTCTGCGAAACAATTATCGCGTCAAAGTCGTTCGAGGAAATCTTGGCGAGAAATCTGCGGCGGCTGAGTTTCTGGAAATCTTTTTCAGTAGCCACAAGGATATTTGCTGAAGGAAAAAATCGCTGAAATTCCTCGCCAAACTGTCCTATAACAGCGTTCGGAACAACGAAAAGCGGCTTTGTTATAGCACCTATGCTTTTGAGGTACATTCCCAGACCTGCGGACGCTGCTGTTTTTCCCGCGCCTACTTCATGTGCCATTAGTCCGCCGCCTGTCGCGGCAAAACGCGCGATAACGTCTTTCTGGTGGGGGCGCAGAGTAACACCGGCAGCCATTCCCGGAATATCTATATAGCTGCCGTCATAATGCCGTGGGGTAATATTGTTAAAACGGTCATTGTAGATATTCTCAATGCGCTTGACGCGACTTTCGTCGGCGAGTACCCACTGCACAAATGCCTGTTCGATACGCGCTTGCTTTTCGCGGGCGAGGATAGTTTCTTTCTTGTTTACTACATAGCGTTCATGTAATCCTTTCTCATCGCGGTAGGTTTCCTTGTCCTTTACGGTTGCTCTGCGCTGATTGAGGCAAAGCTCGGTAAGCTCATAGGCGTTCAGCCTGCGTGTTCCGTATTCCTGATCTACCTTAACATTGGAATCTGCTCCCTTGTTGGGTATCCTCCATTCATTCAGTGCTGGGAGGTATTCACAGGATATTTGCATTTTTGCAAAGCTACCGGAGCTTCGGTTAGACCTTGCTGTTTCAAAGGTGTCATAAATAAATTGCGTGTACATTTCCGCAGGGATAAACATAGAGCCGAGCCGAAAGCTAATATCTGAAATGCCGAGAGTAGGCGGTTGATGCTCTTTCAGCGCGGCAACATTTCGAGAGAACATCTCGGGATTTTCTTCTGCTTTCACCATTGCAAGACCGAGTTTCTCCCGCGTGTGACCGGACAGATACTCGTCTGCTGTTTCCCAACCGGAGTATTTGTCGCCGGCATTTCTGGCGGGATTGCAGAAAATCATATCCCCCAGCTCGTTTATAACCTCGTCCTCGCTTTTACCGCAGAGAGCTGCCATATAATGCAAGTCTATCTGCTGTTTGAGGTTTAAGGAAATGTGCAGAGCCTCAATAGCGGTATCCGCATGGTCGGGGGTTCGGAATTGGTTTATAGTGCGCTTAAAGAAAATGTCCGCTTTGTCGAAATAAGGTTCGTCCTTTTCGTTTCGCCGTTCTATTTCCAGTGCGGAGAGTTTCGGAGCGCGAATATCATCGCTGAATCGGCGCAGATTTGTCTGAGTGTTAAGACAGCCGTATTTCTTTACGAAACTGTCATAGAGCGAATTCAGCGCCGTTTGCTTTTCGGTGAGCAGTTCGTCTGTGCAGCCGTCACGCTGAATAGCGATAAGTTCATCAAGCTGCTGAACAATGACAGTCATCTGCTTTATTGCCTCGGCAGACTTTTTGTCGCCTGCGTATTCGGCAGCTCCGTGGTGGTCGCCAAAAAAAAGTTTCCCGTTATCATCGGTGAAATAGGTGAACGGGCGGACTCCTTCCGGCAGAGGGGTATAGCTGATTTGTTCCTCGGTGTCAAGTTCCTCCAGCGTAGGAGCTGCGGTGAATTCACCATTGAGGGAAAGTATCGCCTTTTCAAGTCGCTCGGCGGTGTTTCCATCAGCTTCTATGGTAGATACGTTGCCGTACCTTGCGCTGACTAATTTCGGCGTTCCAAGCAGATGTTCGGGGTGTTCCGCATAGTATGCGCTTATATCGTAGAACGAATTTCCGTTATGCTGAAAATAACCGCCTCCGTCCTTTACCCATGCTGGGAGTCGATAGCGGGTTTCATAGCTGCTAAAGGTTTCCTCCAAAATTATATCACGCTTTTTGAAGAAAATAATATCCGTAACTACCTGTGTTCCGGCGCTGCCAAAAGCGTTATTCGGCAGGCGCAGCGCGCCGATAAGCTCGGCTCTGCGGTACATTTCTATTCGGGGATTGGCGGTCATTTTGTCAAGTGTTCCGCTGCTGGTGATGAGTGCTGCTATTCCTCCTGCCTTCAGCTTATCAAGGCTCTTGATAAAGAAATAGTCGTGTATCAGATATTCCTCCTTGTACGCCGCGTCATAAGGACTATATTCACCAAACGGCACATTCCCGACTACCACATCAAAGGTGTTATCCTCAAACTTGGTATTCTGGTATCCCTTGTTTTGTATATTTGCCAGAGGATAGAGATAATGCGCTATTCGTGCGGTCAAGCTGTCAAGTTCAACGCCGTATATCGTGCTGTTTTCAGCAAGTTCACGCGGCATATTACCGAAAAAGTTACCTGTTCCCATAGCCGGGTCAATGATATGACCGCCCTTGAAACCGAAATGTTCCAAAGCCTTGTATATGCTTTGAATTATGTACGGCTCGGTGTAGAATGCGGTGGTGGTACTTGCTCTTGCCGCATTGTATTCTTTCTCGGAAAGCAGGCTTTTCAATTCGACATACTCGGACGACCAATCGCTTTTGTCGCTGTCAAACGTTTCGGGAATGCCGCCCCAGCCGGAATAATGAGCAAGAATAGTCTGTTCTTCGGGAGTTGCAAATCTGCGTTCACGCTCGATATTCAGCAGCGTTTTTATTGCAGCGATGTTATCCTGGTACTTTGCTTTCTTTCCGTGGGAGTAGGTAAAATCATCTGGGAAAGAGTAATTCTGCGCCTTTGGCATCTGTTCGGGAACAACGGGTGTAAGCGGCTCTGTTGTTTCTTTTTCAGCAATTTCGGCGGCTTCAATAATAAATCCGTTGTCTTTTAGCTGTTCGGAAATGCGGTCAATATCTATATCGCGTATTCCAAGTTTTCCGCCATACTCGCCGCGTATCGGTATTGTTCCGAGAAGATTAGCGGCTTGTGTCGCCGTATCTTCATCGCCGACAAGCTCATAAAAGCTGCCTTTCTTGGTTACGGATAGTTTTCTGCCCCGGTTGGTATCTTTGGGCTGTTCGCTGCTTGATACAAGCTCAAAACCCTGCTTTTCAAGGTTTTGTTTCCATCGCCCATATATTGAGCCTACCGCCTCCATGTCATTTTTATCCGTATTCTCAAAAGACAGGCTGAAATCACCGTCAATATCCGTAATGCGCCATACCTTTCCGTCCAAGCGGATCAAATCGCCTACCTTCAGAATATCGGGGGATACCCTCGGTTTGGGTTCGGGCTGGGCTGTGGGCTGCGGTTCATCGGTTATCGGTGCAAATGACATTCTCTCATTTGTTGTGATATACTCAAATGCTCTTTCAATATCCTCAAATGTGTTGAGGATACAGTTTTCATGTCTGCCCGAAAACCCATTTGAGGTGCCGGTGATGTTGAATTTGCCCTCATCGGTTCTGACAAGCTTTAGGTCGGAAAGTTTGGTGCTGCTTGCGTCTGCAATAGGGTGATAGCCGTCTATTTTGGTTTCGGAATTTGGATCGCGGTATTCAAGCGGAATGATGTTTGCACCGTTCATCAGCGCGGCATAAGCAGCGGTACAAGGAGTACGGCTGATAGGGTGTGCCTGCTTGAATTCATCAAGGATACGCTGTTCCTCGTCCGTAAGCTGTGAATGTTCCAAAAGAAACGGCACAAGAATATCAAGGTTCTGCTTATATCCGGCTCGTTCTTCTTCAGGGAGTTTCAGCGGATTGTTCTCATAGTAATACTCGCAGAATTGCTTTATGTGGTCAATGAGAGAACCGCCGCCGGAGCCTCTGCCGTCGCCTATATCAAATCTGCACTCATAGCCGATTGAGTCATCACCTATGACTGCCTTGATATAAAGGTTTGTCTTGTGATAGTATCCTACGGAAAGCGTTGGGTCAATGCGCTCTATATGCTGCTTTTCATCAAGATACTCCAAAACAGCATTAGCAAGCGCAAAGGACACCTGTCCATTCATCTGCGTTACGACAAAATCGTGGAAAAGTGTGCTTTCGGTAAACCAATCGCTGTTATCCTCTTTATCTCCAAAGAAAATGGATACCTCATTATCGGGGAGAAATGTCCCTCTGCTACCCATTTCTTCGTAAATTGTCTTTAGAAATTCCGGCATGATAGGCGCGGTATCGTAGCCTACGCTTTCAAGGTGGCGGATTGCATAATCGCAGCGCCACTTTGCCGACTCAACAGAGCTTGCATTGTTCGGGTCAACGTATCTGTCGGCATTTCTCAGGGTATTGATACATTGTTCTGTGAAAAAAGCGGTTTCATCATCGGTGATATATCTGCCGCTGTCAATCAGCTCCGCGACAGCCCGCGCCGCGTCTTTCCATTCGAAATGGATAATAGCTGCGTCGGAGAGCTTAGCGATTATGCCTTGCTCTTTGTATTCAACATACTTAATATCCCCCGACCCAGACCTCATGCCAACACCAAGTATTTCCTTTAGCTTATCGGCAAATTCGTTCGGGAAATCCTCATAGGCGTACTTAATGCGGTGTTTCTCAAAGGGACCGGTAATTCTATCGGTTTCCGTAAGCAGCTGTTTCAGCACCGCAGCAGCGTCAAAACGCTCGGCAGCCTCCGTAATATCGGGCTTGTCCGAAAAAAGCGTGAGCTGTCCGTATTCCTCATCATTGGAAACAGAAAAGGCGGACTTTTCTTCTTCAGTAAAGTCCGCCTCGTCATATTCGGTTGTATCGGTTTCGCTTATGGGGTCATCATAGAGAGGGTGATATTCTTCATCTCTGCTATTGTCGGTGTTTCCCTCACTTTCGCTATCAGCCAGCTCACGCACGTCTGTATCGTTTCCCATGCCGCTGCCTGCGCCTGTGTGTATATCATCGTAAGCTGCGACTCGTGCGTCTGATAATCCTCGCTGAGCGTTGTCGCTGATTTCAGCGCGTTCAGCTTGTCCATTCTGCTGTCCTCGGCTTTCCTCGCTATCTGCTCCCAGATGGTTCTGTACAGCCCGCTCATGTTCACGCATTCCAGTGCCGCGCTGTCCATTTCCATCATCATGTCCATCGCCTTCAGCGCGAGAGGCGACATATTCGCCCGTCCGTAGCTGTTCAGCTTCGGAAACAGCATTCCGTTCTTCTCCTCGCAGGGTATCACGCATACCTGATTCGCGAACGTTATCGTTCTGTTTATCTCGCTCATACTCCATACTCCTTATCTGCCTGTCGATCTCACGCAGAACGTCCTGTGCGAGTGCAAGGCTCAAATTGCCTATCTCCATCATTGACACGTCATTGCGTATCTGTGAAACGATAGAGAATTCCTCCGTCATGTCCGCCTCGGAAATATTGCACCGTTTAAGGCATATCGTCCGTGCGGAACGGCAAATCAACTCCGCTATGCGAGGGTCATTTTGCATCTGCGGTGTTAATTTACCATTATAATTATATACCCTAATTATATTTTTGTCAATACTTTTCTGAATGTATTCGGAAAGGTTTGTGACATTTGCACCATTTTCTGCGTTGTATCTGGATATAATGCCGGAGGCATACTGCTCGTTCATCTTCCACTTAGGCAGAATGGGTCTGCCGTAGGTTTGCGAGATGTCAAACAGATATTTGGGGCTGGTATCGTTGATACCCGTGAATACTATCGTGGACAAAGAGCCTTTTTTTACATATCTGCCCATCTTGTTCCATTGTTCGTAGGTCGCTACCGCTGTTGCTTTAGGGTTCTGTTCCGTAAGCATCATAGCCTCCGAAAATGAGCCAAACCGCCAGAACGAAGAAATCTGTTTCATCATACGCTCCCAGACGTCGGGCTTGCGGAGAGTGGGCAGCAGCTCTTGGTAGAATAATTCTACCTCGGTCAATCTCAACTTAGTTCACCTCCATATAAAGAGTACGGCTGAAATAAAAGAGCCAATAACTATCGCAGAGCTGATTATCTTAAAAGTGCGGATAAATGGTGTGTCTGATCTCATCATCTGTGTGCGCCTCCATAAATTCCGTAATTGCCGCCATAGTTATCTCCACACTTTCGTATTCGTCATAGCCGGCGAATGTTCTGGAACGAAAATCACCGGACAGATTGACTTTAGGCGGCACAACCGAGCCGTTCAGCACGTCATTCAAGCCCTGTGCGGACAAGGTGTTCTTGCCGGCGTATCTGCATATTCTGGCAGCTTTCAATTCTGTTATCTCGGTCTGATTACGGCTGAGTGCCTGAGCGAGATCGCTCTGCTGTTTGTTTGAGAGTTCACGGAGTTTTAAGGCAATATCTGCCGCAATACAGCTCCCAACATACTCCATGAGTTCTGGGTTGAGGACGGACAATTCGGCAAGCCTGTTTACCTCACTCTCTGAAAGGTGGAAAAGCGCAATCAGTTTTTCGCGGGGTTCATAAAGCTGCAACGCTGTGAATGAACGAAACAGCTCGCCGAAAGTCATGCTGTCCGCACGGAACAGATTTGTTATTGCTGCGATCATCTTCTGCACCTCGTCGGTAAGGACTTCTCTGTTGCCTACCTTGCAGGGTATCTCGTCCCAGCGCAGTATATCCTCTGCCGCCTTGAAACGATTGTAACCGGCGACGATTTCAAACTTTCCGGAATCAATGGGTACAACAAGAATAGGCTCCAGAAGGCTGTTTGCATACATATCCGACGCAAGTCCTTTAAGCTGCTCGTCCGCCATGTAACTTACCGATAGGCGATTGTGTCCGAGGGTGATACGCTCGGCGGCTATCTGCTTTGAGGGCAGCGGAAAATATGTTTTCAGCACGTTGGCAACATACTCGTTTACCTGCTCGGCAGACATATACGGAGATGTCACGATAGGCTGTTCGCTGCCTGTTCCTCCGGCTATAATCTCGCTTGCTCTCTCGGCGGACACCTCAAGGGTGTGCATTTCCTCGTCAAAAGCGGTTTCGGAGGGGACAACCGTTTGAATGGGAAGGACTGCCGCAGTGGGAACAGGTGCGTTCTCACTTTTCTGTGCATTTATGTACACATCTTTATTTCTGAAAGAAAAAGCCATTAAAAACCTCCGTTAGTTGAATTGCCGCGTGTATTGCCCCGTATCGTTCGTAACGCAGAAAGGCGGATGTTCCGGTTCATCTTCGGGTTGTCGGTACTTAGCGCGTATGTCTGCTAAAATTCCGTCAATGTCGATTGATGATGTCTGAGTATCATAGTCGGAGTAAAATGCGTTGATCCGGTTTTCCGGATTGTATCTGTCATACTCCTGGGAATAACTGCCGCTGAAAAGGATAGCACGAATATACGCTTTGGGGTTCGCCGCCTTTCGTTTCCGTGCGGAATTGGCGGTGTTCATCACATCATCATAGGTTATTGCAGCAAAACGCTTGTGCAGCTCGTCCTTTGGAATAACACGCCCGGATATGCGGACAGAATTAGCGTTACGGCAGGTGGTTATTATTCCAACAACCATATCGACAAACCTATCGTCAAGTTTCTGTTTGAGTTCGTCTGCATTTATCTGCTGCTCAACCTCCGCGGTAGAAACAAAGCTGTCTATACAGTTATTTCTTTTTTCAGTATCTATATCTTTTCTGTCATCGACAGATTTGATAAATACAATATTATTTTCAACAGTATTTGATTGTGTGCGGTTTTCCGTATGCGGAGCTTCCGTATTAGGAAAATCGCATTTCGGAGCAGCAGAAGAAACCGCTTTTTCTTTCTTGGCGGCAAGTTTATACTCTGTCTGGTCGCCCTCAAGCATGGTGTAGGGTAATTCATAGACGGTGTATTCCACTCCGAAAAATCTGCCTTTCTCGTCCCGCAGCTTTCGGCGCTTTAGGTATTTGTGTTCCTCAAGCTCGTCCATCGCGCTGCGTATAGCGCATATACCGTCCTTCATAAAGCTGGAAATGCCCTTGATGGTTATGTTGTATCCGTCGGGCAAAGCAAGCATTGTGGATAGCACATTCTTGCTCTTTCCCGACATTTCAGGCTCGTTGAACAGGCAGTAGTTGGATATGACCATATACTGCCGTTCGTGTTTAATGCGAATAATCTGGTCGTTTGACTTGTTCACGGCGCTGCACCTCCTATATATCCCACTTTTTGAGATTTACAAAGATGTAGCCGCATCTGTCGGCAGGTACGATAAATCTCTTTCCGATAAGACCGTCAATACCGCAGCGGAAATCGTCCTTTACCTCGTTTTTGTAGGTCGTAAGCGGAATAGTCGCGTCAAATTCGCGGAGCATAAGTTCAAGGTATGTACCCATTTCTGTCGCTGTAAGCGCTTTCAGCTTACCGGAAAGCACAAGCTCTCTGACAATATGGTTTCTGCGCTCGCTGTCGGCTGTGACTATCCCGCCCTGCCGTATAACGATTGGCATATCTGAATTTGCTCTCATGTAATACCTCCTGCTGAAAACAAAAATAGGCTCCCGTTTTCTGTCGGGAGCCGGTAGTGTATGGTCCAGCCTGCCGGAGTTGCACCTGCATATACTGTCGGCCGGAAATGTGGGCGCATAGATGGGAGAATATGCGCCCGGTGGAAAGATGGGGTATATCACGGCTCTATGAGCCGGTGATGTCCATGAGAAATCGCATGAAGAGGCTTAACAGCGAAAAGCCAGCAAACAGGCTGATAAGAAATAGTATCTTGCGGTTAAGTGCCTTATGCTGTTCCTCGTTCATTTTAGGCGTTTCCTGTTCCTCAATCTTTATTTCGGCGGAAAACAGCCCTTTGCTGTCTTTTTCGCTCAATACGGCGACGCTCCTTTCTCCAACTGCTTGAATTCATCGTTCTGCCTGCGGGTGTCAAGCCATTCGGCAATAATATCATCACGCTGAAGGCAATAGCAGAAATACTCGCCGAGTTCGTCCTTGTCTATTTCTCCGATTGTCTGACTGACCTCATCGTGAGTAAAGGATACAACATAGATTCCCTCGTCCTCTGTATCCTGTTCAGCAGCGGGAACAGCAGAATTTTCATCAGCGGGGGTCGGGGCAGGCGGTATTTCCTGCGGCTTGTCCACGGACGGAATATCGGACGAGGTTTCTTCGGGCGGCTGCTCCTCACATGATGTTTCTTTTTCGGAAACAGACCTTGTTTTCTGCTCTGCCGGACCTGCACCCTTCTTTGGTTTCTTATCAAATACTATTTCGTTGAGCGTTTCTTCGTCAAGTCCGTATCTGTCCTGCTCGGCTATCTGCCTTGCATAGTCCTCGTTCATTTCAAAAGATGGATTATCTGCAAGCCACTCTGCAAGGACAGCCTGATTACCCTCGGATAGTCCCACAAATATCTCTGCGGTGCGGAGCGATAATCGTCCCTCGTCAAGCAGTTCAAGCAGCGCGTCGGATAAACTAGCGCATTTCAGATATTTTGAGATCGTCTTACGGTTGAGATTGTACTGTTCCGCTATCTTTTTCTGAACGCCGTAGCCTTTACCCTCGATTTCAGACAACACCTCATACTGCGCCTTATAAGCTCTGATCAGTTCGGACGGGGAAAGAGCCTGCCGCTGACAGAGGTTTGTATCCAGCATCATCAGCTTTGCGTGTATCTCGTCCGTGTCCTTAACTACTGCCGTTATATCTGTCCAGCCGAGCATTCGGCAGGCTCGCGCACGGTTATGACCTGCGATAATTCGGTATTTATCGCCCTCCGGTCTGACGATAATGGGTGTAAGCAGACCATTTGTACTGATAGACGCTGCAAGAGTACGCAGCGCGTCATCCGAATATGGTTTGAACGGCTGATTATCCCATTCAAGGAGCTTGTCAAGCGATATGAGCTTTTCGCTTTTCTCCGAAAGAAAACCTTCGCTGTTCAGCTTACCGCTGTTTGCGCTTGGTTCCAGATTAAACGCCATTTGGTGCAGCCTCCTTATTAAGTATTTCCTGTGCAAGCTGCCTGTACTGATCGCCGATAGTAGAGCTTTTCTTTGACACAAGAGATATTCTCTCGGCAGTGCTGTTGGTGTTAATTGACAAGGAAACAAGGGGGCGCGAAATAAGGCGCAAGAAACCGAAATAAACCGTCAATGACCGGGAGAAATGGCGTAATAGAGCCGTTTGTGCGTGCAAAGAAATGCAATTAAATAGAAAGAGCGCCGGGAGTGGTTGTCAATCACTTTCGGCGCTCTTTTGCTGTTAAACGGGCGAAATGAGCGAACGGCTGGAAAAGTTTACGGAGCGTTTAAAGAATTTAAAAGAAACGTTTAAACGGCGGTATAATGCGGTTTAAAGCTATCAACGTGATTTAAACGCGCTTTTAAAAAGATGTATTTTTAATACAGATTATGTAAATTGTAGCAAGGAACTCAAGGAACAAAAATAGTCCTGTCAAGGAACCGCTTCCTTGACACAAAAAAACGGCGCAGAAACAATCAATCCGCGCCGTTTTTGTGCACTTTTTTATACTATTAAAAATGTATTTGAAAATTGACTATTCTGCAGCTTCCGCAATACCTAAAACACGACCACGGCAATACACGGTATCATCTTCCTGCAAATGAATGTTTTTACGCTTTGGATTGAGAGAAATTAAAGTGTTGCCATCATATTGTTTGATAAATCCTTCGCCATTTACTATGAAAATGCCTATTTCGCCGACTTCTACCGATGGGCAAGTTTCAACCAAAACAATATCACCATCATAGAACTTAGGTTCCATACTGTCGCCGGACACTCTTATTGCATAGTTGGCTCTATCCGCTATATCAGTATGTACGATTTTGAGGGGTTCAGTTCTGCTTTCCTCAAGATATACCCCAGTACCTGCACCCGCCGGCAAGGCACATATATCAATGTAACAGTACTCTTCCTCGTCCTGCTCTGTTTTAGCTGGGAAACGTAATGGCTTTTTCTTACTGTTGGATTGTACCTTTTCTTGTTCAGCCACTCGTTCGGCAGCCAGCTCTGCTAGTGCTGCCGCCCTTTCCTGAATCAACTTTTTGGAGATTTCATCTACGGCACTATAGTTTTTTATCAACTGGTCGATGTCGTTCGACAACATCTTGTTTTCTTCCTGACCAGTGATTAAATAGCTTAAAGAAACACCTAGAAAATCCGCAATGATGGATAATTTGTCTGCAGCAGGGTTCAGATTGTTTTTGTTCCAAGCTGAAATTGCCGATGTAGAAATGCCTGTATATTCAGATAAATCCTTTTGCTTAAGCCGTTTTTCCTTTAATATCATAAAAATTCTCTGAGAAATAGTCATTCTAATCCTCCTTAACAATCTCAGAAAAAAATCCTTATATTCGAATTTTTCTCTTGACAAATCCACATACATGGATTATAATATACTTGTAACCGGTGGATTACCCACAAGGCATAGTAATCCACCTACATTTTAGCATAAATCCGTCTAAAAATCAACAGAAAGGAGTACAAAAATGTCATTGTCCGAAAATATTAGAATTATGCGTGAAAGCCGTGGGCTTTCCCAGTCCGAACTTGCTGAGAAAATCGGCTTGCAGAAGCAGAACGTAAGCGCCTATGAGCGCGGAGTAAAGGTGCCTACCGTGGAGAAACTCGTCGCTATTGCCGACACGCTCCGTTGTAGCACAGATAAATTATTAGGGAGGAACTTACCATGAGCATGAACAAAATGACCGCAGCAGTGACCGCCGCACTGGAGAAGCTGGGATACCGCCGGATCCGCGAACTTCAGATCACCTGTCCCACTCAGAGCAGGGCGAACGTCTACCTGAACGACGAGTATTTCGGAGTTTTTGACTTCGAGCGCAACACCTTTGTGGACTGAAAGGAGAACATCATGATCAGAAACAACGACATTATCCGGGGCTACACCGTCCTGATGGTAGCCAACGGAATGGCTCTGGCTCATTCCAAAACTGCCCCTGACCCCTACGTTGTCTGGCACATCGCCGAGAACGGCGACGATGTGTACGACGGCAAATATCTGCCGAACAAGGAGGACGCTGAGTGGGATTTCTGCATGAAGGCATTCCCGTGGTTCGAGGATAACGCACCGGTCACCATGATTGAGGACGAAGTCGATAAGACACAAAAAACTCTGAAATATCTTCTTCAGGGTGCAAGAGAATGTATCGTCGGTGCTACTGCTAAGGTTGACGAGCTGGTTAAAGAACACGCAAGACTGATGGGCAAGGCAAAAGCTCCGCAGGAGGGAAATGCGGAGCCTGTGATAGACCAGCCGGCTGTATCTGAACAGCTTTCCAAGTTAAAAGAGGGGATAAAGAAGAGCGGTGTTCCGGATAAGGTCGTTATTGATAACGGATCGACCTTCGATGCACCAAAAGGCTCAGAAACCGTTACCGTTTCAAAGAAAGAATTTTCTAATCCAAGCTGGACTGTTGCTCCCAGATTGGCGATAGACGAACACGGAATCAGTTTAAGCGGAGTTTACTTACCTGGCACTACCCGATTTTCACTCAAAGACAGCGGAGATCTGGACGGAACATTTATACTTGACATTGAAACCGATGTTAGGTTAGCCTAGTTGACTTGTAATATAGTTCGTAGCTATATTTTGAGCAATTTCTATCAGTGCTTTGAGGGAAAAACCGCCGACAGAGATAAACCCCTTCTTGATTTTCTCCCAATTGGTATTATTACGAATATCATTCAGGAACTGATGCCCTTTAGGCGAAAGGCAGCTAATTTTATATGTTCCGATGACAGTTTTCTTCATCTGGACAAAAAAACCGCTTTCATTGCATTGAATAAGGTGGTAAATCACTTCATCTCTGGTGTATTTTTCGGCAAGATCATTCGGTGTCTCTTTACTTCCAAAGCCACCGCTTGAATTAAAGCAGAAATAATTAACTCCATCGGCTTTTTCCTCAACTTCAATAAGGAGATCTCGAACACAGTCCGGATTTAGTTTCATTCTATCACTTCCTTTCGATGTTATTATATCACAAACAGCCGAAACAAGCAAGCACGGAATGTGCCTGCTTGTCCGCAGGGAATGACCGCCCTGCGCTGATGATGGCAGGTCGGAGCAAAAAAAATAGAGCCTCGGCAGAAACGACTACTTCTTTGCACGGAATATCATTTCTGTTGACCGCAAGGCTCCGTCTAAAGTATATCAGAGCATTAAGCTTTTGTCAAGTAAAATTCTTACAGAAAGGAGAGATCACTTTGACTTACCTATCAACGGCAGAGGTCGCGGAAATCAAGGGCTGCACACCCAGATATGTCCGTCAGCTCGTCCAAAACGGTAAGCTTATGGGCGAAACAAAGGACAACGCCGCGAACAACCGCACCGAATACATAATCCCTCTGACGGCACTGCCGCAGGACTTACAGCTTAAATGGGAAAATCAGCAGCGCCGCTCGCTTGGCTTAGAACCGGTTAAAAAGGCAGTTAAAGCGCCTTTAAAGGCTGAAAACGCGCGCCTTACGCTGGACGATCTTACGGATAAGCAGCGCAGCGAGCTGTATCTCTGGACAGGGATCATCAAGGACTGGCTCACTATCCGGGACAGCTACGAACAGTACAGCAAGGGCGAAATTGATGAGATGTTCGTCCAGGCGGCTCGGCTGAAATACCCCGACCTGGAGATAAGCACGGATATTCTTTACCGCAGGCTCAAAGCCTACCGGAACTCGGACATTTCCGGGCTTATCGACAAGCGAGGCGGCAGCAACAAGGGAACGACCGTCGTTCCGGAGTTCATGATGAACGCGTTCAGCCGGTTCTACCTCGACCAGCAGTGCCTTCCTATAACGAGCTGCTACAAATTCACCCGGGACTGGGTGCAGGAGCATTACCCGGAAAACCTGCCGGACATGCCGTCAGAACGCACGTTCCGCCGAAGAGCCGAAGATATTCCGTATGCGGTGCGTATGTACTTCCGCAACGGCGACAAGGCATTCTCGGACAAGTGCCTGCCGTATGTCGAGCGACTTTACGACGATCTCCACGCAAACGATGTCTGGATAGCAGATAACCACACTTTCGATTTCTTCACCGCAGGAAAGGACGGCAAGGTTCGCCGACTGTACCTCACAGCGTTCCTTGACGCGAAATCCGGCGCTATGATGGGCTGGAACCTCACATATGCGCCCTCCGGCGACAGCACGCTGCTGGCGCTCCGGCACGGAATACTGAGGTGCGGAGTTCCGAAAGCGGTGTATTTTGACAACGGTTCCGAGTTCCTTGTAAGCGATATCGGCGGTCGAGGACACCGCCGCAAAAAGGACTGGAACAAGGATCCTCTGCCGCCGAACATCTTGCAGTTCCTCGGAATCGAAATGCACAACGCTATCGTCCGGAACGCAAAAGCAAAGCCCATTGAGCGAACATTCTGCACTTTCAAGAACCAGTTTTCCCGCTGCATTCCCACGTTCTGCGGGGGCACGATACTGGAACGCCCGGAAAGCCTGAAATACAAGCTGAAGCACGGCATAATCCCGGAAGAAGAACAGATAAGAATTGCGCTGGACTCTTACATAGACGGCTGTTTCAACGCTGCTCCCTACGGCGGCAAGGAGCGCCGCTATAAGGGAATGAGGCGGTTCGAAGTCTGGAACAGCAGCATACAGGACACCGTTTTCCGCACAGCCGACGAAGCGAACCTCTCAATGCTGCTTAAACGTGTCAGCAAGCCGCAGGCGGTCAACCGCAACGGCGTGTACATCAATTTTGCGGGAGAAAAGCTGTGGTACCGCGGCGCGGATACTGTTCTCCATATTGGCGAAAAGGTGTATGTCCGTTACGATCCGGCAGATCTCCGCAGCGTGCGTGTGTATGACATGGCTACGGACAAATATCTCTGGACATGGAATCTGGACGACGACCTCCTGGTTGACTACCTCACAAATCACCGCGAAGATATCGCCACCGCCGAGAAGCAGATCGCCGAGAGCAAAAAGCTCGTCCGGGAATATGGTCGCGGGATCCTCGACAGTGTGGACGCAGACAAGCGTATCGACATCTTCGCCGCAATGGTCAAGAATTCCGTTGAGGGCAGCAAGGACATGGTATTCAAGAAGCCCGCGAAATTCGTCCCGGTGTTTTCCGAAGAGAAGCTGGAGAAATCCCCGGCGCTTGGAGATATCAGCGAGATCTCCGTCAACATTGATATTCTGGATAAGTTAAACGCAGCGGCAGCGAGCCGCAGAAAGGACTGACATCATGGCAGAACAGAAAGTGATAAGGGAGCTTACGTCGAAGCAGCGGGAAGCCCTTGAAAAGATATCGGCTACAGCTGCGGAGCTGGGAATCTCCGAAGCAAAGCTCTGCGAACGCATAGGGATAACCGGCTCGGCGCTGTCGCAGATACGCAAGGGGTACTACGCCGGGAACTGGGATAACCAGTTTGAAAAAATCTACGCTTACTTTGAGAACAAGGAAGCGGCTTCCGAAACCTACACCGAGGTCGAGTACGCTCCCACTTCGATCTCAACGCTGGTTTACAAGACGGTACGTAACACTCAACTCAAGGGCGGATTTGCCTTTGTGACCGGGGACGCCGGTGTCGGCAAGACCAAGGCGCTCCACAAGTACATAGAGGATCACCCACACGACAGCGTGATGATAACTATAAATTCCTGCACCAAGAGCACAAAGGCAGTGCTAAAGCTGCTGGCTCTAAGCCTGGGCGTGCCGGTCACTCAGTCCCTGGACGACCTGTGGATGAGCATTGCGGCAAAGCTCCACGACGGAATGGTCGTCGCAGTAGACGAAGCGCAGCTCCTCACTTACGGAAGCATCGAAGCGCTCCGCTCGTTCACGGATTTCTTTGCGGAGCGCCGCCAGACCCTCGGCGTTGTACTGGTCGGAAACCAGGGGATACGTGAGAAAATCGAGGGCAAGTCCCGGGAACAGTACCGTCAGGTCGCGAACCGCGCATGGCAGCGGCAGCAGATAAGCACCGGGGATGTGCAGCAGGAGGACATCAAAATGCTGTTCCCGGTGCTGGAGGGCAGGGAGCAGGAAATGACGCTCCTCTACAAGGTAGCCCAGACCGCCGAGGGGATACGCGGAGCAGTCCGGCTGTTCGGGAACGCCTTTGACTCCGGTGACTACGATTTTAACGGAATAGTCCGCATGGCTAAGATGATGCACCTTGACCTCAAGGGCGCGGAAAAGGTGGTGCGGTCATGAAGCATGGGAAGAACCCCACACGCCGCCAGAAGGAGTATATAGCTTCCCTGCGGCTCAACCCCGACAACTGGCTCGTCTGCAAGGACACTCCGGACGAACTGATACTGGAGCACAAGTACAGCGGAAACATTAAGGTGATAAGAAAGGAGCTTTTCAGATGAGATACGAATACGGGCTTGCATTCTTCTGCGGCGTGGTAGTCATGGCAATTGCGAATGCGCTTTCGCTGGGGCTTCTGCCCTGCCGGGCGCTAGCGGTGATATTCCTGCTGGTTGCCCTGGCAGCCGTCGCGGTTTCCGGGTACCTGCTCGGGCGCAGGAGCTGCCGGAAACTGGTACAGCACCGATCATACAACGAGGGCGTTCGCAAGGGACTGGCGATCGGACGGGCGGAACGGCAGTCGGAGATACAGAGGTTCCTGGAAGTGGGTGATGGGAATGACTGACAATCTAAGCCAGCACATAGAAGAAGCCAAGCACGCCATAGGGCTTGATTACAAAAATCCGTATACCAGGCATGGAAAGAGGTTTTACAAGCCCTATCGTAATCATTTCGCTACTACAGCTACAAACAAAGTATGGACGAAACTGAAAGAGCTGGGATATGCAAATCACGATGAGCCCAATGAGTATGGCGTCATTTTCAGCCTTACCGCAAAGGGGCTTGAATGGCTTGGAAGCGAACTTGGAATCACCATCTATAATGTGTGAGGTGCAATTGTGAAATACTGGGTTGAAAATGACGGTTGCTATGAGCTGCATTTCGAGGAATTCGGTGCTGACAACGTTATCCTAAAATTCGTCCAAGACACAGACGATAAAACCTGTTTCTGGTATGTGTCTGAAGAACTGAATAATCCCCAAGGCGACTATGAATTTTATGATGGTATCGAAGAAGCTAAGGAGGAATTTGAGTCGATGTATGAAGATCACTTAAAAAGTCAAATCGACTATTATGAAGATTTGCTTGAACAGTGGAATGATACAGATAGCTGATGGTTTCGGGGGGCTACGTCCCCCACCCTAATGCGGCTTCCGGCAGCGGAAACGGTTGCAAGCCCGTGCGAACGCAGAGCAGGGATAACGCCAGTCACACTGGCAGAAAGGAGAGTGATTGCATGAAATTCAAGATTTACGACTATGAGAACGACCGTTCGGTGGACATCGAGCTGACCGCTTCTCAGTGGAAGGAACTCCAGACGTACCTGAAAGAGCTGAAGAACCCACCCGCGCATGACTACAAGGCGGTTCTAGACTGCTTTAACAGTATCTGCACCGGGCTTCCTCCGGCTACCAGGCTGACAGATAAGCGCAAACGCGCCATCATTAAAGCACAGAAAGACGGCTACGATCTGGAGCAGGTGTTCCGTACTGCCGCCCAGAGTTCGTTCCTCCGTGGACGGAATGACCGCAAGTGGCGGGCAAGCTTCGACTGGATAATGCAGCCTGGGAACCTTGTAAAGGTCGCCGAGGGGCAGTATTCCGACAACGTTCCGGCTCCGGCTACGTCCGCGCCGATGTCCGGCAATCCGTTTAATGATTATGGATAAAATAAACGGAGCGGAATTTGTGAAGTCACTTGCGGCGATACATGCGCAAAACGACCCGCCGGTGGAGGGCGACTACACGGACGAGGACGGACTGCTCCACTGCGGAAAGTGTGGTGGAAAGAGGCGCAGCCGCATTGAAGTCAGCGGCGAGGAGATCATCGTGCCGGTGCCCTGCGAGTGCAGGCTCCGGAAGATCGAGGACGAGAAAAAGCAGACTGCTGCAACGCTGGCAGCCATGCGCGTCACGGAATTGCGGAGGCTGTCGCTTATGGACTCCACCCTGGCAGCGGTGAGATTTTCGGGCGCTGACCAGTCCGGGGACAACGCCAGCAGCATTGCAAAGTGCCGCAGGTATGCCAAGAAATTTGCGCAGATGCGCCGGGACAACCGCGGACTGCTGCTGTTCGGCGGCGTCGGCACCGGAAAAACCTACACGGCAGCGTGCATCGCAAATGAATTGCTGGCGCAGGGAATACCGGTCGTTATGACGTCCCTGGTAAAGCTCATCGACGGCGGCGCGGACGAATTATGCAGCCGCATGTCGGCAATAGACCTGCTTATCCTGGACGACCTCGGCGCTGAGCGCTCCACGGATTACGCCCTGGAGCAGATCTACAACATCGTGGACAGTCGCTACAGAGTGGGACTTCCGGTGATCTACACCACAAATCTCACGCTTGAGGAGCTGAAGCACCCGTCAGATCTGCGGTACGCCAGGACATATGATCGTATCCTGGAACGGTGCTTCCCGGTGGAGTTCCGCGGGAATTCCCGCAGGAAAGCCGGAGCATGGCAGGGATTTGAGGACATGCAGGCGCTTTTAGGGGGTGATGAATAATGACTAAAACTGAGTGCGCCAACTACAACCACGGCAAAGACCGCTGCAACCTGCTCATGGAGCTGGTATGCGAGCAGAAATGCCGGTGCACGTTCTTCTGCACCTACGCCCAGAGGGAGCTTTCCGACCGGAAGCATGATGAGCTGCTGCGGAGCAAGCCGGAGGAAGTCCAGGACAGGGCGGCGCTGCTGTATTACGGTGGGAAGAAGCCATGGAACAAGTGATTTAAACAGTGTTTAAGGAGGATTTTATGGACAAGAAATTCAAGAAGCTTACCAAGTCCCGCGGGCTGACGATACCCAGGGATATGGCGGCGCACCTCGACCTTGACGCCGGAACCGCGGTAGACCTTACCGCTTCCGGGGACGGTAAGCTCATCATCACCAGGCACATCGACACCTGCCGTTTCTGCGGCGGCGCGGAAAAGGTGAAGCAGTTCGGCGGCATCTACTGCTGCCCCCTGTGCGCCACAAAGCTGTATCAGGAGGTAACGGCAGATGAATGATATCATTGATAAGGTGCGGGAACTCAGCCAGATCAAAGCGGATATTGCGAAACTCAGCGACCGTAAGAAGCAGCTTGAAGCTTACTTTCTGGAACGCGGCGGCGATGATGTCCTGGACACCAAGTTCAAGTCCACGGTGTACGCTGACCCGGATTCCCAGGCGGCAGTTACCTACACCGAAGCGCAGGCGCTGACGATAGTTTATCCGCATTACCTTAAAGAAACGATGGGAGCGATGTTCCCGGATATCTTTGAGGAAGCCGTCAAGACCGAAGTCAAGCCGAAAAGCAAGGATATCGAGCGCATGCTCATCGGCATGTACACTGGGAATTACACCAAATCCACGCCGGAGGAGATAATCGCGCAGCTTCCCTGCGACGACAAGGCAAAGGCAGCGCTGGCGAAGAAGCTCAAGGGCGCGAAGTTCGAAACCGACCGGGACAACCTCGTGAAAATCGGCGGCTTCACGGAAGAGGACGCAAGCGATTACGCTTACCTGTATGCGGAGGCAGTGGTCTGGCAGACATTCCGGCGCATTGCAGAGATGACCGGTGCGGACGACGCGCGACTGCTCCGCTGCATAAATCTCGGCGTTGCGGTGGACAGCTCCACCAAGATCGCGGTGACCTGATGGCTACCAAAGAACAGATCCGGCGTATATATGCCCTCGGCGCTGCCGCCGGACTGCTCGACCGAAGCGCCGGGAACGACGACAACCTCCACCTGTGGATAAAGCAGTTTTCCCTGAAAGACCACATCTCAGAGCTGACTGAGCAGCAGGCGGATTTCATCATCAAGCGCCTGGAGGAATACCGCTCGCAGGTCGCACCGAAACCGGAGCTCGTCACCGAGGAGCAAAAAAACTTGTGCTTTAAGCTGATGTACCGTATAGCGGATATTTCCCGGTCGGAGATAAAGCCGCGGGAACGGATGCGGGGCGTAATCTCAAAAGTGACCGGCAGGGAGATACGTCCGGACAGGGACATATTCTTTAATGTCACCCGGTCAGAGGGTTCGCAGATAATCGAAATGCTCAAGCGGATACTCCGCTCGGAGCAGAACAAACTGAAAAGGAGCAGTAAAAATGGGACTGGCAATGCTGGTAAAGAAGAGCCACCTTAACGCCGACCAGCAGGAGGTGGCGGACATCATCGGGCTGGAGAACTACCAGGCGCTCATAGACGTCTACGGCGGCGACAGGCTGTATATACCTAAAGCCAGGAGCATAGTTCCGGCATCGGAACTGGCTCAGGAGATACGCCGAAGGCGGCAGAACGGCGACAGCACCGAACAGATAGCACGGGATCTTGAGATACCCGCTGCGGATATTCGCAAAATAAAATGATCAATCCCCCGGTCTTTCCGGGGGATTTTTCCTTTATATAGTGCCGTTGTCTGTTGGTGTACAAAATACATTTTTTATAGTATAATAGGAGAAGATAAAAAATTACATCTTAAAGAGGTGATACCGTGGACTTCGACACTATCTATAACATGATACTTACCGCCGGAATGGGTGCGATAACGTTTTTCCTGAAACGCAGTTTCGACAAGCTGGACAGCCGTGCAAGCCGTTCGGAGGTTGAGGAGCTTAAAAACAAGCTTGGCAGCCGCGCGAGCCGCTCCGATGTCGAGGAACTCAAGGACAAGCTTGAGAGCGCCGACGAGAAGTATGCCAGCAAATCCGAACTTAACGAACTGAAAAAATCCATCGAGAAAATTGAGAACAACATAGATTTCCTCAAGGAAAACAC
>CAKVHQ010000011.1 GCA_934749845.1 uncultured Clostridia bacterium
AACATAAACTCGCCATAAATTTTATCTTCTCCGCTTGATGGGTCACGAGAGAAAGCAACACCTGTTCCTGATTTTTCGTTTAAATTGCCGAAAACCATTTCTTGAATGTTGACTGCTGTTCCCCAACTTGCTGGAATTTGATTGAGTTTTCTATAAACAACTGCACGAGGATTTTCCCAACTTGCAAAAACTGCTTTAACCGCACCAAAAAGTTGTTCTCTTGGGTCTTGTGGGAAGTCGTAGCCAAGGGCATCTTTGATTGTTGCCTTGTATAATTTTACGATTTCTTTTAATGCATTTTCGTCAAGTTCAATATCAAGTTTTATATGATTTTTTTCTTTGATGTCGTCGATAATTCTTTCAAATCTATCGCCATCAACGCCCATAGCAACTTCACCATACATTTGAATAAATCTTCTGTAGCAATCGTAAGCAAAGCGAGGGTTATTGCTGTTTTTTGCCAAAGTTTCAACAGTAGTATCATTTAAACCTAAATTCAAAATTGTGTCCATCATACCGGGCATACTTACCCTAGCACCCGAACGAACTGAAACAAGTAATAGGTTTTTGTTATCCCCGAAAATTTTACCTGATTCCTTCTCTTGCATAGAAAGTGCATTTAAAATTTGCTCTTTAATTTCATCACTAATTTTTTCGCCACTTTCATAGTAATTTGTGCATGCTTCCGTAGAAACAGTAAAACCACTTGGAACAGGCAAACCAAGATTTTTCATTTCTGCAAGGTTAGCACCTTTTCCGCCAAGTAGTTCTTTCATGTTAGCATTTCCTTCGCTAAACATATAAACGAATTTTTTCATTATTTTTCTCTCCTTTTAGTATTTGCCATCAAGCCGTAACTTTTAGCATAAGTATTATAGACTAAAAAAAATTTTTAAAAAAATTAAAAATAACTATAAAACAAAAATAGTGAAGATTTTCTTCACTATTTTTTAAAATTTTCTCTATATATATTATCTAATTGCTAACAAAAAATATATTCAATTAAAGTAGATAAAAACTATTTTAAATGCTTTTTTTAATTAAAAAGTTAAATTTTTAATTGATAACAAATCTATGCCGTAAATTTTTGAGTAAATTGAACTAACATCTAACTCGGTAATTTGGTCTAAACTAATACCAAGCATTTTTAACACTCTATCTATATCTTCTTTAGTGTCTGCCTCTATCTCGGCATAAGGGTCAATCATTGGCCATGTGTCAATCGAAATTTCAGCACCATCTAGCATGAAAATATGCCTGTAATTTTCCTGCCTATTTCTGTAATGATAGCCAAGTTCATTTAAAATTCTATTAGTTTCTTCAAAATCCGAAACTTCAATTTCAAGTTCTCTTGCGCCCATTTTACTACTACCTTTAACCTCTTTAATGGTTAAAGTTGACTTTCTGCCATTAGTTCTTAATCTTATCCATTTGCTCTCGTTCACTGGATTAAAATCGTATACGCACCTAATTTGTTTAAGTTCTGGAGAAACCTCTTTTCCGCCCGCCATTAAAATTTTTTTAATAAATTCTTCTTTGTTAATTTTTAAAACGGTGATTTCATTTTCTATTTTCATAATTTTTCCCTCATTAAAATTATATCACATCACTAAAATGTTGTAAATGCAAATTTATAATTTAAAAACTTTCACAGTTTTTAAATATAAAATAAAAAAACTACATGAATATGTAGTTTTTATAAACTTTGTATCATTTTTTTTGATGCAATTTTTCTCTCTATTCTGGCCTCGATATCTTCAATTAAAAGTTCAACGCATTCGTTTAAAATTTCGCTAGAAATTTTAATTGTACCAAACCTATCAATTTCGGTTTTCGAAATAATTTTTAATGCACTAAAACAACCGCTAGACATTTTTATGCTAGATAAATTTCTGCAATTTGAACAAGTGATTTCCCCTGACGACAAGTCTAACAATTTCTCATACATAAATGGCATGTCACATTTTTGGCAACGCTCAAAAGCCAATTTGTAGCCTAAAGTTTCAAGAACAAACAAAGAAAATTTAATAAAAACCATTTTTGCATTCTTATTTTCGTAACAAATTGCTTTAAGACTATTTAGTAATTTTAAAAAAAGTTGAACATTTGGTTCATTAAACCTTACAACATGATTGGCTATATCGAGCATTAAGCAAGACATTGCGTAGTTTTCATAATCTTGCGTTAACTCGTAAAAACTATCAATCATCGAGGCATTTGTGATAGTGTTGAAATCGCCCTTTTTCACCACATTATATTCAGCAAAACAAAAAGGGTTAGAAGCAAATTTTAACTTTGCTTTTGGCGACCTACACCCTTTTAAAACGCCCATCATTAGTCCGTTTTCCAAACTAAACAAGGTTAACTGCTTGTCCTTTTCTTTAAAATCTATGCTTCCAAGGCATATCGCTTTCGTAATAAATTCTCTTTCCATCAATTAAAATGTTAATTCTTCTTCCTGTTTACTTTGTTTTTCTTTTTCAATTAAACCATAATATTCGCAATATATTTTAAATTGATTTTTATCACGAGACAAAACAGCATTTTCAAATGCCTTCCATTTTTTTTCGGCTTCTTTGCTCCATGACATAACTTCTTTCTCCATAGTTATAGATTTTGTAGTTTATAATATATTATACGAAATTTAGAGTAAAAAGTTGACAACTTTATAGTTTCTTTTCATCGTATCCCAAGTTTACAACATCAATTATGTTGTCTCTCCACTTGTCCTTAACTTTAACCCAAAGTGACAAAAACACTTTTTCGCCAAAGATTTTTTCCATTTCTACTCTTGACTTTTCGGCAATTTCTTTAAGTTTCATTCCGTCTTTGCCGATAATAATTTTTTTATGATTTTCTTTTTCACATATTATGCTTGCATCTATTTTTGCAATATTTTCATGAATTTTGAAACTGTTAACCACAACGGCAATTCCGTGTGGAATTTCTTCATTTAATAGCCACAAGGCTTTTTCTCGAATAATTTCGCCTGCCAAGAAAATTTCGCTTTTGTCGGTTGGAATATCCTGTGGATAGAAACATGGACCTTCCTTTAAATATTTTAAAATTACATTTAAAAGTTCATCTGTGTTTTTTCCTGTTTTAGCGGATATTGGAACAACTTCGTTTATTCCTTCAATATTATTTAATTTGGCAATTTGTGGAAGCAATTTTGCATAATTAGCATCGTCTATTTTGTTTACAACAACGATTAAAGGAATTTTTGACTTTGCATAGCCACGAATGTTATCAAACTCACCTTCCCCTATCGCTTTTGTTGAATCAATTAGGTACAAAAGCAAATCTGCGCCTGTTGAACTTGTTTCGATTTCCTTTTGCATGTAACTATCCAACTTGTTTTTGCTTTTATGAATACCCGGCGTGTCCAAAAACACAACTTGATAGTCATCGCCGTTTAAAATGCCAGTAATTGAATTTCTTGTTGTTTGTGGTTTTGGCGACACTATTGACACCTTTTGGTGTAGTAACTTATTTAACAAAGTGCTTTTGCCAACATTTGGTTTACCTAAAATTGAAACGAATCCTGATTTGAATGTCATGCTTATCTCCTAATTTAAGTATAACTTAATTATTATTTTTGTCAAAGAAAAAAGCGACCTAGAAATTAAAGTCGCTTTATTTTTATTATGCTCTTTTTAATTTGTATTTTGCAAGAACTCTTTCAGTTTGAGCAAACATCAAGTTTGCGTCAAGTTCATCAACATGGTCGTATCCCATTAAATGAAGCAATCCATGCACAAGCAAATAGCCAATTTCTCGTGTTAAACTATGACCAAAACTGCCTGCTTGTTCTTCTGCTCGGTTAAGGTTTATAACAATATCGCCAAGCATAACTTTTCCGTTTTCGGGATTAACATCTTCTGGGAAATTTTTCTTTGTGATATCTCTGTTAAACTGATTTGTTAAATTTGGGAATGACAAAACATCTGTGGAAGCATCAATATTTCGTTTTTCCTTGTTAAGTTCGTGCATTTGCTCGTCATAAACAAACTCTACACATGCTTGAACTCTCCATGGTTTTTGACCTGCAACACGAAATGCCGTGTTGGCAATTCTTTTAAAAAGTCTAATTTGTTTTTTTGGTAAAGGTTCTCCCACAAATTCTATCATAATTTTCTCCTAAATAAACTCTATTGTTTCGATTGTATATTTTAATTGATAGCCCCACTCGGTTTGAATAATTTCTTCAAACTGGTTTACTATCTCTACATCTTTTGGTACAAAATCTTGTGCCTGTTTTTTTACTTTTGCCTGTAAATGTGCTTTTTCTTTTTCAAAGTTTTGTTCAACTTTTACAGGTTTAGTCTCAAAATATTTTGTGTAGGATGCTTTTATTGGCAAAAAGTTGTTTTTAAATAGAGTCATCGAATATTCCTGCGTTTCAAAATGTTCAAACTTGTTTTCATGATTAGTTGTTTTAAATGTCCAACCAAGCAAACTATATTTGCAATTTGTTATGCTTTTTCCTGTTCGCTTATATTTTGTTGCTACATTTTCAAAATTTAAAGTTGCAGTATATTCAATTTTTGCCTTGATTTGACCTTGTGCATTGCATGATACTGGGTTGCCATAGATGTCGTTAAAACTGCCCATAATCAGCACATCGCCAACTTTAAAACTATCGCCAACTTTAACTTTTGCAGTGCCTTCCATAACACTAATTTCAAGCACGGTTCCGTTTTTTTGAGCAATAATGTCGCCAAAGCATTGGTCGGTTTTTGTTAATGACTGTTTTTCCTTAATGTTAATAATTAAGGAAGTACCCTTTTTTATAACGCTAACCAAACTAATTTTGTCAAACTTGTTTGAAAGCGACATGGAAAGTTGGTCTGGCTTTACCTTATTTATCCAAGCGCCATTATAAACACCATTTTGCTTTAAAAATGCTGTAATTTCCTTTTGACTTAAAGATGAATTTCCGTAAATCTTTATATCAGTAACAAAAAAATTTGAAAATGTGAGCATTAAAGCGAATATGAATGCGCCAACGATATAACCAAGTCTTTTTTTAAAAAAGTTAATACTCTTTTTTAAGCCGTAGTATTCTACAACATTTATATTATAGCACGAATTTGCTAGTAGTGCAATTAGTTTTTTTTGATTGGAACAATAAGTTGTAAATAATAAGGTTTTGTAGTCCTGTCTACAAATATCAAACATTGATATTTGATTCTTTTTTAAAATTTTATAAAGTTTGCCAATATTAACTCCATGAATTTCAATTCTAACTTTACTTTTCATTATTCGCCCACCTTTTCAATGGATATAATTTTTCCGCAAACCTTAACCGAATTTGTTGTGAATTCTGTAACCACTAAGCCTTGTCCCTTCACTTCTAGTTCTCCACTTTTTAACTTAAGGATTACGCTTGTTTCATCAAAAAAAAGAATATCTTTGTATCCTTGAATTATTGCAACTTCTCCACCATAATTGGTGTATCTATAACCGACCACATGGTTTTTTAATTCTTTTATATCTTCAATAAAGTCAAACATATAATAATGTATGAATGTATTGCAAAAATTAAAACAAACTTTAATTATTTTAGACTTAAAATGATATACATAATATGCATATATTTAAAATAAAAAAAATCGCTTTTTTAAGCGACTTTTTGTTAAAATTTAGTTTTTAAAATGTCCGTGAACAACACACTTTTTAGTTCAGGAGATAACTCGTCAATTTGTTTTTTTAAACTTTTTTTGGTTTGTTTTTTGTTTGAAACATCTGTGCTGTCCATAGACTTCATATGTGCTTCAAAATCTTCCCTAGACATATTTTCAAGCGAGCCAGCACGAGTTAGTGGAACATCGACTGGTTGGTCGGTTAAAGCTACTGTTTCGCCCGACTGTTCAAAAATTTCGTTGCTTGACTTAACTTCTATAACATCTTTTGTTGCAGGTGGAGTTATTGTCTGCACTTCAACTTCTAGCTTTTTATTAGTTTCGTTGGCTTTTTTTAAAGCCTTTTCTTGTTTTTCTTGTTCTTTTTTTTGAAGTTCTAGTTGTTCTTTTTCTTTCTTTTGTCGTTTTTTAATTTTAAGCGAGTTAATCAAGAACAAAAAGAAGATTGCTAAAACAACAATCGCAAAGAAAACTATAATCATAATTTCTACTGTTGTCATACAACCTTCCTTTTAACTAATTGTTAGAGTCGTCTTGAGAATCATCTGCATTTTTATTTGGGTCTGCAATAGTTTTTCTCATTTGAGTGTCTGCCATAACATTTTGTATTCTGTAATAGTCCATAACGCCAAGTTTGCCACTTTCAAATGCTTTTGCGATTGCCTTTGGAACTTCTGCTTCTGCTTCAACAACGCTTGCTCTCATTGCTTGGGTTTTTGCTTTCATTTCTTGTTCGCTAGCAATAGCCATAGCTTTTCTTTCGGCTGCTTTTGCTTCAGCAATTTCTTTTTCTGCTTGTGCTTCCATTTTCTTTAATTGAGCACCGATGTTGTTACCAACATCAATATCAGCAATATCGATAGACAAAATTTGGAATGCTGTACCGTCATCAAGACCTTTATCAAGCACAACTTGTGAAATCAAATCTGGGTTTTCCAAAACATCTTCGTGAGATGCAGCAGAACCGATAGTTGTAACGATACCTTCGCCAACACGGGAGATAATTGTTTCTTCGCCCGCACCACCAACCAATTTGTTTAGGTTTGTTTTAACAGTAACTTTTGCAAGAACGATAAGTTCTGTACCGTTTTTAGCAACTGCACTAATTTTTGGTGTTTTGATAACTTTTGGGGTAACACTTTCTTTAACAGCCTTTAAAACGTCACGACCAGCAAGGTCGATTGCCTTTGCAGTGTCTGCTGAAAGATTGATTTTTGCACTGTGAGCAGAAATTAAAGCGGATACAACTGAACCAACATTTCCGCCTGCCATTGCGTGTGTTTCAAGTTCGTTAATGTTAATGTCTAGACCTGCTTTTTTTGCGTTGATGTAAGCATCAACAACTAAATCTACATTAACTCTTCTAAGTTTCATACCAATAAGTCTTGCCATTCCAATATATGTACCAGAAACCAAACATCTAAACCATGTTCTAATTGGCACAACTGCTATAAACAAAATTACTAGCAAAAGTATTACGCCTAATACAACTGCAAGCCAAATTGGGAAACCTGCCATCAATAAATTTAAGTTCATATTATTTCTCCTTTCCTTCTTTTTTGACAATTATTGTATTTCCATCAACTTCAATAACTCTAACTTGAGTGCCAGCATCGATGTAATCTCCGTTTGAGATAACTTGATATTCGATGTTATCCAATTCCATTTTTCCGCTTGGCTTACAGATTGTTTTTGTGCAACCAACTTTGTTCAACAAAAATCCAAAATTTTTATTGTTTGATGCATAATCTGTGGGTATTGCTGATGAGTTCTCTATAATAGGAGTTTTTGAAAGTAATCCAAATCTTGCACTTCTTATTGCAATCAATAAACTTAAACCAACTCCAACTGCAATAATTAAAAGAAGATAGAAAAAGTGCACATAATTTTGACTTGTTACCACTCTAAATATCACGCTAAACACAAGTAGTGTTACGCCAGTTATTCCGCAAACTCCAAATCCCGGAATGAAAATTTCAATAGCAAGAAGCACTAAACCGACTGCAAGACAAATTCCAGTAACCATTCCGTAAGTTCCTTGAAACAGTGTTGTTAATGATTCCAGCATAAATTTTTCTCCTTTCGCTATTATTATACAATACAAATTTTTAAATGTAAATACTCATTTTAAAATTTTTTTATTTTTCTTTTTATATATAAACTATCTGTTTGAACGCTGATAATAGAACAAGTACTGTTGAGCATAGCCCGAGTTACCGCCAAAAATATCAACAAACCTAGAACGCATAATTTTTCGGTCTATTTTTTTGTTTAATTTTTCGTCTTGCTCTTTAAAATCTTTGGCAAAATACTCCGTGTAAACTTTTTCAATCCAAGTGTCCACAGGAAAATAATTTAATTTGTGAAATCCAAAAAGCATAATGCAGTCGCAAACTTTTTGACCAATTCCCGTAACGCCAAGCAGTTCTTTTTCCATTTCTTGTATGCTTTTTTGCTTAAAATTGTCAAAGTTCATTTTTCCAAAAATTTTCACTGCATTTATTATGTAACTTGCCCTATATCCCACACCAAGTTTTTCAAGTTCGCTAACGGTTGCATTTTCAAGTTGATTAGGTGTTGGAAAAGCAAAATATACCCCCATATTTGTGCCATATTTTTCACAAATTTTTTCAATAATTTGTTGTATTCTTTTTATGTTATTATTTTGCGAAATTATAAACGAAATTATAGCTTCAAAACAATCTTGATTTAATATTCTAATTCCAAAGCCAAAATCTATTGCTTTGGTTAAAAGTTGCTTGGTGTTTTTAATGGACAAAAGTTCGTTTTTAATGACGTTATAATTGGTTTTTAAATCAAAATAATTAACAAAATAATCAACATCATTTGTTATAATTTTATAATATTTTTTGGTGCTATTAAGTGTTTTTTTGCTAATATGTTCACTAGTCACATCAACAATTAAAGCACTTTTATTTAAACTGTAAACTTGATAGTTACCTCCAACTTTTTTAAAGCGAAAAACTTGCCCACATTCCAAAATGTGCATTGGGTTAAAATCTTGTTCACTTTCAATTAAAATCTGTTCATTTTCTACTTTGTATTTCATAATTCAATTATAGCATATTTTTAAAAAAACTCAATACATTTAAAAAAATCATTAGCGTTAACTAATGATTTTATTTTTAGATTATTGCGTTGACAAAATCGTCAGCATTAAATGGAAGTAAATCGTCAATTCCTTCGCCAACACCAACGAACACAACTGGTATGTGAAGTTTGTTTACAATTTCAACAACAACGCCACCCTTGCTTGTTCCGTCAAGTTTAGTTAAAATTATGCCATCAAGACCTACTGCCTGATTGAAATAATCGACTTGTGGAAGTGCATTTTGACCTGTCGTTGCATCAATAACGATATATTTTTTATAGTTACATTCTGGCCATTTTGTGTCCAAAACTTTACTTATTTTTTTAAGTTCTTCCATTAAGTTAATTTTATTGTGAAGTCGACCCGCCGTATCGATAAGCAAAACATCATCTTTTTTTGCTTTTGCACTGGAAACAGCATCAAACACGACGCTCGCACTATCTGCTCCTTCACTTTGCTTAACTATTCTTACTTTTGCTCTTTCTGCCCAAATTGAAAGTTGGTCGCTTGCGGCTGCTCTAAAAGTATCTCCCGCTGCCAAAACGACACTCTTTTTTTGAGATTTGTAATAGTTGGCTAACTTTCCTATTGCTGTGGTTTTTCCAACACCATTAACGCCAACTAGCATTAAAGCAAGAGGATATTCGTCTTTTTCTTGCTCAACTTCAAGCAAAATTTCTTTAATCGTATTTCTTAAAACTTGATTAAACTCATCTTGCGTTTTAATTTTTTGTTTTTTGCAAGTTGCTTTAACTTTACTTATTATTACTTGTGTTGTTTCCACACCCATATCGCTGGAAATGAGTGCGTACTCCAAATCTTCAAAAAAGTCATCAGTAAGTTCGCCTTTGCCAAAAATCATTGAAAGTTTTTTTGACAAACTATCTTTTGTTTTTTTAAGTCCTGCAAATATTTTACTAAAAAATCCCATAACACCTCTCTATGCGGTTGCACCCTTTCCTTCTTGGGAAATAGCGTCGCTAAGTTGAACACTAACAATTTTTGAAACACCCTTTTCTTGCATTGTTACACCATACAAACTGTCTGCAAGTTCCATTGTTGGTTTTCTGTGGGTAATAACAATAAATTGTGTTTCACTTGAAAATCTTTGCAAGTATTTTGCAAATCTTCCAACATTGGCTTCGTCAAGAGCAGCCTCAATTTCGTCTAAAAGAACGAAAGGCATTGGACGAAGCTTTAATATTGAGAACAATATTGCTATAGCAGTTAATGCTTTCTCTCCACCAGATAGCAAAGTGATGTTTTGAAGTTTTTTGCCAGGTGGTTCGGCGATAATATCCACGCCTTGTTCAAGAGGATTTCCACTTTCACTTTCGGTTAGCACAAGCTCTGCCCTGCCACCGCCAAAAAGTTCTTTAAACACTTTACCAAAATTTTCGTTGATAACTTTAAATGCCGAATCAAATCTCGTTGTCATTTCGCTTTCAAGTTCGCTAATGATTTTTGTTAAATCGCTTTCGGCTTTAAGCAAATCATCATTTTGAGAAGATAGTTGATTGTATCTTTCTTCTTGAAGTTTACTATCTTCAATAGCATTAACATTAACAAAGCCAAGTTTGTCGATTTCACGCTTATAAATGTTTGCTTGTTTCATTCCGTCAACAAGGTCGTAATTTTCAATTTTGTATTCAACAGCAGTGCCATAAGTTAAGCCATAATCTTCCCAAACTCTTGCTTGCATGTTTTCAAGTTCGGTGTCGATTTTAGATAAATTCAAATTTTCTTGGAATTGTTTATCTTGCAACTTGCTAATTTTTGTGGATAAAATCAATCTGTTTTCATCAAGTTGTTTAAGTTCGTCTTGCAATTTAACTTTAAACACATCTAAATTGCTTAATTTATTATTAACCGCTTCAAGTTTTTGACTAATTTCTTGATACTCAACATTTGAAGTTTTTGCTTTTATAATTTCTTCTGCTGTTGATATTGTTTTTGCATTTTGTGCAATAAAATCACTAATTTGACTTTCGTTTTCCAAACTTTCTTGTTTTTCGATTTCAAGTCGTTCCAAATCTTCAATCAAACTAGAATTTTCACTTTTAAGCGAAGCAATTTGAACTTTAACATCTAAAACCTTGGCATTATAATCATCTCTCTCTTTTTTCAAATTTTCAAATTTTTGTTGACGCTTTTGGATACTTTCGTTTGCGTTAACTTTGTTCGAGTCGATGCTAGATTTTTTTGCGTCACTTTCGTTTAAGCTTAAATCTATCGCCTTGATTTTTGCATTTACTTCAGTGCTTTGTGATTGCAACTTTTGCAAATTTTGTTCAAATTCTTGCAAATTTAACTGTATTTTTTGCAAATTTTCTTGAATTTTTGCAAGATTTATGCCATTTTCATATTTTTCGGTTGAAAAATTACTTAAACTAATTTCGCTTGTTTCAAGTTTATTTTTAATTGTTGAAACTTTTGTTTGCTCTTCTTGTAACTGTTGTTTTAAAGTTTCAATTTGCTTTTCGATGTCTTCAATTTCTCTTTCCCTTCCAACAACATTACTTGCGGAATATTTTTTACTACCACCAGTCATGCTTCCTTGTGGGTTGATTATATCGCCGTCGAGGGTTACAATTTTAAAGCCATATCTTGTTTGTTTTGCAAGGTCAACAGCTGTAACCAAATTGTCAACAATAACAGTTCCGCCAAGCAAATTTTCAAAAACATTAGATAATTTTTTGTCGTAAGAAATAAGTTGACTTGCAACGCCAAACGCACCCCTGCAAGTGTTAATTTCTCGTGCAAAATTTATTAAATTTCTTGGTTTTAATGCAGAAATTGGCAAAAATGTTGCTCTACCAAAATTATTTTGCTTTAAATAAGCAATAAGTTTTTTAGCATTTTCTTCACTCTCGGTAACGATGTTTTGAACTTGTGAACCAAGTGCCATTTCGATTGCTGTTTCGTATTGTTTAGGAACAGTCATTAGTGACGCAACAACACCTACGATATTGTTTTTTACTGCAACACTTTCGTCTGCCTTTTGAAGCAAGATTTTAACTGCACCATTAAAACCATCGTAATTTTTTTGCATATCAACCAAAACTTTGTGTCTTGACTCTTGAGAAGCGATGGTTGAATATAAATTTGATAAATTTTGTTGAGATGATGACAATAAAGTTTTTAACTTGCTTATTTGCTGATTTGTTTCTGCAATTTTTGTTTCAAGTTCTTTGTCCTTACTTGACAACTGCTCATTATTTTTTTGTGTTAAAACAAGTTCCGCTTTGGTGTTTTCAATTTTAGAATTTGTTATTTTTATTTCATTTACTAAATTTGCCTGAATATCCAAAGCATTAACTTTTTCTGCTGTAAGTTTTGAAATATCCGCTTTAATATCACTCAATTTATCAAGTGCATTTATCATGAGTTGTTGATTTTCTTCTGCTTCATCTTCACTTTTTGTAAGTTCATCAACAATAGATAAGTATTTTTCACTTATTTGCTCTGATTTTTTGTTTAATTGTTCAATTTGCTGTTCATTTTCAGCCTTTTTCTTGTTTTTTGATATAATATTTCGTTCAATTTGCGATAAATTTTCTTGTTCTTTTAGCAAATCTTGCTTATATTTTTCTGCTTGCTCTTTTAAAAGCAACAATCTTTCTTTCAAAACATTAGTTTCGCCCGAACTTTTTTCCAAAGCAACTTTAAGTTCTGTGGTTTGTTCGTATAATGCTTTCATGTTGGTGTCGATTTTGTTAATCTCTGCCATGTTGTTATTGTAATTTTCAATGGTTTGATTAAGTTCATTTTGACGGGTGGAAGTTTCTTCAACCAACGCATTTATTCTATCGTTTATTTTTTGCTTATTATCGGCAGCATTTTCGTAGTTATAAATGTAGTTATTAACTTCATAACTTTTAAGTTTTTCTTTGTAGTCCAAATATTTTTTTGCTGTTTCGGCTTGCGATTTTAAAGGCTTTAATTGTCGGTCTATTTCAAGCAAAATGTCGTTAACACGAGCAAGATTATCTCTTGTTCTAGCAAGTCTTCGTTCGGCTTCAATTTTTTTATACTTAAACTTTGAAATTCCCGCTGCTTCTTCAAAAATATTTCTTCTATTTTCTGGTTTTGACGAAACTATCTCTTCAACCTTGCCTTGTCCAATAATCGAGTAGCCGTCACGACCAATTCCGCTATCATGCAAAATATCTCTAATATCGGCAAGCCTGCAAGTGTTTTTGTTTATTAAGTATTCGCTTTCGCCTGACCTATATAGTTTACGAGTTAGGGCAACTTCGTCATATTCAGTGTCTAACATTCGGTTAGTGTTATCAAAAATCAATGAAACTTCACAGTAAGAAAGCGACTTCCTTTTTTCTGTTCCATTAAAAATAACATCTTGCATGCTTGTTCCACGCAAAAGTTTACTGCTTTGTTCGCCAAGAACCCATCTTATTGCATCTGCAACATTACTTTTTCCACAACCATTAGGACCAACGATTGCAGTTATTCCGCCAACAAAATCAACAACTGTTTTATCCGCAAAGGATTTAAACCCTTGCAACTCTATACGCTTTAAATTCAAAATCAAATCTCCAACATTTAATCAATTTATTATATCATAGATATAATAATTTTTCAAGCAAAAAAAATAAAAAGCAAAATTTGTTTTTGCCAAATTTTGCTTAAGTTTTGCTTAATTTTTCGTAGGCTTGTTTTGCACACAAACTTTCTGCCTGTCGCTTGCTTTTTGCACTGTTTGTGCAAATTGCTTTACCGTCTATTTTTAGTAAAATTGTAAAACATGGGTTGTGAGCCTTGCCAGATTTTTCGATTAAAATGTATTCTATTGTGTTTTTGCCACCCTTTTGAACAAGTTCTTGCAATTTAGTTTTGTAATCAACAAAATTTTTCATTACAATTTCAACTTGTTGTTTTGACAAACAAAGATGTTCATAAATGAATTTTTTTGCATTTTCAAAATCGCTGTCAAGATACATCGCACCAACAATCGCTTCAAACAAGTCGCATTCCACATTCATACTATTTGAAGGATTAAAATTTTCACTTTTCAAAAATTTTAGAACATCCATTTTTTTTATAATTTCACTTAAATTTTCAGCCGAAACAAGACTTGCTTTAATTTTCGATAAAACGCCTTCATTTTCGTGGTAGTTACGGAAAAGAAAATCTGTTACAACATAGTTTAAAAGACTGTCGCCCAAAAATTCGAGTCTTTCGTTGCTTTCGATGTGATGAGTGTAGGCATACGAACTATGTGTAAAAGCAGTCGCAAGAAGCGACTTATTTTTAAACTTATAATTTAGGCGTTGTTCTAATTCATCAAACATTAAATAATTATTTCCTTATATAACAAATTTACACTATTCTTCAATTTCAATTTTGGTGCTTTCAATAGCATTTTGGATAGCGTCAAAGCAATGTGACTCGTGAAGTTTTATTGCTTGCTCTATGCTAACTCTAATGCTTTTTGCCTTTGAATTTCCATGGGCTTTGATTACAATCTTTTTAAGCCCTAAAAATGCAGAGCCACCGTGATTGGAGTAATCAAAACTTTTAAGCATGGTTTTTAATGGTTTTTTGATTAAAAGTCCACCAATCTTTGCTTTTAAGCTGCCAGTTTTTATTGTTTGCTTAAGTAAGTCCACAATGGTTAAAATTGCACCTTCGCTTGCCTTTAACAGTGTGTTTCCCGCAAAGCCGTCAGTCACAACAACATCATAATCGCCACTTAAAAAGTCACGGGCTTCCATGTTTCCAACAAAATTTATTGGCAAAGTTTGCATAAGTGGATATGTTTTTTTAACAAGTTCATTTCCCTTTTCGTCCTCTGTTCCAACACTCAATAAAGCAACAGATGGGTTTTCTTTTTTAAACATCGCTTTGTAGTAGTTTGAACCAATCAAAGCAAAATGTAGCAAGTTGATTGGCTTACAGTCCATGTTAGCGCCACAATCAATTAGCACAACAGGGTTGCCAGTTTTTGTTGGAATTACAGGGCAAAGCGCTGGTCTTGATACTCCTTTAAGTCTTCCAATTTTCATAAAACCACCAGTCAAAACAGCACCAGTGCTTCCGGCAGAAATAATTGCAATAGCTTCATCATCTGCCTTTAAGTAGTCCAGCCCTTTAACAAGCGAACTATCTTTTTTTGTTCTTATGGCATCGGTTGGCTTATCGTAGTTAGTAATAACTTCGCTTGCGTTAACTATTTCCAATCTGCTTGAATCGAAATTTGCATATTCCTTTTGTTTTGATAGTTCGGTTAAACAATCGTTAATTTTATCTTGGTCGCCAGTTAGAACAAATTTTAAATCTTGAAAATCTTTGAGTCCTAAAATTGCACCCTTAACAATTTCCATTGGTGCATAATCGCCACCAAAAGCGTCTAAAATTATTTTCATTATATATCTCCAAAGTCATTTTAAGTGTTATTTGAAATAATTATAAAACATAAAAAAAATTAACACAACCATTTTTAATAAATGACTTGTGTTAATTGAAATAAAAAAGACCATCAAGGTCTTTATTATTTAGATTTTTTTTCTTCCTTTGCCATGTTGATAACTTCTGCACCGTCATAATATCCACACTTTTTGCAAACTTTGTGTGGAAGTTTCATTTCGTGACAATGTGAACATTCAACAAGTTGTGGAGCAGAAACTTTCCAGTTGCTAGCACGTCTAGAATCTCTTCTTGCTCTTGAAACTTTCTCCTTTGGAACTGCCATATTATCAAAACCTCCTATATTTTAGAGTTAATTTTTCATTAAACTATGAGATTATATACTAATTTTTTAGTATTGTCAATCACTTTTCGTTGTGATTATTTTTTTATTTTTTCAAGCACATCAACTGTTTCTCTTGCAATAGCAAGTTCTTCGTTGGTTGGAATAACATAAACTTGAACCTTACTTGATGGTGTGCTTAATTTTGCACTTTGACCACGAGGCACATTGTTGTTTGCATTTTTGTCGAAATCAATTCCAAGATAATCCATATCGGTTAAAATCATATCACGAAGCATTGGAGTGTTTTCGCCAACACCTGCTGTAAAGCAAATGCCATCAACTCCGTCCATGCTTGCAGCATAAGCACCGATATATTTTTTTACACGATAAGCAAGCATTTCAAGTGCCAAAAGTGCTTGTTTGTTGCCATTGTCGATTGCTTGTTCAATATCACGCATATCACTTGAAACTTCGCTAATTCCAAGCAAACCGCTTTCTTTGTTTAACATTTCGGTTACTCTTTCAAGCGACCAACCTTTTTTCTTTGCAACAAAATTTAATATGTTAGCATCAAGGTCACCTGCTCTTGTTCCCATAATCATACCTTCAAGTGGTGTCATACCCATAGAAGTATCAACACATTTTCCGTTTTTGATTGCGGTTATAGATGAGCCATTGCCCAAGTGGCAGGTTATTAGTTTGCATTTATCAAATGGAACTTGCATATAGTCGGCAAGCATTTGTCCAACATACTTATGTGATGTTCCATGTGCGCCATATCGTCTAACCTTGTAGTCACGATATAATTCCATAGGAAGAGCATACATATATGCTTTTTCTGGCATTGTGCTTAAAAACGCAGTGTCAAAAACCGCAACATTTGGAATGTCTGGTGCTGATTTCATACAGCCTTCAATACCAGCAGCATTTGCAACTGCATGAAGTGGAGCAAAATCGACCATGCTTTTTAAGTCTTTTACGATTTTTGGAGTAACATAGCAAGATTGACAATATTTTTCGCCACCAGAAACAATACGATGACCAAAGGCGTCAATTTCGTTAATATTATTTATAACACCAATTTGTGGGTCGCAAAGGGTGGACAAAATCAAATTTATTGCAACTGCATGATTTGGCAATTCTTTTTCAATAACGGTTTCTAAACCTTTTGCTTTGTGTTTTAAAAACGACTTTTCAAGTCCTATTCTTTCGGCATTTCCTTTTGCCAAAACTTCTTCATTATCCATATCAAGAAGTTGATATTTCAAACTGGAACTTCCTGCATTAACTACGAGTACTTTCATATTCTTTCTCCTAATAAGTAATTGTGCATATATTATATATTGTTTAAACAAAAATGTCCATAATTTTTTTAATTTTCACTCTTTTTGTATTGTTTTTCAAATTCTCTTAATTTGCGTTTTATTTTGTTTAAATTTTTAAGCGCAAAATCCTTTCCATTTTGATAGGCAAAATTCATGGCATCTTTTGACCAATCTAATTGGTCCTTTGTTGATGGAACGGACAGCATGTAGTTTAAATCTTGACTTAAAAATTGTCGCCTATATTTTTCGTTACTTGCTTGCATCAAGCCATAAGAATTCATCAAAATTTTAACAGTGCTTTTATACGATACATTTTGCGGATAGTGAGCCAAAACATCAACGCCAATAACAAAATCTGCCCCCATTTTTTTGCATACATCAAAAGGCACATTATTAAGCACTCCACCATCAACAAGAAGTTTGTTTCCATACTTTACTGGTTTAAACAATCCGGGAATTGCTGTGCTTGCCATAAGAGCCGTACCAAATCGACCACTCGAAAAATTATATGGCTTTCCTGTGTGCAAATCTACAGATGTGCAACAGAAAGGAATTTTAGTGTCTTGCACATGTTTAATTCCCGCCAAATTTTCAAAATAGTCTGCCATTTTGTCGGTTATAAAAATTCCGCTTTTAAGCAAATTAAAAAAGTTTAATGTGGTTAATTTTTTTATATCAAACTTTTGCAAAAGTTCAACCATTCTCTCTGTTGTAAGCCCACTGGCATATAGTCCGCCAATAACCGAGCCCATAGAAGTTCCAGCAACAAAGTCTGGCTTAATTCCATTTTTTTCAAGCACTTCAAGCACGCCAATATGTGCAAATCCAAGTGAAGCACCGCCTCCTAACGCAATGCCAATTTTAAATGGCCAAGTTTTTTGTTTCATCATATAATCCTCTAAATTATAATAATATACTTTAAATGGAAATGTCATCAGTTTTAGGAAAAAAAAAGAAATATTTCAAAAAAAATTTTGTTATAATTAGCGTAACATTATTTTTGATATTATTAACGATTTGTCTTTTAATTAACCCAAAAAAATATATAAACTCCTGCTACAACGGTCTTGTTATTTGGGCAACAAGTGTTTTGCCTGGGCTGTTCCCATTTTTTGTTATTACAAAACTTTTAAGTGAATTAAAGTCGATGGACAAACTTTTCAATAAGTTTTCAGGGCTTAACTATAAACTTTTTAAAGCGCCAAGTTGTTCTGGTTATATTTTTGGCATGAGCATAATTTCAGGATATCCTGTTGGAGCAAAACTTATTAGTGACTTTTACGAAAAAGGGATAATCGACACAAAACAAGCAAATAAACTTGTTACTTTTTGTTCAACAAGCGGACCATTATTTATTATTGGAACAGTTGGCTCTATAATGTTTAAAAATGCCTTGATAGGCTACATTTTGTACATATCTCATGTTTTATCTGCCATATTAAACGGCTTGCTTTTTAGGCGTAAATTTGCTTGCGAAAAACAGCAAACTATGCCTAACGAAACAAGCAAAATTGACTATAACTCCATTCTTCCAACAAGTATGAGTTCGTCAATTTCATCAGTGATGGTGGTTGGCGGATTCGTGGCAATTTTTTACATGATTATTGATATTTTGTTTGACTTTAAAATTCTAACACCTTTAACTTCATTTTTTAATTTTTTACTATCTCCCCTAGGGCTTAAAAATGCAGGAAGTGCAATCTCTGGCGGAATTGTGGAAGTTACTCGAGGTTGCAAAGATTTATCTATGCTGGGTTTAAGCCCCTTGCAGTCAGTTGTAATATCAAGTGGCTTAATTGCGTTTGGAGGGTTAAGCATACATGCTCAATCGCTTTGCTTTTTAACTAAATGCAAAATTGATGTTAAATTCTACTTTTTACAAAAAATAACGCAAACAATTTTTGCCTGCGTTATAAGTTTTCTTCTTGGTTTATTACTATTATAAATTATTGCAAATTGCTGTAATAAGTGTTTATCATGCTTTTTAAATCTTCCATCATAAACTTTGTTGATTTTGTTTTGAATAGTAGCTTATCCAAAGATGTTACAAGTGCGCTAACAAGTCGCATATCCTTATATTTTAATGCATATTTGATGCTTTTTAATATGTAGATGTAATTGTCTTTATCGCCTTGTTTAATTTTCCTGTCCATCATTATGGTGTTAATTAAACTGTCAGCAAGAATTGCAAGGTCTTCCCAAATTTTTTCTTGCTCGTCATCTTCAACTTCTTGTGGTTGTTGTTCAGGTTGCTCTTCCACTTGTTCTTTTGGTGTTTCAAAACTTGTTTGAACTTGCTCTTGATTTAAAAGCCCAAAATGATTTGCAATTATATCTCTAAATGGAACAAGCAAAGTTTTTGCAAACAAGTTGTATTCTCCACCCGGAGTTAATGTGGCAAAGTTTTCGCTAATAAATGTGTAGAAATCAAGATGCTTTTTATCAAATTCAACTAACAAGCAAAAAACCATAGCAACTAACTTTTCATGTTCACTTGGTGGAACAAAAGTTGTGCCGTTAATCCTGTTTTTAACTGCTGCTTTACCATATTCTCTTTCAAAATTAAAGTCTATCATGCAATGTTGGATATACTTATAAAGTGGTTCACTGCCAGCAATCATGTTTAATATCTTTAAAATTTTAATATCCGCCAAAATAAATTTGCCATTTATCATGTCGTCACAACTAGAAATAAATCTTTTAACTTCTCCCACTTGTTCACTTGTTAAATTTTCCATAATTCACCTTCAAATTGATATTATCACAAATTTTTTTATGAAACAACCTTTTAACATAAAATTATTTTTTGAAACAACAAAATTTGCACCTAAAAAATATAAAAACCAAAAATAAAGATTAAACTTTACAAGGAAATTTTTGTGTGATATAATCAAAAAGTTTAAGGAGATTGTACAAATGATTGAAACCGATTTTGTTGCGGATAGTATGATAAACAAACTTATACTACTTTTTGTTTTAGATAAAATGGAAATACCGCTAACCGAAAACAGCATCATAGACATTTGTACCAACACAAATAACTGGCTAAACTACATGGATTGCAAAGATGTGTTATGGCAACTTATTGATGTTAATTTTATTTACAAAACCATTGACAGCGAAAGCGAGTGTAGATATAACATTACAATTGAAGGAAGAAATTGCTTATCACATTTTTTTCAAAAAATTCCTGCAAGCATGAGAGAAAATATCACACAGTTTGCAAAAAATAACAGAATGAAATTTAAAAGGGCTCAAGAATATGTTGGAAAGTACTTAAAAAGCACAGACGGAACATATTTATGCACTTTGCAAATTAAAGACCCACTTGAAGGCAAAAACATTTACGAAATGAAAATTAAAATGCCAACAAACAAACTTGCAAACAAAACTTGCAAAGTTTGGAAAGAAAAAGCACCAGTAATTTACGAAAAAATTTATGAACTTTTAAGCGACTCTAGCGATAACGAAAATTAACCACCTAGTAATTACTAAGTGGTTTTTTATTGTTTTTTTAAAAAGTTTAGTGGCACAAATTGTTAACATAAAAAAATCCGCTATCAAGCGGATTTAATTATAGTGTTATTAACATAATAATCAAAATTATCAAGCCAAGAACAATCAACACTAAACCGATTGCTCTTAAAATAACTAACAACTTATCGTCAGTATTTACTTCACTTGTTTTTCTTACCATACGGGTTATTCTTGCGGACAAAAAACTTAGTGAAAGACCAATGATAACTAAAATTAAAGAAGTCCAAACAGTAGCGTTTGTTAACAAAGAAATAAGATCAAAACCAAGTTGCGAAATATACATTTATGTGCCTCCAAAATTCGATAGACACATTTTAACATTCATTTTGCAAATTGTCAATATTATTTTTTTATCTTTTTTTCAATAACCGCCACGATTCCATACATAAGCGACGCTAAAATACATAAAATTGCAGTACTACTCATGACTAAATCAAGTTTAAACACTTGCCCACCATAAACAATTAGGTAACCAAGTCCTGCTCGGCTAACAAGGTATTCTCCCATGATAGTTCCAACCCAAGTCATGCCAACATTGATTTTTAAAATGCTTACAAATTCGGGAATCGTGTTTGGAATGATAAGTTTGGTTAAAATTTGAAATTTATTAGCGCCCATGCTTTTTAAAAGCATAATTTTGTCTTCATCGCAACCAATAAACGCATTTAAAAACGAAATCACTGTTATTATAATCATTATTAAAAATGCCATAACAACGATTGATTTTGTACCTGCCCCAAACCATACGATGATAATTGGTCCAAGTGCAATCTTTGGAAGCGAATTTAGCACCACCAAATATGGCTCTAAAATTCTTCTAGCGTATTCACTCCACCATAAGAGTACAGCAATTAAAAAGCCAATAATTGTGGCTAAAACAAAGCCTAAAACGGCTTCATAAAGCGTTACTGAAATGTGATACCACAAATTGCCTGTTTTAAATAGTTCACCTATTGTTTTTATCATTCGTGAAGGAGAACTCATAATAAAACTATCAATTATACCCACTGCAGCAAAAAGTTCCCACAATCCAAAAATTGCAACCAAAATTAGTATTTGGCTGGAAAATACAAAAATTTTTTTCTTTTTTTGATTTTTTATATATCTTTGGTGTTCTACGGAAAAATTACTTTTTGATTTTTTCATCTGTTACCAACTCCTTCCAAACTTTATCGAAAACTGCGGAAAAGTTTTTGTTTTCTCGTCTTTTTAAAGGACTTTCGCTATTAAATGGAACATCAACAATTTGTTTAACAACAGAAGGTCGTTGCGACAAAATAATAACTCTGTCGCTTAAACTAATTGCTTCAGAGATGTCGTGCGTAACCAAAACCGCAGTTTGTTTTTCTTGTTTTATAATATTCCAAACATCTTCTCCAACAAGAAGTCTTGTTTGATAGTCTAGTGCCGAAAAGGGTTCATCAAGGAGTAGTAGTTTAGGGTTCATAGCCAAAGTTCTAATAAGAGCAACTCTTTGTCGCATACCGCCAGAAAGTTGTCGTGGTCTATTATCTTTAAAATCGCTTAAACCATATTTTTCAAGCAAAGATTTAACCTTTTCTTGATTTTCCTGCGTGTTTGTTTTGTTTATTTCAAGCCCGATACAAACATTTTGCCAAATTGTTCTCCAGTCAAACAAATTATCCTTTTGAAACATATATCCAACTTGCTTATTGACGCCTGAAAATTCATTGCCGTCTATTAAAATTTTTCCGTCACTTGCTTTCATTAGTCCAGCAATTAAGGATAAAATTGTTGTTTTTCCGCAACCGCTTGGACCAACTATGCTAACCAACTCGCCTTCGTTAACCTTAAAGGATATATCTTTAAGTGCCTCGTTTTCACCTTGTTTAGAGTGATAAATCAGTTTTAAATTTTCTATCTCTAAAAGATTTTTTTTCATACTATTATCTCGTCTCCTGTTTTAGTCATTAGTATATTTCATTATATGGAATTTTTAATATTATGTGACTAATATTGTATGTAAAAAACACGACTTTTAAGTCGTGTTTTTGTTAACTGATAAACAGTTTATTTTGTGAAGTATTTTGCAATAACAGTTTCTGCAAACGAATTATCCACTGCGTCTTGGAAATTAACCTTTTTTGCTTGTTCCAATTCGCCAGCGCCAATCATAACAGTTTGAAGTCTGTCAAATGCTTCTGCTTTCATTTTTGGAGTATCCATCCATGCATCAATTCTCTTATAACTTTCAACTGCATATTTGATAGAATCTCGTGTTGAACCATTAAATGATGGCAATAAACTATCAATAACTTCTTCGATGTCGGCTGTCATTATATAGTTATATGCTTTCATGATACATTTTAAAAATTTTTCAATTTTTTCTGGGTTTTTATCCAAATAGCTTCTGTTTGCACTAAAACAAGTGAAAGGAACTTCTCCGCTTTCTTCACCAACAGCAGCAACAATATAGCCTTTACCTGCTGCAACATATTGGCTTGCGGTTGGCTCGAACATGGTAACATAGTCGCCAAGTCCGCCTTCAAAAGCGCCAACTGTGTTGTTAAATGCAACGCTTAAATCGAAATTAACATCGGTTGAAATATTGTAGCCATTTTTTTCAAGAGCATATTGCAAACTCATTGCTGGACTACCACCTTTTCTGCCTGCGATGAAATGTTTTCCGTTTAAATTCGACCAATCAAAATTTGGTTCTGGGTTTCTGCCCACCAAGAAACTGCCATCTCGTTTTGTTAATTGTCCAAAAATTACTGGATAGTCTTTTTTGCCTTGACTGATAACATAAACATTTGTTTCTGGTCCCATAAGGGCAATATCTGCTGAACCTGAAAGTAAAGCAGTCATACTTGCATCGCTTCCGCCACCATTTGTAAGTTCAATTTCGTAGCCTTCATCTTTAAAGTAGCCCTTATTTATTGCCACATAAAGTGGTGCATAGAAAATGCTGTGTGTAACTTCATTGACTCTTATCACATTTCCTTTATTACAACCTGTGAAAATAAAGGTTGAAAAGCATGTGACGATTGCCAATAAAAAAATAGTAAATTTTTTCATTTTGCCTCCTTTAATTTACTATTTTATTGTATTCCTATGATAATTTTAATGTTACAATCGAAAGACTAAAAACGCTAGTAGTAAAGTTTTGACGAGTATTGATAATCAAGTTTTTTACCTTTTGTGTGTGCAAGATAGAACATCGAAAAAGCAAAAATTAAAACCACACCCAAAACACCTTTTAGTGGATACAAAGTTTCCACAATATTGGCAAAACCAAATCTTGACAATATAAATCCTATAACAATTATTATGTTAGTGCAAACAAATTTATTTTTTATAAATTGTTTAAGCCAAGATGTCATAGTGTATGTGGTTGATACTATGGTTGTGAAAATTGCAAGAAGCAAAACAAATCCGTAGCAATTACCCACCGCATTATTTGTTAAATATGCAAGTTTGAGCATAGGAAGCGAACTATTAAAAATATAATCCCCGCTGTTTAAAAGTGCAAGTGAAATTAAGAACACGAAAACTAAAACCACCACTGCACAACTTATGCTTGCAATTAGCGATTGTTTTTTGTTCATTTTTTCGCTAACTCTTGCCACGATAAAACTTTCACTAATAGTGTTTAGTCCAACATACAAAAACGCAAACATTATTCCCTTCATTTGCCTTGCTGATGACTGAACTTGTTCTATGTTTACACTTTCTTTTGGAGCACCGCAAAAAAATGAGATTAGAACAACAAAAATCATCACAACCACAACAGGCATAACGATGTTGTTTGTGCTAAACATAGAGTTTTTGCCACCGCTTAAAACCAAAACAACCAAAAGTGCCATTAGTATTGATGCCCAAGGAAATGAGTAATCAGCAAAAACTGTTTGAGCAAAACTGTCGATTGCCGACAGCATGGCAGAAAGCGTAACAAACATAGAAAGCACAAGCAAAATGTCCACCGCAAACGAAATTTTGCCCATAGACGCTTTTGTTATGTCTGCGATTGAATGAGGTTTAACTATTTTTCCTATTCTTGCAAACATATAAAAAGTCCATGCAAACAAAGCAAAGGCAATTACCATTAAGGCATAGGCTATGCTTCCGTAGTTAGTAAAAAATGTTTGAATTTCTTTTCCCGAGGCAAAACCAGCGCCCAAAATTGCGCCCAAAATGGCAGAAATAAACATAAAAACCAAAGCAAAACCATTTTGTTTTTTTTGCATTTTTTCTCCTTTACTATGCATCAAACCAAGTTTTTCCGCAAGAAATGTCCACAACAAGTGGAACATTAAGTTTAACCACATTTTCCATGCAGTCCTTTAAAATTTGTTTGATAATTTCTTTTTCTTCACTAACTGCATCAACGATAAGTTCATCGTGAATTTGCAATATTAGTTTACTTTTTAAATTTCTGTTTTGAATTTCTTTTTCAACGCAAATCATAGCCTTTTTAATTATGTCCGAGGCAGTTCCTTGAAGTGGCATATTCATGCTTACCCTTTCCCCAAACATACGCATTTGATAGTTTTGAGATTTAAGTTCATCAACTTTTCTGCGTCTGTTAAACAAGGTTTGGGCGTAGCCTTTTTCCTTTGCAAGCAAGACGCAACCTTCCATAAAACTTTTAACTGTTGGATATGTTTCAAAGTATTTATTTAAATATTCCTTTGCTTCGTATGGTGGGATATTCAAATTAGCCGACAATCCATATTCACTTATGCCATAAATAATTCCAAAGTTAACCGCCTTTGCTTTTCTTCGTTGCTCGTAAGTTACTTGGTCAAACGGAACGCCAAAAACATCAGCAGCCGTTTTTGTGTGAATATCAAGTCCGTTATTATAAGCGTCAACAAGTTTTGGGTCGTTTGAATAGTGAGCCAAAATTCTTAACTCTATTTGCGAATAATCGGCACTAATAATATAGCCATCAGGAGTTCTTGGAATAAATAGTTGTCGCAACTTTCTTCCCTCTTCGGTTTTCACTGGAATGTTTTGAAGATTTGGCTCTGTGCTTGATAGTCTTCCAGTTGAAGTTAGTGTTTGATTGAACACTGTGTGAATTAAGTCGTTTGAGTCAAGCATTTTTTCAAAATCAAGCAAATAGGTGTTGTATAGCTTAACAACTTTTCTGTACTCCAAAATTTTTTCAACAACAGGATGAGCACCTTTTAATTTTTCCAAAATATCCACGCCTGTTCCCGCATTTTTCTTTGGCTTTGTTAAAAGCAATTTGTCAAACAAAACTTCAGCAACTTGTTTTGGAGAATTAACATTAAACTGCATTCCTGCAAGTTCATAAATTTCTTGAAGAAGCACATCAATTTTAACTTTATATTCCATTATGAACTGGCTTAAAAGTTGCTTGTTTATTTTAAAGCCTGCATTTTCCATGTTATACAAAACTTTAACAAGTGGAAATTCTAAATTATAATAAAGCGACTCCATTTCGTCTTCTTTTAGTTGCTTGGAAAATTTGCTGTACGCTTCACATAAAAAGCAACCTATAGAGTTAGAGTCAAAATCAAACTCTGCCAAATAAAAGTCTATTTTTTCATTACCTTTTTTGCTTCCATTAACCAAATAACTGCCAATGCAAACATCAAACAAAACGCCATTAAGTGAAATGTTAAAGCCATCTAAAAAGTGCATTAAACTTTTTGTGTTAAAGCATATTTTTTTATAATTGTCGTTTTCCAAAATTGGCTTTAACTGCATTAAAACAGTATTAAGACTCAGTCCAAATAAGGTTTGCTGTTCTTCACATTTAATAATGTATTCAGTGTAATTATCAAACGCAATATGAACATCTTTATCAATATAAATTCCAAAAGTCTTGTCCTCTACAAAATTTGAAATAAAACTGTTTAATTGAGATAAATTCTCAATAATTTTTATTTCCGTTTTTTTTCTGCCAGCACTTTCTACATTATCAATAAAAATATTGCTTCTTGAAAGTAGCGAATTAAATTCGTAATATGCAAAAAGTTTGTAAACAGGATAGCCAAACGGAAAGTCAAATTTAAGGTCATCAAGCGAAACATCAACCATAATATTTGAATTTATTGTTGCAAGAGTTTTGCTCATGTATGCACTTGTTTTTCCATCAAGCAGTTTGTCTTTTAGTTTTCCTTTTATATTTTCAATATTATTATAAAGATTGTCTATGTTGTCGTAGGTTTGAATTAAATTTAGAGCAGTTTTTTCGCCCACACCCATTACCCCAGGAATATTATCGCTGGCATCTCCCATAAGTGCTTTAAGTTCAACAATTTGATAAGGCTTTAAACCCATTTTTTCTTGCAAAGTTTGTTCGGTCATAACATCAACTTCCGTTACGCCTTTTTTTGTTAAATGAACTTCAGTTGAAGAGTCGATAAGTTGAAGCAAATCTCTATCTCCACTTAATATCACGGTTGGAATATTAAATTTTTTTGCGATAGAACCAATTAGGTCGTCCGCCTCCACTCCCATCTGTTCAACAATAAAAATATTCATTGCTTTTAAAATATTTTTTAATGGAGCAAGTTGGTCGGCAAGTTCAACTGGCATGCTTTTTCTTGTTCCCTTATAGTCTTCGTAAATGTCGTTTCTAAAAGTTCGCTTTGCAGCATCAAAACAAATTGCCATATATTGAGGCTTTTCGGTTATGATAATCTTGGTTAAAATATTGCAAAAGCCGTAAATAGCATTGCAGTATTCTCCGTTTTTATTTGTCAAAATTGGCAAGGCGTAAAATGCTCTGTTTATGATGCTATTTCCGTCTATAATAACAAGTTTGTCCATTTTCTCTCCCATTTTCTTATGAATTTACTTTAACACAATTTTATAAATTTAAAAAGAATTATTAACTCTAAGTGCTTTTGGATAGGCATTTTTAAGTTTACCATCTACGATTTTAAATCCACCCAGCGCATAGCCTGACGCCTTAATAACGCCATAGCCTTTTTGACCGCAACAATATGAAATAAGGTCTTTGCTTTCACACACTTCAAAAAGAGTTAGTTCCTCGCCTTTTGCATATTTTTTTAAAAATTCACTTGTATAGTTTAAGTCAAAATAGTTTTTAAAAAATGTTGAGTAAGCACTAAAAAATTGATGATGAACTTCTAATCTATCTTTAACAATTTCGCCCAAAATTACACCTTGACAAATAGTCCTAATACCGGTTAAATTTAAGGCTTGTTCTTGCTTTTTTATTATGCAAATTTGTTCGCCATTTTTGTTTAAAAGGTAGTCGCTTAATTCAAAATTTGAATTAAGATTTTCGCTTATAAAATTTTTAATAATTTTAAGTTCGCTATCTTGAACTTGCAGTTGCTTTTGTTTGCGAGAATTTGCTAAAGACACATTTTGCTCTTCTTTTTTTAGCACTGCCACAAACTGACCTTCCCCTTTTGCGTAAAACGGAAAGAAATGATGAGTGCTGGCTAGTTCCAAATTATCGTTTAGTGTTTTTCCGCCAACTGTAAATTTAATAACATCATCGCAAACAGGCATAATTTTATAATTAAATGTTTTTGAAAAACTATCCACCACTTGCTCGTTTTCGATTAAATTAAATGTGCAGGTTGAATAAACTAGTGTTCCGCCACTTTTTAACATTTCGTTAGCGTACTTCAAAATTTCCAACTGTCTAGTTTGATTGTAAAATTTTAGGTTGCTGTTCCACTCTTTTATTGCCAAGTTGTCTTTCCTAAACATTCCTTCGCCACTGCATGGTGCATCAACAAAAATATAGTCAAAAATGCCTTTAAAATTATTAGCCAAGTTTTGTGGAGTTTCATTCAAAACTATACAATTTTTTATGCCCAATCTTTCAATATTAGAGAACAACACTTTTGCTCTTGAAAAGTTAATTTCGTTGCTAACTAAAAGCCCCGTATTATTCATTAGCGAAGCAATTTGAGTTGATTTGCCACCCGGACTAGCACACAAATCTAGCACCAATTTATTTTGAAAATCGAGATTTTTTACACTTGCAACCGGAATCATGCTTGATGGTTCTTGAACATAAAATGCTCCGCTTTGATGCAATATAGAGTTGCCCAATTTTTGCTCATTTTCAACATAGTAGCAATTTTCAAAATAAGGAATTTTTTCAAAGTTTTGATAAAAATCTTTAATTAAATCACTGTTCCCTTTTAAATTGTTAAATCTAACGCCCTTAACAGAAGGTTTTCCAAAACATTCAATATATTTTGCTAAATTATCTTTTTCAAACTGATTTTCAAAATCGCATAAAAAATCTTGTGGCAAAGTTAATTTGTCACTATTTTTTTCACTAAAATTTTTTGATTTTGCTTGAAAAAAACTATGTTTATTTTTACTCACATAAAAAGTATATCAAATTTTAATCAAAACAAAAAAAGATTTAGCAAAATAAGTAACTTTATTAGCAAAAGTTATAAGCAAAACTTATAATCGCCAAAACATTTAGGTATAATTATAAAATTGACTAAAAACGCTAATTGGAGTAAAATTATAGTATGGAAATAATTGATGGAAAAATGGTGGCTACAAACTTAAAACAATCACTAGCCAAACACTTACAAACTAATTACTTACAAAAAGGCAAACAAGTGCCAACACTAGCATGCATTTTGGTTGGAGATGACCCAGCAAGCGAGGTGTATGTTAAGAACAAAGAAAAGGCATGCAAACTTGTTGGAATGAACTCTATAATAAAAGTTTTGCCAGCGTCTGCAACAAATGAGCAAGTTGGCGATGTTATTGATAAGTTTAACATAGACGAAAATGTTTCGGGAATACTGCTTCAACTTCCCCTTCCAAAACATTTAAACGAAAACCAACTAATCAATAAAATTTTGCCAGAAAAAGATGTTGACTGTTTAACCGAACAAAACCTTGGGAAACTATTATCTAATCATCACATAATTGCTCCCTGCACCGCAAGTGGAATAATAAAACTGCTTGATGAGTATAACATTCAAATTGAAGGCAAAAGAGCTATTGTTGTTGGAAGAAGTCTTTTGGTTGGAAAAAGCGTGGCAAACTTGCTTGAACAACGAAACGCCACCGTAACAATCTGCCACTCTAAAACTAAAAATTTGGCAGAAATTACAAGCCAAGCGGACATTTTAGTTGTTGCGATTGGTAAGCCAAGATTTATCACTGCCAACATGGTTAAGCCTAATGCTGTTGTGATTGATGTTGGAATAAATCGTTTAGACGAAGGTCTTGTTGGAGATGTCGACTTTGAGTTGGTTAAACAAAAGGCGTCATACATCACTCCTGTTCCCGGCGGAGTTGGACCCATGACTATTGCAGAACTTTTAAATAACACTTTAATTTTGCATGAGCAAAAAGAGCAAAATAAAGAATAAAAATAAATTTAAAGATATAAAAAAAGCCAACCATAAGGTTGGTTTTTTGGTGCGGGAAACAAGATTTGAACTTGCATGGACTTTCGCCCACAAATACCTGAAACTTGCGCGTCTGCCAATTCCGCCATTCCCGCAAAGCATTTTCATTTTAAAATAAAAATTACCTTTTGTAAATCTTTTTTTAAAAAATAATACAAAATTTAAAATCAAGTTGTTATTTTGCTTTAATATTGCTACAATAAATTTATGAAATTTAAACGATATGACAAAAAAATGGAATATTCATACACTTTTGGTCAGTTTCCAACAATAGAACTAATTAAAAGCGGAAAAGCAAAATTGATTGCCTTGATTTTGCATGAACATTTAACCAAAAATGACGAAATTGAAAAGGTTATTGCTTTTGCAAAACAAAACAAAGTTGAAGTAATAACTTCATCAAAGCAAATTGAAGCATTAAGTGGAAAAGAAAATTGCTACATTGTTGGTGTTTTTGAAAAGTATAGCGACTGCTTAAAAAACGGAAATCATGTTGTTTTGGTTAGCCCAAGCGACAGTGGAAATTTGGGAACAATTATAAGAACTATGCTTGGTTTGGGACTAGAAAATTTAGCAATAATAATGCAAGGGAAAAAAACTAATAATTCTAGCGAACTTGAAAAAACTAACACCAGCGTTGATATTTTTAATCCAAAGGTTATCAGGGCAAGTATGGGAAGCATCTTTAATATTAACATTCAGGTCTTCCCCACCTTTAGCGACTATCAGCAAAAATTTAAAAACACTTGTTATGCATTTTGCCTAGAGGGTTCAACACCATTAAAATTAGTTGAAAAGAAAAAGGACAACTTTTCACTTGTGTTTGGAAATGAATCGACTGGCTTGCCAAACGAAATAATTAAAAAATGCATTCCGGTTAGAATTGAGCAAACAAACAAAATTGATAGTTTTAATTTGGCAATCTCGGTTGCGATTGGGCTATACGAGTTTTCAAAATAGGAGTTATTATGACAGAAAATGATTTATTAAAATTAAGTGAATACTTTGACGAAAAAATAACATTGAGCGATTTTACATTGGAAGAATTGGAAGAAATGGTTAGCGATTTAAAACTTGAAAAAGACGCTTTTAAACAAAAATATTTCGATTTTTATGACGATGTTAAACATAGTTCGTTAAAAAAACAAGACTGGTAAAACTAGTCTTGTTTTTCAATATATTTAGCAATAATTTTGGCTATGAAGGCATGTCCCTTATCGTTTGGGTGAATTCCATCTTCACAGATATAAGACAAAAAATCGTTTTGCAACAATATTGGCGACCTATAATCTAAAAATTGACATTTAGTTTTTGAAACAACTTTAACCAAAGTGTTATTAAAACTTTCTTGATGACGAGAAAGATTTGAAACATCATTTTTTAAAAATTCAAGAATTTTTTCTTTATCATATTTTTTGCAAATAATGTTATCGAAAAATCTTTTGCTATCAATAGGAAAAATTGAGTTTACAATCACTTTTGCGTTGTATGACCTAAAATAATAAATCATCTCGCCTAATATTTTTTCAAACTCTTTAATTTCCGTTTTAGGAAAATGTTTTGCGTTTGGATCTTGTTCAACTTTTAGCCAATCATAGTCAGCGTCATTTCCACCAAGAGCAATTACTACAACATTTTGTTTTTCTTTTTCAAACAAACTAACTGCCCTTTCGTGAAATTTTTTTTCATATGCTCTTTTAAGAGTTTGACCAAAAACGGATAAATTATGAATTTTACAATTATAACTATTCTCTATTAAATCAATGGCACTATGTTCTATTTTTTTAATTTCTTGATTTTGATAGAAGAAGCCACGGCAAATTGAATCGCCAATAACAATTATATTATAATTCGATAAATCTTTCATAAACACTCCAAGTAAAGAACTAATCTTTACTATTTATGTATAAAATCCCTAATGTGTATTCTCCGCAATGACTACTAATTGTAGCACCTGCATGAGTGGTATAAATGTTTTTAAAGCCTGCTTGTTTAAGTGCGTTAACTGCATTTTCAACCATTTCGTCTGTGGCAACAGTGTATGTTACAAAAGCAACATCAAGGTCTGGATTATTAAATTCTTTTAATGTGTCTTTGCAATATTCATTAACTACCTTTTCCATTGTTCCACGATATTTATGGTAAGAACCCATTTTACCATTTCTTACAATAATTTGTGGTTTAATGCCAAGCAAATTTGCACCAAATAATGCTAGGCTAGAGCATCTTCCGCCCTTATACAAATAGTTGAGCTTTTTAAGCACAAAACTTGCTTGAACAAAAGGTACTTTTTCTTCAACCTTTTTTACAATATCTTCTGGTTTCAAACCAATCTTAACAAGTTTTTGTGCATAAATTGCAAGCAAAGCAATTCCTGTTGAAAGCGATTTTGAATCTACAACAAAAACATTTTTAAAATTTTTGCTTGCATTTTTTGCATTACTGCAAGCCGAACTTATTTCACTGCTGAGCGAAACATGAATAATTGCATCATAGTTTTCCAGCAACTTTGCAAAATGTTCGTTATATTGTTCTTCGTTAACTGCACTTGTTTTTGGCAAAAATTTTGTTTTTTCCACATAATCAAAAATTTCTTGTGGCATAATTTCGCCATCTAATTTTGCTTCTTCTCCAAGTAATATTGTAAAAGGAATTGTATGTATATCATATTTTGTTAACAAATCCTTTGGTAAATCTATTGTACTTTCTGATGATATTGCTATTTTCATAATTATCTCCTTTTGGCATTTATAGTATAATCAATTCGCATACTAAAATAATCCTATTTAACAAAAATGGCAAGATACTATAATTTTCTTGAAAGTAGAGTCGTTTTTTAAAACTCTACTCGCTGTAGAATTTGACATAATCTGCAATAAAATTGGTTGATTTTTGCTATTTAAAGTGATATTATAGTGTATATGGAAAACATAGAAGAATTCAAAAAAACAGTTGCAGAAAACTTAATAAAATATAGAAAAACCGCCAATTTAACACAACTTGAACTTGCCGAAAAACTTAATTATTCCGACAAAGCGGTTTCAAAGTGGGAGCGAGGCGAATCTATCCCAGACATATGGGTGCTAAAGGAAATTGCCGACATTTACTCTATTTCTGTTGATGATTTAATCAACAAGGCTAACAAAGGGCAAGAAAAAGTTCCATTTTCAATTAAGCGTGCGTTTAAAAACAAGCGTACAATTATCACCTTGCTCTCTGCCGGACTTGTTTGGCTAATTGCAAGCATAGCTTTTGTTATAATGCAATTTACAAATCACTCAAGTATTGCCTACCTATCATTTATCTACGCAATTCCTGTTTCGAGCATTGTTTGCTTGGTGTTTAGTTGTATATGGGCAAAAAAATGGGTTAGCGGAATATTTGCAACTTTAATTATTTGGGGCACATTTTTATCAGTATTTTTATCAATTTCAAAAACAAACTTTTGGCTAATATTTATAATTGCAATTCCACTTCAAATTTTAACTATACTATGGTTTTTCTTGCTTAAAGAAACAACAAAAATCAAGTGGCATTTCAAGCGAACAAGCAAAGTTAAAAAAACAGAACAACTTGACGAACAAAGCACCGAAAATGAACAATAAAACTCTATCACACGATAGAGTTTTTTATTTAAAAAATTAAGTTTTTATTTAAAAACAAAATCAACAAAAAAAGTGGCATTCGCCACATTTTTTTATTCGCCTAATTTAGAATAATCTGTTTTATTATTTAAAAGCAATTTTCCTCTTGTTAAGAATGGCGAAATAACAAGCCAAATTCCAGCAATTAAAACTACGATGTAAATTACAATAGAACCAGCATTGTAACCACCAAAAATTGCTTCAACCAAGTTCCAGTTGAATATACCAACCAAACCCCAGTTAAGTGCACCAACTAGCACCAAAATATAGGCAATAATGTTCGCAATAATCATACTTATACCTCCACAATTAGTTTGTGTAGTTATATGTAATATATTCTTGCTAAACGCACCAAAAAGCCTTTTCAAAGTCACTATTGAGTCAAATTTAATTAACTTAATATTTTGGCTAAGAATGCTTAATTTTTAGAATTTAAAATCGCCTTGACTGGTAAAATCTGGAATAAATTCGCAAGTTGAACTTGAGAGGTCTTGAACAAAGCCATTTTCAAAACCTAAATCAACAATGTGCATTAAAAGTTTGTCATAATCTTTCTTTTTTAATTTTTTCTTTAAAATTTTATGTTTTAAAGCCTTGTAGCATGGGGTGTATTGACTCATAACGCTAATATATGTGCTTGTTCCCAAGTTTTCATAAATCCAATTAAACACATTTATGGAATCGTGAACGAATGTTGGAAGCACCAAATGACGAACAATTAAACCCTTTTTCATAAGCCCATTTTCAATTATGTCATCTGGCTGATTTTTTCTCATTTCTAAAATTGCTTTTGTTGCAACATCGAAATAATCTGTAGCACATGAAAACTCTGTTGAAAGAACTCTTGAACAATATTTCAAATCGGTTAGGTAAATGTCAACATAATTTTTAAGTTTTTTTATTGTTTCAACGCTTTCGTATCCGCTAGTGTTCCAAACGATTGGAATTTTTGGACGATAAATTTTTAACGCCTTAATAATTTGGTTTGTGAAATGCGTTGGAGTGACTAAATTTATGTTTTCTGCCCCACTTTGTTCTAATTGTTTAAATAGGTCGGCTAAACCCTCAATCGTAACTTCCTTGCCATCACCCAAAGAACTTATTTGATAATTTTGGCAATATATGCATTTTAAATTGCAACCGCTAAAAAATATAGCACCACTTCCCTTGCCACCACTGATTATTGGTTCTTCCCATTGATGAAGCATTACTTTTGCTATTTTTACCATATTAGATTGACCACAAAAACCAAGTTTGGCGGTTCTATCCACCTTGCATTGTCTTGGGCAAACTTTACAATATTTTTCCATAATTTTGATTATATCGTAAACTAACAAAAAACACAATTAACAAACAAAAGTTTAAATTTTTTTTGTTAAAAACATGCAACAAAAATTTTTAAAAACTATTGAAATTACTTTTAAAAAGATATATAATATAACCATCAAAAACAAAGGAGAAAAAACATGGAATTTATTAAAAATTACTGGTGGTGTTTTGTTATTCTTGCCGTAATTATAATCGCAGTTGTGATTGCACTTTCAATAGGTTCAGCAAGCAAAAAGAAAGAGCAAAACATAGAAGAAGAAAAGCCAAGTAACGAGGAAACAAAAGAAGAAGTTAAGGCAGAAAATGAAGAAGCTACAAAAGAAGTAGAATCACCAAAACAAAAAACAGAAAAAAAGGTTAACAAACCAAAAAAGCCTACCCAAAAGAAACAAGAAAAAGTTGAAGAAAAGGCCGAAGAAAAAACCGAAAAAGTTAACAACGAACCTGTTGAAGAAAAAGAACAAACCGAACAAAAAGAACAAGTAGTTGAAACTAAAGAAGATAAAACCGAAAGAAAACAAAGATACTTTGTTACATACGACAAAGATAGCAAAGATTGGGTTGTTAAAAAAACTGACAGTTCAAGAGCAAGCAAAAGATGCAAAACAAAAGCCGAAGCACTTGAAGTTGCAACAAGACTTAGCGAAAGCCAAGAACTTAGTTTAACAGTTAAGAAAAAAGACGGAAAATTTCAAAACAAAGATAATGTTAAAAAACAAATAAAAAAAGCGAAATAGTTTCGCCTTTTTTACACCAAAATCGCCAAAATGAAAGGGTTTATTCGATTTATTGTAAACTAAACATGCTAAACAATTCGCATAAAAAATAGGGAGAAAATTCTCCCTATTTTTATTAGCAATTATCATAGCCATAGAATCCGCCACCGCTGGTTTTGGATACTGTTACATTCCATGTAATTTCCATTTTAAGTTCTGTGTCATCAAGATTATCAATACCGATAGTGTAGTTAGTGTTTGTTAATGTTGCTTTGTGTTGCGATTGATTTACAAACGAAACCATATAAACGCCATTTTCAATACCAACAATCTCTATCTTCTTGTTATCTTGAGAATTTGAAACCACAAATGACCAGTAGATTTGTTGTTTAATGTCGAAGACTTGAACAACAACCATTGCGTCATCGTCGGCTGAACTATCGAAAGTTACATCAATAGTAATTCTAAACTTGGTATCCCAATGAGCATACAAGGTATGGTCAGCAGTTTCGGTTACAATAGTTTCTTTTGTAACGGTTGTGCCACCTTCTGCTTGGGTGAACCAACCAACAAGGCTATAACCTGTCTTGCTTGTTGAAGCAAGTTCGCCGTAAGGTGCGCCAATAACAAATTTCATTGTTCTTGGAGTTGGCTCTAAACCACCATTTTCGTTAAATGTTACGGTTATTAACTTGCCTAAGTACAAGTTAGCGCTATCATCTCCATTTCCTTGTGTAATGCGGTATGCCGTATTCTTGCTGGAGAATGCAGATTTTTGTGCTGTTACATCGGCTGATGCGTTTTCGTAGGTGTACTTAATTACAGGAGTTGCTCCCATTACATACTTACTATAATCGCTTGTATGAATGGTAATACTGCTGTTTTGTGCACCTGTCCATTTTTCATCAACTTCAATTTGGTAAACGTTAGTAGTGTTAAGGTTGAGGGTTATTTGTCCATGAATTTCGGCTGAACCACTTAATATAATGTTACCTCTTGCATAGATTGAACTTCCATCGCCAGATGTTCCATTATCAGTGAATGTTCCGCCTCTAATTTCAAGTGTTCCTTGGGTATAGAACGCGCCACCGCTTCCCTTTGAAGAGTTAGAAGTGAATGTTCCGCCATAAATAACCATTCTTCCGTTGGTGTTAATATAGCCAACGCCACCAACACCATTGTCTCCGTTAGCCGAATTGTTTTTGTAAGTACCGCTGTTAATATTAACAACGCCACTGCCAACATAGAAGACTCCTTGGTTGTTTTCAATTGTTCCGCCCGAAATGTTAAGAACAACACCTGTAGCATCTGTACCAATATAAATTGTTCCGCCAACCCAGTCTGTGCTACTTCCAGAGAACGAACAATCCTTGATTGTTACTGTTCCGCTTGAAATGTCTATTGCACCACCTGCATGAGATGAGTTACCAATAAAGGTACAATTTTCAACTACTGCGCCATCAGATAACCCAGCAATTGCGCCACCAAATCCGTTTGCAGTGCATTTATTTCCTTCAAATGTAGCATTTTTAATTGAAACATTTTTTGTGTTAAGCAAGTGTAATGCACCACCGCCATGGTCACCATTAACTTTTGCTGTGTTAGATTTGAATGTGCCACCTGTTATAGTAACAGATTTTGCACCAACTGCTCTTACTGCACCACCTTGTGCTGAAGCAGTGTTATTTTCAAATAATCCACCATTGATGGTTAAATTTCCATTACTGAATATTACGCCACCATTAACAGCATTATTAGTGAATGTACCATCGTCTATGGTTACTGTGCCTGTGTTGTAGATTACGCCAGCGTAATAAGTAGAGCCTGCAGAGTTACTATCGAATGTTCCGCCTGTTATATTTATTATACCATCGCTTACGATAACACCGCCGTTTTTAGTTGCTGTGTTATGTTCAAAAGTACCGCCTGAAATGTTTACAGTTGATGTTGAAGAACCATTGTAAATTACACCAGCAGCAGTATTTGATTGGTTGTATGAGAATGTACCACCTTTAATGTTAACTACTGCTGAACCTGCTAGATAG
>CAKVHQ010000012.1 GCA_934749845.1 uncultured Clostridia bacterium
TGCAAACTTTGTTCGTGCAATAGAAAATGGAATTTTTAACGACACAACAAACGAAAGAATGAAAGAACTTGAAATAGTAAATAAAGATTTACAAGAAAAAATAACAAGCCGAGAAATGCTTGTTATTAAACCACTTGATGAAAATGTTATTTATTCATTTTTATGTTCTTTTAAAGACATTGACCTGACTGACAAACTTGCTTGCCAGCGACTTGTTGATATGTTTATAAACAAAGTTGTTTTATATGACAAATATTGCGAGATTTATTTCAACACAAATGGCGATAAGTCTAAACAACTTAAACTCAAAGAACAACCTGAGATTGATAGTGAAATTTTGTTTGAAAGCAAGAAAAAAGAGCAATCTAAACTAAAAAGTTCGGATTGCTCCCTAATGGCGGAGAGTTTATAACGTAAAACGACTAAATTCTATCTCCATATGGCAATGATTTTATATAGTTTTCAATATATTCCCAATCAGGTTGATTATCTTTTGTTGGTAATTTAATAATAATTTGCTGACTATCGCCAACTCTACATTGGCGTCCATATGACCATTTATAATTTTCACTTTTATTTATAATTGATACCAAAAATAAACCAATATACTTATTTAATGTAAAGTTTTTTGGCACAAAAACATTGACATCACTTGTTGCACAAAAATCTTCAAATTGATAAAATGCTGTGCATCCAACTTTTCCCGTCACAATACAATTGCCTTTAAATTCTGCTTTTAAATTAATTCGTTGAGCTATTCCATTATTTACATTTGATGCAGATATATAAGGGGTGTTACCTTCTTCATATTCGTCGGGATAGTGATAAATACCTGCCTTTATATCAAATAAATCGTTTAATTTATATTCTTGCCAATTAGTCGTTTCAAGAATTTGAGATTTGCGTATCATATTCTTAGTAGTGATGGGTTTATAGTTAATTGATTTTATATAATTCTCCATAAATTCCCAATCAGGTTGCTCATTTAACGATGGTAATTTAATTGTGGATTTCCCAAACTTTTTAACATCATGTGGCTTTCTACCATAACTCCAACGATATTTTTCTTTCATTATTACAGAGCAAACAAATAGTGCTTGATTGCACGTTAATTCATGATTTTTTGCATAAAGTACAGTTATATCATGACTACAAGTAAAATTAGATGTTTGATAAAATGCATTACAAACAGATCCATTTACTGTAACAGCAATACAGTTACCCTTAAATATTTTTTTATCTAATGTGTTATCTATATTCCCAACTTTATCCCATGTTTTTATATCTTCTAAAGAATAGTATTCAGTTACACCATTATTAGATTCAGTTGATGCGAGAAAAGGGATATCTCCATCAATTGAGTGTTCAGGTTTTTTATTATAAAAACCACCTTTTAAGATAAAAATATCAGATAGTTGATATTCTTTCCAATCTTTAATATTAAAATTCATACACCTTTCCCTTCTTAACTAAATATGCAAGATAATCATTGATTGTTTTTTGAAAATCTTGTTCCGTTAACGTTGAATAATCAGTTTTCATATATGCTTCACAAAGCCATTCATCTTTTCCTGTTACTTTATGTGTTGCTGATAAACCATCTTTTGCTTTCCTGTTCCTATACAATTCTATCCATTGTTTTTCAATTTCTACCCAACGACTATTTCCATTTTGGTCAGTTTGTTCAATTCTTCCTAAGTTTTTCTTTTTCTTAAAACCATCATCTTTATAATAACCGAAGAAAGTGTCAGGATTGGATATGTCATTATGCTTTTTACCAATTTTAAAAACCATACAACAAGCAGATGCTGATGCACCAGGATAAAACACTTCACTTGGTAATGTAAATACAGCATCAAGTGTATTTTCTTTCAATATTTCCTCTTTTATATCAGCAATTTCTTTACTTGTTCCAATAGCACAGGCAACAGGTAACAATACAGCTAGTGTTGCTGTTTGATTGATTGAATTTAAAGCATCACAAATATATTTAACAAAGTAAAATCCCTTTGTGGGGTCTTCTTTTTTATCTTTATTCCAAGTGTCAGTATAAGATTTTGGCATGTGTTTTCTTTGGGCATTATAAGGTGGGTTCATAAGTATTACATTTGGCTTTGCTGATTTAATCCAATCTAAATTATCAAAACAACTTCCTTGAATTATGTTTGAATTTCCGTCAGAGTGAATCAACATATTTGTAGTTGCTAATCCATAAACATTTTCATCATATTCTATTCCATAGATTTGATTTTTCTTTACATTAATTTGTTCAGATTCGGTTGCACAATCGTCTAATGCTTGAGTCATAGCTCTTACTAAAAAAGAACCACTACCGCAGCACGGGTCTAAAATAATAGAGTGTTTATTTACTCCGCAAATTTTTGACATAAAGTCTGTTATATGGTCTGGAGTAAATGCTTGATTCTTATCTGATTTACCTACATATTTATTAAATGTAACAAAGAACAAATTTAACAAATCTTGACCCGAAGTGCTTTTATCATTTATAAAAGGCAAAATATTTTCATCAATAAATTGTAATATATTTCTAAAATCTTCAATTTTTAAAGCTCTGACATCTTGAGACTCCAAAACATTTTTGTTTAACAAAACCAATTTACCCGCTTTATTTATGTCGCCGTTTAATAATTTTTCCAATACATCTTTGAAACTTGCTCTTATTTGAGATGCCATTAATGTTTTTGTTGAATAATCTAATCCATTTTTTAAAGCCAATAGACAAGTTCCAACAAATTGACTTCTTAATTTCTCGTTAATACCATATTTATGTAGAATTTCATTAAGTTTATAGGTGTTTACCATAACTTTTTCTTTATCATTAATTTTTGAAGTATAAAAATCCACATATTCTGACATGGTTTTTAATGCGGTTTCATTCGGCATATAATCTGCATCTGAAACCACACCACGCCATACCATAACCTTATTATTTGAAGTATTAGCCAAAATAGCAACAATTTTATTGTTATTAATTTGCTTTTCATATTCTACATAGGCAGAAAGTTGTTCTTTTGCCATTTCAATATCATTATCAAAATCAACTTTTGTTTCTACTAAAACAGAAATATTATCACATACAAATCTAATATCTAAATTGTCATAGTGTCTATTACCTTTACTGCTTTTTATTGGAGAAAAAGGAATAGATAGTTTTTTAAACTCTTTTGAATATTTAAATTCATCATTTTCTATATTACTAACCAAATACTCATTACCAATATTTTGTATTATATCACTTCTTTTCATTATTTATCTCCTTTGACAGATCTTTTTCTATTAAATCATTAATGTATTTGTTTATACTCAGATTCTTCCTACCAGCCCTTAATTTCTTTTGCATTTTGTCATAAAGTTCAGGATTCATTCTAACAGTAAAAACATCTTTTGGAATTGGAATTTTATCTTGCATTATTAACTCCTTAATGATACTATACTATCTTGGTATTATGGTATCTCTTTTAATAAAAAAAATCAAGGAATTTTAAACAAAAATTTATGATTTTGGCATTTAAACGTGTGCTTGTCTTGATACAAGTCGGTGTCGCTTCGCTCCACCGAAGACAAGCACACGAACACAAAAACAATTAAACAATACAAACAAATTAACTACAAAAATACATTTCTCTTGAACAAACATTGCCGAGTGAAAAAGAGGTTTGCGCGCAGGCTTATCGCAAAACCTCTTTTTTTTACCACTCGGCAAATTGTATTGTAATTTGTTTTCAAATTTCAATATTGTTGTTTCAAAGACATTTTTCAAATACATAATAACAAATTGGAAAGCCAAATTTTAGAATATTACTACAATGGTGTTGAAGTAAAACTTATTGCCGAATTTTTAGTAGTCAGCACCGCCATTGTTTACAAATGCAGAAGAAAATTCAAAGATAGATATTTGGCATATTGCATATAACCTAACAACCAGAGTGTGTAAAAAGCACTCTTTTTTGTTTAAGAAATATTAAGTAAAGTACAACTTAGTTTGCCATAAGTTTGGGTAAAGTATTGGTTTTGTATTGGTAAAGTATGGGTTTAGTTACTGGTAATTCTAAAAGACGGTTCTTAAAATATTTCTAGTGTATCAAGCGAAAGCAAGTTTGAGTTAAGAAATATCAAACTAAATCAAAAATAAGGCTTGTAGATATCATTAAGCTAGCAAGTGATGTCATTCTCTTATTCAAATTCCCTAGATACACTAAAAATGAATTAAAAAAGGCAATGCAAAATGGCAATAAGATTTTAGTTGTAGATTGGAGTGGCGAATAAAAAAGCCCAAAACCCGACTAGGGGTTAGTACTAGTAGATTGCATTTTATGGCATAGAGAAATTTCTCAGTCTTTTTAATTCCAAATTTACAAAAAGGAGTTAAAAATATGCAAAAACTAAAAATTGAATTTGAAAACGAACTGGATTTAACCTTACTAGACAATGAATTTTTTGTTGCAATGTTGAATCAGATTATGCTGTTTAAAAAATGCGAGGTGCAATATGGACTATCCCAAAACTAAAATATATTTTGATGGTAGTCATTTTATTGGAATACCACCCGAAAAACAATTATGGAAGAAACGAAAGAATGGCAAAACAAAAACTAAAAACGAAACCGAAGAAAAAATTAAAGAGTTATACAAAACCGAAACAGGAACAAAGGAAGAGAAAACTGAAAAAGTAATTGAAAAGATAAATGAAGAAATTAAAGATGAAGAGAAAGCGAAAGAACTGGTTAAGACTACACTTGAAAAGGAAAAAAGAAATAAAATTGTTAGACTTACGAGATTGTATAGAAAAATAGGCTTACAACAATGGACACATTTTTGTACTTTTACTTACGATAGCTCTAAACTAACCGAAGAAGAATTTAGAAACAAATTACTTACTTGTTTAAGACACCTATCTCATAGAAAAAACTGGAAATATATTGGTGTATTTGAGCGAAGTCCAAATTTAGAGAGATTACATTTTCATGGAATATTTGTAATTGTTGAAATGGTTGGCGAAATTATTGAAACAAAAGATTACTCCACTAAAACACACCAAATGCAGATTACGTATCAAAACACATTCTTTTTAGAAAGATTTGGCAGAAACGATTTCAAAGAAATAATCAATAATGTTGGTGTTAATGATGCAGTCGGTTATATTATGAAATACATTCGCAAAACTGGTGAAAAAGTTATCTATTCTAAGCACTTACAAACATATTTTGTTACAGATATTTTAAACGATGATGTTGTTTGTAAAATCGGTCAAGAAGATAGGAAAATTTTACTTTTTGATGACTTTAAATGCTTAGATTTTGAAACTGGCGAAATTTTAGGTCAACCAAATAAAGATAAATCTCTCATAGATAAACTACTAAAAGCATATTGATTATCTTTCGGTTACAGAGCATAAACGAAAACTCTTTCTTGTCAAGGGTAAAATGTATTGTTTCACAACCCTTGACAAGAATAACAATTTTGTTATTCTTAACACATACATAGATAGAGCTATGACAGGAACAAACGATAATAGACCAGATTTTTAACAAATGATAAAAGATTCTGCAAATAAAGAATGGCAGTATATTATTGTTTACAAACTAGACAGATTTAGTAGGAACAAATATGAAACTGCTAAAAACAAAAAGATATTGAAAGACAATGACGTAAAACTACTCCCTGCAATGGAAAATATCCCTGACACACCTGAAGGAATAATACTTGAAAGTTTGCTTGAAGGAATGGCTGAATATTATTCAGCAGAACTTGCACAAAAGGTAAAACGAGGTATGAATGAAACTAGACTTAAAGGGAATTTTACAGGTGGAAATATTATCTATGGATATTATGTAGAAAACCATAAAATAAAAATCAACGAAGAGCAAGCGGAAATTGTGAGGTTCATATACAAACATTATTCTATTGGAACTTATGTTAAAGATATAATTTCACAGTTAACCGAAAAAAGAATTTTTAATAAAGGGAAACCTTTTGCAAGAAATACAATTTATAACATTTTGAAAAACGAAAAATATTCTGGCATATATAGATTTAACGGCGAAATTTACGATAAATATGTATCCTAAAATAGTTCCAAGTGAAATTTATGATAAAGTAAGACAAAAAATTAACTTAAATAAATATGGCAAGCGTAGCACTGAAGTGGTATATTTACTACGACACAAACTGTGGCTATTGTGGTATGCCAATTAGTGCAGAATGTGGAACAGCAAGTAATGGCACAAAAAGGCACTACTACAAATGTCTTGGAAGAAAAAGAAAAAATGGATGTAAAAAGTCTATGATTAGAAAAGAAATTTTAGAAAATTTTATTCTAGATAACATAATAAAAATACTATCTTCTTCAAAATATATAGAAAAATTGATAGATGGCATAATGGAAGCACAAGAATCACTATCAAATGGCAATTCAATATTAATTTCCCTTTTAAAAGATAAAAAACAAGCCGAAAACACATTGAACAATATAATGAAAGCGGTTGAACAAGGAGTTGTAAATAATACAACAAATAAACGAATGAAAGACCTAGAAAAGCAAATTGAAGAATTAGAAAGGCAAATTTTGATTGAAAAATCTAGAAACACGCTTAAACTTTCAAAAGAAGATGTCAAACAATATTACATTCAAGAATTGCAACATGAACTCAAACTTTTAATAGACTATCTTATTCAAGAAATAAAAGTTTTTGAAGATAAAATAGAAATAACTTTTAATAGCCCAATAAAAACAAGTCCTGACAAAAATCAGGGCTTTTTTATATTCTCATTTAATTCAAAACTACCACAACATGTTCAAAACAAAGAGCAACCAAATATCATTGATATTGAAATAAAAGTTTATATATAATCGTGGCTATTTATTCCATGCTGAACTTGACAAACGACAAAATGAGTTTTCTTTTTCTGTTAAGAGAAAGAAGGAACAAAAATGCTCCTTCTTTTTCCTTTTGATATTATGATTCATTTTGTCTTATTGTCAAGCACCTTTCACGGCATAAACCGCCCCTTATTCTAAATTGCCATTATTATCCAATAGAGAAGTAAATTTATCAATTTCTTCAAATGTTGAAAAATGATTTATATTCTTTAAGGACAAATCTTCATCAAACAATATTTTATATAGTTTACGTATTGTATGAAAAGCATAATATAGTAATTTAAAACATTCTTCTGAAGATAAATCAACCAGTTTTTCAAACCTATCTTTTTTAAGTATTATTTCACTTATATGGACTTGCCAATTATTTCTTCTTTTTATTAATTTTCCTCTTAAAGCAGAATAGTTATTGTTATAATCTTCTATTAAATCTTTAAATCTTTGTTTCTTTTGTGCATCTATAAAGAAAAGATTAAAATTATCTTCAATAGCAAAATGATTTAGTATGTTAAATAAAGAAAACTCATTATTAGTATCATTATATAATTTAATCAATATTAAAATCATGTTGTCGTCTAAAGAACGTAGGGCATAAACATACCACTTGTTTTCTAGATAATTATATTTATTTGACAAATTTGCCTCTAATCTGTCTCCAATGTAGTGGCAATTTAAACCGAAATCAGCCTGTTGGAATAAAGTATTTAGAACTTCTTTATAATCTGCTAGTGTTAATTTACAATCTTTAATTGCAGATTTTTTTGTATTAGGAAAATCTATCATATTTATGTATAACTCCTAGTTGTATTATATCATATAATTAATTGTTTTTGAATAAAAAATAACGCAAATCCTAGTTCATAAGATTTACGTTACGATTGGCGGAGAGTTAGGGATTCGAACCCCAGTAGGCTTTCACCTAAACGGTTTTCAAGACCGCCGCTTTCGACCGCTCAGCCAACTCTCCATATTTATTTCCTAACTACAATTCGTAAAGATTTGCGGATTGGTTAGATTTTTGATTAGTTAGTTTAGAATTTCATGTCAATTTTTTGCAAAAATTTTAGAGTTTTAATAGAAAAATTTTGCTTATCTTCATTTTTATCACTTAATCAACTCGTATATTATACACAAAATCAACTCACTATGCAAGTGTTTTTTTGATTTTTTATTTTGCATTAAAAAATGATAGCGGTAAATAAAATGACTTTGAAAGTTAAAAGAGCAATTTTGAAATTTTTATTAAGAAACCTTTAGAAAAAGCATAGGGGATTTTGATTATATGTGTTATACTTAAGTGTAATGTACAAGGGAGAAAATATGAATAACAAAAAAAATTGGTTTGTTAGGATTTTAGTTATTTTATTATGTTGCGGAATTGGCGTTTTAATATATTTTTCGTTCACAAAGTCAACGCAAAAGTATGTAATCACAAGCGGAATTGCAGTTTTGGTTGCAATTTTGGTTGTGCTTGTGTTGGCAGAAATTTTTGACAGTTTTAGTGTTGGCAATTTAATTAGTTTGAACAAAAAATATAACGAAACAAAGACCGATTTGGAAAATTCAAAAAAAGAAAATGAGTCGTTAAGAAATCAGCTTAATGCACAGTTTAATTTTTTGGCAAGTCAAAAAAATGTAAATTACAACATTCTGGGACATGGTTTTGAAAAAATTCTTGGCGTTGAGAAAGCACAGGAAGAAACAATAAAAGAAGAAAAAGAACAAGAAAAGCAAAGAAATTTTCAAGATTATGTAAAACAAAGACAAAGAATTAAAAATTTTGAAAATTATGCATGCGGACAAATTATAAATGAATACAAAATAACTGATTCAAAAATTTATAGAGAAGTTCAATTCAAAGAACCCATGCTTTGGTCTGACCCTATTATGGATAAAAACATGATTATTGATGCGTATTTTACGAGCAACGATTGTGAATATTTTGTTGAGTTTAAAAACACAACATCGTTATATGGGTTTTATATTTATCAAATTTATTATATTCTTTCAAAAATACATTTTTATCAAAGGGCTACAAAAAAGAAAGCAAAACTATTGCTAGTTTTCCCAAAATACACGGGTGATGAAAAGAATAAAACTTTTGACAGCGATTTGCAAAGACTAAAGTTAATATTTATGCCAGCAATAACTAATGAACTACTTGAAATTATAATAATGGAAGTAAATGAAAAAACTTTAGAAAGTGAAAAAAATTAAATTACTAAAACCAGTTTATATACGACTGGTTTTATTTTCTTTAAATAAAGCTTATGGACAAATAAGCCAAGCATAATAACCGTTATTCGTTGACTTTTCGCCCTTAATATGAAATAATAAATAAGTTAGTAAGAGCAAAAATTTAATAAGTTTAGAGGACAGGTATGAAAGAAATAATTTTAACAGGAATAAAGCCAACAGGTTATGCACATTTAGGAAACTATTTTGGCGCAATTAAACCAGCCATTGAACTTGCACAAAATCCAAACTACGAGTGCTTATATTTTATCGCAGACTACCATGCATTAACAACGGTGAAAACAAAGCAAGATATGCTTGACTACTTTTACAATATTGCTTGCACATGGCTTGCCTGTGGGTTAGACCCAAACAAAGTTATTTTTTATAGACAAGCAGATATTCCTGAAGACTTGGAACTTAATTGGATACTTTGCAATTTAACTCCAAAGGGTTTAATGAACAGAGCTCATGCCTACAAAGCATGTGTTGAGAAAAACGAGCAAGCCGGTCTAGACAAAGACACTGGCGTTAACATGGGGCTTTATAACTATCCAATCTTAATGGCGGCGGACATTTTGCTTTTTAATGCAAACAAAGTTCCAGTGGGTCAAGACCAAACACAGCATGTTGAAATTGCAAGGGACATTGCAAACGCGTTTAACAATCGATATGGCAACACCTTTGTTTTGCCTGAATGCTATGTTGAAAAATCTACCAGCACTTTAGTTGGACTTGATGGCAGAAAAATGAGCAAAAGTTACGGCAACACCATTCAACTTTTCACAGATGAAAAAACACTTCAAAAAACAATAAATAAAATTGTTACGGACTCTCGCTTGCCGGGCGAGCCAAAGGACACCGACAACACAATTTGCAAACTATACAAACTTTTTGTTGACGAAAACGAATACGAACAATTTGCTCAAAAAATGCGTGAAGGTCTTGGTTGGGGCGATGCGAAAAAGGAATTATTCAAAGTTGCAAACAACTACATCTCGCCAATGCGCGAAAAATATAACTACTACCAATCTCATCACGATGAAGTTGATGAAATATTGGCGCAAGGTGCTTTTAAGGCCAGAAAAATTGCCACTCCATTTTTAAGAGAAATTAAAAAATCTATCGGCATGATTAAATAGTTTTTAAACTATTTATTGTTAAAATTTAAAGCAAGCGTTTGACTTTTTTAGAAAAAAGCAATATTATTAGTACGCAATTTATCAGGAGAAAAAATATGAAATATAGAACACATTACTTAAACCAATTAAGACTAGAAAATGTTGGAGAAAAAGTAGTTTTAAGCGGTTGGCTTGAAAATGTAAGAAAAGTTGGCAAAAATTTTGCATTTTTGGTATTACGAGATTTTTACGGAACAACACAAGCAGTTGTTGAAGACGAAAAAAATTATGAACAACTTTGCCAAATAAACAGCGAATCTGTTGTAAGAATTGAAGGCGTGGTTAGAGAGCGTTCTTCCAAAAACAGTCAAATGGAAACAGGCGACATCGAAGTTGTTGTTGAAAACTTGTCGGTTTTGGGAAAATGTGAGCATAACGAATTGCCTTTCAAAATAAATTTCTCCAAAGATGTTGATGAAAATATTCGTTTAAAATATAGATATTTAGATTTAAGAAACCCACTTGTTAAGAAAAATATCGTTTTAAGGTCACAAATTACAAACGAATTAAGACGAAGAATGATAGATAAAGGATTTTTGGAAATTACAACACCAATTCTAACATGTTCGTCGCCAGAAGGAGCAAGGGACTATATTGTACCTTCAAGAAATTATCCCGGAAAATTTTATGCTCTTCCACAAGCACCACAACAATTCAAACAACTTTTAATGACTAGCGGATTTGATAAATACTTCCAAATAGCACCATGTTTTAGAGATGAAGATGCTCGTCAAGACAGGTCTCCCGGCGAGTTCTACCAACTTGATATGGAGATGTCTTTTGCAGGACAAGAAGATGTTTTTGCAGTTATCGAAGATGTTTTGCCACCAGTTTTTGAAAAGTTTGGAACATACAAAAAAGCAAGCAAAGCACCATTTGTTAGAATTGGCTATAACGAGGCTATGGAAAAGTACGGCTCGGATAAACCTGACCTTAGGATTGACTTAACAGTTCAAGATGTCACCGAATTTGTTCAAAATGTTGGCTTTGAAGCATTCAATAACAAGGTTGTTAAAGCAGTTGTTGTTGATAATTGCAAAGAGTCAAGAAAGTTTATTGAAAATTTAATTGTAGATATTGAAACTCAAGCAGAGAACAAAGTTTATTGGTTCAAAACCGATGAAAACAACGCACTTGTTGGCGGAATTTCTAAGTTTATTTTAAACAATCAAAATGAAATTTTTGAAAAACTTAATGTAAAAGCAAACTCTGTTGTGTTTATGACTGCAGGTGAATTAAGAAAAGCACAAAAAACTGCTGGCGTAATTGTTAAAAAAGCAGGTTATGCAGTGCAAGGTCACATCAACAAAGAATGCTATGAATTTTGCTGGATTGTTGATTTCCCAATGTATGAAATTGGAGATGAGTCGGGCGAGTTAGAGTTCTGCCACAACCCATTCTCTATGCCACAAGGCGGATTAAAGGCTTTGTGTGAAGCAGAAGGAAATATCGAAAAAGCATTAAAAATAAATGCTTATCAGTACGACTTGGTATGTAACGGAATAGAATTATCTTCTGGCGCGGTAAGAAACCATGACCCAGAAATTATGATTAAGGCGTTTGAACTTGTTGGTCTTGGCGAAGAAGATGTTAAATCGAAATTCCCAGCAATGTACAATGCCTTCACTTATGGCGCACCTCCACACGCTGGAATTGCTCCGGGAGTTGATAGAATGGTTATGTTGCTTCTTGGCGAAGAAAACATTCGCGAAGTAATCGCATTCCCAATGAACAAAAAGGCGCAAGACATTTTAATGGGTGCTCCAAGCGAAGTAACCGAAAAACAACTTAAAGAAGTTCATATTAAAATTACTGACTAGTATAATTTAAATCGAATTTTATTAAAATTCGCTAAAAATTTTAATTAAAAATGCAAAAAAAGTGTAGAAAAGCATAAATTACTACACTTTTTTTATTAAGAATATGTTTTTTAACATTTTAGCAGTTTTAATTTTTTATAATTTATAGCGATATTATAAAATAATTTTTTCATAAAAAAACACGGATTAACTTCCGTGCTTTTTGTTTAAGCATTATTTTTTAAATACTCGTTGATAATTGCTTGCCAATCAATAATTGTAGTTTCGCCATCAGTTGTTGTGTTTTTCTCAACAATTTCAGCAAGACCATCTAATCCCGATTTCGTATCGTCTTTTGCAGTTTCAACAAGGTTGTTATATGCATCTTTAAATACGCCATCGTTATTTGCATTTTCTTGCAATGTTTCTAGAAGGGAAGCAATGGAATCTTTTTCGTCATCGTCAAGTTGTTCTTTTAAGTTTTCACTTAATGTTTTGTCGTTGTCAAGAGAGTCCATTTTATCAAGTATTGGTAGAACATCGTTTACGCTGTCAACAACATCAATAATTTCGTCAATGTGGTCTGCAACATCAATGTCTGGTGGCAACAAGTCGCCAACTTCGCTAACAGAATCGCTTACTGTTTTGTTTAATTTTTCAACAATGGTGTTAACAAGTGGTTTAATAAAGTTTGTTTCAGTTGCAGGTTTTAAGATTGAACTTAATTGTTCTTTGTCTAGTTGTTTAAGTGCATCTATAACATCGCCGTTAATAACTTTTTCAACTAAAGTAATTGTTTTTTGGTCAGCACCTTCGCCTTCAACAAAGGTTATTTTAGTTGCATTATCTAACATTTTTGATAAGTTTTTCAAATCGTCTTTAAACGAATATGTTTTGTCTAGGAAATAGTCAAGGTTAACAAAACTTGATAGTTTCTTTTCTGGTTCATCTTCTGTTGCTTTTTGAACAGTTAATTTTTTTGCGTTGGTAATTAGGTTGGTTAACACATCAAATTGTTCAAGCACTGTCATATTTTTGATGTCATCTAAAATGCTTGCAAAGTTGTCGACAGTTGTTTTTCCGTAGGTTTCAACAAACTTAACGATGTCTAATTGCTCTTTTTCGTTTGTGCAATCTTCTGTATTAAGATAAAGCTCAAAAGCAAAATTGGTTGCAGATTTCACAAAATCGCTGTCTAAATTTCCTTTTGCTTCGCTTAAAACTATCTTTGATATTTTTACTGCTTCGTCTTTTAACTCTTCGTCCATGTCGGCTTGAATTGCGTCAATTCCATAGTTAATCATGGTTAAAGTGCCTAGGTTTACAAAATCACTTTCATATAATTTATCAATCAAAGTGTTCATAAGTTGATTGTTGTTTGCATGAAGTATTGTGATAATATTTTTTGTGTCTGGTTGCTCTTTAACAATTTCGTTTACCAGGTCGCTGTTAATAGCAATTTCAGCAATATCAACTAAGTTGAGTAGTTCTTGTTTTAATGTGGAAACAACCGTTTTTTCATCACTTAAAAGTTTTTGAATTTCAATCACCAATTCTTTTAAGTTTGGCTGTTCGTCAAGTTGCTGTCTAATTGATGTTAAACTTTCAACAAGGGCAGGGTCTAGGTCGGAAATATCTTCCCTTGTAATCCAATCCAAATATTTTATGGTAACTTCTGGTGCTACCGATTTTAAAATGCTACTGTCAGTTAATGTGTTAATTGCTTTTCTTAATTTGTTAAAATTGATTGTTTTTAAACTTTCAGCACTATTAAAGTCAATAGAGCTTAAAAATTCAACATTGTCGTAAATGGTTATTACCGAGTTAACTTCTTTTGTTAAAACAATTTTTTCGCCATTTACATCGCATTTTGCAAGCCCGTTGTAAATGTAGTTATTAGTGTTAACAATTCCACAGATATTGCCAATAATGCTTTTATCTATGCAATTTGATAGGTCCAAAAGTTCTTTTGGGAAATTTTCTTGAATTAGTTTTGCAGATGGTGTGTAGTTTGGGCTAGTTTCTTCGGTTTGATTGTTGCCGTCAGCAGAAACATCAAGCAAAGTAACAACTGCGGTTGATGAAACTTCTTCGTCTGTGCTGTAAGCAAATTGGTTAAATAGTCTAGCTGTTCCACACACTGGAATTAAAAACGCAACAACAAAAATCAAAGCATGAAGTGCACCAATAAGTCCGCCACCAAGCCTGTGCTTGCTTTGCTTTTTTGGCTCTCTAACATATGTTACATTTCCTGTTGCAGAAACATAAGAAGGAGCAGTTTTGCTTACTGGGTTTTTCTCTTTTTTGTTCGCTTTGTCCTTTTTAAAAACAAAGTGAGCGGTAATTAAATATGCAATCCAAAAGATAAATCCAATAACAATTAGCAAAATCATAAATGTTGCCAAATTGCCCAGCATTTGTGGCATGTTTTGAATTAAGGCTTCGGTGTTGCTTCCGCTATTGGAAAGTTCCTTAATTGTGGAGTTTTCCTTTAAAGCCGTAATTATAATATCCTTAATTGGCATAACTTGCCCATCATAAGTAAAACTTATCATAAGCAAACTTTTTGTTACCACAGGGGTTAGTATTAAAGACAAGCAAAGTGCACCAATAAAAAATCCTAAACTAAGAGCCGATTTTTTCGCGCCTTTAAGTCCAAACAAGAATCCGATAACAATTACTGCCACGAATATTAAATTTAAAATTAACATAACAGTTGAAGCGTTCATAATACCTCCGTATATATTATTATTGTACTCAATTTATTTTATTTTTTCAAGCATTATTATATTTTTATTTATAAAGTGAAAAATAAATAAGTATGCATATAATATAATTGTTGACAATTTTTTGTTATTTATAATAAATATATATCATGGAAAGAGCAATTTTAAACCGATTTAAACAAATTAAAAAACTTATTGGCAACACACCGCTTGTTCAAATTTTTTATACCTATAATGGCAAAAAGCGTTCAATGTTTGCCAAACTTGAGTGGTATAACCTTACTGGAAGCATAAAAGATAGGGTGGCATATCAAATTATGTTTGATGCCTACAGTGATGGATTGATTACGCAAAAAAGCAAGGTGTACGAGATAACCAGTGGAAACATGGGAATTTCTATTGCTGGAATTTGCAATTTACTTAATAACGAATGCGAAATAATAATGCCCAAAACTATGAGTGAGGAGCGAAAAAAACTAATAAAATTGTATGGCGCAAAGTTAACTCTTGTTGATGATTTTAAACAAGGCTTTGAGTTAAGTAACCAACTTGAAAGTAAAGGCGAATTTTTGGCTCATCAGTTTGAAAATAAAAGCAATTTTAAGGCGCACTATAATTCCACCGCAAAAGAAATTTACGATAAGTTAAAAACTAAAAAAATTAAACAATTTGTGGCAGGCGTTGGCACAAGCGGAACTTTAATGGGCGTTGGCACATATTTAAAGAAACACGCAAATTGTCGCGTTGTGGGAATAGAACCAGAAAACGCACGAATTTTAACTAATAAATGCCCATTTTCTCATCACAAAATTCAAGGGCTGTCCGACCAAAAGTTGCCACAGCTATATAATAAAGACATAGTCGACCAAGTTATTCAAATTAACGATGATGATGCAATAAAAATGGCGCAAAAACTTTGTCAAACATTCTCGCTTGGAGTGGGCATTTCAAGTGGGGCGAACTTTTTAGGTTGCGTTTTGGCGGGGGATAAGTCAGTTACCACCTTTGCCGATGACAACAAAAAATATCTTTCAACAGACTTGTCAAGCCCGGTAAAAAGTTCACTTGTGGATAGTATAGAGTTAATTGATATAAAAGTCCTGTAAAATGGGACTTTTTTTAGTTAATTAGATGATAAACGAGTAAATCTCTTGCTAAAATTTGTCGAAGATTGTAGAATATATTTATAAGAAAAATTTATTTTATAACCGAGGAAAAATTTTGAAACTTGCTTTAAAAATTGTATTGCCACTTATTTTTGTTGCAATCGTTTTAACACTAATTTTTGTTATTCCAAGCGCTTCGAGTGAAGACTTGTTGTTTGTAAAAACAAATCATTTATCTAAAAATGTGAACGACAAATTTAATGTTATAGATGCATGTGGAATTTCTTTTAAAACTAGCGATAAACAAAAACCATTTTTCAAAAGCTTAAACAGTGAAGTTATTGAAATTGGTGTGCTAACTGGACAAGCCAAATGTGTTGGCGAAGGCAGTGCTAAAATTGTTGTTTCATTAAAAGTTAGTGATGATAGCGTTATGGAAAAAGAAATTTCCGTTGATGTTACCGAAAAGCAAGTTTATCCAACAAGCGTTAAGTTTGAATTTGATAAAGTTACAATTTACGGCGACGAACCTGCAATAAACAAACTTGTTATGTCTAGCACCACTTTAACTCCAAGAGTGTATAGCAAAAATGGTTTTGCGTCATACGATTATAAAACAGGCGAAGTTCGTTCTTCACAAGATGATGTAATCTTTTTGGAAATTGCAAAAAGCAAAGATGAAAAGTTTGTAATAAGTTTTTCGGTTCATGTTGAAAAGGTTAAAGAAATAAAAATTAGCAAAACATTAAATGTGGGTCAAATAAGCAAAATAACTTATCAGTCTTACCTAGATGAAACGACTGAAAGTTCACTAGTATGTAACCCTTCGTTATCTAATCAAGACATTGTCTCAATAATAGAGCATTCTTATGGATATGTTTTGGTTAAAGCAAATTCAGTGGGACAAAGTCTCATAACGATAAAGAGCGAAAAGTTTACTATAATAATCACAGTTACAGTGGTTTAATAATCACAATCATAGTTTTTTAAATAAAGCACCATTTGGTGCTTTTTATATATCCATTGTAAACAGATTTTTAAATTCGTCATTTTGCGAATTTGCACTGTCTAATTGTTGTTTGCATAAGCCTAGCAGTTGTTGTTTTAAGTCGGCAAGAGGTTCTTTCGATTGAAAAGCCGAAACATTAAAGTGACCGCCACCGCCCAGTGCTTTTGCTATTGATGAAACATTTATTTTGTCCTTGCTTCTTAAACTTACATAGTAGGAGTTATCTTCTTGTTTAATAAATATAATTCCAATTTTAACGCCCTTCATTTTAAGAGCATAATCCACAATTCCCATTGTGTCTTCTTGCTTGCAACCAGTTTCAATAAGGTCTTGCTTAAAAATTTTCATTATGGCAATTTGGTCGTTTTCAAAAAATGCAAGAGATTGCAAGGCTCGTTGAAATAATAACATTTTTTGTTTTGTGGTGTTTTTAAAAAAGTGGTCACGGATAGACTCTAAACTTAAACTTAATTTTGCGTCTTTTTCCATTAAGTCGGCAATAACATGATGAGTGCTATTGTATGTATTCGAGGTTAAATCGTTTGTGTCAGTTATTATTCCGCTGTAAAGCAGTCTGTACACTTCATCGCAGGCTTTCCATTTTCTCTTTAAAATAAATTCCGTGTAAATTATTTCGCACACAGAAGACACAATTTTAAGTATGTTATTTCTTGCAAAATTTTCGCAAGTGTCGTGATGGTCTATCATTAAGGTGTCTTTTGCGTTTGTGAAAATTTCTTTAAATCGCCCAAGCCTGTAAACGTTAGGACAGTCCAAACTTATTGCTAGGTCATATCTTTTAAATCGTTGCTTGTTTAGTGCAAGATGAGAAACTATTGGCAAGTATATGTCGGCTAATTTGTCGGTGTCCGAAAAAATATCTATTTGTGGTTTTTCATGCTTTTTTTCGCTTCTTTTATTTACTAAAAGTTTCAAAGCCATGCAAGAGCAAAGTGCGTCTGCGTCTGCATTTATATGGCATATTATGGCAATTCGTTTGCTATGCAAAATTTGCCTTATACCTTCGCTAATTGAGTGCATTAAACCTCCTAAAAAAAACGCTTTCCAATATATCAAATTATGGCTAAAATGTCAAACATAAAGGTGTTTAAGTTCGCTTTCCATTTGCAAACTATTATATGGGAGCCTGAATCAAAATTGCTCAAATAATAAAAGTTAAAATAATTTTGCGACAATGTTCTTTTAAAACTGACAGGTTTTAACACTATTTTACAACAATTCATAAATATTCTATGACAAAGGAGTGTTTATGAGAGAAAGTTACACAAAAATTTTAGATGCCGAACCTGAAAATCCAACAATAAGTTTGCTTGCAGATTTGTTGAGTGGAAAAGACGGCGAATTGACTGCGATAATGCAGTATTTTTTTCAAGAGGTTATGACAAGCGATGAGCAACTAAAAAAACTTTTAGGACAAATAAAACATGACGAAATGCATCATGCCAAACTTCTTGCCGATGCAATGGTTGCATTTGGTGGCGTGCCTTATTTTTGCAATCAGTTTAACAGATTTTTCACAACTGAATATGTTGACTATGCCTTAAGCGAACGACAATTTTTGCTAACAGACATTAGGGGAGAGGAAATTGCAATAAAAGCATATGATGACGCAATTAGTAAGGTGGATAATGAAAGTTTAAAACAATTACTAGGCGAAATTCGAGATGACGAAAAAGAACATTTAAAACTATTCCGTGAGCAATTAGAAAGATTTTAGTTAATACAAAAAATAAGGTTTATGAAAGCATAAACCTTATTTTTTGTTTCTAACAAGTTGTTCTTCTAATTTTTGTCTGTATATTTCTCCATAGTCGCTATTTTTATCTGTTCGCTTTTCAAAAAACAAATAATCTTTTCCGTTAATAAATTGTGTGGACATATATTCAAAATCTAGCACATTTTTAAATAGACTTGTGCATGCGTGGTTAAAAGCGGTGCAAACGCCTCTTAACTTTGTTAACTTTAATTTTTCCAAAGCAAATTTTTCAATGGCAAGCATGCCTTCGCTTCCAAGCCCTTTGTTCCAATAGTCTGGGTGAACAACGCAAGAGAGTTCTCCGCAAGTTTTTTCAGGAATGTTTAGTTGAATAAAACCAACAAAATTATTGTCTTTCTTATATATTAAAGCGAAAGTATAACTTTTTCCGGATTTGATGTCTTCAAGCATTTTGTGTAGTTTTTTTTGGGCTTCGCTTTTGTTAGTTATTAAAGGCATGTCGTCTAAAATTTTTTTATTGCTAACCAAACTATAAAATGCATCTAAATCTTCTGGTTTAATAAATCTTATTATTAGTTGCTCTGTTTGCATAATGCCTCCATATTCTATATTCTTTTTCTTTAAAATAATGATACCACAATAATTTCAATTTATCAAAAAAAATTATATAAAAATTTTCAAAAAATTAGCACTAAACACTTGACAGTGCTAGCAAACGGAATTATAATATTGCCGATTGATGAATAGGATTTGTTCATTAGTCCATAATTATTTGTTTTGGGAGGAAATTATTATGAAAAATGAAAGAGAAGTTAAATTGTTTGATGATGAGGGCCTTGATATCTTTAATCCATTTGAGGAGTTATTCCGTGTCCCATCATTTAGAAGAGATGAAAAATTTGAACATATGATGAGAACCGATATTAAGGAAAACGAGCATAACTACGAACTTGAGATGGAAATGCCTGGTTTTGATAAACATGATATTGATATGCAACTTAAAAATGGCTATCTAACCGTTTCTGCTCAAAGAAATGAATCAAAAGACGAAAAAGATAAGGCAGGAAACTATATTCGTAGGGAAAGAAGATACGGAAAATCAAGCCGTTCATTCTATGTTGGCGAACATATTAAAGAAAGCGACATTGATGCTAAATTAGAGCATGGCATTTTGTCTATAATTGTTCCTAAAAAAGCACCAGAAGTTGAACAATCTAAAAAAATAGAAATAAAATAAGGGTAGTTATTAACTATCCTTTTTTTATCTTTTTTGTTTGACATATTTTTAATTGTTTCGTAATATAAAAATATAGGAGATTTATTATGCGTGATAAGTTTGATGAAAAGATGGAAGATTTCAGAGAAAGATTCGGAATTTTCGATAACGAAGAGCGACTTCAAGACGACGATGACTACGAAGACGATGACGATTGCGATAATGACGATGATGAAGATAGCGACGACGATGACGATGATGACGACGAAGACGATGATAATGATGACAACGACGACAATGATGGCGCTACTGACGACAATGACGACGAAAATTAAATAATAGGTTTATAGTATTTTTAAGGAGTGCATAATTTTTTCATGGAATATGTGAAAGGCACTCCTTTTTTCACGCAAGGAGAAAAAATAAAACAGTATAATTATTTGGATAAAGATGCCGAGTGCGATGTCTTAATTGTTGGAGGTGGAATTGATGGTGCGATAGTAAATTTTTACTTATCGCAAAAATTTAACACAATTTTGGTTGATAAACAAAGGTTTGGTTTTTGTTCAACAAGTTGTGCCACAATTTTGCTTGAGTATCAACTAGATAATTTTGCTAGCGATTTGCTTAAAGAAATGTCACAAAATCAAGTTGTTGATGTCTACAAAATGGGATTGTACTCAATAGAGAAAATAAATTCTTTCATAAAAAAGTATGGCAATAGTTGCCAATTTGCGTTGCGCCCAACCTTGCTTTTTTCGGCAAACAAAAGTGATAAAAAAGATATTTTAAAAGAATACAATTTTAGAGTTTTAAATGGTTTCGATTGCGAGTTAATTACTAAAAAGAACAATCCTTTTCCTTTCAAAATTGAATACGGAATTTATTGCCCAAATGGTGGGTGTGAACTTAATCCGTATCTTTTTACAAAACAACTTATTGAAAATTCAAGCAATCAACAACATATTTATGAAAACACTGAAGTTAAGAGTTTTGTTTGCGAAAAAGATTTTGTTATTGCAACAACCTCTTACGGTCAAAAAATTAAGTGCAAAAAGTTGGTTTTAGCAACGGGCTTTAATTGGGAACTTTTAAAAAACAAAACCCTTACTAGTCGAACTGTTTCATATTCTGTTGTAACAACTCCATGTTTAATCAACTGGAAACAAAATGCCTTAATTCAAGATTGCAAACAGCCTTATCACTACATGAAAAAATTGCCATGTGGTAGAATTATTTATGGCGGAGAAGATACAAAGTTTAATAATAAATTTATTAAAGAAAAAACGGCAATAAAAAAGTACAAAAAACTTGAAAAAAGTTTAAAGAAAATGTTCGATAGCCAAGATATAAAAATTGAATATAATTTTTGTGGCTGTTTTGGCACAACAAAAAACAACCTAGGCGTTATTGGCAAAAGCGAACAAAAAAATGTTTACTATTTTTTTAGTAATGGAGCAAACGGCGTAATAAACGGAATGTATGTCGTGGAACTTTTAGAAGATATTTTTAATGGTAAATATAATAAATTTGAAGAACTGTTTAGCCCGTTAAGAAAAATTTAAAAAAGTTTAACACTTTAAACCGCTTTTTTATATATTAAATTAGAGGTTTTAAAGTATGAGAGATAATTGTTTTAAATCTAAATTGGGCAAAAACAAATGTAACTGCCCTGTAAAATTTAGGACTATACGAAGCGGACTTCGAGGACCAACAGGGCCTACTGGTCCAACAGGTCCAAGCGGTCAAAATATTACTGCTCGAACAACAACCACCGTTGAGCCAACTGAAAAGGCAAGAGTAACTTCATCGCAAATAAATAACACCACCTATCTTGACTTTTTCATTCCGCGTGGAAATGACGGAAACATAGCAAGCATAAAGGCGGGCAATGTTAAAAAAGTTGAATCAGATGAGCCTGCAGTTGTAACCGAAAGAATGCAAGATGGAGTTTATTATTTCGATTTTGACATTCCAAAAGGCGACAAAGGGGATAAGGGCGACACTGGCCCAAAAGGCGACAAAGGATTAAGCCAAAAAGTTTCAGTCGATTGCACCTATACCGTAGATCCTAGCGAACCAGCGCGAATTGAAGAGGAAGAAATGGATAATATGCTTCATTTGGCATTTTACATTCCGCGCGGTCAAAAGGGCGAGCAAGGCGAGCAAGGTGTTGCCGGACCTAAAGGCGAGCAGGGTGTTCAAGGACCAAAGGGTGAAGTTGGTCCACAAGGCCCGCGAGGCGAGAGAGGTGCTAGAGGCGAGCAAGGACTTAAAGGTGACACTGGCCCAGCGGGTGCGAAAGGCGAACAAGGTGTTGCTGGCCCACCGGGTGTGAAAGGCGAACAAGGTGTTGCTGGCCCACCGGGTGTCGTTTCTAATTTCAGTGCAACAATTTATAGTTCAAGTGAACAAAGCGTTCAAAACGATTCAGTTTTAATGCTGGATAAAGAACTAACAAATAATACGATGCGAGTGTTAAACAATGCAATAATTGTCCCAGTGCAAGGAACCTATCTTATTACTTACTCAGTGAATTTTAGTGAAACAGCGTCAGCTGGCGACAGCGTTTTTGTGGCAATAAATAGAGTGCCAAACATTCCAACAAAAAGGCATCTATCAAAAGAGTCGCATGTGTCGGGCAGTGTTGTGCTTAACTTGCAAAAAAGTGATAGTGTTGGACTACAAGTTTCTTTAACTTCAAATTTAACCATTCAAAATATTGGCGGGCCAAGTGCATCATTAACCGTTATGAACATTTCAAGTTAAATTTTTAAAAAAAGCATTCGTAAAACGGGTGCTTTTTTTATATATTTTAAATTATTTATTACAAGCCAATTTTTAATGCTTAAATTATAACTAGCTTGGTCTTAAACTCGTGATATAAACTTGCATTTATTTTAATGAGATTGAGTGACGATATAATGAAATAACTTATTCTTCTAAAATTAAACTGATTATATACAAGCAAAAATTTAGTAATAACGGAATTGTCATAGTAGTGTTAAGTAATAAAAAGCGACCAAGTTAAAATGGTCTTTTTTTATGAAAAATTTAGTAATATATAAAAAAGCCATAGCATTATTAAGCTTTGCAAAAATCATAATAAATTCATATACAAATTTATAACCTTTATGTTATACTTTGCTTGTGAGGTTGCCATAAAATAGTTTTGTATGCTTGGTAACGATAATTTTTTTAGGAGAAAATAATGGAATCTAATTTTAAAAAGAATGCTATTAAAATAATAACTTTGATAAGTTTGATATGCTTACTATATTTTTTTATTGACACACTTTCTGGTAGCATTACTATTTTTACGAAGTTAACACGTAGTTATAAATATGCTCAAACTATGGGCGGTTTTGGATTCGGCGTTGCTGGGTTGTCGCTTACTTTGCTCATTCTTATCTCGATTGAATTTTTTAAACGAAAAGATAAAAATCTCTCTCTATGGATTTTTATAATTGCTGTTTTGTTTGTCGTGGCAAATATTGCATTTTTAATTTTAAGCATAACGGAATTAGATATCGAATCAAACTATGCAATTACGCCATTGCCATTTATAGAATATTTAGTATGCGCTGTGATAATCGCAGTTTGCTATTTAATAAAATATAAAGATGCTGTTAAAGCCGAAGAACAACAAATAACTAAAACGCAGTCAACTAAAAATAAAAAAGCATTTGTCTTAACAGTTCTTGTATCCATTTGCAGTATTTTGTTTATCGCTTTTTCATCTTTGTTTACAGGTTTTGCATGTACATCGAATTATCGTAGGGAAAAATATGAGTTGTATTATGAAGAAAGAAAAATTATTACTGAGACAAATGATAAAGTTTCAGTTCGTTATTATATTACTATAGAAAATGAAAAAGAAGAGTATTTTACCATTAAGGTAAATTACTTGCTAAATGGGGAAGCTAAAGAAAAAGAGCTTATTCTTGATAAATATTATGGCTATTATGGTGAGTATAAATATATATATTATTATGAATTTACAATAGAAGCTGTTGATATAAATATTAGTGATGTTGTTGCTGACCCTATTGTTGAAACTATTAAAGTAAGTGCTTTCAAAAATGGTGAGTATATTGCACTGCCAAAACATAAAATTGCTTACTATTCAGTAGGAGATAAAGAAATTGCTGTTATGATTTGTGCTATAGCCACTTTAATAGTCGATGGAGTGTTAATTGGCTTATTGATAAAAAGTAAAAAAGACAAAAATATTGATTAAGTAAACAAAGAAGAACAACAGGCGTAAAAATATCTAAAAAATATGAAAGGTTTTAAAATAAAACATATTTAAAAATGCTGGGAATTTTTCCAGCATTTTCTTTGTAAAATTGAATTATATAAGCAAATATAACCATTTGTTTAAATTTGACCAAGAAGTTATCAAAGCGGTTTGTTATATTTAAAAATTGGTTATATAGTGAAAATTAAATTTATAAATAAAATAACTTTTCATATAAGCTTCAATAATTATAATGAGATAGTTTGTTCTTTTTTTGATATTAAAAAACAAAATTGTGTTATTATAAAATAAAAAACCGCCCGTAAATTTAGGCGGTTTATTAACTATTTTTCTTCTTTTTGCTTTCTTTTATATTCGTCTATAAAATATTTAATTTCTTTACAAGTTTCATGTGGCATAACTATATGACTAAAACTATACAGCAAAAATTTTGCATTTTTGTTGCAAAAATTCGCAACGAGAATAATAAAATTTATAAATTTTGTAATTTTTTTATCTAAGTTGTGAGAATTTGAAAATTCATATACAGATTTGAAGATTTTATGTTATTATATGTTTAGTTGCAAAGATACTCAAAATTATACTCCACTTATGCAACTAAAAAAACAAAAAGGAGAATATTATGACAAAGAAAAAATTCTATAAATTGGCAGTTTTTATACTATTTGCTGTTATACCAACAGTTCTATTATTGTCAGCATGTGGGAAAAAGGCTCCAAAATATTACTATTTCACAGTTGATGCTCTTCCCTCACATGTTTCAGAAGTGAGAGTTCAAAATACAACTGGTGGCTATGGTTCAGATAGTAAAGGAAAATTCTTGACAGATGGCGACATCGCTGAAATTAGATTTTTTATTGAAGAAGGATACAATCTTGGAACTTTGAAAGTTTTAAGCAATGGTGAAGAACTTACTCTTACAGAAGAAGGCGAATATGCCTATAAAGCAACTTTCACACCAACAAAAGACTTTGCGATCACATTTACAGGGGCTGTTGCACCAAAAGTTGCAACCGTTCGTCTTGCTGTTGGAGAAATGCTGTATCCAAGCTATCATGACAGAATTATGGTTGAGATTGACAAGTATGAACTGTTTGGGCTTGAAAAAGGAAAAATGAGTTTTGCAGAATTTAAGGCAGTTGTTAGTTCACCTGCTCAAATAAACTATGATACGCCAATTACTGTTTCAGTTTATACAGTTGGTGCATATGATTTCGCACTTTCAAAACAAAATAGTGTTTGGATTTTGAATAATGACAATTATACTGGAATTGGTTATAAAGAGCAAGTAGAAAAGATTATTGATGAAGAAAACCAAAAATACGGTTATAAACACACAATCAGATTTTTAAAAGATAATACAATCATAATTCAAGATGAAGTTGTAGAAAAATATACAGTTGCTTTTGTTCATGACTGGGATACAGTTTCAATGAATAAAGATTTGTTCACTCTTTCAGTGAATGGCGAAATTCGTGCCGAAACTTTAGGACAGGGTTATTTTCAAGGAGTTATCAAGTTTTCAGATTTCACAGGAACAGAACTTCCTAAACTTAAAATTGATTTCCTAAAATATGCAGATGAAAATTATAAAAACTTTTATGATGCTTTAACTTTTGATTTTGCCGGAACACAAGCACAAAAAAGTACAGATGGCTCATACGTTGAGATTGAATTTGATAAATATTATAATTATAATTTTGAATATGAGCGTTATGTTATTTCAACAAACGCACTTGAACTTTTAAAAACAATGGATATGGTTACAGGAAAAAGTTCTCGTATTGTTGATACAATTGAAATGAATGGAGTTGAAGATTCCACCCAATATGGTTATCCCGCAACTTCCGAATGTGAAGACAAGTGTGTTGGAAGATCACATGAAGGAATTGTGTATTTCTTGAAAAATGATCTTTTAACTTTCACAATTGATTTTATCAGTGAAGTTGATTATGAATATATTCGCATTGGAGAAGTTGTTGTAAGGGTTAACAGCACTTGGAACTCAGACGTTGTTGTAACAAAAGAACAATATGACTTTGATGGGGAAACAAAAGCAAGCCGATTTACAATCACAGTAAGAGCAAGTGTTCCAACTGAAAAGATAGAATTCTTTACAAATAATCCTTAATATTTATTACATCTTCATTTGATAAGTTTTTAAACTTTAAAATAAACAATAAAAAGGGAAAAATAAATGTATAAAACCGAACTAATAGGCTACACTCCAGTAGCAAAGAAGATGGCAAAGAAAATTGAAGACAAGTGTAACGAAATGGAAAAAGAGGGATATGTTTTAATTTCTACAACAATCACACTTGGGGCAAAAGCAATTTTGATTTTTAAGAAACAATAAAAAAGGAAAAAACAAATGTATAAAACTGAACTAATTAAATTACAGAGATAGAAACTTTATTCAATTACACTGACAATACAGATATTGGCTTAATTGTGAGGATTGCAGCATTCTATGGGTTTAG
>CAKVHQ010000013.1 GCA_934749845.1 uncultured Clostridia bacterium
ACTGTAGAATCAGTCCAAGTTGCGGATATGGATGAAGGTGCCCCCATCTGTGGCAAGTCAATAGATTTGCACAAGCGCATTCTCCAGGCCTACAATTGCGATAGTACGCTCATCGTCTTCGCTTGTGATACCACTAAAAAAGGAAAAAATACCGATACTGGCTATCTCTATTCACTAGATGCCAATACCCTGGAAGTGCAATGGCAAAAGTCGCTGAAACTTTCTTTGTCAAAACTCTATGGCGTCTGTTCCAAGGGAGTGCTGCTCTCCTCCACTCTGAAAAGTACTGGCAAGTCGCTCTTGACCTTGTCTGAAACCAAGACGGGCCGGTCGCTATGGACGCAGTATCTTTATCCTGTCTATTTCAATGATAGCTTGGATATCGTGATAGGACTAGAGAAAGTGGGAGGTAGCAAGACATACGCTTATCGCCTGAGCACAGGAATGCTGTTGTGGGATGCCGAGATTCCGATGACCAAGAACGTGGGATGGAAAGATGCTTGCATGGTGGATTCCACTCACCTGGTGGTTGTGGGGGATGCCATCAACGAGATCAACATCCATTCGGGTGAAATCAAGAAGGTGAAGGCTGTGACTGGCATCAGTGATACAAAGGGAATGATGGCTTTGGCATTGACCAATGTCTTGTCTGCGGCAGTCACCATCGGATTTAATTCTCCTTTTTATTATTATTATTATAATCTTAATCCATATGTCATTACGGGCTTGACTTCCAATATCCTTCAGGTGGGCTCTGACTTGTATATTAGTGATAGAAAAAGCCTCTATTGTTTGGGAGCGGACAGTTTGCAAACACGCTGGAAGTATGATTTCCAGGACAAGGAGGCTTCTACGGCTCATCTTCTGCTCAGGGATGGCAAGATATTGATGCTCAATTACGGTTATGGTAATGGTCTTATGAGAGGTACGGTGAAGTGTGGCAAGCCTTTCTTGGCTTCTTTTGATGCACAGACGGGAGATATAGAGAAAATGTTCCCTCTATACGACAAGAAGCATATCATGAACGACGGAATGCTCACGGAGAGTGGTGTCTTCCTTGCTGGTTCTGACAAGGCTGTATATCTGTCATTTGCTGATTCTGCTGTCATCAGCAAAGATTGGGATCGCAGTGCCAATGGGGCTTTGACTATGGTGTTGAGAAAACCATTCTATGCGTTTCATGGACTTGCACCAAAGCTGACTTTAGTGGAGGCATTCGACAAGGTGTGCCCGATGCAGACCAGTACCAACAAGCTTTTTGTCTTCAATGACAAGTTGGACATTCTTGAATCTTATGATCTCTACGAGACCTTCTCCGTTTGTTTCCGTTTGGATGATGTGCTTTGCATACAAAACAGGGATGACAAATCTAACTTTAGGCTGATTCATCCCGATGGTTCCTCTATCGGAAAACTGAAAGGCAAGCCTGTAGCCGCCCTGCTCAGAGGCAGAAATGTGCTAGCTGTATATGATAATCACCTTACAGTCTTTAGGCTGTAAGGTGCCTAGTGCCCTCTTATTACTGAAATTATGTGGATATATAAAAACAAAAAATCCGATTCTCATGATGAAAACCGGATCTTTATATCTTTGAGTTATTTTTGGGAAAAGTGGGTAGTGATGGATTCGAACCACCGAAGGCATAGCCAGCAGATTTACAGTCTGCCCCATTTGGCCACTCTGGTAACTACCCAAAAGCTTTTGGTTTGCGAACTTTCTTTATTTGATAAAAGCTTTGTTCTTAAAAGCGAGTGCAAAGGTAGTGCTTTTTTTTCATTCCACCAAATTTTTCTGCATCTTTTTTCACTTTTTTCTCAAAAAACTTCATTTTCCCCCAAAAAAGAAGGCTTTTGCCCTTACAGGGCGCCTTGTTGTCTGCTATTATACCCAGGGTGTTGCCCTGGGCTAAGAGCTTCTGCCCTTTCAGGGCGTGTGGGGCAAAGCGTGCTCCTGTCCTTTCAGGGCGTGTGGGGCAAAGCGTGCTTCTGCCACTTCAAGGCGGAGGGCTAGGAGCTTTTACTTTTTTACCCTTTAACTTTTATAACGTGGTGTCTGCGATGCTTTCTCGACAATCTTCTGTGCTTGTAGTGCTCGATTTTCTTGATAGAAACGAAGATGGTTAAGCCCAAGACTACTGCCAGAAGGAAAATCACGATGCCGCCACCCAGGTTATCACCCTTCACTTTCGACCACATATCCAGCACCTCCGGAGTATGATCGCCGGCATCATGAATCATCGCACATCTTGCTACCACTGTGCTGTCAGGATACATAATCGGGTTGAGATGCGCCTTTCTGCCTTCCTCTCCGAAGAAATAAGCCAGATTCACCATCTCGGGATAAGCCTCCTTGTCGCTCATCGCTTCGAAGATCTTCTTGCCCGCTATACTGCTCACATATCCCGTGGTTTCCATATTGGCAAGAGCCACGTCTTCACGGCAGAGATAGTTGATGAAGTAAGAGGCTGCCTTCGGATTGCGGGAATACTTCGGAATCACCCATCCGTCAAACCATACATTGCTTCCCTCCTTAGGTACTTCGTATCCCAGATCCACGCCTACCTTCTCAGCTTCTTCTATCGCCCAGACCGCATCACCGCTCCAGGTCATATTCAGATAAGCCTTGCCTTTGGTCATCGTCTCCTTGCCGAAATCAGCCTCCCAACCCTCGATGTTCGGTTTCAGAGCCTTCAGCTGTTTCTCTACTATGGCAACGGCTTTTGGCGAATAATCGTTCATCAGTTCCGGAACGGTCACCTTGCCGGCAGCCAGTTCCTTGCGATGCTCCCAGATCAGGGCGGTGCCGTAAGAATCGCGGTAGGAATCCTTCATCAGGAGCTTGCCACGGTATCTGGGACTCCACAGTGTGCCCCAGGTTTGCGTATCCTTTATAGGTACGTGTACCTTATTATATAAGATGCCGCAGGTTCCCCACATGTAAGGCACGGCATAATTGTGGGCGATTCTGCCATGATTCGAGGTGGCGTCAATCTGCTTCACGATGTAGGGCGACACGTTCTTGAGATAATTCGGCGTCTTGCCGAAAGCGGTGTCGATAGGCAGCAGAAGGTCTTTGCGAAGCATTCGCTCGATGATGTATTCTGATGGGCATACCACGTCGTAATCTTCGTGACCACGCTCAATCTTGGTGAGCATCACCTCATTGATGTCGAAGGTCTGGTAGATGACGCGGATCTTCTTGCCCGTCTGCTCCTCATACCATTTCGGGAATTCAGCAAGAATATCCTCATCGATGTAATCTCCCCAGTTGTAAACCTTCAGAATCTCCTCTCTGTTCTCCTTGTTGTAGCAGGATGAGAGCGGCAGAATCATCAGCAGGGTCAGGAAGAGAAAAGCAATTGTCTTAACTCCTTTAACTCCTCTGACTCCCTTAACTCCTAAAAATATCTTGTTCTTCATTCTTATTTCTTCTTGTTTTTATCCGAACGACGATTGATGATAATCAGCATCACGAGCACCAATACGAAGATGATCGTACTCAGCGGACGAAGCTCCGGCGTCAAGCCTCCCTTTCTGGCATCGGCATAGATGAAGGTGGAGAGCGTCTCCAGTCCCTCGTTTCCGATGGTGAAGATGGTGACGGCGAAATCGTCGATACTCATAGTGATGGCGAGCATGAAGCCCGAAATCATTCCTGGCAGAATCTCCGGAATAATCACCTTGCGCAATGCCTGCATCGGAGAAGCACCCAGGTCGAGTGCTGCTTCATAGAGGTTCGGGTTCATCTGCTTCAGTCTAGGCATCACACTCAGAATGACGTAGGGCAGACAGAAGGTGATGTGAGAGAGAACCACCGTGGTGTAGCCCTGCGGAATGCCCAGCGTGATGAAGAGCAGGAAGAGCGATATACCGATGATGATGTCGCCGTTCAGAATCGGGATATTGTTGACGAACTGGATGGCGTTTCTCGCATACCGGTTTCTCAGATTGTAGATTCCGATGGCGGTGAGGGTTCCGAAAATCGTAGATATGGTGGCGGTGATCAGGGCGATGGTGATCGTATTGATGAGTGCCGCCGTGAGCGAGTGGTGGGTACCTTCTACGAAGAGATTCTTGTAGAGCTGCAGCGAGAAGCCCGTCCAGTTGCCCATGACCCTGGCCTCGGTAAACGAGAAGATCACGATGATGAGGATAGGGGAGTAGAGCAGCAGCAGGAGCAGCCACAGATAACCCTGACAGAATATCTTCTTCATCATATCCCTGGTAAATAGTGAATTCATCATCTGATACCTCCTTCCTGTTTACTGCCGTCGCCTGCGATGAGGGTAGATGCACCGATGAGGAAGAGCATGATGAGCGAGAGGGCTGCACCATAGTTCCACATCGAATTGTTGATGTTCTCCTGGATGGTGGTACCGAAGAGCTTGATGTTGTTCATCGTGAGCAGCTCTGAGATGGCGAAGGTAGAGATGGTTGGCATGAACACCATCAGAATTCCGCTTGCCACGCCCGGCATCGATAGGGGCAGTATCACCTTATAGAACTGTTGCCAAGGCGATGCACCCAGGTCTTCGGCTGCCTCGATGTAGCTGCGGTCCATCTTCTGCAGCGTATTGTAGATAGGATAAATCATGAAGGGGATGAAGTTATATACCATACCAAACAGCAGAGCTCCCTCGCCCAGTGGCAGGTCGGCGAAATCGAAGAGTGCCACGGTGGCGAGCGTTCTCACCAGGATGTTCACCCACATAGGCAGGATGAAGAGCATCACGATGGTGTTGGCATACTTCATCCTGGTCTGCGTGAGGATATACGCTGCCGGATAGCCCAGCAGGATACAGAGCAGGGTGTTGAGAAAGGCGATTCCGATGGAATACACGAAGGTATTGATGGCTTCGGGATGCGCCAGGAATTTCTGGAAATTATAGAGCGTGATGTGACCGTACTCATCGGTGAACGCGAAGAACACGATGAGCAGCAAGGGTAGCACCACGAAAATTGCCGCGAAGATGGCGTATGGAATCGACCAACTCTGTCGCGAAGAGATAAACTTAATGAGTTTCAATTTCTGATTTGCAATTTTATAATTTAAAAAGTAATATTCTCTCGGGGAATGGTGATTGCTACGTGGTCGCCCAGATCCCATACATCCTGTGTATCCACATAGAGCTTCTCGCCCCAGTCGGTGTCGATGGTCAGGTGATAGTGGTCGCCCTTGTAGAGGATGAAGCTGATGTCGCCGGTAAAGGTTCCCTCGCTCTCGTTGTCGAAGAGTTCGATCTTTCCGAAGTCCACGTTGACATTGATCACTTCCTTGCCGTCTTCATCGGTATGGATCAGATTCTTCTTATCCTCAGGAATCTCAATCTGGTATTCGCAGCCCAGGAACTCGATGGTGCCGTCGCCATTCACCTTTGCTTCGAAGGTGTTGGTGGTGCGCTCCTTCTTCATGATGTGGATGTTGTCTGGAATCACGCTCATGCCGATGGTCTGTCCTACCTCAAAATGCTTGTAGTTCTGAATCAGGAATTCGCAACCCTTGTCGCTCTCGGCAAGCATCTCGTAGTGTACGCCTTTGAAGATGGATGAGGTAATCTTGCCGACAAACTGGGCGTGCTCTGTATCGGTGCTCACTTCGATGTCTTCCGGTCTGATCACTACATCTACCTCCTGATTGCATCCGAATCCCTTATCCACGCACGGAATCTCCGATCCGGCAACCTTTACCAGACAGTCGTGGATCATCGTTCCGCAGAGGATGTTGCTCTCGCCGATGAAATCAGCCACAAACGAATTGGCTGGCTCGTTGTAGATATCAGTAGGTGTTCCAATCTGCTGGATTTCTCCCTCGCTCATCACCACGATGGTGTCGCTCAGGGTCAGAGCCTCTTCCTGGTCGTGGGTAACATATACGAAGGTGATTCCCAGACGGTCGTGCATCTCCTTTAACTCCAGCTGCATGTCTTTTCTCATCTTGAGGTCGAGTGCAGCCAGCGGTTCATCGAGCAGGAGCACTTCCGGCTCGTTGACGATGGCACGGGCGATGGCGATGCGCTGCTGCTGTCCACCCGAAAGCGAGTTTACATCGCGGTATTCGTAATCGCTCATGTTCACCATCTTCAGGGCACGCTTCACCTTAGGCATGATCTGGTCCTTCGGCGTGTTCTTGAGTTTCAAGCCGAAAGCGATGTTGTCAAATACATTGAGGTGAGGGAACAGGGCGTATTTCTGGAACACCGTGTTCACGTTTCGTTTGTAGGGTGGCAGGTTGGTAATGTCGTTGCCGCTGATGGTAATCACGCCTTCTGTGGCTGTTTCGAATCCTGCCAAGAGTCTCAGAAGAGTAGTTTTTCCGCATCCCGAAGGACCGAGAATGGTCATGAATTCACCCTTTCTCACAAAGAGATTAATGTTGTTGAGGGCTGTTTTCTCGCCGAATCTTTTCGACACATTTTGTATGTCAATGATGTGCTGTGCAGTCTTGTTCATTTTATCGTTTAAATTTGGCTGCAAAGTTACTCATTTTCGACAAGAAAATGCTATAAAAATACAAAAAAATAGCCTCTGCAAGTTACAATCCTGTTGCAGAGGCTAAAAAAGTTTGATATGGAGATACAGAAGTCTAAGCTTCTGCATATTTATTCGCAATATATGCAAGATGGGCAACGTTCGTATGCTGGGAATGAGTCTCTCCCATCTTCTTGAGGAGTATGGCAAGCTGTTCTATGCTTCTGTCGAAGTCATAGGTCTTCCATCTTGTCTTGAAGAAGAAACTCTTCGGAATGGCAAGATAGCTTTCATCGCTCTTCCAGAACAGTACTGAGTCTGTATTTGTGTTAATCTGCTGGCAGTCTGCATAGTTAATCACATAGATATTCTTGTTGCTGCCAATGCATTTTGGGATATAGACGATGCGTCTGTTGGTGATAACCAGTCCCTCAGTCCGGTTGTTCCAAATAGAAGTATCGCGAGCCAGCAGAATGGTCTCGTCATTTCTCAACTTGAAGTTCTCTCTAAACATCTCCTCCACCTTGGCAGGAATGTCTAGGATGAAGCAATCTGCATCATTACTCTGATGAATGATCGAAACATCGCCATAGCGATGTGCGCGTACGCCTTCTTCGAAAAGCTTCGTACAATGAAAATCGTAATCGTATCGTTCCATAAGTTCTTTGTTAAAGATTATAAGTCATTTTATCATATTACTAATAGTAGTATTTGCAATAATATCTGTTTTATGCTAAGCATCAATCATTTATTCTTTCGTTTTATGCTAAGCATCAATCATTTATTCTTTCTCGTATCTCATATAACTTTTTTTTCAAAAGTGCCGACTGTAACGTATCTCTGGCTGCAAATTTAAGGAAAAAAACGATAGGTTGCAAATTTTTGAGGGATTATTTTCTAAAAAAGAGGGAAATTAATCAAAATGAAACAAAATGAACCAATTTGAACCAGTTTTTTGTGATTTGTTTTTGTTTTATGAACAAAATACTGTACCTTTGCCGCCATGATTGTAACAGTAGAATGGATGGAAGAGTGGTTTCGGCGTTTCGACCACGACTACTTCGGCGGCAAACTGCCCGTTCCGGAGTTGGGACTGACCCGTGCCAAGACCCGCCTGGGACAGCTTGCCTACAAGCGTGCCACCCGATGGGGGCGCACCAAACTCTATGACTTTAAGCTTTCCATGAGTACGTATTACGATATGAACGACCGGCAGGCAAAGAGCGTCCTGCTCCACGAGATGATTCACTACATCATCGGCTTTACCGGTTTGAAGGATACGGCTCCTCACGGCATCGTGTTCAGGGGGATGATGGATAATCTGAACAGGAAATACGGTTGGGATATTCGGGTGATGACTTCCACCAAGGGCTGGAAGGTGAGTGAGCGGGTAGAGGAGAGGCAGAAGGCGAAGGGACCGCAGACCTATCTGATGCTTGCCATCGAAATGCAGGATGGCAAGCATTATCTTTCGCGTGTGAATCCCAGCTTTGCCCGCCGCATCGAATCGAAACTGTCTCTGGTTCGCGAGCTCCGTTCTCATCGCTGGTACACCACTCAGGAGTCTTATTTTGAGGATTATCCGCAGGTAAGAAGTCTTCGGGGCAGACGCATCACGAAATCCGATTTCGAAAAGCTTCGGAATGTGTTGACCCCGTTCGAAATGGGTTGATTCCTTTCCTAGGGTGTTGCCCTTTTAGAGATAAAACGAAAGAATAATTTAGAAACAATAATAAGAATTTCGCATGAGAAGAATCGTAACTCTTGCCTTCATGATGACCATGGTTGTTATGATGGCGCATGCTCAGGGAGCATTGAAGAAAGTGTATAATGAGAGCATTGATCCGATGGCTCAGATTGATGAGGCGCTGGTCAAGGCGAAGGCTGACGGCAAGTTCGTGATTTGCCAGCTGGGTGGAAACTGGTGCCCATGGTGCCTGAAGTTTGCCGATTTCGTAGAGAAGGATACGGCGGTAAACAAGGTGGTGAATGATAACTTCGAGTATATCCACGTGAATTACAATCCCCGCAAAGCTGCGGGTGCTGAGGCTGTCAAGAAAGCAGAGTCATTGCTGAAGCGCCTGAATAATCCAGCCCGTTTCGGTTTCCCTGTCTTCGTGGTTCTGGATGAGAATGGCAATGTACTCCATATCCAGGATTCCAGTTTCCTGGAGCAGGGTAAAGGCTACGATGAGCAGAAGACCCTCCGCTTCCTGAAGAACTGGACACCTAAAGCGGTGAAGCAGTAAGGTTTGCATGTAACCTTCACACGCCCAATTTGCAGCAATACGCCCTGTTGTCAGCAAAACGCCCTGAAAGGGCAGAAGCTCCTAGCCCAGGGCAACACCCTGGGTTTTTGTAGATGCAAGCCTGTCGCCCTGTAAGGGCAAAAGCTTTATATAAGAAAAAGCGTCCTCCTAATTTCTTGGGGGACGCTTTTTTCTTATATGATTTCTTTTCTTTCTTACAATCCTCTTGCCTTCAGGAAACCAGAGGCATCTGGTTCCTTCATACCAGTGAAATCGGTGAACATTTCCATCTGGTCCTTGGTATTACCACGGCTCAGAACCTTATCGCGGAAAGCCTGACCGATGGCTGGATCCAAGGCACCATGCTTGGCAAAGTAATCAGCTACATTCACGGCGAGCACCTCTGTCCAGAGATAGCTGTAGTAACCGGCTGCATAACCGCCACCCCATACGTGATTGAAATAGGTGGTAGAGTAGCGAGGAGGAATCTGGGAATTGAGCAGACCTACATTGTTGAGGGCTTCCTTCTCGAACGCACCTGCCATATATGGAGATGGAATCTCATCTGGAGTCAACTCGTGCCAAGCCAGATCAAGGCAGGTAGCTGCCAGATTCTCGCCCAGCGAATAGGCTGGCTGGAAGCTGATGCTCTTCAGCATGCGCTCCTTCAAGTCTGCTGGCATCGCTGCACCGGTCTCAGTGTGACGTGCGTAGTGGTCGAAGATTTCTGGGATGCTGGCAAATGACTCGTTAAACTGTGATGGCATTTCCACGAAGTCGCGAGCTACAGCTGTACCTGAAAGGGTATTGTAACCGCACTTTGACAACATACCGTGGAGAGCGTGACCGAACTCATGGAACATGGTGCAAACCTCATCCCAGGTAATCAGCGTAGGCTGACCCTCTGGAGCCTTGGCATTGTTGCATACATTATAGATAATAGGCAACTGTCCCCACTTGTCGCTCTGCTTGGCAAAAGCACTCATCCAGGCACCGCCACGCTTGGTTGGGCGACGGAAGTAGTCGCTGTAGAAGAGAGCGATAGGCTTGCCGCTCTTGTCGCTTACCTCGAATACCTTCATGTCTGGGTGATAGGTAGGAATATCCTTGCGCTGCTTGAAGTTCAGACCATATACGCGATGAGCAGCATAGAATACACCGTTTATCTGAACGCTATCCACATTGAAGTAAGGCTTGATTTCATCGTCAGAGATATTGAGCATCTCCTTCTTCATCTTCGCAGAATAGTAGAAGCGGTCGTATGGCTGGAGCTTGAAGTCCTTACCCTCGCTCTTCTGTGCGTAAGCCTCGATTTCGCGGGTCTCTGCTTCAGCCTTAGGAGCGTATTCCTTGATGAGGCTCTGCAGGAAGTTGTTTACGTTCTTGGCATTCTTTGCCATCGTCTTCTCCAGTGAATAATCAGCATAGTTGCTGTAGCCCATCAACTGTCCCTTCTCGGCACGGAGCTTGGCAATCTCGGTTACGATAGGGAAGGTGTTGAATTTAGGATCGGTGCCGTCGGCACGGTGGATGCTTGCCATATAAACCTTGCGGCGGAGCTCACGGTTCTGGAGATTGGTGAGGATAGCCTGCTGGGTAGTGTTGACGATGACGATGCAGTATGGAGCCTTGTTGCCCAGGCTTTCTGCGTCTTTCTTGCACTGTGCGATGTCGGCGTCGCTGAGTCCGGCAAGTTCTTCCTTGCTGTTCACCCAAACCACGGCGTTGTTGGTAGCTGCAGGAAGAAGATTACCAAACTGCTCCTGGAGGTCTGAGATGCGGGTGTTGATCTGTTTCATGCGCTCCATCTTCTCTGGAGAGAGCAGGGCACCTGAGCGAACGAAGCCCTTGTAGATAACTTCGGTGAGTCGCTTGTCCTCGCCCTTGAGCTTGTTGAACTCATGGTCGTAAACGTATTTGATGCGTTCGAAGAGTTTCTGGTTGAATGATATCTCGTTGTCGAGGTCGGTGAGCAAAGGCATCACCTTCTTCTGAGCCTCTGCGATTCCAGGAGTCTTGTGTGCGCTGGTAAGACCGAAGAATACATTGGAAACACGGTCCAGCAACATACCGCTGTTCTCGTAAGCGAGGATGGTGTTCTGGAAGGTAGGCTTCTTCTTGTTGCTGATAATCTTCTGGATATTGGCACGCTGTTCCTTGATACCTGCTTCGAAGGCAGGGAGATAATCGCTCTCCTGAATCTTGCTGAAATCAGGAGCGCCGAAAGGAAGGCTGCTCTTAACCAGGAGAGGGTTCTGACGGTTGCCGCCTGCATTCTGGGCAAACGATGAGGTTGGTATCTGCAAGAGTGTTGCAGCCAGACCGATGGTAAGAAATGTCTTGTTGAAATTCATTATTTATTATTTTTAGTATTGATTTCCTGTTGTTTCTTGAAACTGGTGTTTTCGAAACTGCTGTTTCTGAAACGTTGTTTTCGAATGCAAAGGTACTAAGAATAATTGGATATCAGATTGTTTGCTGCTTGATTTAAGCTTTTTTATTTATTGGTGCATCTGTTGTTACTACTCAGCTCCCATAGGGGTACTTCTATGTGTGCTGAGTAGTAACAAGACATCGCATAATAGTTAAATAAGCACAAGATTTCGTCTCTTCTGCCGAATTGTCTTATAAAAACATTACTTTTGCAAAGAATAAAGAATATGAGAAATAATGGAAATAGCAATTGGAATCATCATCAAAATGAAAAATAAAGGCTTATCATATTTCCTGAGATTGCAGGTTGCTTTCCTGTGGCTCTTGTGCGTGGTGCAGTGTTCACAGCTCCATGCGCAGGAACATTTGACCCGCAATATGCTGATGTTGTCGAATCTCAATACGGATAATGGGCTTTCCAGTGCCCGTGTGTATTCGATAGTTGAGGCTGAGGATGGTGCTATGTGGATCAGTACCAAGCGAGGTGTTGACAGGTACAATGGTCAACAGGTACGGAACTATACCTTGGCTACGGATATGCAGTTTAGTGATGCCTGTGGCAGAAACATCAAGTTGGCTAAGGATAGCCAACAGCATATCTATGCCTATGATAATAAAGGAAAGATCTATATATATAATAAGGTGAAAGACACATTCCAACTCCAGGTCAATCTGCTGAATGTGCTTGGAGGAAGTGTGGTGCTCAATGACTTGTTGGTTGATGACAAGGGATGCTTTTGGATGGCATTGGATAGGGGCGTGTATATGATGGCTCCTCAATCTATTGCTGGTAGCAAAGACCAAACAGCCCCTAGTTCGCCGAACAAAGGAAAATACATTCTGAAGAACACGTATGTCAATCATATCCGATTCATCGGCAAACAGTTATTGATAGGTTCTCCTTCGGGAGTCTTCGCCTATTCACCGAATGCTGCCCAGCCTCGATTGCTTTTGCGAGGGTATTCCGTGCTTTCGTCTTATCACGACGTGAAGGCTCATCAGATATGGTTGGGAACTTTCCATCGTGGCATTCTCTTGCTCGATGACAGAACCTGGAAGCCATTGTCTTCTCTTACGCAATTCTCATCTTTATCAGATATTCCGCTCATCCCTGTTCGTTCCATTATCCCCTACGATGCAGCCACCATCTTGATGGCGGTGGATGGAGCAGGTGTCTATGCCTACGACAAGAAGACTTATAAGACGAATCTACTTTTGAATACGGATGGCAGACCGGAGAATGTATTGCATGGCAATGGCGTTTATGCCCTTTGCAAGGACCATCTTGGCGACCTTTGGATGGGCTCCTATTCGGGAGGTGTGGATATGGCTATTCCGATGGAGCATACCTTGGAGTTTGTGCGCCATGAGTATCTCAACAGCCAGTCGCTTATCAATAATGGTGTGAACGATGTCATGCAGAGCGTGGATGCACAGGGCTGCAATAGCAAGATATGGTATGCTACCGACAAGGGGGTGAGCATCTATGACGAGCAAACCCATCAGTGGCATCATGCCCTATATAATAAGGTGGTGCTTACCCTTTGTCAGACAGCCGACGGCAAGGTCTTGGCGGGAACCTATGGTGATGGCATCTTTCTGGTTCATGCCGATGGAAGCAGTAGTCGGGCTTACTCTGTGTCGAATGGCAAGTTAAAGACCGACTATGTATATAGCATATTCAAAGATAGCGAAGGAGGCTTGTGGATAGGTTGTTTGGATGGAGACTTGGTACATATCCCCTCATCATTAGAAAAGAATGGAAATGTGGATAACTCTGTTAACTACTTGCCAATCAATGAGGTTCAGAGTATCGTGGAGTCTCCAGACAAGAAGAGTATTGCGGTGGGAACGACCCATGGATGTTATCGTATCGACAAGCGAAACCTTCGTGTCAGCAGATTCTTCTATCCGTCGGAATTTCCAACTTTCGATTATAATTTCTTTGTCAATGCGATGGCTTTTCAGGATGCATGGCATATCTGGATTGCCACCGATGGAGGAGGCTTGTACCTCTACGATTGGCATAAGCATCAACTCAAGAACTATACTACCTCCGAGTCTTTGCCTTCCAACACCGTCTATGCCTTGATCAAGACTCCAATTGGCAAGGTGTGGATGAGTACCGACAAGGGACTGGCTTTTATCGATCATGGAAAGGTGACCAATCTCAACTTCTTCAAGGGATTGGAGCGGGAGTACAGGCGTATGGCTGTGGTCCGAACCCAAGACGGACGAATGATATTCGGAAGCAGTGAAGGGGCCGTGGTCTTAGCATCCAAGTTTGCCAAGGGATTGAACTACAAGGCTCCTCTTCGTATTACGGGTGTTGAGGTGGAAGGAAAAACTTTCGATGAAGCTGACCGACAGGAAGATTGGCATGCAGAACTCTTCGAGATGTTGCAAGAAGGCAAGATGAGTTTCTCTCATGATGAGAAAACCATCATCGTGCATTTCGAGAGCATCAACTATCCGTATCAGCACGATATCCAGTATCAGTATTATTTGGAGGGGTACGACCATCAGTGGAGTGTGCCTTCTGCCTATCAGCAGGTTCGTTTCGCCAACTTGCCTCCTGGCAGTTACACCCTGCATGTCAAGGCAATGGGTAGGAGTAACGGACGCATATTGGGAGAATCCACCTTGCGCATTCATATCGCCCAACCATGGTGGAACTCTTGGTGGGCATGGATTGTCTATCTCTGTATCTTAGGTGCTATAGTCTATTTCGGCTGGGATTACTACAGAGAGCGTTTGCATCGCAAGTACTATGATGAAAAGATCAACTTCTTTGTGAATACCGCCCATAACATCCGTACCCCTTTGAGTCTGGTGCTGGCTCCTCTTGCCGACTTGGCGAAGGATACTACACTGAGCGATAAGAGCCGAAAGTTCTTGGAGATGGCACTGCGTAATGGCGACAAGCTTCTGAGAATGGTGACCGAGTTGCTTGATTTCCAGAAAATAGCCGTAGCGAAGACACAAGTCCACCTGCAGAATGTGGAGCTGTCTGTCCTCTTGCGTCAGCAGGTGGATAAGTTCCAGATGTCAGCTCGGGAGAAACATATCAGTCTTCGGTTGGCAACCTGTGGACAGCATACCTTTTCTACCGATCTTTCTATGATGGATTTGATATTCGAGAATCTGCTCTCCAATGCCGTAAAATATACGCAGGTGGGTGGAACCATCACCGTCTCTGCTTCGCTCGATGAGGTTGCCAGGCAAATCTGCATCCAGGTAAGTGATACCGGCATTGGTATCCCGAAAACTGAGGTCAAGAATATCTTCCAGAGTTTCTTCCGTGCTTCCAATGCGGTCAACTCTCATGAGATGGGCAGTGGCTTGGGCTTGATGCTCACTCGCCAGCTAGTGCAGAAATTGGGAGGAAAGTTAACGTTCGAGAGCGAGGAAGGCAAGGGAACTACTTTCTTGATTGTATTGCCTGATAACGGAAATGTTGATGTTTCCGTTTCTTCCAAGCCAGCAAGTCTGCCAGAAACTTCCGATAACTCCGTGTCTGCCGATGAAAAAATAAAATCAAAGGAATCACTTAAGGACACGCTCCTTTTTGTCGATGACAACGAAGACCTCCGCCAATACATCCGTATGGCTTTCGCCGACCAATACCATGTGGTGGATGTGGAGAGTGGCGAGGCTGCCTTGAAGTATCTGTCTGAGAATGGTGAGTGTGACATCGTGGTATCCGATGTGATGATGCCGGGTATGCAGGGTGACGAACTCTGCCGTCGCATCAAGGAAAACAAGGAGACCAGTTGGCTGCCTGTCATCCTCCTGACGGCGAAGGCTGGTCGCGACTTTATGATAGAAGGTCTAGACCTTGGAGCAGACGATTACATAGCCAAACCATTCGACTCTGCCATCCTTGCCAGCAAGATTGCGAGCATGTTGAAGAACCGCCGCCGTCTGAGTCAATACTATATGGAGCAAAGTCTCGCCATCGTCAGAGGAGAGGACTCTGGGCAATCGTCTCAAAAGAGCCTGTTGCCAAGCGAACCTTCCGGGTCATCTGTGCCTTCCGATGAAATGAATAAATCATCTGATGAAACGAATAAATCATCTGATGAAAAAGAACCGGATTTGGATTCGATAGACCAGGCTTTCGTTGAGAAAGCAACCCGTCTCGTCCTCGATAACCTGAGTGACACCGGCTTCACCATCGACCTCCTTTGCCGGGAGATGGCGATGAGCCGTACCCTCTTTTATGGCAAGTTGAAGACTCTGACGGGGCAAGGACCGCAAGACTTCATGCGACTCATCCGTTTGGAGCAGGCAGCCCAGTATCTGAAGCAAGGCGATAGCGTCTTGGATGTCTCCGTGAAGACTGGATTTGTAAACGTAAAGTATTTCAGTACAGTCTTCAAGAAGCATTTCGGGGTGTCACCGAGTAAGTATGAATAAAATGAGCAATGTAAATTGTGGGTAAAGAAAGATGGATTGTTACTGATTGATATTCAATTGGTTATATATAAATGTAAGGTTTCAGACCTGGCGATAAGTCAGATTTGAAACCTTTTTTGTTTGCATTCTAACCTGGTTTTTCTCCCTTTTCTGTACTTTTGCAGTCGAGTTCTAACAACTCGCAATGAATAAACAATGAAGCATAAACAGCAACTATAAACTAGGTTTAAAAATTTAATAATGAAAAGGAACTTTTTGAAAATCTGCTTGCTATTCGCAAGTATGTTTACTGCATTTTCTTGCAGTGCCAGTCCTTCGGTGGTGGATACGCCTGATACAAGCGAACCGATTCCTACCGCCCAGCAATGGAACAAGGATGTAGTAGGTTGGAATCTCGGCAATGAATTCGAGTGTTCAGCTCCAGGACAGAATGGTGAGTCGATGCAGATTGGCAACCCTGATGGTTCCATCCATGCAGAGACAGCTTGGGGCAATCCCGTTGTCACCAGGAAGATGATACAAGCCGTGAAGAAGGCAGGTTTCAATGCCGTTCGTATTCCTATCCGTTGGCAGTGCCACATTACCAATGCTCAGGCGATGAGCATCGACAAGGCTTGGATTGCCCGTATCAAGGAGGTAGTGGGCTGGTGTCTCGACAACGATTTGAAGGTTATCATCAATACGCATCATGATAAGTGGCTCGAAGGTCGTCCTACCTATCAATATAAGGATGAAAACTGCCAGAAGCTTGCGCTCCTCTGGATGAATATCGCCTCTGAGTTTGCCAATTATGACAGTCGCTTGGCTTTCGCCGGTACCAATGAGGTTCACATCAGGGACAACTGGGGCAAGCCTACTGCCGAGAACCTCGAAGTGCAGAATGCTTACAATCAGATATTCGTGGATATGGTTCGTGCCACAGGCGGCAACAATGCCAAGCGCCACCTCATCTTACAGACTTACGTTTGCAACCCTTGGTTTGGCATCGAGAATGGAGATTTCATCATTCCGAAGGATGCCGAAGGCAATGGCAACAACTATATGAGTGTGGAATTCCACTACTATCAGCCATGGAGCTATGCCGGTGATTGCACCTACGATTACTGGGGTGATGCCTACAGGAATGCTGGCAAGATACCTGCTGAAAACGAGAAGACGATGACGGACTTCTTTGATAAGGTGGTGAATACCTGGAGTAACAAAGGACTGGGTATAGTAATAGGAGAGTGGGGAGTAACCGACCATTATAAGTCAAACTCTGAGAAAGTGCATGAAAACATAACCTACTACTGTAAGTTCTTGACTACGGAGGCTCGCAAACGAGGTTTCTCCACTTTCGTTTGGGACAACAACCACTTCGGCAACGGCTCTGAGAAGTATGGCATCTTCGACCGTTTCAAGAGTATGAAGGTGAATGCTCCTTGGATTCTTGAAGGAATCTTTGGGAAGAAATAAGTAATTATTAAACTAAAAACAAAATATCAATTATGAGAAAGAAAACTATGTTTCTCGGCCTGCTCGGTGCAGGTTTGATGTGGATGCCTACTTCTGTCATCCTCGCTGCCCAGATGAACAATGCTGCGATGAGCGTTCAGCAGAACCAAGGCATCAAGGGTACAGTGGTGGATGCCACTGGCGAAACCTTGATTGGCGCTAGCGTGAAGGTGGCTGGTACAACCAACGGTGCCGTTACCGATCTGGATGGTAACTTTATCTTGAATTGCAAGCCTGGAGCTACGCTCGAAGTGAGCTACGTCGGTTACAAGACGATGACCGTGAAAGCTGCTAATGGCATGAAAATCACGATGCAGGAAGATGGTAAGGCCTTGAATGAGGTAGTTGTGACCGCCCTCGGCATCAAACGAGACCGCAAGGCCCTCGGCTATGGTTTGGAGGAAGTGAAGGGTGAAGAACTCACCAAGGCGAAGGAAACCAACGTCATCAACTCTCTTTCTGGTAAGGTGGCTGGTCTTGTGGTGCAGAACACCGCTGGCGGTGCTTCTGGTTCTACCCGTGTACTCCTTCGTGGTAATACGGAAATGGCAGGCAACAACCAGCCTCTCTACGTGGTGGATGGTGTGCCTTTGGATAATACAAACTTTGGCAGTGCTGGCGAAGGTGGCGGTTATGACCTCGGTGATGGTATCTCTGCCATCAACCCTGACGACATCGAGACGATGACCGTATTGAAAGGTCCTGCTGCCTCTGCCCTCTATGGTAGCCGTGCTTCCCATGGTGTTATCTTGATTACGACCAAGAAGGCGGAGAAGGATAAGATTTCCGTGGAGTACAATGGTTCTTATACGGTCGATACCCAGTTGGCTAAGTGGGACGATATCCAGGAGATATATGGCGCTGGTTACAATGGCGAGCTGCCTACATCCAGCACCTCTGGTACCAATGCCAGTTGGGGACCTAAGGCCGATGACTTCATGTTCAAGTATTTCGATGGCGAGGAACGTCCATTCATGATGCATCCTAACAATGCTTCTGATTTCTTCCGTACAGGTTTCACCACCCAGAACTCTGCCATCCTCTCTGTGAATTCCGGTAAGACGGGTATGCGTTTCTCAGTTACCGATATGCGCAACAAGGACATCCTGCCTAACACCAATATGAGTCGTGACAACTTCAACCTCCGTGTAAATACCTCAGCAGGTCCTGTTGACTTCGACTTCACCGCCAACTATACCCGTGAGAAGGTGAAGAACCGTCCTGCCCTTGGCGATTCCCAGAGCAACGTGGGTAAGAACCTCATGACCCTGGCGGGTACCTACGACCAGGCTTGGCTGAAGCACTATGAGGATGCCGACGGCAACTACTCCAACTGGAATGGTAACGACCAGTATAACAAGAACCCATACTGGGATCTCTATAAGAACAGCAATACATCCGACAAGGACGTGTTCCGTTTTACGGGTAAGGCTATCTGGAACATCGACAAGCACCTCAAGTTGCAGGGTACCATCGGTACCGACATCAACAGCATGAACTTCGAGGACTTCATCGCCAAGACAACTCCAGGAACTCCTGCCGGAAAGCTTACCGACCAAATCTTCAACAACCGCACACTCAACGCCGAGATACTTGCCCTCTACAACAACTCATGGGGCGACTTCGATGTCAACGCTACTGCTGGCGGCAATATCTTCAAGGTAAATAACAAAACTACTACAAATATAGGTCTCAACCAGCAGATGAACGGCATCATTAATATCATGAACTATCAGGAGCAGAATACTCGTGAGAGTATGTACAAGAAACAGATCAGCTCTCTCTATGCCAGCGCGAGTCTCGGCTACAAGCATACTTACTATCTGGAGGGAACCATCCGTGGAGATAAGTCTTCTACGCTCCCTTCGGGCAACAATACATATATATATCCTTCTGTATCTGGTAGCTTGGTTTTCTCTGAGTTTATCAAGAACAAGAAGTTCATCAATTACGGTAAGATTCGTGCATCTTGGGCACAGGTAGGTAGCGATACCGATCCATACCAGTTGGCACTCAACTACACTACGGGCAAGTACAGCTACTCGGGTTACACCATCGGTATGATAGCCAACTCAACCCAGCCAAACAAGGACTTGAAGCCTACTATGACAGGTTCTTACGAGGTAGGTTTGGAGATGAAGTTCCTCAACGGACGCTTGGGCTTGGATGCCACCTATTACAACCAGAACTCCAAGGACCAGATTTTGAGCTTGGCTTCAACCACCACCTCTGGCTATGCTTATCGCCTTATCAATGCCGGTGAGATTCAGAACCAGGGTGTCGAGATTGCCCTCAATGCCCGTGCCTTGCAGATCAAGGATTTCGCTTGGGACTTGGGTGTCAACTTCTCGAAGAATACCAACAAGGTGAAGTCGCTCACCGATGGTATGGACTATTTCGAGTTGGCGAAGGCATACTGGTGCGGTGTTTCTGTAGGTGCTAAGGTAGGAGAGAACTATGGAGCTATCCGTGGTCACGACTTCCTCTACAACGACAAGGGACAGATGGTTATCGATGCAGCTACGGGTCTTCCAAAGGTTGACCAGGAAATCAAGACCATCGGCAACTCTTCTTGGGACTGGACAGGTGGTTTCTACTCAACCTTTACCTATAAGAACTTCCGCCTCTCTGCTGCATTCGATGTGAAGGTAGGTGCCGACATCTACTCTATGTCCATGCGTTCCGCATATCAGACAGGTAAGGCAAAGGGAACATTGGCAGGCCGTGAGGAGTGGTACACTTCCGAGGAGGCTCGCAAGGCTTCGGGTATGGATCTTGCCGCATGGCGTGAGACAGGTAACTGCAAGGGATTTGTCGTAGAGGGTGTCATCGACAATGGCGACGGTACTTATCGCAAGAACGACATCGCCGTGAACCCTGAGGATTACTGGAAGCATGTGGCAAATGGCGTACAGAGTGCCTTCGTTTACGACAACTCCTACGTGAAGTGCCGTGAGATTACTTTCGGCTATACCTTCCCAGAGAGCATCCTGGGCAAGTATGTCAAGGGCTTGACCGTATCCTTCGTGGCACGTAACCCATTCATCGTTTGGAAGAACATTCCTAACATCGACCCAGACTCCAGCTACAACACCTCAGGTCTCGGTCTGGAATATGGTTCCCTGCCATCTCGCAAGAGTTATGGTTTGAACGTGAACGTAAAGTTCTAATATAAAGAAGTTAAAGAAGTTAAGGAGTTAAAGAAGTTAAGACATTTGTTTTCTTATAAAAAATGTGCTAACGATAAAAACTCTTTCTAAAAAATAAATACAATGAACAATATAATCAAGAAATATATAGGTAAGAGCTGCCTGATGATGGCTTTCGCCCTGATGGCGACCGGCACTGCGATGACTTCTTGCTCAGATGATACCTTGAGCAACATCAATACCGACAAGACCAAGGTGAGCGAGCTCGACCCTAACGCACAGTTGACAACAGCTTTGTTGCAGACTTACGGTGACTTCAGTTTGATGGATACCTACCGTAACTATATCTCAGGTTTTCCACAGTACTTTGCTGGTGGTTGGAACGTAACCAACTATTCAGGTTCCAACTTCCGTGAGGACGACATCGCTCGTCGTGTCTGGGACCGTTACTATGAGGTCAGCATCAAGAACCTCGTGGATGCCATTCACAATTCAGCAGACAAGGCAAACTTGAATGCGGCACTTCGTATCCATCGTGTCTATCTCACGGCAGTCTTGGCAGATACCTATGGCGACGTGCCTTGTCTGGAGGCTGGTCTGGGTTACATCTCAGGCATCTCCACCCCTAAGTATGATACCGTAGAGGAACTCTACAGCTGGTTCTTTGAGGAGCTTGACGCTTGCGAGAAGCAGCTTGGCACAGGCACCGACCGCATTTCAGGTGATGTCACCAGCATGGGTGGTGATGCCGCCCAGTGGAAGAAGTATGCCAATGCGCTCCGTATGCGCTATGCCATGCGCATTTCTGATGTGAATCCGCAGAAGGCAAAGGAAGAGTTTGAGAAGGCTGTAGCTGCCGGTGCTATCGCCAGTGCAGCAGATGATGCTTACATCAGATATGCCGATTCTCCATTTACCTATTATGATGGAGCCAACGACTACGATTTCCGTACCAATGCCTTGGGAGAGATTCTCTATGGTCAGGATGCCACATCGCCTACCATGGTATGCTCTACCTTGTTCTATCAGTTGCAGAATACCAACGACCCTCGTCTCTATCGCATCTGCCGTCACTACTACAATATCAAGCGTAGTCAGGTAAAGCCAGACAAGGAGCAGAACATCGATTTGACCGATGATTTCCTGGCTTACTTCCAGAGCAAGAATCTCGGTGAGGAGCCTTGTAACCCTGGTGCTGCCTGGTACACAGACTGGATGAATCCAGCAACGATTGACGACCTTCCTACCTTGAAGAAGTATACAGAGATGGATGAGGGCACTTATGCCAACTCTGATTATATAGCCCGAGCAGGTCGTCCTTGCCTAAACATCGACTTCGAGATGCCTTCTTGTCCTGGCGACTTGATGAGCTATGCCGAGGTGGAGTTCCTCAAGGCTGAGGCTGCAACCAAGGGTTGGAATGTAGGTGGTGGTGATGCTGAGAGCCACTATGAGGCTGGTGTTCGTGCCAGCATGGAGTTGCTCAACAACTACTATCTTACATCCAATAAGATTTCTAAGGAAGAGATAGATGCGTTCATTACCAATAATCCGTTGGGTGACAATCCTAAGGAGACCATCAACACCCAGGCTTGGATTCTCCACATGATGAATCCTTCTGAGGGTTGGGCTAACATGCGCCGCTCAGACTATCCTGCCATCTTGAATCGTGATCGCTTGACCAAGAATGGTTTTACTTACACAGATTCTAACTGGTCAATGCCTGTCCGCTTGCAGTATCCTGAGTTGGAAGGTCAGTACAACCATGCCAACTACAAGGCTGCCATCGACCGCATGGGTGGTACCGACGACTGGCACAAGCGCCTCTGGTGGGACAAGGCTGATGTAAACCTTCAGCCAGACTTCAATCCTCCATTCGGAAAGGGATACAGTGAGTAGTGTTTAATGCTTCATGTTAAATGTTAAGTGTTAAATGTTAAGTTTTATAGGACAATAAATAGAATAATTAATGATGAATAAGACAATGAAACAATATAAGGGAAAAGTCTTGAAGGCTTTGATGATGCTCTTCACCGTGAGTTTCGCACTGGTTGGTACATCTACCTTGTCTTCCTGTTCTTCTGACGATGATCCATGCTTCACCGTCAGCGAAGATGACAATCCACGTATCTTGAACACCGACTTGGCTGATTCCAAGATAGACCGCAAGACTA
>CAKVHQ010000014.1 GCA_934749845.1 uncultured Clostridia bacterium
TGAATATCAAGCAATTAGGATGAAAATATAACCAAAAATTTATGAAAATTTCCCCAAAGTGTCAAACTTGGGTTAAAGTACTTGACATCAAGGAGCTTTTCCATCCACACCATGTCATACCACTCACCAAACTTATATCCGCAACGGTGAAAGTGAGCTACTTTCTTATATCCCATCTTCTCATGAAAAGAGATGCTCTGATGAGTCAGATGATTGTTTTCCTTTTCTATCCAAGTGACGCTGGCATTAAGATTTATAAAGCCGGAGTCTCTGAGTCGGCTCTCTAATTCCTCATAGAGGCGTGTACCAATGGCATGGCGATGCGCATCTTGTGCAATATAGATGCTCATCTCTACGCAATGATTATATGCAGGTCTCACTCGGAATGTGCTTGCGTAAGTATAGCCGACTATCTGTCCATCATGTTCAGCTACGAGATAAGGGAATTTCTCCAGAGTCTTTTCTATTCTGTGACGAAATTCCTCTACTGATGGTACATCATATTCAAATGTGATAGCAGTCTGCTCCACGTATGGAGCATATATTGCCAGTAGTTGCTCTGCATCATCTGGCGTCGCCATACGAATTTTTATATCCATGTTTTATATTTTTTTACTGAAGTTCGCAAGTAGCATGTTAGCTACTGGCGAAACTTCAGTAAATTAGATGTTCAGATAAAGGTCACTGCAATAAATACGGGGTGAATACAATCAGTCAATATCTATCAATTTGAAATGCTTATTGAATGTCAAATCCAATCCGTTGGCCAATTCCACTTCGTATTCATTCTTTTTTATTTCCATCTTTTTCACTACTTGATCTGGGTAATTGCTCTGCAAGTAGATTTTGATGGCTTTCGGAATCAGTTGGGTAGGCACAGCGCCTCTCTTGCAGTCGATCTCTGTCAGATTACCTTTTTTGTCAAACTCGAGCTTGGTGCCATTTTTCAGTACCACATCATAGCTCTTGCTGATTACTCCCGACTCAATCGTAGCAAGTGCCACCTTCTGATTGCTGAAATGGTTTCTGATCAATGCCTGTGCCTTGGCAGGTAGCGCATTTACGGAGATAGGTTTGTCATTGTCAGCGTTTGCCACGATATTGCATGACAGGATGCAGCAGATGGCAATCACCAGAATTTTCATCATTCTTTTCATAAGCCACAAAATTTAAAAAGTTTATAATTTCTATTCGCGATGAATGTTTAAACATCCTATACTATATGTCCTATACTTTATGAAAATAGACGCATACTATTCACAAAAGTTTAAGTAAAAATATTCATTTTTTCGCTTTTTCCTTTCTGTTTTTCTTCTCCTGCTATAACTTCTTCAACATCTTCTCCTGCTACATCTTCTTCAACAATCTGCGTAATGCGTCTGATGCTTCTGTTGCGATGGTTGATGATGAGCGGAACACGTTCTACCACCACCATGGATGTGTCGAGGCCCAAAGCCTTAGGCTCGTCAATGCCTATCTTGCCGATAAGGGCATAGATGGTCATCAGCAGGTTCTGTTGACGGTTGTCGGAACTCTCTGGGTAATATACGCGGTGGATGATGATGAAGCGGAAGTCGCCAGGTATTCCGTTTTTGCGGAGCGAAGGATAGGTACTTCTCAAATCTACCTTCTTGCCAGCCACCAGGTCTTCTACCACTTGTCGCAGATAGAGGCTCACCCTAGGCTCAATGCGGAAACCTATGCGCATGGTTACACTGTAGAGGGTGTCGGGAACCAGGGTCTCGCAACTGTACTCCAGCGTGTCAGGAGTATCAGCAAATTCCAGATTGATAAGCCAGTAATGGTCAGCACGCTTGGGCTGCTTGTTGATGATGGAATAGAGCAGCTTGTCATCCACCGCACCTTCCTTGTCGGCATGGTTCACATAAACCAGATTGGATGCGTACTTGGGGATGCTCTCGTCGGCCTTGATATCGGAGATAATCTGATAATACTCATCCAGCGGTTTGGTACTGATGTAATGATGGCGGATCTTGATGGCGCGGACCCATACATACATCATCAGGAACAGGATTCCGCCAATAAGCATCGTACACCATCCTCCTGCGAGGAATTTTGACAGGTTGGCGGCAAGGAAAATGCCCTCGATAACGCAATATGCGCCCATAAAGAGCAGGATGAAGATGCGCGCCACACCCTTGGTGCGCAGGTAGAAACCGAGCAGCAGGGTGGTCATCAGCATGGTGATGGTGATGGCGAGACCATAGGCTGCCTCCATGTGCGAGGAGTCGCGGAAGAGCAGGATGATGAGAACCACACCGATGTACATGGCGAGGTTGATTACCGGGATATAGAGCTGTCCCTTTACATGGGTAGGATGCTTGATTCGCATGCGTGGCCAGAAGTGCAGGTTCATGGCTTCGCTCAATATGGAGAAGGTGCCGCTGATAAGTGCCTGACTGGCAACGATTGCCGCACCCGTGGCCATGATGATGGCAAAAATCAGCATGTTCTGGGGCATGATGGAAAAGAACGGATTCACGGAGGAGGCAGTCTGGATATGGTTCAGCACCCATGCTCCCTGACCCAGATAGTTGAGGATGAGCATGGCCTTTACGAAAAGCCAGCTGATGGTGATGTTCTTTCTGCCGCAGTGACCCAGGTCGGAGTAAAGAGCCTCAGCACCGGTGGTACAGAGGAACACGGCACCCAGAATCAGAAACCACTCTGGAGATTTTGCCAGCAGCATGGCAGCATAGTAGGGGTTGAAGGCCTTCAGAATCAATGGGTAAGAGGTGATGCTGAAAGCTCCCGTTACGCCCAGCAGCAGGAACCATATCAGCATGAATACTCCGAACGACTTGCCGATACTCTCTGTGCCAAAGCGTTGCACAAAGAAGATGATGGTGATGATGCCCAGTGTGATGGGGATGACTGGCAGGTGGGGACTGATGCTTTCGAGTCCTTCGATGGCTGTGGTAACCGTGATGGCAGGGGTGATGATTCCATCTGCCAGCAGGGTGCTGGCACCGATGATGGCCAACAGGTAAATCCACTTTCTCTTCATCTTGCGCAACAGGGCGTAGAGGGCGAGGATGCCTCCTTCGCCATTGTTGTCGGCACGCAGCGCCACACATACGTATTTGATGGTGGTCTGCAGGGTGAGTGTCCAGATGATGCAGGACAATGCACCCAGGATGGTGCTCTCGTTGATGGCTTCACCCGTGTGCAGGATGGCCTTCATCACGTAGAGTGGGGATGTACCTATATCTCCAAACACGATGCCCAGAGTGATGAGCAATCCCAGGAAACCTACTCGATGATGGCAGACTACTGAACTTCCCGAATTTTCTCTCATTTTACTTCTCTTATTTAATTAAAATATTATCCTTTTTAAATGAAGCAGTTATCCTTTGCGTTATCCTTATTTGAACATAAAATATCCCTTTTTGATTATAAATTTGGGTGCAAAGGTATGAACATAAGTGGTAAAAGATGATTAGTTTAACAATGTTTATCTGTTTTAACTTCCATTTTAACCCAAATCTGTTAGGAAACAACGCAATAGCAAGAATTTTTGAACATTGTGGTCTAATGACCGATTTGGGTTTAACCTTATTTATCAGGTCAAGGGAGTCCTTGAGGTAAATTTGACCCATAAGTCGGTTTATCAACAATATCAATGATGTGGTTCGGCAGAACAAAACCAACAACCATTAAAACAAAAATCAACAAGAATACCAAAGAAATCATTTTTTTATAGAAAATACACTGTAATTGAAAAAAAAATAGTACCTTTGTACGCAATTAAGAAGACTTCTTTAGAAGAAGCGGAAAACTGATATGGACAAACGACCACATAATAGGAACAAAAATATGCAGACGACATAAAGTCGGTTTGCAGACTTTGTATTCTTTGTACCGTTCACATATTGAATATAACGTGTTGATTTTATGAACGTTGTCAATGTAATATCGGCATCGCCATCACAAATGGCTAATGCCAACAGTGACATAGAATAGATAAAGGAAATGACGCAGGATTGCTCGCATCCTTCTTCTACAGCCGACGTAAACCCTTGCCTAAGCAAGAGTTTGCCAAAGGGAATAAACATAATTGAGGCTGATGAAAATTCGGCTCCAAGAGTAGAAGTTGTGTCCAAAAGCAAAGAGGAAGCACCGTGGGGTTACCTCTTCATTCGCCATTATCTTGTGAAGAGTTTCGAGAAAAAACTGAAAACCCTCAGGGCCGAAGGGGAGCACGTACCAAATAGTTTTATTCACCGCACGACAGATTACAAACGCAAGCCTAACGGTAAAGGAGTGATGAAGACAGAGAAACCCACCATCAGCGGTCTCGTCTTCCTGCAAGGTGAGACCGAACAGCTCACCTCCTTCCTTGAGGATTATTTCCCCAGTTACCATCTCGTCAATAATTGCTCCACGAAAGTGCCGGCATCCATCAAGTACAGCATCATGAAGCCATTCATGAGAGTGATGGAGACTGAGCCAGAACGCGTCACCTTCCTCCGTGACCCATTCCTAAAATTTGCCAAGGACCACGTCAAGCTCCGAGTCCTCACCGGTCCCTTCCAAGGTCAGGAAGGCTACATCATCCGCATCCTCCGTGATCGCCACCTCGTCATGGATCTCGGCGGCTACGCTGTCGCCATCAGTCACGTCCACAATGAAAACTTCGAAGTGGCGGAATAACCCTCCCCACCGTATCTATATAAACGTCAGATAACAACAAGCGAATAATATTTTTACTTCCAATGCCCTTTATGATGGTGGCGTTGCTATATACGAGCCGTGTCATATTGAGTATTTTTGGAGCAATGAAAAATAAAAACTAACAAGCAATGAATGATTTTAAAGACATTAAAGTAGCAGTGGCTGGAACTGGCTATGTGGGACTGAGTATAGCTACATTGCTATCACAGCATCATCATGTAACTGCAGTAGATGTAATCCCTGAAAAGGTGGAGAAACTGAATAATAAGATTTCACCTATTCAGGACGATTATATAGAGAAATATCTTGCAGAGAAGCCTCTAAATCTTGTTGCTACACTTGATGGAAAATCAGCCTACAAGGATGCAGATTTCGTAGTCATAGCAGCTCCTACCAATTATGACCCAGTAAAGAATTACTTCGACACTACTCATGTGGAAGAAGTGATTGACTTGGTGTTGGAGGTTAATCCTGATGCCATCATGGTCATCAAATCAACCATACCTGTCGGCTACACTCGCAACCTCTATTTGAAGTACGCACAGAAAGGAGTAAAGAAGTTTAACCTCCTCTTCTCTCCCGAGTTCCTTCGTGAGAGCAAAGCCCTCTACGATAATCTTTATCCAAGCCGTATCATTGTTGGTTACCCTAAGATTATCAACAAGCCCGAATTTGAGGCAGAGAACAAAGCTATCGAATCGGTAACTGATGTTAATATGTTGATTGAAGCTGCTAAGACTTTCGCAGCACTTTTGCAAGAAGGTGCCATCAAAGAAAACATCGACACTCTCTTTATGGGCATGAAGGAAGCAGAGGCTGTAAAACTTTTTGCTAACACTTACCTTGCACTCCGTGTTAGCTACTTCAACGAACTTGATACTTACGCTGAGGTTAAGGGGCTCGACTCAAAAGCCATCATTGAAGGAGTAGGTCTTGATCCACGCATTGGAACCCACTACAATAACCCATCATTCGGATACGGTGGCTACTGCTTGCCGAAAGATACCAAGCAGCTTCTTGCTAATTACCAAGATGTACCTCAGAATATGATGTCTGCTATTGTAGAGTCAAACCGCACACGTAAGGATTACATTGCTGATGCCGTATTGCGTAAAGCTGGCTATTATGCTGAAAATGGTCAATGGGATGCAAGCAAGGAACAGACTTGTGTAATTGGTGTTTACCGCTTGACTATGAAGTCGAACTCAGATAACTTCCGCCAGTCAGCCATCCAGGGCATCATGAAACGTATAAAAGCTAAGGGCGCAGAGGTTATAATTTATGAGCCAACACTTGAGGATGGCACTACATTCTTCGGCAGCAAGGTCGTTAATAATCTTGATGAATTTAAGGCACAGAGCAAGGCAATCATCGCAAACCGCTTTGATGATTGCTTAAAAGACGTAGAAGATAAAGTATATACACGAGATATATTCCGTAGAGATTAGACCCTCCAAACCTCCCTTAAAGGGAGGCTTTTGTTGGTTAGGAAGATAGCTATGTTTTAAGTTCCTTAAACCCAAATCGGTCATTAGAGACTAAACAGATTTTGTTTTATTGTCGAGCAGATTGGCTGTATTTGTAACGCAGGCGTAGCGGGCTACGTCAAGTTACAAAGACAGGCAAGATGCCGACAAGAAAATAAAAGATGTTAGGAAACAACGCAATAGCAAGAATTTTTGAACATTGTGGTCTAATGACCGATTTGGGTTAAAAGGAGGCTTTAGTTTAAATGATATCTGTATGAACGATTGGCAAACAGCAAATAAATCAGTATATAACGTACTGAAAGAAAATGCAAAGGTCAACAGGAAGAGTTTGACACAAGCAGAGTCTGCTTTTTGGCAAATAGCCAAAAGCAATGGCTTGGGGCAGAAATGTAGAAGACAATATATAATAGGTGATTATATTGTTGATTTCTTCTTTCGTGAAAGCCTTTTAATCGTAGAATTGGATGGAGGTTATCATAGACCAGATCCTCAAAGCCCTTCTAAGGTAGCTATTTCTTCCGTCATCGATAAGAAATCTAAGGGTGATTTGTTGTCTGACTTTTCTAATACTTTAAGAGAGGGGTGGAGAGGAACTGAACAAATAGAATATGATAGAATCCGTCAAGATTGGCTTGAACATATGGGATACAAGGTATTGCGTTTCACAAATGAAGAAGTGTTATTCGATACCGAAAGAGTAATAGACATAATTAAGAACAATCTTTAACCTCACCCTTCCATATCTTCCCCCTTTAAGGGGGATAAGAGTGGGTCCATTTAATATCCGCACCCTTCCGGATCCTCCCCCTTTAAGGGGGATAAGAGGGGGTCAATATGGTAAATTACAATATAAATCTCGAAGGCAAAACAGTTCTTGTAACAGGTGCCGCCGGCTTCATCGGAAGCAATCTCGTAAAGCGTCTTTTCCACGATGTGAAGAACATCAAAGTGATAGGTATAGATTCAATTACCGATTACTATGATGTCAACATCAAGCATGAACGCCTGAAAGAAATAGAGGCTTTGAATCGCGACTGGACATTTGTCCATGCCTCTATTGCAGACAAAGAAGCCGTCGAGAAAATCTTCACCGAAGAACATATCTCCGTTGTGGTGAACCTCGCCGCCCAGGCAGGAGTGCGCTACAGCATCACCAATCCGGACGCTTACATCCAGAGCAACCTCATCGGTTTCTACAATATCCTTGAAGCATGCCGCCATCATGAGGTAGAGCACCTCGTCTATGCCTCATCCTCATCCGTCTATGGCAGCAACAAGAAGGTGCCTTACTCCACAGACGACAAGGTGGACAACCCCGTCAGTCTCTACGCCGCTACAAAGAAGAGCAACGAACTGATGGCACACGCCTACAGCAAGCTCTATAACATCCCATCTACAGGTCTCCGTTTCTTCACCGTTTATGGTCCAGCCGGTCGCCCTGACATGGCATACTTTGGTTTCACCAACAAACTTGTTAAAGGCGAGACCATCAAGATTTTCAATTACGGCAACTGCAAGCGCGACTTCACCTATGTCGATGACATAGTAGAAGGCGTAGTAAGAGTAATGCAGCACGCCCCAGAGAAGAAGCAAGGCGAAGACGGACTGCCAGTTCCACCTTATAATATATATAATATAGGCAACAATTCCCCAGAGAATCTCCTCGACTTCGTCACCATCCTTCAAGAAGAGCTCGTCCGTGCAGGAGTCCTCCCAAAAGATTACGACTTCGAATCCCACAAGGAACTCGTTCCCATGCAGCCCGGCGACGTCCCAGTCACCTATGCCGATACCACCCCATTGGAGCAAGATTTTGGATTTAAACCGAATACAAGTCTAAGAGAAGGATTAAGACGCTTTGCTGAATGGTACGCTCGTTATTACAACAATTAATTCTTGTTCATAATTGTACAACTCACAATCGCAGGTGTTGACGAGAATAACTCAACATTGATAAATGATTACCTTACCCTCCAAAAACTATACCGCTGACGCTATTCGTCTTTCTCAGATTCTCAGCAGCACTACGAAAGTCAATATGCTGAAAGTCTGCAAAAAGTTCGACCTTTATGTCAGTCCTAATCTTAAGAAAGACGAGACAGCGCGTCGTATAGCCAATGAAGTTATTGACAATCCAATCGAGATAATCAGCCGTCTTAGCAAGGCTGAGTTACAGATTCTCGATGAGTTTGTCAAAGGCGACGACAATACTTACGTTGTCCGCAAGGAACGCAAGACTCCTTATATCCTCCAAAAGTATTATATGGTAGTGACCTATTGCGATGAAGAAAAAGGAGAATGGCACATGCTTATGCCAGCAGAGCTTCGCAAGGCTCTATCCGATGACTATAAAGTATATCTTGACCTTGCTCTGCAAGGCAAGAAAGGACCGACAACAAAACAACTTCGCATGATGGCGGCTATTAAGCTGTTTATGGGGGAATAAGCATACAGATTAGATTACTTGCTGTCATTGCACCCCAACTGGGCAGTTCCTCCATAGTTCAGAACATCACCTTGGGTATAAGGTGTTTACGAACAATGCGCCCTGTAAGGGCAGCTGTAAAAAACACCTGAAGTTTGCCATATTGTCGAGCGAAGAATTTTCGTGCCAACGAGTGCAGAGCCAAACTTGTTTGAGCTATGCCGAGTGCAGCCGAAAATCACATGTGTGTAAAATGTATGAAATACTTAATAAACAAGCAAAATTTTTACCATCCCAATATATAGGCACTTGCAAAAGTGCCTATACAAAGGGCTGTGCCTTAAATTGAGTACTAACGAGCCGAGTCATATTGAATGCGTTGGGAGTGTAAGACTTCGGAATATTATAATGTGATGGGGTTAAATAGAAAGCATAATGGATGAAATCATTAAATCGTTATATCTGCGTCTGGATGCTAATACGTCAACGTTAACACGTAGTGCTATAGGACAGATATTGGTAAAAATCATATATTCTTTGGATGGACAGGTTTCCAAAGAAGAAATTTTTAAGGCCTATGCCCAAATTAATGGCATTGGCAAGGCTAATGAGCAACAGCTGGAAGAGATATTAGAGGAATTGGTTGATAAGGATATCAAGAAGAGAAGTGGAAAGTATTATCTTTCGTCTAACAAAAAGGCTAAAATTTTAAAGTCTGTTGAGATTGCAGAAAAACGAAAGGAAGAAATTATAGATATTTATTTTTCAAAAGTTTTCTCTGATAGGGCTCTAATAGCTGAATGGTTGCAAGATGTCACAATCAAGTTTTTTGAATCTTTTTCAGACGAATGGATCTCTGATTTGTTGACTGGACACAAAAATGTCTATAAGAGTGAGTCTAGTATCAGGGATATGGTTGATAGAAGAACTCTTAATAACAAAAATATAGACAATCGTGATAAAAAAATATTGCCAAGATTGTTTTTTGAGTTTGTCAATGATAACATGGGGATTGTTAATGATTATCTTTGGGATTATGGGACATCTGCCTTTGCTGCAAAATTGATTCGAAATCAAAATGGAGTTGATTCCCTGACAATAGATTCATTTAAGAATAGCACTTGCATCTTAGATACTAATGTTCTATTATTTATAGCTCTTAATAGCCGATTTAAAGATGGAATCATTGCATTAGAGAAAGTCTTTAGCAGCCTAAATGTTAAGGTAGGATATTTGTATATCACGCAAAAGGAATATCAAGACAAAGTTTATAACCAAAAGAGTATGACCATGCGCAATCTTGAAAAATTTGGTTATGATATAGCTTCCATTCCTACTGATGACTTTACGACAAATGCAAAAGAATTACAATGCAAAACAAGTGAGGATTTTGAGCGATTTTTTGAGGAAAAGAATAAGATGCCAAAGGTTGTGCATGAAAGTCTTCCAATATGCTTGTTGGATTATGATTCTGAATTAGCCAACGTAATAGAAAAGGCACAGCATAATCAAAGTAAAATAGATGTTCTTAATGGGATATTTCATAATTGCACAGGTCGTGATAAACGTTCTAATGCTTTGATGCATGACATCGGGTTATTGGAAGGTGTCGAGTATTTGAGGAAAAATGGTAAATATTTTGTTGTGTCTGAAGAGGTTTGCGTAAATTTATACTCCAAGAATCGACCATTGTCAGATAACTTACCATTATCAATTCGCATAGATACCCTCATCAATGTATTGGCTGCTAATAATGACGGAGATACGTTCAATGCAGCAGATTATGTTCCATTGTTTGCCAACATCGTTCGTTCTGGCTTAATTCCAAATAAAGATACTTTTAAACAAGAAGAACTGTATAGCCTATATGATATGGACGAACAAGTAGCTCAGTTGCCTAAAGATGAGGTTGAAAAAATAGTGATGGATATGCATGAAATGATATTAAAGGGAACGGCCGAAAAGGAATTGCAAAGAGAATTGAAGTCTAAGATAACGAAGGGAAAAATCAAAGTAGTCTCTGATTTGGATACTACTAAACAGGCTTTAAGTTTGTCTGAAAAGAATTTAAGAAGGCAGGAGGAGCAAAATCATAATCTGGTAGATGCTTTACGTAGAAATATTAAGAAATCAGAAAGTGAAAAATATGATAAGGAGACTTTACGAATAAAGAAGAAATATCAAATAATGTATCCTTTAGTTATTTTCATAATTTCTGTAATTGCATTTATTTTTGCTTTTTTAAATACAGATACTGTTGGCTCGTTTTTATCTTTTGTAATTGGCATTGTCGTCAATGTCGTATATAATTGGTATAGCCGAGTTAAGGTGTTGACAGATAAGATAAAGGATAGAATAGCAAAAAGAGAATCTGTAATATCGCAAGTTGTCATGGAGAGAATGAACAAGGAAATCGGTGATAAATTAGAAAATCTGTAGTTTTATTTCATCTCAAACATCTGATAACAACAAGCGAATAGTTAAGAATATTTTGCTTCTTTAGTTCTGAATGCTCTGAAACCAGTCAAATTAGACCATAAATTAGAAAGAAGTATCTTCGCAGCTGAATTTAAATATTGAATTATGTACAGCAGTGAAGATTTGGATATTTTCGATAAGTCATGAGTAATGAAAGCTTGCTTTTAAATTGTCGAGCGAAGAATTTTCGTGCCAACGAGAGCAGAGCCAAAATTGTTTGAGCTATGCCGAGTGCAGCCGAAAATCACATGTGTGTAAAATGTATGAAATACTTAATAAACAAGTGAAAACAACAACATCTCAATATATAGGCACTTGCAAAAGAGCTTAAACAAAGGGGTATACCCTAAATTGAATACTAACATATATTGGAAAAAATGACAGAACATTCGTTAGAAATATACTAGATAATACTGAATAGAAACGTGACTTTTCATACACTTGTCAATGAGAAGTGGAAAAGAGATGACGAGAATGACTTGGATGAGTCAGCGGCTTTCGAACGTCTTTGCAAGAAATTTATCGAGGGGCTGGTTGGAAATGGTGTATGGGAAAGCACAAAACACAAGAAGAAAGGTTTGGCAGTGATGAGTGTGAACCCCAATGTCAATCCTTTGAATGAAATATTAGTAATACATGGGAATGATCGCATAATTGAGGGCTACATAGATGGCGGCAGATATGACGTGAAACGAAAAATGGCTACGTATACGGATGTTCAGCAGAAAGAGGAAATACCCAAGAATAAGATTATAACAGATAGCTTCTATGTATATATGTACATACGCATGAATTCCAACAAGGGCATACTTATGGTGGAATCCAAGAAAGGTATATCTATGAGTGGTGTTTTTACGGAATATGTGTCAAAGAATTTTAAAAAGAGAGGTGTCTGCACCTGTAAAACACAGATGTTTATGCCAAATGAGCTGCGAACACGCTTTATGGAAGACAGTGTTTTGTCAAGTGTTACATGCTCGGATAGTTTGGTGTCGTCTGTAAGGAGAAATGGCGTAGACGAGGAAGAACAATTCAAAATAACAATAAAGGTTGAGCCTGTTAACAAGCCAAGGTTGAACAACAGGAATGATATAGTTGAGAGTATTTTGAATATTGGCGTTAAGATAGGCAACAGTATGAAACAGCTATCCAATTTCAGTCGTCAAAGAGGCGAGATGCGTAATGATGGTCAGAATAGTTCGAAATCTTTTGAACTGTCAGAACCTGATGTGGTTCCTAAATACCCTCTACCCGATGATATGTTTGATGATAATAATGGTATCTTGTATAGGAATCGCATAAAGGCGAAATGTGACGAATTGTTGCCATCTGTTCAACGGGAGACTTATCTTATAGTGCAACCTATCCAACAAGAACAAAATGATGAGAACTGATTACATACTATTCTACTTCTTGCAATTAGTAAGGAAGGGTAAGGAGTGGCAAGACAAGGATTTAAATGGAACCCGCTTGAGCAAGCATGGCTTCTCATGGCTTAAGGTCGTTTCAGCTGTGTTGGCAGGTGCTTATGTAATAAAGTGTCCTGCCGGTATGTCAAACAATAAGGATATAATAGACTTTGTTTTAAGTTCGTTAAGCATAACGACAGCATTGATGTTCAGTATCATTGTTGTCGTTCTTGACCGTGCACGTGAAAGCAAGTTTAATAGTATTACAGAGAGAGGACAGGTAAACGATAAACACCAATGGAATCACCTTTATCAGTTTGCATCACTCGTAGGATATGCCATATTATGGTCATTGTTGGTGATTGTGATAATGGTAAGTTCGATGTTGTTTGGGCACAAGGTAGACCTCTCGGAATATGAGTGGTGTGGATTTGACCGACTGTTATGCTTGAGTTCATGGCTTTTGTTTGTAAAGTGTGCTTTTGTTGCCAGTGTTAGGTTTGTGATGGTGTATGCCATATACAATTTCTTCATCTTGTTCTTGTATGCAGTGTTGAGTCTCTTTGAGTCAATCTGTAGTGAGCTGGACATAAAGAAGCCAAATTTTGAGATACCAGAAGCCATGAGAAGTAACCCAACGAAAGACCTGAAACGTGAATATGGTGCTAGCAATGTATGGCTTGTTAAGTTGTTGATAGCAGTAATAGTGTTCATGGTGATATTGTATGTATTTGGTAAACACTCAAATTAGGGCTTAAATTAGAAAGAAGTAACTTCGCTGCTGAATTTAAATATTGAATTATGTACAGTAGCGAAGATTTGAAACTTTTTCGATAAGTCATGAGCAAAGCAAGCATTCTCTAAAATTGTCGAGCACAATGTATGAAAAAGTTAATAAACAAGTGAAAACAACAACATCTCAATATATAGGCACTTGCAAAAGTGCCTATACAAAGGGATATGCCATAAATTAGGAACTAACAAATGACACTTAAGTTTTAGTTATATGAATGATAAATCCACTAAAGATATAATTCTACATGATATACTAATTCCTTCTATATACAGGTTGTATAACGAGGATTTTACTAATATCAGATTTGGCGTTTCTGAAAGGAATATTTGTGCAAGATTGGCTCATCATATGGAGAATTTGATGAGAAAATATGATGCACGAAACAATACTTCCTTATTCAAACACTATTATGCAGATGTTGAATATAACAGAATGGGGAATGGAGATTTGAAATGCTATGAGGATAGTCAGAAACGTCCTAAATACATGGTGAGCGATTTGCTTATTCAAAGCAGAGGTTATGAGGGAAATTTATTGGCTGTCGAGTTGAAAAAGAAAGGTGCTGCTAAAGATGCTATAGCAAAAGATAGGGAACGTCTAATTTCTTTGGTAACACCTGGTTTTCTCAGTAAATTAACTGGATGTGTACATGATACATTGCTTGGCGCTTTTATTGTCTATTCTGTATATGGTGTGGATATGGAATTATTCGAATTCTCGTCAAGTGAAGAAAAAGTTATCTCTCGAAAGATTCTTATAAAATGCCCATTTGATTCAAGGCGTTAGGACTGACTTCTTTGAATTAAAGGTTATCATAATGCATGTAGGAATATAATCATATCTATATGAAAAATAAACAGTTTAATAATAGTTTATGAGCCCACTGCAAAAAGTCAGAGCACTACCAATCTGAAAGTTAACAAGTGATAGGAAGTCTAAATTAGGTTATTGAACTTGTAATCATCTTGCAGATGGTATAAGCATTAAGAATTTTGAAGAACGCCTCTGTTTAGGGTAGTACTTTATGTAGGAGACTCAAAACACAGAAATTACCTATTCATGATGTTTCGGAAAGCAAACAGAATTGGTACGATTTAACCAGACATTTTTTTAATGAACGAAATAACGAAACATATTATTAGGAAATAAATTATGAAACATTTGATAATAAGGACACTAAGTCATTTTCGGGGGGTATTATGGAATTAAATCGACTCTTGTATTAAGAGTTATACCTAGTATTCCTAGTAAAACATTAAGAAATGTATTTATTCGTTGGGCTGGTGTAAAAGCATCAAAGAATGTTTGTTTCTATCCAGGCTTTATGGTTAGAAAACCAAAAGGACTAATAATAGAAGAAGGAGTTAGTATAGGTCCGAAATGCTTGCTTGATGCTAGAATGGGGCTTACGATTCATAAAAATGCAGTTATTGCTTATGAAGCCATTATTTGGTCTCTAAACCATGATTACAATGACATTCATTTCAAAGGTAAAGGTGCTCCTACTGAGATTGGAGAATATGCTTGGATTTGTAGTCGTTCAATAATTTTACCAAGAGTCAAGATAGGAAAAGGAGCTATAGTAGCTTCTGGAGCTATAGTGACTAAGAATGTACCCAACTATGCAATCGTTGGTGGTGTCCCTGCAAAAATTATTGGTTATAGGGAGGAAAAAGATTATCAATATGGTTATCATCATAAAAATGACACATCGCATTTATATTAATATTTAATATGCAAACGTCAACAAGAGTAATTTTCAACACAATTGTACTTTATGTAAAGGTTATATTATCATTAGTGATAGCTTTAGTATCAGTTCCGTTGGTTCTTAGAGCATTAGGAGCTAGTGATTATGGATTGTATAATCTTGTAGCTGGAGTTGTGGCAATGCTTGCCTTTCTCAATAATTCAATGACTGTTTCTTCTCAACGGTTTATGTCTGTTGCTATGGGAGCAAAGAATGAAGAGAATATAAACTCAATATACAATACGAGTTTCTTACTTCATTTAGTATTGGGAGTACTTGTCGTAATAGCTTTTGAGATTATAGGAATTTTTGCCATCAATCGACTTAACATCCCATTTGAAAGAATATGGTGCGCGAAGGTTATCTTTCAATTCTTGATACTAAGCACATTTTCAAAAATTATTGCAGTACCATTTGATGCTCTAATAAATGCTAAGGAAGATTTATTGGTGTTTTCTATCATTGAATTAATCGATTCTATATTGATGTTAGCTGTTGCTTTATCAATTCCATTTATATTAGGAGATAAATTAATCTTTTATGGTTTATGTGTTGCACTTATTTCCGTCTTAACTTTTTTCATGAAATATGGATGGTGTAAAAAGTCGTATAAAAGATATTCAATAGAGTTATTTAAATATAGAGGAAGATTTCGCTCCAAAGAGATGCTTGGGTTTACAGGATGGAATCTTTTTGGTGGTCTTGCGATTATTGCAAGAAATCAGGGGACTGCTGTTATAATAAACCTCTTTTTGGGAACTATTACAAATGCTGCATACGGTATAGCAAATCAGATAAATGGTGCAATAGGAAATTTCTCTTCAACTTTTCAAAAGGCTATAAATCCTCAACTAATGAAGAGTGAAGGTATGAATGATCGCAATAGATTAGTCAGAATATCATTCATTTCATCTAAATTTTCGGTTTTAGCATTAGCTCTTTTCGCAGTGCCACTCATATTGGAGATGGATGAGGTCTTGACTTTATGGTTAAAGGATGATATTCCCCCATTCACTATGAGACTGGCACAATGTATTATCATATTATCTATTGTATATCAATATTCTGTTGGTATAATGTCTGCAATTCAAGCAACCGGTAATATTCGAAATTATCAGATAACAATGGGAATCATATTGTTATCAAATGTACCAATTGCTTATATAATTCTTAAATTAGGATACCCAGTTTATTATACAACGATGGCATTTGTAATGCTTGAAATAATTTCACTTTTTGTGCGATTAATTATGGCATCTCGGTTGACAGGGATGAATATAAAAGAATATGCACGAAATGTAATTATTCCGACCTTAACTATTATAATTATTCCGACCTTAATTGCATTAATTCCACACTTAGTGATTAACAAATCAATAATTAGACTATTTCTAGTGTGTGGTATTTATGGAGTGTTATATATAATTCTAATGTATTGGTTTGCTTTGGACAAAACTCAGAGAGCATTTGTGGTATCAAGAATTAACATTTTAATCAAAAATAAAAAATAAAAAAATGAAAATTGGCTTATTAGCATATCATGCAGCATGTAATTTCGGCGCATTTTTACAGTTGCTATCGACTGTAGAATATATCAAAAAGACAGGAGATAAACCGGTAGTAATAAACTGGGTACCCAAAGATTTTCGAGAAGACTATGAAAGAAGATCATTACCTGAAGTAAGAGCATTATATTCAGAATTACAACATCAGTATTATCCTCTTTCAGAATTATGCGAAACAGCAGAAGACGTTGCAAATATAATTAAAGAGCAGAATATTCAAGCGGTTATTGTGGGAAGTGATGCAGTAATACAGCACCATCCATTAAGAGGTCGAATCGTCTTTCCTTGCAAAAGAATTATAGCGATAGCTCATCCTACTAGCGATAGAATGTTTCCGAATTGTTTTTGGGGCATTTTTAATGACTATCTTGCGAATCCCGTACCAGTGGCACTCATTTCTGGATCTTCACAAGATTCCAAGTTTTATTACATAAAGGGTAAAACAAAAGCAAATATGAAGTTTGCTTTAAAAGAATATTGTTATGCATCTGTTCGGGACGAATGGACGCAAAAAATGGTTTCATACATAACCGATGGTGAATTGCATCCACCAATAACGCCTGATCCAGTTTTTGCTTTTAATCAAAATGCATTGCATCATGTTCCTTCAAAAGAAGAGATTCTTAAAAAGTTCCGCATACCTGAGAATTACATGATATTGAGCTTTAAGGGAGCGAAATCTGTTAATCAAGATTGGATTAATAAATTCCAAATACTGGCAAATGGCAATGGTATTTCGTGTGTTAAACTCCCATACGCTGATGCACCTGCTTTTGGGGACATCCAATATTCGGTAGGAGATGTTATAACACCACTTGAATGGTATGCCCTTATTAAATATTCTATTGGTTACATTGGAAATAACATGCATCCGATTGTTACTTGTCTTGCCAATGGCATTCCATTTTATAGTTTTGATAATTATGGAATTATCCACAAAAAAGGACAAGATACAGATGGAAAATCAAGTAAAATATATCATATTTTGAATACGGCTGGTTTTCTTTCCAATAGAATCTATATAAGAGGTCCAAAATATAAAATGCCTTTACCAAATCATGTTTTTGATTCCGTACAGAATTTTGACAGAACCAAAGAATTGTCATTTGCAAAGTTATATTTGGAAAAATATAATGAAATGATGACGCAAGTTCTATCTTCATTAAAAACAGTTTAGGCCTGCTCAGAAAAGCATTATAAAATGACAGAACCATTATGTCCAATGGGATTCATTTGGCTCGTTTATTATCTTAACGGTTCATGGGATTCATAACATCTTCCCTCCATTTTTTCTGAATACACTTGCCAATGGGCGTTTATATTCTACCACATATAAATAGGATATACAAAGTCTAACTATTTAGTTCTTAACGACATAACTTCATTTAGCGTGTTTACTGGAAAGGGTTGCATTGTGGTAAATTCAGATAGCATAGCTTTTACATCCCAATATCTATGCTTTTACCATGCAATATCTATGCTTTTACTGCCCAATAACATAGCTTTTACAACAGCACGACAAAAGCCCCCCTCTTATCCCCCTTGGGGGAAGACTCGTAAGGGGCTGACAGATTGAGTCAATGAGACCGAAATAAATAGAATTTAACATTTATTCATAGTTTTTCGGTTGAAATTCTCAAAAAAATAATTTTTTGTAAAAGAAGTTCCACCCTTCCACCTTTAGTTGCTATATGTTTAGTATTCAACGCGTTAGACGAGGTGGAATTAGGGTGGAATTAGGGGTGGAACTTCATGTAATTCCACCGTAAGCGTATCCGCGATGCAGCCTTGTCCATGTTTTTTTATCTCTTTACCTTTGCTGCGTGAATAAAAAATCTAA
>CAKVHQ010000015.1 GCA_934749845.1 uncultured Clostridia bacterium
TGCCTGAATTTCGGCGAATCCTATGCGCCGAAGGAAATCGAAGAAAGGTCTGTCTGCATTGACGCTGATATTTCGGACTTGTTGACAAATATGTGAGAAATACAATCACAAGTAATAATCCCCGAAAATCTTAATAAAGGTTTCCGGGGATTATTTTGTTATTGGGTACAAATGGCTACAACACATAAGCCACCTGCAACTACTTCATATTTCGGATTTTTCGGTATCAAAACGGTATCGCGAAGTCGTTTGAGAATCACCGACCCGCATTGTTATGCGGAATTTCCGGGAGCAGCGATTATTCCCACTCGTCTTTCTTAAGGTTTCTCTACATTTTCTGAGTTTACAAACCCGCATTGTTAAGCCATTCTTTTATTTGAATTATATGAAATATATTTGCTGAAAGAAAAAATGTTGCCAAATTGTTGCCGATGCTTTTTTTGCCGCGACGATTGCGACAGATGCGACGGTTATTTTGATATTAAGCAAGTTTAGTTGAGAAAATGTATTAAATTGAATGGGCAGAAGTTCTAAGATGCACATGGTAAAAAATCATTCTTTTGCTGTCAGAACTGTTGGCTTGACTTTAATAATGTGGTATAATGTTGATTAGAAAAAAGATACATATAATTTCGGCAGGAGGATTATTTAAATGTCAGCACTTCATTTATCAGATACTGAAAAGCTTGGTTTATCGAAAAAAGCACTATCTGCGGAGGAATATGCAAATTTCCGTGCTAATTATCAATCCTATCTTGAAAAGATCAAAAAAGCTTCCCTGGCTAATGAAAATGAGGAGCATATAAAGAATATCATTAATGATTTTCTGAGAATAAACTTTTTTAGCGAGTCGAAATATACTATAAATACGGATGGAAACATTGATAGTGCTATAAAGGAAAATGATGACCTTTTGGTTATTATCGAAACCAAAGCTCCCAGCAATAAAGCCGAAATGATAACTGAATCTAACATCAACCGCAAGGCGTTCCATGAGGCAGTATATTATTATCTTGAACGCGCTGTTGATACGACCAAGTCAAAAGCAATGATTTTCACCAAGTGCCAGCTTAGAAGGCTTATTGTTACTGACGGCATAAATTGGTTTCTGTTTGATATCAACAAAATTCATAGCATAACAGATGGAAAAATCGAACACGCTTTTTATCAGTATAAAAATGGTCAGCGCCCTTATAAAGATGATACAGCGGCATTTTATGAGGAACTGCGTCAGTATTTTGATGAAATGAATGTTAACGAAAAGCTGGAATATCTTTATTTTAATGCTGATGAAGCAGGAAGAAGTAAAACACAACTCAGTACTATTTTCAAAATTCTATCTTCTGATTACCTTACAAAAACAAGGATAAAATTTAATTATGAACCACATAAACTAAATGAAAAATTCTATCATGAGCTTCTTTATATCATGGGCTTAAAGGAGATTGAAAAGGATAATCGTGTTTTGGTAGAGATAGATACTAGTATCATGAATTCACTGTCCTACCAGATAAACAGGCTTCTCAACAAGAAAGATACACCCGAGTCTGAGATTGACCAGCGTATTTTTGAACTGGTAATAATATGGATAAACAGACTGCTTTTTATAAAACTTTTTGAGGGGCAGCTTATTTCTTTCAATTCCGACGAATCCGCATATCACATTCTTGATAACGAGAAAATTCAGAGCTTTGAAGATCTTGAATGTCTATTCTTTGAAGTACTCGGCAAAAAGAAACGGGAAGAAAACATTTTCTTCAATCAGTTTTCGGAAATCCCCTACCTTAATAGTTCCCTGTTTGAGAAACAGGACATTGAAACAGGGCAGGGTGTATATCACAATGGTATAATGATCAGTGAATTAAAGAATGAACCTATTCGCCTTTATTCTTCATCTGTGCTTGGCAAAAAGATAAAGAAAGATCCGGATATTCTTACCTATATCATTGATTTCCTTAACAGCTATAATTTTGCGTCTGATGAAGCAAATGTTGATGAAAACAGTTCTCGTGAAATTCTTGACGCTGCCGTTCTTGGACTTATATTCGAAAAACTGAATGGCTATCGTGACGGTTCCACCTATACACCTTCCGTGATTACAGATTACCTTGCAAAAGAAACAGTTGAGAAAACCGTTTTGCAAAAAGTAAATACTGAAATGGGCTGGAAGTGTGGCTCGTTGGTGGATATCCGCAATAAGCTTGACACGCTTGAGCAGAGAAAACGCGTCAATGAGATTATTAACTCCATAACCATATGTGACCCATCGGTAGGATCGGGACATTTTCTGGTATCCGCTCTGAATTACCTAATTGCAGCAAAAAAGGAATGTGAGGTTCTCTTTATTTATGGAACGGACAAGCTGCTGAAAGATTGCCAGATTTTCGTAGAGAAAGATGTCCTTTGCATAAAGTATGGCGATGGTTCACCTTTTGTTTATAAGAGAAAGAGCAATGAATCCCGCGAGATTCAGGGAACTTTGTTTAATGAGAAGCGCACGATAATCGAAAACTGTCTGTTCGGGTCTGATATCAATGTGACAGCTGTGTCTATATGTCAGCTTCGCTTATGGATTGAGCTGCTTAAAAACGCATATTATGACAATGGAGTAATGGAAACACTCCCGAACATTGATATAAATATCAAAACCGGTAACTCGCTTACATACTATGCTAAATTTGAAGTTGGAGAAAGTATCATTAAGTCCAACAAGAATTCAAGCGAGGTAGATTCTTCCGACTTAGCTTCGCTCAGGGAATATCGTAATTCTGTTAAAGAATATAAAAGCTGCTCTGATAAATTTAAGAAGAAGCAGATAATTGCCAAAATAAAGCAGATAAAAGACAATTTGTTCTATAATGACGCTCAGCAGCACCTAGAAGATAAGAAAGATTCAGCTAATAAGTTTGATAATGCAATTGAGTGGGCTATAGAGTTCCCGGAGGTAATAGATGAAAACGGGAAGTTTACAGGATTTGATATTGTTATAGGTAATCCCCCGTACATACAGCTTCAGAAAATGAACAATGGCGCAGATACGCTTGCCAAAATGAATTATGCTACATATGTACGTTCAGGCGATATTTATTGCCTGTTTTATGAGCTTGCCTATAAACTACTGAAAAAGAATGGAATGCTTGCTTATATTTCTTCTAACAAGTGGATGAGGGCAGGCTACGGCGAAGCTTTACGTAATTTTCTGGTTACCAAAACCGACCCGGTACAGCTTATCGACTTTTCTGGAGAAAAGGTGTTCCAGAAAGTCACTGTTGACGTTAATATTCTGATTTATCGCAAAGCCGATAATCAGTTTAATACATTATCCTGCATAATCAAAGGCTCAGACTGGCGAAATAATTTGAGCGATTATGTTCGACAGCACGCTGTCAGCAATCGTTTCGACAGTTCCGGCAGCTGGGTGATCCTTTCTCCTGTCGAGCAGTCTATTAAGAGGAAAATTGAAGCAATAGGTACTCCTCTTAAAGATTGGGACATAAGCATTAATTATGGAATAAAAACAGGTGCAAACGATGCTTTCATAATTGATGGAGCAAAGAGAAATGAGCTGATATCCGCCGACCCAAAGAGTGCCGAAATTATACGACGGAATAATCAAGGCGGTGATTTCCGCTATCCCACTTATCATCGAAGCAGGAATAAAGCTGCTCGTTGCGCTTGTGCAGAATCTGCCGACAATCATCACGACTATTGTCGCGGCTATTCCGCAGATAATTTCAAGCGTTATTGACGCAGTTATCGGAGCGATTCCGCAGCTTGTTGCAGCGGGTGTACAGCTGTTTATCGCGCTGATTGAAAATCTCCCGACCATAATCGTGGGGATAGTCAAGGCGATTCCGCAAATCATAACAGGCATTGTTGACGCATTCGGCAGCTACTTCGGCAAGATGGCGGAGGTCGGCGGCAATCTTCTAAAAGGTTTGTGGCAGGGTATTTCTGACGCGGGCGCGTGGCTCTGGAATCAGATTAGCGGCTTTTTCGGCGGTATTGTGGATGGAATTAAGGACTTCTTCGGAATACACTCACCATCAAAGCTGTTTGCCAACCTTGGCGGCTTTATGGCTGAGGGACTTGGCGAGGGCTTCGGCGATGAAATGAAAGACGTTTCAAAGAGTATGCAGAACGCTATTCCGTCAGATTTTGACCTCGACATGAACGGCACGGTTTCAGGCTTCAATGGAGTACAGACGCAGGTGTTTGACATTACAATTCCGCTGAGTATTGACGGAGTTCCGCTGACTAAGGTAATATCCCGAATACAGTGGAATCAGAACAAGGTGACGGTAAGGAATGCGGGGGCTGTGTGATGGTTGAGATAATCGTGACCGAAAACGGCAATGTGCGTGGTGTGTTTACACGGGTGATTTCAGCATCGCTGACCGACAGCCTTAACGGAGAATGCACCTTTCAGTTTTCTGTGATTTCATCGATGGCTTCGGAGATATTCACAGGTCTTGAGGTACAGCTGAAAAGCGACACGCTGAACTACCTTTTCAATGTTGTGAAAGTGTCAAAATCGCTCTCCGGCGGCATTGCGATTTGCACCGTTGAGTGCGAGCACAAGTCCTACGAACTTAACAACGATGAATACAAGCTGACTGAATTTGATTTCGAGGGCGCTCCCGGTGAGTGCCTTATTTCTTTGCTGCAAGGCACTTCGCTGACCGCAGGAATCTGCGACCCGACCGTCCCGATAAAGCTGAAAATCAACCGTGAGTGTACCCGTCGAGCCGCCTTAATGCAGCTAATTGCGCTCTGCGGCGGAGAAATCGAGTACAACGGAGCGGAAATAAATATCCGTTCCCACAGAGGTTCGCAGGACTACATCGGCATTATGGACGGAAGAAATGTGTCCGACCTCACGATGGAAACTGACAACCGTTCCGGTACCACAAATTACGGTCTGACGCTGTACAAGAATATGAATTTTTCGGTCGGCGACAATGTGCAGATAGTGTTCCACCCGTTCAACCTCAACGTAAACACCCGCATAATCGCCATGAGTTTCAACCCGTACAACCGCCGTGAAATCTCTATCGAAGTCGGAGATTATCGCCCGAGTATTTCGGACAATCTCTATCAGATGGAGCAGAAAACGAACGAGATACGCAAGGACGTAGGCGAATCCACAGCGGAACTCAAAACTGCGACAAACAGTACGGATATTTCGATAACGGAGAAGTCACAGCGGCTGTTTCGCATTACTTACAATGCGATTCAGGCAACATATGCTGCGTTTTGTTCGACGGTGAAGTTCGTCATTTCAGCCGCAGGAACTCTTGCGTTCATTCTGAAAAAGAACGAAAACGAAGTCATGCGGTATGAGGAGTATTTCAGCGAGGGAGCACACACAAAGACTTATACATATCCGTTTACATCGGAGGTCGGTCAAAATACCATGTCGCTCAGTGTGATTTCGGCTGACGGCGCAGAGGGTAAGTTTCCGAAAATGCAGACCTGGGGCTATGTAATGGGCGCTTATCTTGCCGGAGATACTCCGTGGGACGGTTACATTGAAGTTCGAGAGGACGAGGTCTATTTTGCTATGCGCCGAACCGTCAGAAAGTCGCTTGTTCGTACATCGGAAACGCTCTTATTTGAGATACTTAAGTCGTACAAATTCAAGTTCAGCGAACCTATGTCCGCTTTCATAAAGCGTGAAAGGGACAGAAAAACGCTTGAACCCACGGTCAGAGCGGTATTCCCGGACGCATGGAGCCCGAAGATAGTCACCCCGCCGCCAATCACCGTGGTGAATGTATCGAACAGAAAGCTGTATCTTGAACTGCGAAATCCCGTCAAGGCGGAGCGCATTGAAACCGCAGCTTTCACAATGATAGTCACCACCGAAAAGGAAACAGTCCGCTTGCAGCCGATTTCCGCCGATTTCGGTGTGGGGGATTTCGGCAGTACGATTTGGCTTGCATTCGGAAGTTCCGTGATGAAAGACAGCGTTCAGAGCATTACTCTGCTGTATGACGGAGATGTCGGAAATCTGACCGATGTGCTGAATAATTCACCATGTAACAGTTTCCAGACATCGTTTATTTACACACCGTATGAGGAGGAAGAAACATGATAAAAGGACGTGCGACCATTCAGATTTTTGACGAAAAGACGGGCGAGGTAGTTCGTGAAATCCACGAGGAAAACATGATAACCAACGCAGTGGATACAATTCTCAACCCGCCCGATTACATCGAAATCGGCATGGATTCCGACAACGACCGCAGTTTTAATATGCTGCGTGATTTTGCGGGAAACATCGCCGATACTGCGTTCCGTGGGGTTATCGTCTGCCGCGATAAAATCCCCGAGGACGGAAACAATATGATGCTCCCGTGGACGAACGAGGAGATAGGCCACGCAGGAATCGCCAACACGAACACGGACACAAGTATCGGTACTTACAACGCTAATGAAAGCGGACGTATTGAAAACGGCAAGGGCTACCGCCATGTGTGGGATTTCGCTTCTGACAAGGCGAACGGCGAAATCGGCTGTATCTGCCTTACCACTAAGGACGGTGGCACGAACGGAATGCACCATTCCTACTGGAATCTGTCATGCGGAGGGACTGACCTTAACAGCAGTTCTCTGGATTCGTTCAGGCAGGCATATCACACTATTGTCGGGCGGTATATTCCGGATTCGCAGTTCAACTGCGGGGCTTTCAAGTGGTTTTATATGGGCAGGCTGTCAAATGGAAATGTGCGACTCCTCGGAAAGCATATCCATGACGGGTGCATTTATGAGGTCGTTATGTTCGACCCCATGTCGATAAGCGTAAGTACGGAAAAGCCGTTCTGCGGCATTATAAGCGTGAAGAAAGTCATAGAGCTGTTTCCGGCTGCGGAGCGTATTCCCAATTCGACCTATGATAACAGCTATCATCATGGCAGTTATTATTACGATTGTAACACGAGCAATGCGCAAAACCTACCTGCGGAAGAAATTGAGAAGCTAAAGAGCGACTGGGAAAGTGATCCTCAGTGGCTGGCGTTCTTTCCCTATGTGATTGGGGACAAGATACACATTGTTGCAACCTCGCTCCAACATATTCATCATTACATTTTTGCCCTGGACACTTATGCGCAGATTTCCAAGAAGATAATTGAAACCGATGTGCCTTTACAAAATTACGGAGTTGGTATCAATAATGTGTATGCTTCGGGGGGTTCGGGAAGTTACAGATGGTTTTACGGCGCGGGTGTGAACGGCGATTACTGCAATGCGCTGAGCGCGTTTGAGTGGGACGATAAGTACTTCGTCATCACAAAAAATCCGCTGATAGACGGAAAAGAAGCGACCGGAACAAACAACTTCGGGCAGCTGCGCATATTCACAAAGGACGGAAAATCCACGGGCAAGACATGGCAGTATGTTGCTGATGGAACGCTCACGAATATGACCGCCGCTAGTTTCTGGGGATTTTATGTTGACGAAAAGACGAACACTCCGCTTGTGATTTGCGATAGCTGCAACATTTCCTATTCACTGCTTGCCCTTGAGATAATCAAAAGCGGCGATGATTACGGCAGATACAGAATGCGGTTCTCCGCTCCAACATACGGAAACAGCTACCTGTATTCGTATGCAAACCTCATCAAGACGGACGGACTTAATTTGCCGCTGTATATCCTGCCGTACTATCCGTATTCAAGCGGCAGTCAGCATTTCTTCGGCTTTGCGCTTGGGATATGCAAGCTGTGCCTTACCACAATAAACAACCTGTCCGAGCCGGTGCGAAAGCTGGACGGGCAGGTCATGAAAATAACTTACGACATCGTTGACGAATGATTGGAGGGCTTATTATGAGAGAATTCTGGAACACAATTCAGCTTATTTTTACTGCGATAGGCGGTTGGCTTGGGTGGTTTTTGGGAGGTTGTGACGGTTTGCTTTACGCTTTGATTGCCTTTGTGGTCATTGACTACATAACCGGAGTGATGTGCGCTATTTCGGACAAGAAGCTGTCAAGCGCAGTCGGGTTTAAGGGAATATGCAGAAAGGTGCTTATCTTCGCTCTGGTCGGCGGCGGGCATATTCTTGACACACGGGTTATTGGAGCTGGTTCTGTTCTGCGCACTGCGGTGATATTCTTCTATCTGTCGAACGAGGGTATTTCACTGCTTGAGAATGCCGCTCACCTGGGTTTGCCTGTCCCTAAGAAGCTGAAAGATGTGCTTGAGCAGCTGCATAAGCGCTCGGAAAAGGAGGACGAATAACATGGCTTACACGAACAGTTCATTGGTGTCCTACACCAAACTCAGCCCGAACCATTCCGGGCCGCGCACACACAGCATTGACCGCATCACTCCTCACTGCGTGGTAGGCCAGTGCTCGGTGGAAACTCTGGGTAATATCTTTCTGCCCACTTCCAGGCAGGCAAGTTCAAACTACGGCATCGGATCGGATGGTCGTGTAGGAATGTATGTAGAGGAGAAGAACCGTTCCTGGTGTTCTTCCTCCAACGCAAACGATCAGAGAGCCGTAACCATCGAGTGTGCTTCCGATACCACGGAACCGTATGTCTTTCGTGATGTTGTGTATCAGACACTCATCAAACTCTGCGTTGACATCTGCAAGCGCAACGGTAAAACAAAGCTGCTTTGGCTCGGTGATAAGGCAAAGACTCTCAATTACAGCCCGAAGCCGGACGAGATGGTACTTACCGTTCACAGGTGGTTTGCGAACAAATCCTGCCCCGGAAACTGGATGTATTCCCGTATGGGCGACCTTGCCAAAAAGGTAACGGCGGCTCTCGGAGGAGACACAAAACCCGCAAAGCCCGTCAAGCCCTCTGCGACAATCAAAGTCGGCAATCTCGTGACCGTCACGGGCAGCACCTATTATAACGGCAAGTCAATTCCCGGCTGGGTGAAGAAGCTCCGCTGGTATGTGGTTGAAGTCAGCGGCGACCGTGCGGTAATCAACGAGGATGAATCCGGCAAGTGCGCCATCATGTCGCCGGTCAAGACCTCAGCTCTTGCCGTTGTCACCTCAAAGCCCTCCGAGAACTATCGCATTCATACCGTAACACACGGAGATACACTCTGGGCAATCGCCAAGAAGTATCTCGGCAACGGTAGTCGTTACAAGGAAATCGTCAGCCTAAACGGGCTGAAAAGCAATATCATCTACAGCGGTATGAAGCTGAAGATCCCGAATAAGTAAACCGAAAGCCCATCGAGGAGTAATTCTTCGATGGGCTTTTTACTTTATTACTGTATATGGTTTTGGGCTTAATTACTGGTAGTTTTTATTAACCAACTCAAGGCCATAGTCCTTGCCTTCGCCGTTGATCGTTTCCCAAAGCCAACCGGAGACGGATTGCCCCTGCTCCTCAAAAGACAGCCAGACCGCAGGGGAAGCAATGATGGTGTGTGCAGTCATGTTTCTGGGGTCATTGTACCACGAAACACCATCAAAGAGGAACAGCTTTACTCCGGCTTCCTGAAACAGTGGGATATTCTCCTTTAACATCTGCTGAAATTTGTCCGCCTGCGTTTCGTCTACATCCATGATCCTGTTGTCGAGATAATTCTGCACCTTGGCAAGATCGCCGTCTCTGGTAGAGCAGTCGAACATCAGATGGATGCCATCGCCGTATTTTTCGTGAAGAGCGCGCAGACAGTCCAGCGTCAGGTTGTCCGTTGTCAGCTTATCGGAAATCTCCGTGGGTGTCTGCCAGACATTGACTGCCACATCATGCCAATCCGAATAGCACAGCAATGAAGCGTCCACGAGGACATTTTTGTTTTCGGCGCCCGGGAAGTAATTTGTATAAATATCATCGGACAGGAGCGCCGTAGCAAAACCTCCTGCACTATAGCCTGTCACAAGAACGGTGTCTGCATTTTCAATTCCGGCTTTCTGCATGATCTGCTGCATCGCCAGCGTGTAATTGTTGTAGCCGTTATGGTAGAGGATCTTTTCCTTGCCGTCGGTATCAGTATAACAGAACTCTCCGGTACCGGCATGAAAATCCCCGGTCGCATAGGGAAACAGAATCAACGTCCAATCCTCAAAGGGGCTTCCGTCTACGTCAGAAGCCAACCCACCCATATTCATCGTGACATTTGCCAGCAGATCCGGCCACACCATGTGGGTATTGTAAGTGTCATCCCGTGCCATTTCCTCATTGATGCTGACACCGCCGCCTGCAAAATAGATCATCACCTTGTTTTCGCTGCCCTTTTTGAAAAGAGCGTGATAGCTGTTTCCCTCCGAGTCCTTCATGGCGCTGTCTGCTACCCGATACCATTTGCCCACTGCGGGGTCTGCTTTCAGATTGGGATAGCGCAGAAACATAAAGTAAATGCACACTGCAAGAATTGCAAGCACGGCGGCAATTATCACGACCACCCTGCCAAGTATTATCAGAATATGTTTTATCGGTCTTGCTTTTGCTGTTGATGAATTGTTCATTAAAATTTCTCCTTGACTTTTCATTGAGATTAGTATATCATATAAATAGCGATGAGTCAATCGTCTCAGCCAAAATGAGACAAAGTACAAGGAGATGTATCAGCCAATGAACAATCAGGAGAAGAACACATATGTCCGCAGCCGGATCCTTGCGGCACTGTTGAAAATGATGCAGGAGCAGCCCTTTGCCGATATTTCCATCAGCGCCCTGGTAAGCACAGCGCAGGTGGGCAGAGCCTCCTTCTATCGAAATTTTACAGACAAGGAAGACGTGCTGCGGCAGGAGAATGATCGGCTGACAGCGCAGTGGAAGCAGAGCTATGATGCCGTGGAGCATGCCGCTCCCAATGAACTGCTAATTTCGTTGCTGGATTTTTACAAGGAGCATTCCGGCTTTTATCTGGCGCTGTATCAAGCCGGACTTTCGGATATCGTGCTGCAAACGCTGCTGGAACAGTCGGAGATTAGCCCAGAGATGCCCAATGCCATTGCCTACCTCAAATCCTCTATCGCCTATATGCTCTACGGATGGATCGTGGAGTGGATGAAGCGAGGAATGCCGGAGAGCGGCACGGAGCTGGCAAGGATGATTGAGACAGCGCAGAAAACCGGAAACAATCAATAGGGGGTACATTATGAAAAAAAAAGATATTCTGATTTTGTTGGCGATCATAGCGGTGGCCATTTTATTGGGGGCAGTCTGCGGGAAACTGCTGCTGGACAATCTGATATGAAGAAAAGAACTAAAATTTTTATTTACTGCGCCGCATTTGCCATGACGTTTCTCGTCAGCGCGGTTGTTCGAATTGCGATGCTGGGCAGCGCCCCTGAGCGGCTGATTCAGGTGGAATGGAACGATTCTGTGGGAATCGTTTATAAGGACCTGCCGTATGAAAATGACAGCGGTCACGGATATGATCTATATATCCCTGCCGGTTTGCGTTCGACGGATGAACAACATCTGATTTTGTTCATCCACGGTGGGAGCTTCAATTCCGGCGCAAAAGAGGACGGTGATGCGTGGTGTAAATTCTATGCTTCGAAGGGATATATCACCGCAACCGTAGACTACACTTTGCAGACGCACGGACAGGATGCTTCTATTTATCGGATGAATCGGGAAATAGAGGCTGCTGTCAGAGCCATTAAGCAGAAAGCAGAGGATCTCGGCTATCGGATCGTCGGAATGGCTCCCTGCGGCGTATCGGCTGGCGGAACGCTTGCAATGAATCTGGCGTACAACGGAAATTCCGTGATCCCCGTCAAGTTTGTTTTTCAACTGGCTGCGCCAACTTACTTTGACCCATCTGAATGGTCGCTGCTGATGCGAGTGGACAAGCTCAAAACGGAGAACGAGTTCTGCGAGATGATGACCGGCAAGAAGCTGGAGGACTACAGTCAGGAAATCCGCAATATCTCACCTGCGTGTCTTGTGCAGGATGATTCAGTCCCTTCTCTGATTGGCTATGGTCTGATCGACCACTGCGTGCCGCTGAGTCAGAAATACTACTTAATAGACGCCTATGAAGCGCACCATGTCCCATATGATTATATCGAGTTTCCAAACTCAAACCACGGGATGTATAACGATTTGGATAAGCTACAAGATTTTTTGGATCAGTCGCTTGAGTATGCGGACAGGTATTTTAGCAGATGAGTCCCGATAATTTGACACTTCACATGATTTAATACTTTCTTCTTTGCCCTCTGCGGTTTTTCCGTGGAGGGCGTTTTTTTGCTCTATTTAGGGACCAAACGGCAGCCTCATGCCCGGTGGCAATTGAGAGAGTCCTTCCGAGGACAAGTTTTTCGCTTATGTTTTCGGCCAAAATCGGTATTCTTGTCCAGATGGATCATTGAGGAAAGCACTCAGAAGGAGGAAACCATAATGACCAATCAACAGAAAGAGCAAATCGCTGCCCTGCGCTCACAGGGGTTCGGATATGCCACCATCGCAAAGGCTGTGGGTTTACAGAAAGGCACTGTCGTTGCTTATTGTAGGAAAATAGGACTGACCGGTACAAAGGCTCCGGACAATCGCCGTATCGATGTGGATATCAATTTCTGCCTACAGTGCGGTGCGTTACTTACCCAGACACCAGGCAGAAAGCGCATCAAGTTCTGCTGTGATAAATGCCGTGTTACCTGGTGGAATGCCCATCCGGAAAAGGTCAACCGTAAGGCTGTGTATAACTTCACCTGTGCCAACTGCGGTAAGCCTTTCACATCATACGGCAATGCCGGACGGAAGTACTGCTGTCATGCCTGTTACATTGCAGACCGTTTCAAAGGCGGTGATTGCGATGAGTGAAACTGTATTCCAGGCAGAACTAAAGTATCAGACGGCAATTTCCATAGCAAAAAATCTCCGCAGCCAGGGGCTTTTGACCGAAGATGAATATAACGTAATTGATACAAAATTGCAGACTGATTTCTCTCCATCTTTGGGTACATTATTATCTGAAAATGACTGGACTTTATAGCCTTTTAGAGTTATATATAGTATCTGAAAGGAGTGATTATCATGCGGAAAATCAATAAAATCGAGCCGAAAGTTTCGCAGATGCCGACTCAAAAAAAGGTAGCTGCCTATGCAAGAGTATCAATGGAATCGGAAAGATTGCAGCACTCACTTTCGTCACAGGTCAGCTATTACAGCGGTCTGATTCAAAAGAACCCTGCCTGGGAATATGTCGGTGTGTATGCCGACGATGGTGTAACGGGCACCAAGGCAGAAGCCCGCGTGGAGTTCAATCGAATGCTTGCCGACTGTGAAGCCGGAAAGATAGACATTATTCTTACGAAGTCCATTTCCCGTTTTGCCAGAAACACCGTTGACCTTCTGAGCACAGTTCGGCATCTGAAGGAACTTGGCATTTCTGTGCAGTTTGAAAAAGAGCACATCGACTCACTGAGCGAGGACGGTGAACTGATGCTGACTTTGCTTGCATCTTTCGCGCAGGAAGAAGTACGAAGTCTTTCGGATAATGTGAAATGGGGTACTCGCAAACGGTTTGAAAAAGGTATCCCTAACGGAAAGTTTCAGATATACGGCTACCGTTGGGACGATGACCATCTCGTCATTGAGCCTGAGGAAGCCAAAGTCGTAAAACTCATCTACGACAATTTTCTGAATGGACTTTCCGCAGAAACAACAGAAAAGCAGCTTGCGGAGATGGGGGTCAAATCCTACAAGGGGCAGCATTTCGGCAACACTTCCATTCGGCAGATACTCGGCAACATTACCTATACAGGAAATCTGCTCTTTCAAAAGGAGTATGTCGTAGATCCCATAAGCAAGAAAAGCAAAATCAACCGCGGGGAGCTTCCGCAATATTGGGTGGAAAACACCCACGAGGCTATCATTCCAATGGAAACATATCAAGCGGTACAGGCAGAAAAAGCCCGCCGCCGAGAACTCGGTGCGCTTGCAAATTGGAGCATCAACACATCCTGCTTTACGAGCAAAATCAAGTGTGGGTGCTGTGGAAAAAGCTATCAGCGGTCAAACCGCAAAGGTCGCAAAGACCCGAATGCAAACTACACCATTTGGATTTGCGGAACACGCAGGAAAAGCGGAAATATGCACTGCCGGAATAAGGATATCCCAGAGGCAATGCTCAAGCAAGCCTGCGCAGATGTTCTCGGGCTTGAGGAATTTGATGAGAGTGTCTTTTCGGAGCAGATACAGCGCATTGAGATTCCTGCTCCGAACGAGATGCTCTTTTATTTCAAGGACGGTCATACCGTTCCGCACCATTGGGAGTCCACCATGAGAAAGGACTGCTGGACAGACGAGCGCCGTGTAGCGAAGGGACGGTATGTTCAGGCACACCAACTCGGTCCTAAGAGCTCCTGTTTTACAAGCCGAATCCGCTGTGACTGCTGCGGCGAAAACTATCGCAGGCAACGCTCTAAGCACAAGGACGGTAGCTTTGAGGCTGTATGGCGCTGTGCTTCAAGCGGAAAATGTGACAACCCAAGCATAAAGGAAGAAACGCTTGCAGAACTGTGTGCCAAGGTAATGGGTATACCATCTTTTGATGAAGTGGCATTCAGGGAGCAGATTGCCTGTATTCATATCACCGTGCCATTCCGTCTTTCCGTTCACTTTTTTGACGGACATACTTTCGATGCTCAGTGGGAAAACAAGAGAAAAATGCCCAGGCACTCGGAAGAGCGGAAGCAGCATATGCGGGAAGTAATGATAGAAAAATGGAGGGAAAGACATGGCGAAAGTTACGACCATTCCGGCAACGATCAGTCGGTTCACAGCTACACCGATTAATGAAAAGAAAAAGCGCCGCACCGCCGCCTATGCCCGCGTTTCTACGGACAGCGAGGAGCAGCTCACCAGCTATGAAGCACAGGTGGATTATTACACGAACTACATCAAGGGCAGAGATGATTGGGAGTTTGTAACGGTATATACCGATGAGGGCATAACCGGCACTAACACCAAGCACCGTGACGGCTTCAACCGCATGGTGCAGGATGCTTTGGACGGCAAAATCGACCTCATCGTCACGAAGTCGGTCAGCCGCTTTGCCCGAAACACAGTTGACAGCCTTACTACCGTCCGTAAGCTGAAGGAAAAAGGTGTAGAGATTTATTTTGAAAAGGAGAACATTTGGACGCTGGACAGCAAGGGCGAACTGCTCATTACTATCATGTCCAGCCTTGCCCAGGAAGAAAGCCGCTCCATCTCCGAAAACTGCACATGGGGTCAACGGAAGCGTTTTGCAGACGGCAAGGTCACCGTACCTTTCAAGCGATTTCTCGGCTATGACCGCGGCCCCGATGGAAACCTGGTTCTGAACACGGATGAAGCGGTTACTGTCCGCCGCATCTACAGTATGTTTCTGCAGGGAATGTCGCCATACGGTATTGCCACGCACTTGACCGCTGAAGGCATTAAATCTCCCAGCGGTAAAGATAAATGGAATGCCGGAGCCGTCCGCAGTATCCTCACCAACGAGAAATACAAGGGTGATGCACTCCTACAGAAATCCTACACTGTGGACTTCCTCACTAAGAAGAAAAAGGTCAACGAGGGCGAAATTCCTCAATACTATGTGGAAGGCAACCATGAAGCCATCATCAGCCCGGATGTATTTGAACAGGTACAGCAGGAATTGGAACACCGGAAACAGGTCAAAGGACGGCACAGCAGTGTACACCTTTTCTCCGGCAAAATACGCTGCGGTCAATGTGGTGAGTGGTACGGCTCAAAGACATGGCACTCCACCAGCAAGTATCGCCGTGTAGTCTGGCAATGCAATCACAAATACGATGGCAATGAGAAATGCACCACACCACATTTGACGGATGATGACATCAAGAGATTATTCGTGTCGGCGGTCAATCAACTGATTGGACAAAAGGACACAATTATAACGGCACTCACGGCATCACTCGACACGGCATTCGACCTTACCGTCTTTAAGGCAGAACAGGCTGAACTGGAAAGCGAAATGATGGTGGTTTCCGACCTTATGCAAAAGTGCATTTACGAAAACGCTCATGTCGCACTCGACCAGGTGGAATACAAAAAACGCTACAATGGGCTGACGGAACGGTTCAACGCAGCCAAGGCTCGATATGAATCCATGGACGAGACAATCCGCAACAAACAATCCAGACGGGCTACCATCGAAACCTTTCTGAGAACCTTGGCGAAGGCTGACCTGATAGATAAATTCGATACTGTCCTTTGGTGTGGGCTGGTGGACTTCGTCACCGTCTTCAGCAAGAATGATGTACGGTTCACCTTCAAAAACGGACAGGAAATCCGTGTATAAAGGCAAAAAGATACTCCTCACTACCATTACGGCGGTGAGGAGTTTTTCTGTGCATACAAAAACAGCCGTCTCGGATTTTACACCGCAACGACTGGTTTTACACCGCAAGGTCACACTTTTTAATTTTTCTTATGCCATGTATCCATTTCTCTATGATTATTTCGTATACTCGACAGTTATCAAAGGGCTTCAGTATGGATACGATAGTTTTTACGATACTTGACGGAGTATAGAATTCGCCGCCCTTTACACCCTCATGTGCTGCAAACTGTGCAAT
>CAKVHQ010000016.1 GCA_934749845.1 uncultured Clostridia bacterium
AATAAAAACATATATTGAACCTTTCGTTGGTGGTGGTGCAGTCCTTTTCCATGTTTTACAAAATTACGACATTGAAACAGCCTACATGAACGATATAAATAAAGAACTTATAAATTGTTATCGTTGTATAAAAGCTGATGTAAATGAAGTTATAAAGCAACTTGAATTTCTTGAAAAAGAATATTTATCTTGCGATGACAGAACAAAATATTTTTATAATGTTAGAGATAGATATAACTCTATCCATTTAAACGGACATTACGATTTTGAAAAATGTGCTGATTTTATATTTTTGAACCACACTTGTTTTAATGGACTTTATAGAGTTAATAAAAGCGGCAAATTTAATGTGCCACATGGCAAATATAAAAATCCTTTAATTTGTGATAAAGACAATTTACTGCTTTGCTCAAAATTGTTGCAAAAAGTTGAGATTAGTTTTGGTAGCTACGAACAAGTCTTAAGCAAAGTAGATAAAAACACTTTTGTTTATTTTGATCCACCTTATCGTCCACTTATTGAGAATAATTCATTTGTAAGTTATGATAAGTCAGGGTTTGACGATAACGACCAAATTAAACTCGCTAAAAATTTTAAAGATTTAGATAAAAAAGACTGTTTACTTATGCTTTCAAATTCTGACCCTAAAAACACAAATGAAAATGATAACTTTTTTGATGACCTATATAATGGTTTTGCAATTGAAAGAGTTTATGCTAAAAGAATGATAAATTGCCAAGCAAGTAAGCGTGGAGATATAACAGAAATTGTTGTAATGAATTACAAAAGGAGAAAAAAATGAATTTTTTTACAAACATAACAGATTCTTTGATTTATGAAAAGGAATTTAATAAAAACAAAAATGCTATAGAACTGGTTAGATTTAATTCTAATTATGATAAAGTAATTGCTCATCACGATAAAGAAAATCTATGCTTCAGATTTTTCAAGGAACTGAATTTAAAAAGAAATGACAAGTTAATTGATAAACACGATAATATTTATTTTGTAGATGAAGTGATTGTTAATCAACCATATTTAATAAAAAAAGACGGATTAATATCTGGAGAGAAAGAATTTCAAACAACAATTGTAAAGTATACAAAAAAGTTAATAGAATTGCCAGACAGTATAAAACAATGTGTTAAAATTGAAACAAATATTAACATTGATGCAAAAAATTCCCAATTCTCAGGTGGATTAGCTAATTATAACATAAATCAAACAGCTTCATATAATCAAATTTTTGACTTTATGAAAGTGTTATGTAACAATACTTTCAACGTAAAAGAATTGCAACCATTTTTACATGGGATTGAAGGCAGTATGAAAGATAAAAAGCCTATTGAAGAAAAATGGTACAAAAAGTTTTTTAAATTTATGGGCACTCAATTGTTAGAAATTGCAAAGCAATTTATTGTAGCATATGCTACATCGATAGTAACCAAATAGGAGAAAAATATGAAAAGAAATTTTAAAGAATGGTTTGGAACTTTTACTGACACTATCGCCACTTATGAATACTATACAGATTTTAATACTGTCTATAAAAATATTGACAAAATTAAAGTTGAATTAAATATAATGAATTCACTTGTTGGTTCTAAAAATATTGAAAAAGATTTTGACAGCCTATTCAAAAAATATCCAGAAATTAGAAAATGTTTGCCACTTTTAATTGCTGTTAGAGAAAAAGAAATTAAAGTTGTTGATAATGGTGAAAAGTTAAAATACAACTTTACAAATATTGAAGATATTGAACTTTTGAAAAGATTTATGAGAAAAACTGGTTTGTTTGACTTAATCTCAAATCATTTAGTAAACAATCTTGTAGATTATGCCACTGGGATTGAAGTTGGTCTTGGCTCTAATGGAAGAAAAAATCGTGGCGGACATCTTATGGAAGATGTTCTACAAGGTTTTATCGAAAAAGAAGGTTTTGTTCTGAATAAAACTTATTTTAAAGAAATGTATTTGAAAGACATTGAAAACAAATGGAATATTGATTTATCTTCTTTATCCAATCTTGGCAAAGTTGCAAAAAGATTTGACTATGTTGTAAAAACAAATGATTGTATTTATGCTTTTGAAACAAACTTTTACTCTAGTTCAGGTTCAAAACTTAATGAAACTGCAAGAAGTTATAAAATGATCGCAGAAGAAAGCAAAAATATTAAAGGCTTTGCTTTTGTTTGGGTTACTGATGGTTTAGGTTGGATTGATGCTAAAAACAACCTTGAAGAAACTTTTGATGTAATGGATAACCTTTATAACATTAAAGATTTGTCTAATGGCAAGTTGAAGGAAATTTTAAAATAGATGGAAGAAAAATTTGAATTAGAAACTAACACTGTTTGGTCATTCCCTAATCGTGGCAAATGGGCAACCCATGATGCAAAATACCGAGGAAACTTTTCTCCTTACGTTGCTAAAAATATCATTTTGAGATATTCGAAACCAAATGATTTGGTGCTCGACCAATTTATTGGTGGTGGAACAACACTTATTGAATGTAAATTAAACAATCGTAATGCAATTGGTATTGACATAAACCCAAAGGCTGTTGAGATTACAAAGAGCAAACTTGATTTTGATTGCGAATTTAACAATGAAATAAAAGTTGAACTTGGTAATGCTTGTAATTTGAAAAATATTCAAAATGAAAGCATTGACTTAATTTGTACCCACCCACCTTATGCAGATATAATCAAATACAGTGAAGATATTGATGAAGATTTATCTCATTTAAAATATAAAGATTTTCTTGTAGCAATTGAAAAAGTTGCTAGCGAGTGTTATAGAGTTTTAAAGAAAGATAAATTTTGTGCAATTGTTATGGGCGATACTCGCAAAAACGGAATGGTTCAACCACTTGGTTTTGAAGTTATGCAAAGATTTATAAATGCAGGCTTTAAACAAAAAGAAATTATCATAAAAGAACAACACAATTGCAAAGCAACAGGTTTTTGGAAAACAAATAGTGAAAAATACAACTTTTTGCTATTGGCACATGAGTATGTGTTTGTATTTAAGAAATAAACAAAAGGAGAATTAATGATTAAACTACTTAAAAGGATTTTTAATATTTTTAAATATGATGATATGAGCTCAGGATACATTTGGTTATCATTATTTGGTATTATTATCAGATATATTGCCTTAGGATTTTTATGTAAAACATTAGTCGGAAGTTTAGGAGTAACCTGGGGACTTTTAATTAGTATAGGTTCATTTATTGTAAACTGGTTTATCGAATTTCCATTATACAAGTTTACTTATTTGGAAACTGGTATAGTTTATTCGAGTGGAAGTAATCCAACACTTGGAAGTATTTTGTATCTTCTTTTCTATATCATCAACTGTGCTGTTTTATTTATTATTCAATGGTTTTATTATAGTTGGATTTATTATGTGAGTATAATATCATATATCGTACTAATATTAACAATTAGAGGAATAGTCGCCCTTTTTAGAGACTGAAAAATATCAAGCAGGATAAAGAAATTGGCTCAAAATCGATTTTTGAACCCCAAAAAGCCCCATTTTATCAGGCTTTCCAGTGACTCACACCAAAAATATAAAAGAGTCGATTTTGAGTCTATTTCCCCAAAACTTAAACCAAGTGTGAAGCCCACTTGTTTTTTGTTAAAAATATAGTAATTTTTATTCATTTATGCTATAATAAATCTGGACTTCATAATTGAAGTCTGGATTGAAATTGGTATCACTGCTAACAAGTTTTTATATAAAAATATAAAAGCTTATGACTGATACCAAAACAAAATGTTTTGTTGATTGCGAAGAATTACAAGAGAACACAGCCAAGTATAATTTTGAAGATAATACTTTAAAGTTAGGTAAAACAAGTTTGTCAAATCAGCAACTTAATCGAATAAGTTTAATGTTTGCAACTAACTTAAAAAACTTTGCCGAAACCTTTGGCAACTCTGAAAATCTTACTGCAAAAGAAATTTATTTTCACTTGCAAAACAATCAATAAAACACCCACGAGAAGAAGTTGAAAAACACTTCTTCTTTTTTTCTTTTATATCTTTCATTATTAAAGATAATGTGCTATAATAAAACATATACAAAGGAGAATAAGATGTCAGTTTTAACATATATTGAAAATTTAGAAAAAAAATTAAGACTAAGTGAAGATGAAAAGAATACTATTGAAATTTCAATTAATAATCTTAAGACAAAAATTAAAAATTGGTTTGCAGATGATTTAATCGAAATATTAGTATTTGGTTCATATAAAAGAAATACAAACTTATGCAGAAGGGCTGATAATCAATCCGATGTAGATATAATGATAGTTTTTAAAGATTTAGGACGCAAACCTCAAACTTATATTGATAGAATAAAAAGATTTATGGAAACAAAATATAAAACTTCTGAAATATATCAGAGTAACCCATGTGCCATATTAGAATTGCAACATATTAAATTTGAACTAACCCCTGCTATTTGGAATTATGATAATACTTACAAAATCCCAGATAAAGCAAGTTCTTATTTTGATTGGATGAATACTCAACCATTTTATTTAGATGAATTAAGTAAAAAACAAACACATATTCAATACAAACAAATTAGTAGGCTCGTAAAATACTGGAATTGTTTAAACAGAAAATATTTTGCATCTTATGAACTTGAAAAAATTGTTTTAAATACCACATTATATTGTTATTCAAGAAATTTAAAAGAAAACTTGTTTCAAGTGCTAAATAGTATAAATTATGATTATTCTATGCCTCAATATGTAAGGGATTATATAATTAAAACAAAAGAAATTCTTAGAGATATACAAATTAATGAAAATTTATATCCAAATTACTGTGAAAATAAAATAAAAACTCTATTTAAGGAATTAGATTAATGAATAATTTTAGCGAAAGACAAAACGATCCCGAACTTTTAAGTTTATTAAAACTACAACGGCATAAATATAATATAGTCTCATATGTTTCTACTTTAAATTTTAGTTTATCGGTTGTATTACCAATAATTTTAAGTATTATAGGATTGTTTAAAATACCAGACAATTGCATATCATATATCAATTATATTGGTGCTGTATGTACTATAATATGTTTATGGCTATCATCAACATTAAAAACCATGAAAGAAAATGCTGCTAAAGTACAATATATTTTTGATGTTCAATTGTTTGGATTTAAACAAAATGAATTTATATGTAATAGCACTATGAATGACTTACTTACTCTATCAAATAAAGAAAAAATTCAAAAATTAAAAGGTTTAGAAAATTGGTACTCTATTAAAAATAATCTTAAAACGAATGATGCAATATTTTCATGTCAACAACAAAATATTAGGTGGGATAAGAAGTTAAGAAGAATTTTCTTGTATTTTGTTTTGTCTATTAGCTTCGTTTCGTTATTTGTAATTACAAGTATTGCAATATTGAAAAATTTAGAATTTAACATCTTATGGAGTTATATATTCCTTTTGATGCCAATAATTGCATATTCCATAAGTTTTATTTTTTCAAGTATAGACGACATTAAAAATCAAAATGAACTTGTTGGAATTTTTAATTCTTATAAAAACAAAAAGAACCTTTCAATAAAAGAGCTGTCATCTCTTGAAGAAAAAATTTTCCATTATAGAAAAGGACTTGTCAAAATCCCCAACTGGTTCTTTTGCATTTTTAGAAAGTCTATGCAAAAAGAAGCTGATGATTATTCAGAAATTGAAAGCGACAATTATACTAAATCTTAAATGAGACTCTAATCCACTTAGCACTAATATAGATTTTGGTATTACAATTGGATAGCATTGACTCCGCCAGTAGTGAATAATACGAACGAGAAGGATATCTTTGAGTTCGTATTTTTTCATTTAGAGTTCTTTTCAGTAATTTATCCATTATTTTTTATAAACTAAAACAAAACACTTTGCATCTAGCAAGGTGTTTTTTATTGTATAACTCCTATTTATCTTTTCCGTTCGTCCGCTCTATCGTAGCAGAATTTGGTTGCAGATGTAAATGGAAAAAATTATTGCTTAAACAATTAAATATAAATATTTTTATTTTACAAGACTGGGTTTAGAAACCCGGTCTTTTTTTATTTTCACAAAGATTTCAAAGACAATATTTTTTCTTTTTCATTGACATCTGCTTTACTATTAAACAGCAAGATTAAACAAATCCTACTTTCGTTTGGTCTGCCGAAAAGCAAATCTATATAAGGGGTTTTATAAGTCACTTTTTTCATTAGATTTCTTTACATAAAAAAAGAAAACCTCTGATTTTATCAGAGATTTCGCCATATAAATTATTTTTAAAATTTCAATTTTATTGCCAGATTTTTCAGTCACTTTTTTCTTTTATCTCAAAAAGAGAGACAATGAAAAATAGACTAGGTTAGTAGTCTAGTCTATTTCCTTAATCTATTGATTGCATCTTGTCTAGCAAACTTTCGTAACTATCTACTACTTCGTATCTTACATTGCCTGCAAGTTGAAGTTGGTCAAATAGTTTTTTAGCACAATCTGTCTTTGCTTTTTCTATTCCACGAAGTTCTAGTGATTCCATACTACCTTTTGTTTCAGCAACAAAGTATATGTGTTTTACACTGCCTTCGTTAAATGCTATTGCCCAGTCTGGTGCGTAGTTTCCAACTGGTGTTGGAATTTGGAACGATCTTGGAAGTTTAGCATATACACAAACTTCATTTGCCACATCAAGTTCTTTTGCAAACTTACGCTCTATTGACTCTTCGGCAGTTCCATCGGTTACAACATAATCTTGAATTGCCTTTTGCGCCTTATATGCCTTGTCAAAATCAATCTTCGCTTGATTTCCTGTGAAGACATCGCTGTCATATTCCCCTTCGGTTTTGTTGTAGGTTATATGGTCAACAATCATTGAAGCCTTTTGCTCATTTATAAGTCTTGAAACTTTTGTTATAAACTCTTCTGGGTTGATAGCAAACATTTCAAATTTTTCTCTTGTTATACCTTGCAAAATACGAACTACTGTTCTTCTAGTTAAAGTTGTATTGTCTACAATTTTACCAATTAGGTCGTATTTTGTGTTATCGGCAGCGCCACTACGGATTGTTTCAGTTCTTGTATCGGTTGTGCTAAATGAATCGCCACGCTTTAACGCATTTTCATCCATTGTTTTCTTTTGCTGACCTATTGTTACAACGTACTTTAATTCAGCAACGAACAAACCTTTGTTTATACTTTCAACTGAGTGTTTGATAAGTTCTTCACTATCAAAGTCCACTTTGTATGTATACTTGTGATTGATTTGCTTCCAAAGTTTTTGGAATTCTGCCTTGTGGAAGTTATCGTTAAGTGGATTGCTCTCCACTGTTGATTTATTGGCATCTTCAAACATACCATCAAGTGCTTTTTCATTGTAAATGCTTTCAACAAGTTTATGTACACTTTCTGTGTATGGTGCAAGGATTTCTGGCATTGTGGCAAGAGTATTGTTTGCCTTGTCATCAAAGTATTTTTGAGTGATTTTATTGTCTTTGTCAGCATAACCGTTGAATCTCAAATAACTTTGAATATCGCTTGCCATATCATTATTTACCTGAATTCTTTCTTTGCCATCGCTAACGAATTTGCCACGGAAATACTCAATTGTTGCTCTTGTAGGTCTGTCTGCAAGGTTCTCTTTAAGCACTTTTTGTATTGAACCAACGAAGTCTTTATAACTGTCAGTTGCAATAACTGTTAAAGTGTTTACATTATGGAATGATGATCTCTCATTCTTGAAATAATGAAGGTCTGTTCTATCGCCTAGCATATTTACAGCAATACGAAGTCCACGACCAACTTCTTGTCGTTTCGCAATTGCACTGTCGCCACCTGGTTTCAATGCACAAATTTGGAAGATGTTTGGGTTATCCCAACCTTCACGAAGTGCTGAGTGTGAGAATATGAATCTTGTTGGTTCTTCTTTTGAAAGTAATCTCTCTTTGTTTTTTAGTATTAGGTCGTATGCTGAAATATCATCTGAGCCTTCGCCTTTGCTTTCCTTTGAGTCAATCATTCTTCCGGTCTTTTTATCTATTGAGAAATAACCTTTGTGTGTATCCTTAACATCAATGCCTTTCAAGTAGCGAATGTAAGGTGTTTCGAATAGTGTTATCTTTTCATTGAGTGCCTTTGTGTACTCTTCTTCAAACATTCTTGCGTATTCGCCTTTTTCATCTGGCTCGTTGTAGTCTCTGTATTTTACAACTTCATCAATGAAGAACAATGACAAGCATTTGATTCCTTTATCGTAAAGCTTCTCTTCCTTTTCAAAGTGAGAACGAATTGTTTCTCTTATTTGTATTCTTCTAAGGTCTTTGTCCGATACATCGCCAAGCACTTCGCCTATATGCAAAACTTGTCCATTAAGGAAAGTGATTGTGTTGTTAAATGGGTTGATGTCCGAGATTATGTAATCGTTCTTATATTGTTCCATTTGATTAGACTTATGATACAAGTTATCGCCTTTGCCAAGAATTCTTGTTTCCCTGTTTATTGACTTATTGTAATTGATTTCAAACTCCAACTTACACATAGGTGGTTTGTTTGGTGAAAGCACGATGTCTTGCAAATACAAGTATTTATCTGTTCCACGCAAGTTCTTAATCTCAAAGCCCTTGACTTGAATCTTTTTAACCAAACATTTGTTGTATGCATCTACCGCATCCAAGCAATAAACAAGGTTGTGTTGCTTTTTGTGTGTTGCTGAAAAATTCATGCAGAACAATGGATTAAATTTGCGAAGTGAAAGTTGTGTTGCACTCTTCTCATCGCCCATCTTTTGTGGTTCATCAAGGATTAGGATTGGCCTTGTTTTTGCTACGACATCAATTGGTTTTCTTGATTGGAATTCATCAAGCACCATATCAATTCTTCTAGCATCAGCGCCACGAGCGTTGAACGCTTGGGTGTTGATAATCATAACATTGATATCACTAGATGAAGCAAAACTATCTAATTCACTAAGTCTTTTGCTGTTGTAAACAAAGTATCTTGCCTTTTTGTGATAACGATCCATAAAGTGATCTTCCATCATCTGGAATGACTTTTTAACACCTTCACGAATAGCAATGCTAGGAACAACAACTATGAATTTACTCCAACCATACCTTTCATTGAGTTCAAAAATGGTGTTAATATACACATAGGTTTTACCTGTTCCTGTTTCCATTTCGATGTCAAGAGAACATTTACCAAGACCTTTAACTAACTCTTCTGACTCTTTGTAGTTGCAGTCTTGTTGAATATGCTTTATGTTTTGCAAAATGTCAGTTTCATCAAGCAAAATCTTAGCATTTTCGAAACCATCATCATTTTCTTCAAAGGCGTCAAAAAGTGAAGCCTGCTTTAATTCATCAGTCTTTTTCTTAATACCTAAGTCTCTTGTGTATCTAACCATATCCAACTTTGGCTGTCCTTTGAATACCTTGCTGATATTACTTACAGCTTCTTGTTGATATGGTTGTGTTTTGAATCTAAATTTCATAAGTTTTCTTCCTTTAATATTTTGTTAAAACATAAATAAGTAGTCCAATTGATACTAGCAACGGAATAATTCCACTAAAAATTATGTATATCCACCAACTAGTTTTTGCTCTTGAACTATGGGTTCTTTTTGCTTTAATTTCCTTTGAGTGTTTACCTTCCAATTTACTTATTTTCTGCTTTAATTGTGCGTTTTCTTGTTCCAAAGCATCAAGTCTGTCTTTGTTTTCAGCATTTTCAAGCAATTGGTCTACTATTATAGCTGTATGTAAAGGATCATCTATCATTTATGCTCACTCCATTTTTACTTTTTCTATGTCATTTTTGTCTTTCATTATAATGCACTTTTTATTAAGCCCTCTTTCTTCTTGAAATGCTATTGTGTTTAACATAGATATAAAACTTTCATCGTTAATAATGTGCATATTTGAATTTTCTTTACACTCATCTAAAGTGATTGCAATTTTATTTGAAATTGGAATAATGTTCATCATTCCATAAGTTTTTGTTGGTATTACATATAATCCATTGTAAGGTAGAATCAAATTAACTGATGTTTCATTTACTAGAATGTTGATGGCATAATTACCAAATATCATACCTACTTGTTCTGGATTTTCTCTATGCATAGTGATAACATCATTTACATTTAACTGATCAATAATGTCATTACTATGTTCTTTTTTAAACTTTGATAAAAGACTAGCATTTCTTAAAACTAGCATTTGAAATGCAAATTTTAATTCCTTTTTATCATCTGCTGTTAACTCAACAGATTCTCCCTTTTTCAAATTTCGCAAACGGCAAATAATATTTCCAATATTGCTTTCACGAACACTTAAATATTTTTCATTTATATCATCATAATATCCGTATATAGTATTAAATTCATTTATTTTACATTCTTTAGTTTCAGAAGACTCTATGTCATAATAATAAATAGCCTTTGTCTTGTTTTTATGCCCATCGTGTTCAACTATTATATGATGACTGAAGCCATCCAACAAAAATTTTGATAATAACATATGAGAATTTATTGGCATTAGATTATTTTCCTTGTTGTGGTTGGTGAATAAGTTTCAAAAATTTGATCAAAGTTTACTGCTACACTGTCAGTTGACATACTTGCATCTCTAAATACTGCATACAATGGTTGCATTTTTGCTATTGCTGTAACGACATCATCGTTAAGGTCTTTATCAAAACAGCAAACCAGGTCGCCATCGTTTACATTGAATACTTTTTTGCCATTGATCTCTAAGGTCTTTATTTCACTTGAAAGCATTACCCCCATATCAAGCATCACTTGGAATAGCAAATCTTCTGGAGTTCTATCTTCTTTGATGTTATCTTCAAATTGAGTAAGCAAATCTTGTGTTGTTTTATTTGGTGAATAGTAGATATCTTTCATACAACTACTGTCTAATTTTAAGCATCTGAAACCTACATCTAGGTTATTTATTTCAGAATTTATCTTATTTTTTAACTTTTTCCCAACTCTTCGTATTCTTTCTTCCCCTAGCTTGCAAATAGTAGAATATTTTGATTTTTCTCCACACTTTTCAGGTAATTGAACTAAAATAAATTTTCTTTTTCCGCCATCTTCATTATTTAATTCAATAATAGATTGTGCAGTTGTACCTGAACCTGAGAAAAAGTCCATAACTATAGCATCCTTTTTGCCATAAGTTGAATATTGAACAAGTTTTTTTATCAATTGGACAGGCTTTGGGTATGAGTTTTCAAACTCTTTTTTATCAAATACTTCCATAATATCTATTGTACCATTGGCATTTGTAAACTCATTATCTGTTGCAAACAAGGTACTTATATTATTGAATTGTTTACCTATATCTTTTTTGTATTTTTTAATATAAAAACTATATTCGCCCGTATATTCGCTTTTATCTTTATAATAAACAACTTGGCCTCTTTTCTCCATTTCTCTAAAAGTAGATTCAATATAGTGCCATTGTTTTCTATTGGTTTCATCATAATATACAGGTGGATAGTGAGTTATATTTAAGTATGGATTTGTTATTGGATATCTCGCATAACCAAATCTTCCATTATCAATTTTTATTAGTAAACTATCTTTTGTCCATTCTCCATTTGGATCATTATCTGGGTTTGAAAAATTTTCAAATCCTTTTAATTCTCCATTAAGTATGTCTTTGTCTTGAACATTTTGAATTTGTTTTGCGTAACACAAAATGTAATCATGATGTTTATTGATATTTGGTTTTGCTGTTTTTTCTCCATATGAAGTTTTCCTTATAAAATTTGCTATAAAATTATATTCGCCAAATATCTCATCACACACTTTTTTTAAATTATATAGCTCGTTATCATCTATCGAAATGAAGATAACCCCATCCTCACTTAACAAATCTTTTGCTAATTTCAATCTAATAAAGATCATGTTTAACCAATCAGTATGGAATCTGCCATTGTCTGCAGAATTGTAAAACAACTTGTTCCCTTGATCATCAATTTGTCTACTGATGTTTAGATATTCTTGCTGATCAATAGCAAAATCATCTTCATAAATAAAGTCACTACCTGTATTATAAGGAGGGTCAATATAAATAACATTTACCTTGTTTATATATGTCTCTCTAAGAAGTTTTAGGACATCAAGATTATCGCCCTCTATGTACAAATTTTGAGTGTTATCGAAATCAACGCTTTCTTCTCTACAAGGTCTTAATGTTGCATTGATTGGCGAGTTTGCTGTAAGTATAGATTGTTTTTTTCCTGCCCAATTCAAAACATATCTTTCATCATTGCCTTCTACAATTACTCTTGACAACTCTTGTTTAAGCATATCAAAATCTACTAACTTCGTTAGTTTTCCTTCTTCATCAAGTGCTTCTGTGACACAATTTGGAAACCTTTTTGCAATGAATTCAATGTTTTCATCAACCAAATTTTTACTTTGCATTTGTAATTTATCCATTATTTTTCTCCTAAATTATAAAATATTTATTGTTCTTCCTTGATTCAAAGAATAAACCAAAGCACAATTCCTAATAAAATTGCAAAAATAATAATCGTTACTATTCTTGTTGTTTTTTTTCTTGCTATTTCTTTTTCTATTTTTTCTAGTTCCAGATGATGAGCAATCATACTTTTGTGGTTGTCATCAGATATTTTTTCTGCTCGTGTATCAATGTTTGATAAAGTCTGCAAAAATTTATCTTTTAACTCAATATTTGATTTTTCCACCTTTCGATTTGTCTTTACAATTTGTTCAACTAACTCATCATAGTGATATGAACATTGATAAATAAAATTATCGCTATCTTCTACGCTGTTCTCTAATGCATAAAGAACTAATGAAATAGACTTTGTTGCCTTTTTATAATTATCATCATCTAGTAAATAGTTAATAGCATTTAATACATTGAATATATTTGGTTTAACATAGGCTCGGCTTGATTTTTTCTGTAAAAGACTTTTAATTATTATGGCATCTTGATTGTTGGGATCTTTATCTAAAATCTTCATACAAAAACTTCTTGAATCAGCATACTGTCCATTTTTAAATTCTTCAATTGCTCTATTCAGATAGCCATCAATTTTTTCACTTTTAATTTCTTGTTTTACTGCATTACCATAAAAATTTTTGGTTATATTTTCGTTTTTTGTAATGTATGTGTTATTTATATCCTGTTGTTGTAAATATTTAGTTCCACAATTTTCACAATATAAAGCACCTTCGGAATTTATACTTAATTTTGCGCCACAATTTTCACATTTTGCTATTTTTAATGTCATCCTATCACTCCAATTAAATACTTAATCAATTCTTCTATTCCCCAACAAGCCAAACCAACAATTATTCCTGATATAACACCTGACCAAAATCCTTCTTTTTGATAAAATTTCTTTTTGATCTTGTTATTGACTCCTTGAATAACATCTCCTTCATTTTGGTTTACAGACATGGTTTTCTCATTCTCAATATCCCTACCAGCTTTGTTTAACACTCCACCTTCTTTAGCCACATCTCCAAAATAAATATCTCCTGATCGTTTTTGTTTCATCTCTTCCTTTTCCTTGTTTTCTTCAATTTCTATTTTTGCTATCAATTCTCTTCTTATATAGGAATATAGAGGTGTAATGATATCTTTTAATGCACTTTGAATTGCATCATTGAATTTTTTGTGTTGTTTATAAAATGCAAATTCAACCTTCAAATCCACATTCTTTTCTATTAGCTGTGAAATGTATTTCAAAATATATTTGTAATGCAATACATCATCTATCGGTTTATCGTACTGAGTAAACATTAAATTGTTCCCTTTCAAAACATAATTCGACAAATCGACATTAGGATCATCAAAATTTTTTATTATTTTTTTTACTTCTTTATCCTCGTGTATAAAATTATTAAATTTTATCAAATGAAAAAGTCCATCTGTATATTCAGTATTTAATAAATTTGATACTATATCCCTTAGTTCTCTTTCCGATTTTTTTAATTGATTTAATCTATTACTCATATAAGTTCCTCACAATAACTGCAATAAACTTTAGAATTTGCTGATGAACCTATAACTTTTATGCTTCTTCCACAAACTGGACAAACTTTCGTTTCATCCATAGTGTCATTTGTTTCAAATGTCGTACTTTCAATTCTATTTGGAAGTTTTGATGTTTTTATTGATACATTTTTTGTGTTTTTAAATGATTTTGATAACATATTTTGTATTTGATGAACTCCATCAATCATTGCCATGTGTTTAGCTTCTTCTACAACTTCATCAGGCAACATATCTTGAAAACTACTTTTAATCCCACAATAAGGACAACATATTTTGTTACCATCAAAAGTTTTAACCTCATTTATATGAAGTTTAAAATCGTTACCACATTGTCTACAATGTAATTTCATAAATCCTTCTGAATCGCCTTTAATTGTTATATGCATTTTTTCTACTCCTCCAACTGTTCCAATTCTCTTTTGAGTTCTTTTATTTGGCTGTTTATAGCCATTTTTGTGTTTGGTTGTTTTTCTGCATCACGAGTTTTTGTTAGCTTCTCAATCTCTGTTTTGTGCTTTTTTATTTGGTTGGTTCGATCTGTGTATTCTTCAAAAGTTTCATCTTGTCTGAACTTTATTTTCGTGATGTAACTTACCATTGCTTTGAAAACATTTTCTAGTTTACTTGTGGTTGGAAACTCTTCCTTGTTTTCTTCCTGCCAATCACTTTCGCAAGTTTTCAAAACCTTTGTTTTATCTTCAGTAAATACTTTTAGTGATGTGATATACTTGATTTCACTGCCATATCGCAATCTAAAAAGTATTTGGAAGTTTATGTATTTATTCAGCGCATCTATAAACTTTATTGGGACAACTGCATTGTTAAGAACAATGTCCATTATGTAGATTTCTTTCACATTTTCACTTGGTTCCAGGTTTGTCCTATCTGGTGACAATGTGTTTGCTAGAATGACTTTTGAAACAACTTGTGCATCCGTTTTTATTGTTTTGTCTGCCTTTATTGTTCTGAAAAGTTCAAGCATCTTAAAGTTTATATTTACAGCAGTTTTGTCGTTGTATATAAACATCTTTTCTCCTTATCTTTTGGTTATTTCACTACTACGAAAGCAAGCAATTCGAAGTCATCAAGTCCTTTAATTTTCGCACCAGAAAGCACCATACTTCCTTGTTTGAAAAGTGCATTGATATCGCTTTGTTCTTTAACTTCAATTATGCTTTTTATAGCTTCTTCAAGTAGTTCTGAGTATTTGTGCATATCTAGTCCATCATTTGTTTCATCATTGAACTTTTTATATGCTTTTGGAATTGGATCTTTTTGCCCTTTGCAAGACAAACGAAGTGCATCCAATATTTGTTTTACTTCTAAGTGGTTGTCTATAATTTCCCCGTCTTCATTGACATATACGAGATAGTAAGGGTGCAACCTGTTTTGCCTATTGATATTCACATTGTTGTTTTGGTTCTTCAAAATGTAAATAACACCTGGCACAACACCCTTTTCTTCATCTGCTGGTATAACGCAATGCATTCCCTTTGGCACTCGTTTTGGTTCGCCATAGGTTTTGATGAATTCGGCGGCATCCATTCTAAACTCGTTAAGTCCAAGGTCTGAGATTGAAATACCATTGTTTTGATCTTCAAGGTCAATGTTCTCGCCTTCACGAAGTTTCTTTATCTGAATTTCACGATAGTCATCCATTTGGTCATCAGGGTTAAGCAAGTTATCATCAGCTGTTGCTGTTTGGTCAACAATTGTCATTCTGCTCTTTACCCTATCTGTCAAGTTGATGTATTCGTTAAGTGGCAATGGTGGCCAAAAGTTTATAAGTCTAATAACTTTGTTTTTGCTTCCAAGTCTGTCAATACGACCAAATCTTTGAACGATGCGCACTGGATTCCAATGTATATCGTAATTTATGCAAAGGTCGCAGTCCTGCAAGTTTTGACCTTCGGAAATACAATCTGTCGCAATTAGCACATCAATATCTTTGAAGCAATCATCATATTCGTGCTTATCAATCTTTGGACTCCATCTTATCTTTGGATCGTTATAGCTTTCAATCGTTTTTGGAATCCAACCGAAGATTTCATCTCTGTGTTTACTTATTGGACTGAACATTGTAAGCAAGGTGTCGGTCTTTTTTGGACAATGCTTCAAGGTAACCTTATTTTGTCCACCTTCTATCATTGCTGTTTCAATTCCATAAGTTTCTTTTAACCATTTATGTAGGTTGTCGTATAAGTAGTTTGCTGT
>CAKVHQ010000017.1 GCA_934749845.1 uncultured Clostridia bacterium
TTTTAAGTTTTTCATTTGGTTACTTATTAACAAATTTTGTACTAGATTTTTTAAATATTTAATAAACTTAAATGGAGATTAATATGAAAAATAAAATACTATTCTTAGCTGTAGTAGTTTTATCATTCGTAGCAATAGGTAGTTTCAAAAAAGAAACTAACTTTTCTGATAATAATGTAAAAGAAGAAACACCTAAAGAAGAAGTTAAGCTTGCTATTAAAGATAGTGAAACTGGCATAGTTAGTAATATAGATTTAGAAGAATATGTAATTGGAGTTATCGCCGGAGAAATGCCTGCATCTTTTAATATGGAAGCTTTAAAAGCTCAAGCTGTCGCAGCCCGTACCTATGCCATATACAAAATGAATAATGCAAGTGGTACATATGACTTAGTAACAGATATAACTAATCAAGTTTACATTACCAAAGATAAAATGAAAGAAAATTGGCAAGAAAATTATGAATATTATTACAACAAAATAAAAGATGCTGTTAATAGCACTAAAGATTTAATTATGACCTATAATGGTAACGTAATATGTAGTTTTTATTTTTCCACTAGTAACGGAAGTACGGAAGAAGCTAAACCAGTCTTCGGAGAAAATAAAGAATATTTAAAAAGTGTAAGTTCACCAGAAAAGAGTAGTGTTACAAAAGTGACTTTAACTAAAGATGATTTTTGTAATAAGTTAAGTTTAGAATGTAGGAAAATTACTGTAAATTCCACAGAAAAAACATCATCAGGAAGAATAGATACTATAGTTATCAACAACAAAAGTTTTAAAGGAACAGAAGTAAGAACTAAACTAGGATTAAGGTCAACGGATTTTGAAATTAACATTTTATCAAATAATATTGAAATAACCACTAAAGGATATGGTCATGGTGTCGGAATGAGCCAGTACGGAGCAAACACTTTAGCTGATGAAGGTAAAACTTACGAAGAAATATTAAAACATTATTATCAAAATATAAATATTGAAAAAATTAGTGTATAAAATATAGCAATTTTTACCATACTTTAAGTAGGATGGTGAAAAATGAAAACAAAAAGACTTAGAAAATTTGTTTTACCAACAGTTTATGTAATGGTTATCGGAGTATTATTTGTAAGTATTTCTATTCTAGGAAATGTATTACAGTCCCAAATGGAGTATGATAATATGGCAGTTAGTGCATTAAAAGATAATGTAACCCCAGTTATCAAAAAGGATGATACCCCAGTTAGTAAAATTGAAAAACCATTTGTAAGTACCAATGTTGCCATAAGTAAATCATTTTATGATATGACTGATGAAGCATCAAAACAACAAAATTCATTAGTATATTATGAAAATACATACTTACAAAATAGTGGTGTTCTATACTCATCACAAGATGCTTTCGAAGTATTAAGTAGCTTTGATGGCACAGTAACAAATGTTGCAACTGATGACATTCTTGGAAATTATGTAGAAATTACCCACAATCCAAACTTAAAAACTGTATATTATAGTTTAAGTGATGTCCAAGTTAAAAAAGATGATGTTGTTGTAAGTGGTGATGTTATAGGTAAAAGTGGAGATAACAAACTAAATGGTGAAACAGAAAATTGCTTACTATTTGAAGTATATCATAATGGAGCAGCAATAGACCCAGAAGACTTTTATAATATGAATATTGAAGATTTAAAATAACATAAAACTAACCCTTTAATAATATATTTTATTAAGGGGTTGTTTGGTTAATGAATAAAGATATAAAAAGAAGAGTATTAAGTGAAGCAAATCACATTATTAAAACACAAGACACAATAAGACAAACTGCAGATAGGTTCAATGTAAGTAAAAGTACTGTACATGCTGACCTTTCGGAAAGATTAAAAGAAATAGATAAAAATCTAGGAAAAGAAATAGATAATATTTTTAAAACTCATGATAGAGAAAAACATATCCGTGGGGGAGAAGTAACTAGGCAAAAATATAAAAGAGGTTAAACTATGAAATATAACTATGTATTACATATAACAGATGATTATTTATATTTAAAGAAAAAGGATAAAGTAATAAAATATAAATTAGCAAAAGATGTTGTATACGGTGGAAAAGTAGCAAACATAAATAAATTTATGAAATCTTTAGAAAAGTTATTAAGTGAAAATCATTTAAATAACTCTTTATTTGGTGAAAAAATCAAAATAATCGTCGCATCAAATTATACACCCGCTGATATAACATTTTTAAAAAACATAATGAATTGTTTTAACTATAGAAAGATAAGTATAGATAAAGAACTTAAATATTATAAATTAAATAGTACAAATTCTTATGTAAATGTCTTTGATAATTATTCAAATATAACATTCTTAGATGAATATAAAAAAGTTAATAACATCTATATTGAAACAAAATGTTTTTTAAATAATGATGATTTAATGTCTTACATAAATTATATTTTAGGAGAAAAAGAAGTATATTTATTAGGTAGTGGAAACCTCATTAATGAAATATTTTCTAATTTTGAAAACAAATTTAACAAAAAAACATATATTTTTAAAAATTTTGAAACCTACATAATCACTAGCGAAAAGGCATGAAAAACCCGCATTTTGTCGACCTTTGTCGAACGATTTTTGTTGCATTATATACTATAGTGTGTTAAAGTTTAAGAGTAGGAAGGAGCTAGAGTTATGATGCAGGGAACTGTTAAGTGGTTTAATAATGACAAAGGCTATGGTTTCATCGAATGTGATAAACTATCTGACATCTTTGTGCATTATTCAGCTATTGTAAAAGAAGGTTATAAGACATTAAACGAAGGTGCAACAGTAAGCTTTAAATTAATTGAAACTTCAAAAGGTTTACAAGCAGTTGATGTTTTAGAACAAGAAATGACTACAATTAAGTAGTTTTTTTCTTTTATTTATGTTATATTAATTATAGGAAGGTGATATATTGAAAATAAGTATTCGCGGTGACAAAGTAACAGTCACAAAATCAATGAAAGAATACATAACAGAAAAGTTAGGAAAGCTTGATAAGTATTTTGAAAGCCCAAAGAGCACAGAGTGTAAAGTCCTAGTTAAGGTTAAGAACCAAGAGGAAAGTATTGAAGTAACAGTGCCAACAAGTAAATTTACTTTAAGAGCAGAAGAAAGACATTCCGACTTTTATGCAGCAGTGGACCTAGTCGTTGATAAACTTGAAGGACAAATCAGAAAAAATAAAAATCGTCTTGGCAAGAAATATCGCGATGTTCCTAAATTTGAAATGAGTTTTGATTTTGAAGTTCCTGAGGAAGAGGAAGAAGAAGTACCAAAAATCATCAAAAGAAAAGAAATGGAAATGAAACCAATGGATGAAGAAGAAGCATTGCTCCAAATTGATTTATTAAATCATGACTTCTTTGTCTTTAAAAATATTGATGAAGATTGTGTATCTGTTCTATATAAAAGAAAAGATGGCAAATTTGGTATCATAAATGTTAAATAGTTTATAACTAGAAGCCCAAAAGGCTTCTTTTTTAGTGAATATCCTGTGAAAAAGGCCCTAAAAGCTTTTTCTTTTCTCTCACTTATGGTATAATACACATTAAGGAGAAATGAGAAAATGAATTTTATAAAAAAATTATTAGATAGTGAATATAAAGAATTATGTCGCTTTGAAAAACTAGCAGAAGAAATTGAAAAATTAGAGCCTGTTATGCAAGCTTTAAAAGATGAAGATTTTAAAGATAAAACTTTAGAATTTAAAGCTATGCTTGAAGATGGAAAAACACTAGATGATATTGTAGTTCCAGCATTTGCTTTAGCTCGTGAAGCTGCATATCGTGCTATTGGTGAAAAACCTTTCCATGTTCAAATTCTTGGTGGTTTAGCAATCCATTATGGTAACATTGCTGAAATGAAAACTGGTGAAGGTAAAACTTTAACAACTATATTGCCAGCATATCTTAATGCGTTAAGTGGTCAAGGTGTACACGTAGTAACAACCAATGAATACTTATCAAGCCGTAATGCTGAATGGATGCGCCCAATCTATGATTTATTAGGTGTATCAGTTGGTATAAACTTAAGAGAATTATCACCAAAAGAAAAACAAGAAGCATATAATGCTGATATAACATATACAACAAATAATGAAGTTGGATTTGACTACCTTAGAGATAATATGGTAGTAAGAAAAGAAGATAGAGTTCAAAGAGGACTTAACTTCTGTATAATCGACGAAGTTGACTCAATTTTAATTGATGAAGCGAGAACTCCATTAATCATAAGTGGTGGACAATTTAATACCAATAGTCTTTATATCGAAGCAGACAGAGTTGCTAAAAGATTAAAAGAAGATGATGATTACACAATAGATTTAAAAACAAAGAGTGTATCTTTAACAGCTGAAGGTAGTAAAAAAGTTGAAAAGTTTTTAAACATAACAAATCTTTATGATTTAGATAATACAAGTTTAGTTCATCATATTAATCAAGCTTTAAAAGCTAACTATGGTTTTAAAAAAGATATTGATTATGTTGTAGACAATGATGCCATTATAATTGTTGACCCATTTACGGGACGTTTAATGCACGGAAGACAATACTCTGAAGGTCTTCATCAAGCCATCGAAGCCAAAGAAGGTGTTACAATTAATACCGAAACTAAGACAATGGCAACAATCACATTCCAAAACTTATTTAGAATGTATAATAAACTATCAGGTATGACAGGTACTGCCAAGACTGAAGAAGAAGAATTTAGAAATATTTACAACATGTATGTTATTAGAATACCAACTAATAAACCAGTAATTCGTGAAGATTTACCAGACTTAGTTTATTCTGGAGAAAATGGAAAATATAAAGCCATTATAAATGTTGTTAAAGAAATTCATGCTAAACACGAGCCTATTCTAATTGGTACAATTTCCGTTGAATCAAATGAAAAGTTAAGTAAATTATTAACTAAAAATGGATTGAAACATGAAGTATTAAATGCAAAAAATCATGAAAGAGAAGCTGAGATAATTGCTCACGCTGGTGAAAAAGATGCTATTACACTTGCAACAAACATGGCTGGTCGTGGAACAGATATTAAACTTGGCGAAGGTGTTCGTGAAATTGGTGGCCTTTATGTAATTGGTACCGAAAGACATGAATCACGTCGTATTGATAATCAGTTACGTGGACGTTCTGGACGTCAAGGAGACCCAGGGACAAGTCAATTCTTTGTTTCGTTTGAAGATGACTTAATGCGTCGTTTTGGTACTGAAAAAATTAAAAATATGTTAATAAGTATGGGAATCGAAGGAGATCAAGCAATTCGTTCTAAAGCATTAACCAGAAGTATTGAATCAGCCCAAAAGAAAGTTGAAGGAAATAACTTCGATTATCGTAAGAGTCTTCTTGATTATGATAACGTTTTAAATGAACAAAGAGAAATAATTTATGCACGTCGTAATGAAATACTAGATCAAGAAAGTATTCATGATTCAATTATTGAAACATTTAAAAATACAATAACAAATCTTGTAGATAGTCATATTCCACCAGAAAATTGTTTAACAGAAAACGATTTATCTGAAATTGCCGAATATGTAAATACCAACTTCTTAAAAGGTGAAGAATTAAATGCCAAGGTTCTTGAAGGAATGAAAGAACAAGAAGTAATAGATCATATAAGTGAACTTGTTATCAAAAATTATGAAAAGAAAATGATATCATCACCACTTATGAATGATTTTGAAAAAGCTATATCACTACGTGTTATAGATACAAGTTGGGTAGACCACATGAGTGCTATGGAACACTTAAAAGAAGGCGTTGGTCTCCGTGGTTATGGACAATCAAACCCAGTTCAAGTCTATACAATGGAAGGCTTTGAAATGTTTGATAACTTACTTAATAAAATAGATAATGATATCGCATTATTCTTACTTAAAGCAGAAGTTCGTCAAAATGTTGAAAGAAAACAAACTTTAAAAGGTACAGCTAATGATGGTAAGGAAAAAATAAAGAATCAACCTAAAAGAGTAAGTCATAAAATTGGTCGTAATGATCCTTGCACATGTGGCTCAGGAAAAAAATATAAGAATTGCTGTGGAAAGTAATAAAATTTAAATAAAAATTAAAGGTGTAGACAAAATAGTTAGGTTACACCTTTTTGATTTGAAAAAAATTTTCACTTTCAGCAATGAAAATTCTAACAAAAATATAGTGACAGTTGACACCAAAAAGTTTTTGCGTTATACTATTAATAGTTAAAGAAAGGAAGATAATATGTAAGGAGGTAATAATGTTAAACACTTTAGATAAAGATGCAGTAAACTCTTTTTTAAAAATGTGTAAAAAAGAAATAGAAAACGGAAATTGTTACTTCGCTGGATACAGAACAATAACTATTAATGGTAAAAAAATAACTGCTATGCAAGCATTAATTGACCTTGGAATCACGAAAGTTCAGCATATATGGAGATACATTTTGAAATTAGATATAGAAGATTGTGTCAAAGTTGACCGTGACCGAGATTATAGAAGAGATATGAATTCTGAGGTTTACATATTTAAAAAAATTATTAATAATAAAATGGTTTATATTAAACTAACTATGAATGATAAAGGAATAATATGCATATCATTTCATGAAAGTTATTAGAGGTGGATATTTATGAATAAAATTATATATTGTTTTAATTGTAACAAAGATGTTGAAACTGTTTGCAGTATTGAAAATAATACTTATACTGTACATAAACAACAAGTGAAAGTAAAAGAAAAAGTCTTTACTTGTCCAATTTGTCATAATCAATTATTTGATAATGATGAATTAAATAATAATTTATATAATATTTACAATACATATTTAAAATTATATGGATTATCTTTTCCAAAACTAAAAGAAATAAGAGAAGCATATAATCTATCACAAGAATTATTCGCAAAATCACTTGGATGGAGTAAAAGAACTATAATCAGGTATGAAAATGCAGACTCTTTGCCACAAGCTCAATACTTATTAACATACAAAAAAATAAATGGCAATAAAAATGAATTTATAAATATTTTAAAATCTAATCGTAAATATCTAGGTGATGATTTGTATTATAAGATTTTTAATAATGTAAGTACAGAATTAGATATTAAAACAATAAATGTATTTTTATATGCTTTAAAAAACAACTACCTAACTAGAACTCAAATAATGAAAAACCTATTCTCAATAGATTTTCAAGCATGCAAGGAGCAATCTAAAGCAATCACAACATTTAACTATGCTCATGGAACTTATGGACCAATTATAGATAATAAAGATGCAATTTTAAATCTGTTGGTTAAACAAAATTATCTTGAAATAGTTGATAATGAAGATGATATAACCCTTTTTAAACCTATAATGGAGCCGGATTTAAATTTGTTTAGCAAAGAAGAAATTGCAATTATGGATAAAGTATTATCGGTATTAAAAGGCAAAAGCGCAAATAAATTAACTGAATGGTCTCATGAATTTAAAGGCTGGATTGAAACAAAGGATGGAGAGTTAATAAGTTACAAGTATGCTAAATATTTCGAATTAAATAATAATTGGTAAGCAATACTAGAGGTAATGATGGAATGGAGTAATATTATGAAAAATAAAAAAATATTTATTATTATTAATACTTTATATGTTATAGTTCCTTTATTAATTTTAATTTTCCCACACTTGTTTAAATATAAATTTTATATATTAGTAACATTTGGAATCTTAATATACTTTTGGTTAAGAAAAAATAATATAAGTAATGAGGATTTAGGTATAACTAATAGGAATATTACAAACTCATTAATTAGCAATTTACCTATAATTATCATATCTATATCAATTATAACCTTGATGAAATTTTTGAATATAAATAAGTTTGTTCCGAGTGAAACAATATATTTTTATTTATTTTATATATTTATTTCATGTCCAATTCAAGAATTCCTATATCGAAGTTTCTACGGTTATTTTGATGATGGCAAATATAATATCATGTTGTTATCTTCGTCTATGTATGCATTTGTTCATATTATATATAAAGATATATTAACAGTTATATTAACTTTTATAATTGGTTTAATTTGGTATAATTTATATAGAAAAGATAAAAATTTGTTAGGAGTATCAATAAGTCATTGCATAATTGGCATGATAACAATTCTCTTAGGAATTATAGATTAATAATATGCAAATAAGAGAATAAAAAGACTATTATATTACAATCCAAGTTATCAACGCTTATAAAAAAACTAGATAAATAAAAACGCTTATAAAAACTAGATAAATAAAAAAATATATGTTATACTAATGACAACTATTTAAGGAGAAAAAATAATGAGTAGTAAAGAAGTAATTGATAAAATAAGAAGTTTATCAGCACAAGAAAAAAGAGATTTAACATATGAAGATTTAGTAAAAATTATTGAACCATTAACATCAGATGAAATAATTGAATTAAGTAATATAATTGGATATCCCGTATTTACTAGATTGTGTATGGGTGCATTAAAACATAGATTTGTTTTATTACAAGATGGAGCTGCTGCAATAATTGTTAATAGTGAAGGACAAATTCTATTACAAAGTAGAGCAGACAGAGATAAATGGGGATTACCTGGAGGATGCCAAGAACTTGGAGAAAGGTTTCAAGATACTGTTTTAAGAGAAGTAAAAGAAGAAACAAATCTTGATGTTAAAGAAGAAGACCTAGAACTAATAGATATAGTATCTGGAGCTTCAAGAAGAAATGATTATCCAAATGGTGATGTAGTAATTAATAACACAGCGCTTTATTGTATTAGAAAATATAGCGGTGAATTAAAATGGGATAGTGAATCAAAAAATATGAAATTCTTTGATTTAGATAATTTGCCAGAAAATCAAAATGACCCAGATTTAATTGAAAATTATAAAAGAAAATTTTGTTCAAGAGGAAGATAGAATTAAATTTAAGTAAATAAAAAAAGCATACCCCAGGAGCAAAGGAATTCTAAATATGCAATCGCATATCTACTCTCATTTGAGAACCCAGCTTTAACCCTTCCAAAGTAAGCATTACAACAATAATGTAACAAAATTTTTTACTATTGTCAAAATTATTATATATACTTTTTAAAAATTTGTTAATTTAAACGTTATCATAAAACAAATGGAGGTTTTGGTTATGGAAATAACAAAAGAAAAAGATATAGCAGAAAGAATAATTAACTTAATAAATGAATTGCATCCTGTTAAAACTCCTAGGATAGATTTAAATATGCCAAGCTTTAAAAGACCATCCACAGACATAATAATAAATTTAATAGAAGAAGATAATATGCCACATACATTTATCAGTATCCTCGATGGCACTGAAAATCTTAAACAAAGTGTACCACATGGAAATATATTAACAGATGCTTTTTTAGATATTAATACTTTAAAAGAAATAATTGATTATCTACTTGCAAATTTTCCTGTAATATATAATCTTAGTGTCAATGACTATTCAATATCTTTAGCTTTTTCATTTTCTAAAAATAGTGATTTTTTAAAAACTCCAGGATTATCTTTAGAAAATATGAATTTAGAAATTAGCATCAGAGATTTAAATCTTCAAAAGAAATTAAAAGAATATTTGATATTTATATTAAGTATGTACCATGCCGAATTAAAACAAACTCCATATTGGCAAGAAAACATGGAAAAATACAAGAAAAAAATACTTTTTGAGATGGAATATGGTTATATAATGGATTTTCTCTCTCATTTAAGTGAAGAAGAAATAAGAAAATTACTACTAAACATTTCTAACGAAAGATTTATAGAAATAATGAATAATATGGTTACAAAGGAAACAAAATTAGAAAGATTAAAACCATAAAAGTGTTGATAACTTAATTGTTATCAACATTTTTTTATATAAAAACATAACCTATAAAGAGAGGAGTTTGCAAAAATGGATTAAAAATGTAATTTTAATGATAATTGCAATAAAGCAAAAAGAATAGTTGAAGAAGCAAATAAGAACTTAAAATATTTTTATGTTGAAGGCCCTACTGGCCCAAAAGGAGAAGCGGGTCCTGAAGGTCCACAAGGATTACCAGGTCAAGATGGTAAAAATCCTATCACAGCATATGGAATTCGTTATTCAACCACAAGTTCACCAATGACATTTAATGCAGGGGCAGAAATAACTATACCACTTGCAGATAAAGGTTCATTTGTTAATGTGGATTTAAATACCAATGATTCTATAGTTATCAAAGAAAGTGGAATATATTTAATATCATATTTATTTAGTGGAAAGCCTATGGCAAGAGATAATCTTCAAATATCAGTTAAAAGTAACAACTTATTATTGTCAGCTACAAATACAAATAATGATTGGGAAGGTGCATCAATAAATACATATAGTAATACTATTATAGCACCACTTGTAAAGGATGATGTTGTACAACTTTGTGTAAGAACAAATTCAAATACAACGATAGAATTTGATGGAACAACCAATGCTATATTAAATCTTGTTAAAATTTATTAATAGGCCTATGGTCTATTTTCTTGATTTAATTTATAAAATTTTATAAAATTAAATTGGGTGATAACCATGAATAACAAAGAAATAATGGCTTTGGGAATAAAACAAGCAAGAAAAACGATGAATGAAAATAAAGGTGGCCCTTTCGGTGCAGTAATTACAGATATGACTGGAAATGTTATAAGTGTAGCATCAAATTTAGTTTTAGAAACTTGTGACCCAACAGCTCATGCCGAAATAAATGCTATCAGAGATGCATCAAGAAAATTAAAAACTCACGATTTATCCAATTGTATCCTTTATGCAACAGGATATCCTTGCCCAATGTGCCTATCAGCTATAATCTGAGCAAATATTAAAACAGTTTACTATGGAACCAATGTAAAAGAAGCAGAAGGAATAGGATTTAGAGATGACTTTATTTATAAATATATAAATAGTAAAAATGAAAATATTTTAAAACTGGAACAATTAAACCATGAAGAATGTTTAGAATTATTTGAAGAATACAAAGAAAAACAAAAAGAAATATATTAAAAATTAAAAGATAATGATATAATTTATGTAGGAGGTTTTGTATATGAATGAAAAAACAGAGTTAAAACTAAAAAACTTAGTAGATAAAACTGGAAAAATTATTGAAAAAGATAATAAACCAATTGAAATAATTTTGCCAAGGAAAACAAGAGAGGTAGAGTTTCCCCAAGATGTTGTAAAACTTGAACTATGTGAAACTATTGATGGTACAGATCACTTTTTGTATTTTATATATGTTGGAGAAATTTTTTATAGACAAACAATTCAATCTATTTGTCCAAATTTTAAATTTCCAGACGAAAATACGTGTGAAGAAAACATTCCATATGTTTTTGTTACAAATTCAAATGGAAATTTAGTTTTTTTAGCTAAATTAAATAAAGATGATAGAGTCGTAGAAAATGTAGTTCAATTAAAAATGTTACTACAAGAAATATTTAGTAATTATCAACAAGAGCTATATGGAAATCCAAGAATCAGGGAGATAAATAATGAAAGATAATAATAGACTTACAATTGTTAATACAAATAGCAAAGGATTTTCATTTCTAAAGGATAAAAGTAATTCACCATTAGTACTTGAATTACCATGCGATTTAGAAAGTGTTGAATTTCCAAATAATATTTTAAAGTTAGAAGTATTTAAAAATCAAGATGGTAAAGAAGAATATATATGTGCAATATATGTCGGAGAAGTATATCTTGAACATATAATAAAAAGTATCTGCCCAAATTATAGATATTGTGAAAATTTTAATGTTAAAACCTTAAAAGATATTAGAAGTGATTCCCCATGTGTATTTTATAAAGATGTTTATAATAATTATGTTTTAGTAGCTAAATTAAATCCAGAAGATATAGTGGTATCAGATACTGCAGAATTAAAAGAATTTTTAATGAATTTATCAATTGCTTTAAATGATGAAAATATATTAACAAGAATAAAACCTAGAAAGGAAAAAAACTAATGTTTAACAAAGGAGACAAAGAAGAATTAAAGGTTGTTGCAGTGTTTGGAAAAAGTTTTCCCACAATAAAAGATGAAAATACATCTCCAGTAGTTATCAATATGCCAGAAGATATTTCTAATATTGATTTTCCAGAAGATTTATTAAAATTAGAAGTATATGAAATAATAAATTCCAATAAGAAGAATAAGAATCTTGTAAGAACGATTTATGTCGGAGAAGTTTATACAGTAAATGAAATAAATAAGATATGTCCACATTTTAGATTTTCATTTGGTATGAATTGGGCCAGCTTATGCAATATTGATCATAATACCCCATGTGTATTTTATAAAAATGAAAATGGATTATATGTTCAACTTGCTGTATTAAGACCAACAGATATAGTGGTCTCATCAATCCAAGAATTAAAAGAATTATTGCAAGAATTATCTGATAATTTTTCTTTAGTTAAACTTGGAATGTCAAGAATAAGAAATATTCCATCAAAAAAACAATAAAAGTCTTTTGAAAGGCTTTTTTTATGGTATAATTAGAATTGTTAAAAATAGTGTTATATTTGAGGTGCAAAATGAAAAAAAGCAAAAATAATAAAAAAGAATACTATAAAAATTTAAATATAATCAGAGTAATAGCCTGTATTGCAGTATTATTCTATCATTTAGGAATACTTAAAGGTGGTTATTTAGCGGTATGTACTTTCTTTGTATTAAGTGGATATTTATCATGTGTTACGTCTTTTAAAAAAGAAAAATTTTCATATAAAGAATATTATATATCTAGATTAAAAAAAATATATATACCTCTAGTAATGGTGACTTTAATATCGGTGGCTATCGTTTCTTTTTTTAGTAGTATTAACTGGCTAAGTTTAAAAATTGAAACTACATCAGTATTATTAGGATACAATAATTTTTGGCAAATAAATGCTAATTTAGATTATTTTGCTAGGCATGTAGATTCACCGTTTATGCATTTGTGGTACATATCAATATTATTACAATTTGATTTAGTTTTTCCATTTATTTACAAAGGATTAAAAAAACTTGGAGATAAAGTAGATAAATTAGTTCCATGTGCTTTAACTTTTATTTTTGCAGTAATTGGGGCCGCATATTTTTATAAATGTACCTTAGGTTCTAATTTAATGAATGCCTATTATAATACATTCGCAAGAGTTTATTCAATACTTTTTGGTTTGTGCTTAGGTTTTATTCATTCATATTACAAACCATTAGTACCAGAGTATATTAGAAAAAAACCACTTCGTAAAATAATATTCGGAGCATATTTAGTTATATCCATGGTACTATTTTGTTTAATAGATTCAAATTCAAAGTTATTTACATTTAGTATGATTATAATAACTTTAATATCATGTAGGTTAATTGATTATGCCGTTTTAGATAAAAAAGAATTGAATATTTTGGATAAAATACTTAAAGTACTATCTGATTTAAGTTATGAAATTTACTTAGTACAATATCCAGTTATATTTTTATTTCAATATATAAATATAAATCATTATTTAAAAACACCATTAATTATAATAATTGTATTAATAATATCATATGTATTACATATGGTACTAAATAAGAGGGATAATATGAAAATAGTAAGAAGAATAATATTAGTTGTAATCATAGGATTATCAGTATTCGGAGGTTATAAATATATAACTACAAAATCACACGAACAAGAAATGA
>CAKVHQ010000018.1 GCA_934749845.1 uncultured Clostridia bacterium
GGGAATTTCCATGACCTGCACAAAAGATTACCGGGAACATATCGAGTATACCTTTCACGCCTTTTGCAAAGTCGTTATCCGCAACGCAACGATTACCGCAGCAAGGGCAAGGAGCAGAAAGTACAAAAGAGAAATATCCCTTCAATACCTCACAGAAGAAAATCACTACCCTTTAAGCACAGCAGATAAGTATTTCCAAGCCCCGGAGCCGGACGAGGAATACACGCTTACCCTTTGCGGCGATACCGTCATTTTCAGTAACGCCTTACTTGTGGAAGCTCTGTCACGGCTGGACACAAAGAAACGGGAAATGGTTTACCTGTCCTTTTTCCAGAAAGTGCCGCAGCATGAAATCGGCAGACGGTACGGGCGCAGCCGCAGCACAGCGGGCTATCATATCCGAAAAGCCCTGCGGCAGCTACAAGCGGAAATGGAGGGAATGGCGTATGAGGAATAGCAGACTTCTCCCCTATGAAACAATCGTACAAGCCGCCAGCGGGGAGCCGGAAGCGGTCAACACCGTATTGCAGCACTACCGCAGCCACATACGATATGCCGCCCTTGTAAACGGACAGATAGACCAAGATACAGAGGACTATATAACCCAAACGCTGCTTACCGCACTTTTCAAGTTTCGTTTTGAGGGATAGCCCCACAGTCTACAACTGAATAACCACCGCTTTGTCGGCAACCGAAAGCAGTAAATCTATTCAATGGATTTGCTGCTTTTTTCGTTCCCATTTTGGCGTTTTTAGAAATCAGCACGATAAATGGTTGGAAATGAAATGCCGAATGGCTCATTGTCAAGCTTGGAACGACCGGCGATCTGCTCGGGAGACCACCTTAATGACATCTTTTCGAGTACATAATCACGTGCCGGTCCTTCTTTGAGTTTGGGCTTTCTGCCACAGTTTTTTCTTCTCTTTCGGTAAAGCTTATCTGCATGATGTGCGGCATATTCGCCATTGGCATAACAATTTCTGCGAAACTCTCGACTCACCGAGGACGGCGACCGATTCAGCATTCGGGCAATTACCCGAATGCTGAATCCCTGGGCTTTCAAAACTCTTGACATTTCTCGCTCTTCTGTGGTAAAATGGGTGTAATGGCACATACTGCTCCTCCTGTTTATGGTTGTGTAGTTACTCCCATTATAACACGAGTTGCTTTATGTGTCATTATTTTTTCATGTGTTGCACTTATATTGTAAATCTATCTCACAAATCAGAAAAATTGCAACAGAACAAGCGATTTTTATCCCGTTGGATTGCAGTTTTTGCAAGGTACATACCCTTGTGCTATCGCTCCGGCATAATCGTCCGTGTACGCCTTGTTTTTCTCTTTCATTTGGTCTACCGATGAACAGCTTGGGTAATGTATCTTTTTGGTGTTGGTGTTCAGCACATAGGTTAAGCTTGCCGGTTCTTCCTGTGGTTCGGTCGCTTGCGTGGTGGTCGTTGTAACAGGCAGTGTGTATTCGACGGGAGCGTTATTGACGGTGATGTCTTTGCCGTCCGAACGGAATACAATAGTGCCTTGAATATCCGTTCTGTACACATTGATGTTGCGGTCATAAAGCCGCTTAAGGACAGCCTCGTCCGGGTGTCCGTAGGAGTTGTACAAGCCGCAGCTTATCACGGAATAGGTCGGCTCGACTTTTTTAAGGAAATTCTTCGTTGATGATGTATCCGAGCCGTGGTGTCCGACTTTTAGAACGTCGCACTTGATGTTAGTCCAAATACCGTCCTCCTCGTCTTTCTCTGCGTCGCCAGTAAAGAGAAACTTGGTTTCGCCGTAAGTGAGCTTAATTACAACAGAATTGTTGTTGCTGTCATCTGCAAGCGCTTTCGGCGCAACTACCTCAACAAGCAATTCGGGTTCGCTTACTATGACCGCTCCTGCCATTACCTCATGCGCGGCAGCTCCGTTGTTCTCTACTGCGGTAAGCATATCGTCAAAGGTCTGGGTGGGGTTTACATACGATGTCATGTAAAAATTCTTGGTAGGGAAAGCGTTAAGTACGTCTACTATTCCGCCTATATGGTCGGTATGTGGGTGGGTGGCTACAACATAGTCCAGCGTGTCGTAGCCTTGATTAAATATGTAGGCTACCACACTATCGCCGTACTCGCGCTCTCCTGCGTCGATAAGCATGGTTTCACCGTTTGGCAGTTCAATAAATGTACTGTCGCCTTGCCCAACGTCAATAAAGTGGACTATCAGTTCTTGATATTCAAAGGGCGGTTCTGCTGCTATCTCGATTGTTGTAGAGGTTGTTGAGGTCGTTTCGGCCGGGGTGGTTTCCGGTGCGGGTGGTTCGGTGGAGATGATGTCTGGTTCCGGTTCTTGTGTGGGTTCTGAAGATATGCCTTGCGTAGGTTCAGTAATTTCGGACGAGGTGCTTGCTGTATGTTCTTCGATGTTTTCATCATCTCTGAAAGAAGATATTGTAGTCGCTGCTGTCGTTGTGCTTTCTTGTTCAGAAACATTGGAGCGGTCTGTGCAGCCGGTTATAAATAATAATGCCAGTAAAATAGCTGGAAAATGTTGTTTCATGGTGTACCTCTTTTCGTCTTATACCAATATATGTACTAATACTATCACACTTTACGCCTTACTATCAATGGTAATTTTACACAAATCTACACCTAAATAATACTATTATCTACACCTCTATATACATTATATTCTTTTGGGCTATATACTATAATATAAGTGTAGACAAGATTAGGTATAATGGTCATGCAGAGGTGCTGGATATGAATGTTGGAAACAAGCTGCGATTTATAAGGGAAACCAAGAAAATCTCAATATACAAGCTTTCAAAAGACACAGGTATCTCACAAAACCATATCAGCAGTATTGAGCTGGGGAAACGGCAGCCTACTGTCGAAACACTCTCACGGCTTATTGAACCTTTAGGAATAACGCTCGCAGAATTGTTTAATGAGAGCGATGAGGTTATGTTTCCTACACAGGAAGAAAGAATGCTTTTGGAAAATTTCAGGTGTTTGCCAAAGGATAAAGCCGCAGCTCTGCTGAATTTAAGTGAGCTGCTCCGGTAGTAATCTGTAGGAGGACGCTCCTATCCGAATAACAAAAAACACCCTGCGCCGCCGGCAAACACCGACAACGCAGGGTATCTTTATTCAGCAATGGTAGTATCTCTGTAACCGCCAAATTCCTTATCGAAAAGGCTCTCAAAGTCCTCGGAGGAAAAGTCCTCGGCGGCATAAGGCAGGCAGATTATATCTGAAAAATTCTGCTCCGACAGTACCTTTCCTATCGCGGAACACCCCTCGTCCTCAATATCTATACTGCGGTCAAGGACGGAGCTGTCGGCAAACGGCACAAGCACCTTGTAATTTATCTGCGGCAGCATACTCTGCGCCGCGTATGTCATCCAAATCTCGCTCCATGACACACCGCCGACAAGGTATATCAAATCAAAACCCACAAGCTGACTCGCTGTTTCTTCGCGTATCGCTCCGAAATCATGTATGATAACATTTACCTCCGCGGGAGCAGCGCCTTTCTTATAGAACGAAATTCCGTTTGTGTAGATGTGGTCGCCGTCGTTCACGCCGTTGTACATATCGCAGAGCATATCAAGCTGAAGGTCGCTTGCATTGGAGCCGGCAGAATTACAGATAGCTGCCGTTGCCTTGTGCTTTACAAAATAATCCGCTATATGTATCGCGGTAGCCGTTGTTCCTATGCGCGGCTGTGCGCCGATCACTGCTATTTTCAGTTTTGCATTTGCGAATGTGGGCTTGGCAGCTTCCTTTTCACGGAGAGCCTGCTCATATCGTGCCTCTGCCGCCGGGTCATAGCCGCGCCGGTATCTCCTCCATTTCTTGTGGGATAAACCGTCCTCGCTTAGACATTCAGCAAGGTCGTTCATCATCAGCTTGATGTTTTCTTCAATATTCTTTTCATCGTATCTCGCCACAATGTTGGTTATACCGATACCGACAAGACCGTCAAGCAAATCGTCACCCGCGTAATGCTCTGCGGCATAGACAACGATACGCGCGTCCGTCTGAAACTGCGCCGCTTTCATACAGTTGAGAAATTCTTCGCTATCAACGCAAAGAGCCGTATCAAAAATATAAACGTCGTGAAAGCGCATATTGCGGAGGTCGGAATTAACAACGTCCTGCAAATCTGTCGGACCGGAAAATGTGATTTTGGTAGGCTTAATTCCTCGTTCCTTGCAATAGCGGTCAATAATGCCTGCGTTCTTGGTTATCGAAAAAAGAATAGGGTTTGTGATTTCCGGCATAGTATCAAGTCCTTTCATTAAAATTCGGCTGTGTTCTGCTTGTCCGCAAGTTTGTAGAGTATTTCTGCGATAGCTTCCCGTGATAAGTCGCCTCTGCCGAAAGCAATCTGGCTGACCTCGTTCAGAGCCTTGTTGCTGTCGCGCTCCGCGTTGCGTATTACGGTGAGTACGGCAAGCAACAGTTTTTCGGTGTTGACCGTATGCGGTCTGTTGTTTACAAACTGTCCGCGCGGATTGTTCTGCGTTGCCCGTTCCGCTTGTCTTATTGCCTTAATTATGGCATTTCCTGCGGCGGTATAAATATCGTCGTTCATCTTTCCGGCATACTTGGCTATTTGATATTTCCCCCAATCGGTTTCGGTACTGTGCAGCGTTTCGTTGTAAATACGGCGGGTTTCAACAAGCTGTTCATAGAGCCGCTTTGCCTCGTCGCTGCTCTGAATAATGAATGTTGAAAGCGCATTTATCTCGTCCTTGACAGGCTGCGGCATATATGCGTAAACAAGGCGACCTGTTTTCGGCAGCATGGAGCGTATTTTTTCAAGCCGTTCAGCAATTTCGTCAAGAACAGGGGCGGCACCGGTTTCCTTTCCAACCTCTGTTTTGAACTGACCTAGCAGCTCGTTTTCCTTGCTCCGCATGTTCACATAGAAATCGTGGTAGGTATGCTTAATAACCTCAACCCGTATCTTGTCGCAGGCTTCGGGAGAAACCTTGTTTATGTAAACGCTCTGCGTTTTATCCCAATACATCAAGTGGATATGCGGCTGTCCTTCCTTAAGGTGAACGGCGGCAAACCACTCTATGTTGGTCGCGTCCATATTCATGTGCTTTGCGATAACGCCTATCTGTTTTCTTGCAAAGCTCTGCCAATCGGACAGGGAGTATAGTCCGGCTTCCTCTGCGGTTTCGGGAGTGAATGAAAACACGCAGCGAAAGATATTGCGATACGGAGTGGTCATTTTTCGGATATGGCTCTGTGCCGCCTCCATTGAATAGCTGGGGTAATACTCGTTATTGATATAGCCAAACAAGCCGTTTCCGGTGTCGGAATTGACCGCAGCACCCGGACGATTGCCGAGGTAGCGGAGATGTTCTTCTGTTTCGGTTTTCGCAACGCCGTCGCGCTCTCCTATGTACCGCAGGTGTTCCGCATTTCTTACGGCTGCGTATGGGTGTTTTGCTCTTGCAGGACGGTCGCGCTGCTTGAAGATGATTTTAGGTGTCATATTGACCTCCTTGTTGACTTGGATTGAAAATTGTGATATAATCAAATAGAAAACTAACCGATATGTCGGAATTTAGTGAGGTGCTAATTCATGAATAAAGAATGGTCGGAAATGAATAAAACCTTACAGTTACAGATTAAGAGAAAAGATACTTTTGTAACTGGTATAGATACATTATTAGAGCTTCGCAGAACACTTATGAAACAAATTTTGCAGTTTAGAAATGAATTGTCTGCTGCCGATTTTTGTGCTATGCCCTTTATAAATGCTAAAGGTTATCATAACAAAACGATTGCATATTCTTTATGGCATATCTTTCGTATAGAGGATATTGTGGCACATTCACTGATTGCAAATAATGAGCAGATTTTGTTTGCAGGTAATTATCAGAGTCGCATAAAATCTCCGATTATTACAACTGCAAATGAACTTGTAAAAGAAGAAATCAGATGGTTTTCAAAGCAGCTGTCTATTGAGGAACTGTATCATTATATTGCTGATGTTGATGAATCCACAACCGATATTTTAAAGTCGCTTACATATAGTGATATGAAACAAAGAATATCCGATGACAGAAGAAAGCAATTGGAGATGCTCAATGTAGTAAGCACTGATGAAAGCGCATATTGGTTGATTGATTATTGGTGCGGAAAAGATTTTAAAGGACTGATACAAATGCCGTTTTCAAGGCATTGGATTATGCATGTTGAGGCGTGTTTAAAGATAAGAGACAAACAATTCTCTGTCAAGTAAATTCCCATAAGTCGAGCAGATGAAATTATAATACCGATTGAATGCCCCGTCACCCGACGGGGCGTTTCCTGTTTTACGGCTGCACCGCCGAAATAGTCGCAAAAAGCTCATCGGACATACCCGTCCTAAAACCCTTGAACCACAATCGTGGATTGACCTCAACACCTAAATCTGTGGCAGAAAGTCCGCGGTAGTAGTGCGGCTCTGAATATTGCGGCTGCGACACCTCACCGCTCATTATGCTCACCTTTATGCTGACGTGCGGAATGGTTTCTCCTGCCGGAAAAGCATGATACCAAGTATTTGTCCCCGTAATAAAGTCGCGGGTGCTGTCGGCTGTTCCGTTGTGTGCGTAGCCCACACGAAAACTGCCGTCGCTGCGGAGCAGCATATCCTCTCCTATATCGTACTCCTCGGAAATACCGTCAAGGCTGGCAAGGCAGGAGTATTCAACAAACAGCGTCACTGTGCCGTTATCGGTAAGTCCGTCAACGCTCGGAAACGGAAAGCCGTAGTCCTTTTCAAACTGCCCTGTATCAATGACATAGGCAATAGTAACCGCGCTGTAATTCAGAACATTACTCGTTATATCTGCGCTTGCAATATGACCGCCGTTCTCCATATCCCACACGTCATAAATGTAGGCAAACTGAATAGAATTGCCACAATCAAGCAGATTGGCGTAGACAGGTACGCTCTCGTTCAGCCACAAGGTTATGCCTTCCTCCGGCAGGTCGTGCGATACTCTGCCATAATTGTATTTGTGTATTTTGCTTACCTCGCCGCATTGATTGAGTATGCCGTTTGTTCCGGACTTTAGGGCGGAACTGTCAACGGGCAGCTCAAAGAAACCTTCAAAGTAAACAAATAATGCTGCCTGTACCATATTGTCAAGGCTCAGCGTCCATTCATCTTCCGGAATGTCTGCGTCATGCAGGGCAAGCTCGATAGCGTTCTGGGAGTCCTCAACATATTGGTCGATACTCTCATCTATGCCGAAAATCTCCGCCCACATATCGTTTGCAGGACATTCCAGCGTGATACTTAGCTTGTTGTTAGTGCGCTCGGTGGTTATCGAAACCTGTCCGTCATATACGGTATCTTCAAGCAGCGAAATAAGGTTTGAGGTTTCAAACACATTCAGCTTAATCGCTCCGCTGCCGTCTGTTAGCCCCTGCCAGGTTGAATGAAGATATTCCTCGGCAGCCTCGGCAGTTTCGGGAATGTTACCTATCGCCTCGGCAAGCTGCGCGTCAAGGCTTTCTTCTGCGGCACTCTGCTCGTTCATATTCACCAGAAACTCCCGGCATTGGCGGACATTGTACATAGCAAGGAACCGCGGCAGAAAGATAGTGCCGCCGCCGATACAGGTGTACTCAACTGTCTGCGTGCTGCCGGTGCTGTCGGTCACATTAAGTGTTTGGACGGTGCAAGTCTTCCCGTCCTCGGTAGTGGTTTCATCGTAGAGATACTCATACTGCGGCATACTCTCCATAGCACGGAGATAGAGAAATCGCTTTACGCTGTCCTCATAACCGCTGATACGCTCTATTCCCGTATCATCTGTAAATTGCGGCTTTGTTATATCCGAATAGTCCATATCCGAACTGAAATCGGCTATGTATTCGTCAAATTCGCTCTGTGAGCTTATTGCACGGAGAGCAGCGGCATAGGTTTCCATGACCGATTGTGCCTGCGCTATTTCCTCGCTGTCGTAGAGAATTAGGGTACTGCCGTCAAAGCCGCTGTTGATAGCCGCCTTTGACAGATTAACGGAAAAATCGGGCATGAAATCATAGACCTCGCGCTTTATATCTCCGTCAATTTCAGCGTTCATTCCGTCAAAAACCTCGCTGATACAAGTCCTGATATATCTCCAATGGTTTTGCAGGTCGGTTGTCTGAATAATATCCAGCAGACCGCTTATAAAGCCGGCAAATGCCGTGAATATCATCATAATCAGACCGATAACTACCATGATAATTTTCAGAACAGTATTGCGCCCCTGTTCGCTGGATAGGGACTCGGCAATAACGGCAATTAGTTTCGGGTTGACCGCCATAATGCACCTCCGTCATATTTCCGGCAGAATGAGCAGCAAAATCGCAAAGGTAACGGGTATTGCTGTAATGATTACGGGTAAGGAAATCATCTTCCGCCGCCCTTTCCGAAAATCGCAAGCCTTTCGTCCGAAAACTCAAACTTGACCTTGACCGCCTGCGAACCGACTTTCATCAGAGCAATTCCGCGCTGTTTTGCGGCGAGCAGCTCATACTGTGCCTCATTTAGCGCAAATACCTCTTTTGTTTCGCGCAGGCTGTCGCCGTCAACTCCGAACAGCAGCTTGAATGACGGCAAATCAAGAACCGCCTGTCCGTAAAGTCTTATCTGCGGGTCAAGGAAATCGGTGATTGATTGTGTTGCAACAACAATGCTGCCTTCGTACTTTCTTGCTCTTTTTTCAGCATTACGCAGAAATTCAAGGGATTGAGGTACGTTCGGGTCTATCATAGTCCAGCATTCGTCCGCAACTAGCATAATGCGCTCGGTGGGGTCGCGGGTTATCTGCTCCCAGCACCATGAAAGCACATTGAAATACTGTGCGGCAAGAACGGAGCCGGACATATGCACCAGCGACTTTGTATCCAGCACCACGAAGGAGCTGTGCGGAGAAATGGTAGTGTGTCCGTTCCACAGCCCATGGTCTGCGCCGTTTGCGGCAGACTCCAGATAGGTTTTCAAGTCCTCATAGTAAACAGAATTGCTGTCCTTACCGCACTTGCTCTCAATCAGGCGGTAAAGGTCGCCTATGGTTGGGAACTGCTCGTTCTTTAATCCGCGAACATCTGTATTCCATGTAATTCCGTACCGTGCGTATAGCTCGACAATGGTCTTGTTAAGCAAAGCGCGTAATCTATCGTCCATTGACGGTATGTATAGCTGGAAGAAAGTTTCAAGGGTTTTAAGGTGAATTGCCAAATCGCCTATTCCGTCGTTATCCGAGGTGTTCTTATCGTCCTCGTCCTTTGGCGCAGGGCGCACCTGCAACGGATTGATTAGACCGCCGCGCCCTCCGGCAACGTCTATCCAGTCACCGTCAAAGAATTCACCGCAGCACATATCCTTGTATTCACCTTCGGGGTCGATGATTATGATTTTTGTGCCGTGAGCGTATTCGCTGGCGACAATGTGCTTTGTCGCAGTAGATTTGCCCGTTCCTGTGCCGCCGATAATGGTTATATTGCTGTTGGTGCGGCTCTTTTCGCGCTTCCAGAGGTCAAGCAGAATAATTCCGCCGCCGCTGTCCTTTCCGAGATAGTAGCCGCTGCCGTCATTAAAGCCGGACGCAGCAAATGGAAATCCGCCTACAAAAGTGGAAAGCGGAAACGCTCGACTGGAAATCTCGTTTATTTCCTTGTTCTGCGGATAGGTGGGGCTGATATGCTGATAGCCCTCTTTTTGGAGGTTAGCAAGTACGCGCAGGCGGCAGCCCACGGTGTTCGCAAGGGACACTACTCGCGTACAGCGTTCCCGGAAATCGTCCTCGTCATTTGAGATAACCATAATTGTGGTATTCCATACGCCCATAGTTTCGTTGTTCTGATCCATCTGCCGCATGGCGTTCTCCTGGTCATCAGCGGACTTTTCTGCTCTCTGGCGTTCAAGGGAGTCTTTCGTTGATAGCTGAATACCGCGCTGGGTGGTTATGTTCTTTGACATATTGGCAAGAAGTAAGCCGTTGTCGATTGGTTCGTAGTTTATAGCAACGATGGTACCCGGAAGATTGGTGAGCTTTGAGTACCAGCCATAATCGGGATTGGACGGATAGCTGATAACCGTATAGACACGGCAGAAATACTCGCCGAGCATAAAATCGTTGCGGTTAAATTCCAGACCAACAGGTGTTATCGCCGCCTGCAAAGCGGTGTTTATCTGTAATTCTTCAAATTCGTTCTGTTTCATAGGGTGTCCTTTCATCTTGCTTTCAGTACGGAAATCTTCTCGTCAACGTCTGTGTTTTCAAGGTGAGCATAAGCGGGAATATTCACGAGATTGCAAAGGCGAACAAGACCGCGGCTGTCAACAACGCTTGCTTTAATGCGGTTTTCGTTGTATATCTTGGCAAGTTCCTCGGCTCTTGCAACGATACCACGCTCGTCCTCGCGCTTGGTGCTTTCCCAGATGATGATGTAATACTGACGTTCCAGCGTTTCACCTGACATTACCATTCCCGCAAGCTCGTCCATTTCTGCTTTTATCAGCTTTCGCCTGCCGCCGGCAGCATCGTTTTTCAGCTGTTCATAATCGCGGAGGGCGCGGGATATATCAACAGGACGGGATACCGCGATATACTTGTATGGGTATTTTACAGAGGACAAGCGAGATGAGAGGTTTCGCTTTATAACCTCCTGCTCCGCGTTTGAAAACAGCTCGATTGACAGACCTTCGATCTGTACGGCTGCGATAATCATATCGTCAATAGTGTAAAGGCATTTTTCTCCTAGTGTTCGGGCATTAATAAACTCCTGCGCTGTGGCTTTTGCGGCTTTCTCCCGTTCTTCCTCGTCGTTGGACTTTATACTTTTGGCAGCTTCGTTCCTGCGAAACCACCAGAGAAAACCGCCGCAAAGCGCCAGCACAATAAGGGAAATTGCTATCTGCATAGGCTTTGTTCCTTTCTGAATTAAGGTTCAATCTCGTTTTCATCAGTCTGCTCGTTCTGCATGGATAAATGCGCCCATATCGCTGACGGATATGCTTTAAGCGTATAATCCGGCGAGCTGCATAAATCAAGAACGTCTGCGGGGTTATAATCACCTATAAAGACAGAGCCTTTGTTCTCTCTCCATAGTTCTCCGGCAAGGCTAGTCTTGATACGAACGGGATTGCTTTCTGTGGTTTGCCCTTGAGCTGCGTCAATACTATCCACATTATCCATAATAAGCTGACCGTTTCCGTCTACAATGGCATATTTCACGTCGGGCGAAAGCCCGTAGTTTACGCTCTCCACAAGGTACTGCGGATTGTCGGAAAGGAGCTGCCTTCCGTCAACTACTCGCCATTCGCCTTCAAGTCCGTCCGGAAGAATAACGCTCTCTCCGTTTATGCTGATAGGCTCATATCGGGTGTTGATGTAATGGTCATAGGCAGCGGGAATACGGTCAAAGGGGAATGATGTTCGCTTTTCTTTCACCTCGCCGCCGCTGAAATAATTCATAACAGCTACGGAACGCCTGTCCGCATTAAACTCAATTTCAAGCACATTTTCAGAGCTTATCATATTGTCGATATAATCTGTTTGAGGGATAAACAGCGCCGATTTGGATAATGTTTCAGCAAGGCTGTCGGTATGAAACAGCATAAGTGCATCAGCCGTGTCCAGTTCATCACAGCGGAAATACAACTTTTTTCCGTTCTCAATCAACGAAATGAGAGTAATAGTGTTGGTAGTGCGGTTGTTTTCGTTCAGAAGATCGTTCGCGGTTTCATTCCTCATATCGCACCATTGGACAAGAATGTTGTATAAACAATCTTTCTGAAAATATGGGTGATATGTGTTTACAAGCTCTCTGTCAAGCCTGCTATCTCTGGTGCAATGCTTAACAAAATCGTATGTGTTTGTGCCTTCGTAAAACTCCGCAGGAAAATCTTTCGTTCCTTTTTCGGCAATCATGCGATTTATGAGAGAAATCACCTTAGAAACGCTGTATGTCATAGTAATTCGTTGTCCTCCCAATCGTAATCGTCATCACCGCAGTAGCTTTCTTCATCTAAACCGAGAAATGAGGAGCGTTCAACAGAAAAACTGCCGCTTTCAAGCAGAGTAAGCTCGCCTACATTCTCTATCTCGTCCCAGAAATGAGAAATATGTTCAAGCTGCTCTGCGGTGGCATTTTCGGTTTCGCCCGTGATACCTGTCGGAGCAAAATGGTAGTATTCATACTCCACATCAACCGTGTCGCTCTGATTGTGGCAGTAGATGTATTCATCAGCTCTGTTGCTGTTTTTGAGATATTCCTCACAGTTGCAATAGCTGCCCTCAAAGAATACCTCTGTTTCATTCCCCTGTGACAATTCAAGGCGTGTGAATGTGATGGGATGGGAAATATTCAGAGTATTAACCAGTGCAGCGGTGTAGTCCTGTTCGTTGAGGTAAGAGTGCAGCTGAAGAAATTCCCTGCGGTCTTTACGCAGAAAATCTCTCATTGTGCGGCGGTCATTGGTGAAGTCCCAGGTGGTTTTATCAAGTCCGAGTCCGCGCCGGGCTGCTTTTGTGAGCAGTTTCATCGCATATTCGTCTGCAACACACACGGCGGCGGGTTTGAGGAAATCATTTACCGCCGCCTCAAAACATTCTGTTCCGCGGTCGGCAAGGTATTGGCGGCAGCTGCTCTGAAGGTGATTGAAAAAATCATAATCTCTTGAATAGGTCTGAGCAATATCCACAATATCCTCAAAATCCAGATGATTGGTCACTATCTGACCGTTTGAGGTGCTGTCGGGATTGTAGTACATCCAGCGCACCTCGTTCTTTTCATAGTCGATAAAGAAAACCTCGCGGTATTCAAGTTCGGGTTCGTTAAAAAGCATTATGCTGCCCATACTTGCGCCGTCGGGCGTTGTTTCCCTGCCCATATTCGTGCGGATAAACAAATCAATGTAATTGAACGAAAATGAGTGCGTCTGTATCTCGTTAGATGTGCTATCTGCGGCAGTAATTCTACGGAACAGAAAATCGACCTCGAAAGCAAGGTAGTTTTCAGCGTTCTTGGCGGCGGTGTAGTCATCATACGATGTGTGTGCGCCCATCTTCTCAATATCAATGAGAAAGAGCTGCTCCGCTTCGCAAAAGCTCTCCAGCTTACTGTATTCGTCGATTAGCCGCACCACATTTTCCGGTGAGATTGAAGGCGGACAGACGATGTATTCCGTTCGGTCTGCAACATTCAGTAATATAAGGGTTGGTTTATTTTGGCTCATTGATGTTCTCCTTCTCAATTCCGATAACAGCAGTTAAAGACTTGATATTTATTAGGTGAAGTCTATTCATCATTGGCTCTGCACCTCCATATAATTATTTTAGAACCTCTTGACAAACCCTATTAAATAGGGTATAATAATATCAAAGGAGGGAATGCTATTGACAAGAACATTTGTTATGCTCCCCGAATTTGATAAGCAATGGGCAAATCTTGGGCTAATGCTCATGTACGGTAAAGAAGCAAGCAACCGAAAACAATAGATAGACCGCCAGCACTACACTATTCCGAACCA
>CAKVHQ010000019.1 GCA_934749845.1 uncultured Clostridia bacterium
CAAAATACAAAAACAAATGTTACTGTCAAAAACCATTACGCAATTTATTGTTTTAAATTATCTTCATCATTGTTTAGGTTTTTTAAAAAAATAATCTGTTTCATGGCACTTGCTGTTTCATAAAATATTTTTTAAAAGAATGAAGAATTGTCAAATGTTTTTTAAAAAAAAGTTAAAAAAATATTAAAAATAAAAAATGATAGTAAATGATTGTGTTTACTATCTTTTTTTTCTATTCTCAATACTTCCCCTAGGGGAAGTCGCAAAATTTTAGGCATAAGAAAAGTTATGACATAGTCATATTCGATTTTTAATATTAAATTCAATAAAATTATTCAACAACACCCCAATCTAAAAGCAACAATTCTTTGCGCTTTTCTTTTGGAGTAAGCCACTTGTGTTTCTTATCTCTGGAAGCAAGTGTTGATATTGGAATATTGTTTGACCTTTCAAGATAAGACTTCATTTGTAGTTTTAGATCTTCAAATGAATAGAATTTTAACCACTTATAAAATCTCTCGTTGTCATTTCTATGACTTCTTTCAACCTTTCCGTTATGTCTTGGTGTTCTTGGTTTGATTGTCTTATGAATTATTTTGTTTATGCGACAAAATTTATCAAACAAATGCTCTTGGTCGTTCTTTGTCTGTCTTGTATAAGTAAATTCAGAACCATTGTCTGTTTGTATCAATTTTGGCTTATAACCAAAATAAATAACTGCTCTGCGCACAAAATCAATAGTTGATTGCGAACATTGGTCTTGATATGGGAATATAAACCTTTCTCGTGTGGCTTCATCAATAATAGTATATTGGTAATATCTGCGTTCGTCTTTAAATTCGCCAACATAACACTGTCTTGGAACGAACTTAACATCCAACTGCCATTTTTCGCCAATATGAATAGGTGTATCATAATGCTGTGGCACATACTTGTGTTTTTTCTTAACATCAGCATACCAACCTTTTTTACGCAAAAACCTATACAAACTAACTGGGTTTCTTGAATATGCATAATTCAAACGCAACTTTCCATAAAGTTCATTAAGACCTATATGTGGGTTTCTGCGTATCAAATCTTGAATATGCTTTATCTCTTCGTCCGTATGCCTATTTGGATGTGGAGTATATGGGGCACAATATTTTGGCTCTAAACTTTCAAGAGTGCCGTCAAAAATTTTACGCCAACGATATAATGTTTGGATTGTGCAATGATATCTATGTGCAACAAATTCAACAGTGCTATGTCGCCATAGATTTAAAGCATTTAATTTTTCTTCGGCAGAATATGCTGTTTTATAATATTTTTTATTCTTTCGTTTCATAACTTTTCTCCTTTGTCGAATTTTGTCTATTTTCGCATTTTTTATGCGAAAATACAAAAACATGTGTTTTTTGACAGATTTGTTTGCTATATTTTTTTTTGTATAATATAATAAAATAAAAATGGTGAACAATATGGAAAAAGAAGAAAACAAAAAAAATAAAACAATAATCATATTATCAATTTTACTAGTTGTTGTAAGTGTTGGTCTTATATCAACGCTTATAGGAATAACCATATATAAAAATACAGTTTATATAACTTTTAGTAAATACTATAACATCTCTGGTCAAGTATCATTTTACACCTACTATGAAGTGGAAATGTCATGCAATGAAAATAAAATAGTAAATGTTAATGATTTTACATTTCAATACAACAACGAATACAGATGTGCATCAAAAATATCATATAATAATAAAGAATATAGTACAGATGAAAATTTTGTTATCTCTAAAAATACAAAAAATAAACTTACTATATATTTTATGATACCTGACGAAAATAACCCAGAAATAATTTATTATAAACTTAATAAAATAAAATTATATGACACAATAAAAACTCAACAAAAAAACTAGGTGAAACAACCTAGTTTTTTTAATGAGAAAAATTATATATAGTTATTTAATTAGCAAAGACAAATAATTTACTTTTCGTTTCAAAGTAATATTTTCTCTTGTCAAATTATCATTTTTAATCTTTTCGCTCATAATAAGCCTGTTGGAACTTTGCGTAATTTGCATAACTCTATGTTTCAACAGTTTGTTTTCTCTTTCTAGTTGTTCAATGTAATCTATTTCTTGGAATGTATTAACCATTTTTTTGTTTTTTCTCCTTATTTGATTTTAATTTTTGATATGCCTTTTGCAACTCCCAAACAATGTTTAAAAGTTGATTTTTTGTTTTTGTTTCGAAATATGAATATTCATATTCTTGTTTTGGGTCATAAGCCATTGGAATATCGTCTTCGTTGATTGTTGTATCTTCAATGACTTTTTCTGCTTTGTCAGAGCCGTCTTTCAATGTTTTAATGTATTCACGAATTTGTTTAACTGTCATAGTTGGTGTTATCAGTTGTTTTGCCACTATTTCTTCTACAGTTTCCTGCGAAAGAGATAATAATTCAAAAAGTTTGCTAGGCGAAAAGTCAGAAAACTCAAACTTCAAACAAACTTTAGGTAGAGCATTTAAAGGCACTTTTTTGTCAGTTTCGTAATCATATACAAACCTTAAATAACATTGTGTTAGCCTGCTAACAGCCTTTTTATCAAAACCAAATTTTGCTAGCAATTTGTATGAGTTATAATACTCTTTGTCTTTTGCTTCATAATAATTTTTCTTACAATAAGACCAAATCTTATAAATACTTTTGCATATATACGCAAAGTTCACTTGCTTATCGTCAAAGTGTGTTCGCAAATCAATTAGCAAATTATTTAAAACGATATCGTCAAACTCTAAATAACTTTTTACAAATTCTTCCATAATTATTTACCATACCTTTCTTCTAAAATTGTATAATCAAAATCACAAGTCGAACCATTTGTTGGTGTAAACATTCCGAAATGAAAAGTCTTGCCATCTGTTGTAAAATCACATAAATCTTTATCAATCAAGTGTTTAGAAAACATTTTCAATAATTCAAAACCACTTAATATTTTTTGTTTAATACTATTATCATTTTCAAAAACAGCATCGCCTTCAAAATCAGTACAACAATAATAGCAACTATGATACTTGATTTTAACTTTATACATGTAATAAGAACATAAACCAAATAATTGTTTATTTTTCATTATTTTTCTCCTAAAAATCTAACTCTTCAAAATCAATTTGTTCTTCAAATTGTTTGAAGATTATTTTTTGATTATTTTCTGACAATGGAATAAAACCATTATCAATGTGTGTTTTCACACTGTTTTCTTCCCAAAATTGCAAAACATTATGTTCTTCGTTATAGTTTTTGAACTCTGCATTTTGCAAATGTGGGTTTTTAGACATTAAGTCATTTAAATTTGTTGGTGTCTCAAAATCTGCACCAATCAACCTATCAACAATTTCCGGTCTATTGAGATTTCTTGAATAGAAAAATCGTTTCCTGAAAATCTCTGTAGATTTTCCGATGTCCTTGTTAATATATTTCTTAACATAACTGTTGCACCTTTCACGACTTGCAATTCTTGTGACAGTTGTAAAGCCATAAGGAAAAGTTGTAACATTGTAAACAGGAAGACCATCTGTTTCAGTCAGTGATTGTTCGTCTTTGGTTCTATCAAAATATTCTTTACTGCATATTTTGTTTTTGTAAATAGCCCACGAACAACAAACTTTTCCAGAATTAACCAGTCCTAACTGTTGTGTTGTTAGTCCAGCAATTAACATATGAAAGTGAATACAGTTATCTTCTTCGTGCCTTTCCAGAACGGTTAAATATTTAAAACTAGGATACTTGTGTTTGACATTGTTAATATATTTTTTATATGCATTATAAACAAGTTCGTCATTTGTTCTATCAATCTTTGCTTTATCAAAAGTCAAAGTTGCGAACCAATCAAAATCATTCATTTCCAACAGCATATTCATCAAAATTTTTGTTCTACGCATTGAACAAGCCATTGAATTATGAACTTCACTTTTCTTATAAGTGTCAATAACACCAGTTTCTTTGTTTAACTTATATCGAACACCATCAATATCAATAGGCTGACTTTTCTTTTCTACTTGTTTCATAGCAGATTTAAAATAAATTGAAGTAAATGTCTTCTCTCTAAATACTCTATCTTTCTGAAACAAGTAATAGGCAGTTTTTGGCTTCAATATATTTTCCATAAAAACTCCTATAATCGAAAAAAATTATTTTTTTCTTTTAGTATCTTTATAAAAATCAATATAACCCATATCAAAACTAATATGATAATTACCACCACTATATGGATTATCTAAAATTTCTTTTTGTTTTGCTTTACTAAGCTTTTTAAACTTATTAACACGAGTAAATGCACGAGATAAGTTCTCTCTATAATCAATTAGATGTTGAGACCTATCAAAATTCGCACCAGTATAACCGTTGTAATAGTCCCATTTATTTTTAAATTTATAGTCAGAAGATTTATCTTGCATTTTTAGAAGTCGTTTTTCATATTCTCTCGTTTTTTTAGTTTTATATAAATAATTCATTTTTATCTCCAAAATAATTTTTTATTCCGTTAAGTGTTACTATTGTCGAGTAGAAGTAACACTTACGCACAGGGCATTGGCAAGCCATATGCCCATGTGCGAAAATGATTTTAATTTTGTATTTATTTTGGGTGCAAGGTCATTGCTTCGAGTTGTTAACACTTGAAAAGCATTAACAACTTTAATAAGTTGAAAACTCAGTGAGTTTCCAACTTATTAACAATGACTTAATTTATTGAAAACTCGTTGAGTTTACAACAATTTAACACCCACGACGACTACTACCAATAATTATTCATTGCGCTTATCAGACTTTTTCTTTTCAGCATTATAAAGTGGTCGCAAACCTGATAAAGCAATTTTTAATTTATCGAAAAGAGAAAGTTTAAAACCTTTTTCTTCAAGATAAAGCAAATTGTAAACTTCGATTTCTTTAAATTTACTTTTCATATTTTTAAAAATATACTTGTGAATTTTTGCATTGTATTTATCTGGAACATAATCAGCAGTGTCAAGAGTGTGTGAGTATGTTTCATAAAATTTATCAAGTGCATTATTTATGAGTTTATTTTTGTTAAAATTCATTAAGCCACTTTTCTCCTTTGATAATAATTTTCTGGAAGTTCGTCGTCCATTGTTTCCAAATACTCTTTATAGCCCGTCAATGTTTCTTCCGGCACTTGTGCAACAACATAATCTATGTCTTCATCAAAGTGGTCTTCATAGAACTTTGGCTTACAATTTTGGCTGTCATAACACTCAAAAACATTGTAGTTTGCTGTTACAGTTTCTTCGGTATAGCACTCTTTATCTTTTTTGCCACTTGCCATATATCTGTCAAAAAGGCTACTGTTTTCAATCTTTCTAATTTTCCAAGTAAGGCTCTTAACTTTGCCATATTTGTCATATTTAATGTCAAGTTTAACAATTTCAATAAATTGCGCCAACTCTCGAATATTAACATCAATCAGCATTGGTCTTTGAGTGTCAAGGAATATGTCTAAATTGTTGTGCCCATGCTGTTCATACCAACGACTTTGCCACTCAGGGAAATACATTGACATACGGCTATTCAAGTATTTTTGGGCTTCGGTTATGCCAATAACTTCATAAGGCAGATTAAAATGTGTCTTAACAAATTTATTGGCAAAACCAAGTCTATATGGGTTTATTCTGCGGTTATATCTAGGGCTATAACCAAATCTTTTAAATTTACAGTCATAATTGGCTGAAACACAATGTATAGGTATGGTTTTAATGTTGTTAAAACCATTTTGAATTTTTGATGCAAGTTCTAGTTGCATTTGTCTATTTCTTTGTCTGTTAAACGCTTGAATGTTTAACAGGTGTGTCATAAAACAAGTTTTACCAGTTCGGGGCGGTGCAAAAATAATCGTTATCATGAAACAGAACGCCAAATTAAAGTTAAAAGAACATTGTTGTTTTCAACAATTTCCCAATTATTATTTCGAAATCTTAAATAATAAGTGTGAGAAACAACGCCTAACGAATTTTTAACAACAAATTTATAATTGTTATCAGGGCCCAATCTTACATTTTTATGTAAATTCGAATTTTTTGTAAATGTTGTTGGTAATTCAAAATCAATTAAATAACCATTATCAACAATTATATAAGAACCACTATAATAAAAACGGCCATAAGAAGGATCAACATAAATAGCATACAATGTAACATTTTCATTAACAATATAATCACTTATAGGATTTACTTTATCAACGGACCAGCCAGTAACACGAACATCAAGACCATTTTGTGAATAAATAAATGGGTTCCATGAATTTATCACATAGCCTTTTTCATATGTATTTTTAGTATAAACATAATCACCAACCATAAATGTAACATCATATTTATAAGTTATATCAGCAACAAAAAGCGTATCAGCAACAATTTTATAAGTGCCTAAATCAACAATCGTGCCGTTAACAGACCAACCATTGAATATTTTATATTCAGAACTTTCAACACTTACAGCCGAAGCAAAATTACCATTTCTGATAACTTGTGTTGAAATTGAATTATCTTCATACATGAATGTAACAGTGTGCAATTTGGTAAATACAGCAAAATATGTTGTATTTTCGGTAACTTGTTTATTTTCTATATCAGAAATAATATCGACACCATTCAAAGACCAACCATCAAATTCATAACCATTTTTTGTTGGCACAGTAGGGAGAGTTGCAGTTGCATTTTTTTCAATGATTTGAGAATTATAAATTGCGTCATCAATTTTGAATTTTACATCAAATTTATAAGTTATATCAGCAACAATTTTTGTATTTGTGCTTATTGTATAACTATTTAAATCGATAAACTCACCATTGACTTTCCAACCATTAAAAATCACATAATCTGTACTTGTCGGAGAAACCACCGAGAGTTTAGATCCTTTATTAACAATTTGAATATTATAAACACTTCCATCAAATTCAAAAGTTGCTACAACTTGCTCACCGTTTTCCAAACTAGCAATATAGCTTTCATAATAATTGATGCTTTCTTGTAAATCATCAATTTTTTTGTTAAGTGCGTTTATTTGGCTTCTTGAGTTTTGTGAAAGTAATGTCATTTCACTTATTTGAGAATTAAGGTTTGCAATTTGTGTATTTAAACTCGTAATAGTAGCAACATTCATGTCATTTGATGTTTGCAATTGAGAAACAGTATTTTGCAAAGTTGTGATTTGATTGTTTAAAGATGCAATTTGTGCGCTTTTATCTTCACTACTATTGGTAAGATTTTTCACTTGTTTTTGTAAATCAGCAATTTGATCATTTAAACTAGCAATAGTTGCTTCATTACTTGTTTTTATAGTTGTAAGATTATCAACTTGTGATTGTAAATTTGTTTTTTGCTTTTCAATATTTTGAATTTGTGCTTCATAGTCTGTTTTAGTTTTTGTGAGCATAGTGATTTCATCATTCAATGTGTTAACTTGAATATAATATTCGTCAACTAAACTCTTATAATATTTAACTTGACCAGTTAATTCATCTTCGGTTTTACAGCCGTCTTCATAGCCTTTGTCATAGCTTTCCTGCAATTCTTCTTGGGTGTAATATTTACTATTATCAACAGTTCCTTTTATAGCAGGCCAAAAACAATATAACAATATTGCTGTTAGACCCACAAACAATACGGAAACTATACTAATTATAGTTGCTTTTAACTTCATTAAAAATTACACCCCCTTTGAGAACACTTGCAACACAGCTCCATTTATTTCCATATATGCATTTAAATAAGAAACTGCATTTTCAGTGTTAGTTATTGTAGTAGTTACTTTTGTTGCACTTGCCAAATATTCAATCATAAAATGAATATTGGCAGTTGTAATTTCATCACCATTTAAATCATAGAATTTTAATGATAAATCACCATTTATACGACCTGCTGTTTGCACAACATTATTAAGTGGTTGTCCATTAAAGAATAATGTAAACTCTTGTTTAGTGCCATCAAAATTTTGAGCACCAAAAGTAGAAATATCTTTGTAAGAGTTATAATCATCAGTGTCGAAGTTGATAGAACCAAAATCAAATTTTGAAAATTCTTCATAATCACCGTGAGTTTGATAGCTTATAACACTACCATATTCACCGCTCTTAACACTGAATAAATCAACCAATTCAATGGTACAAAAAGAACCAACAATAATTAAGACAAAGCAAATTATATATGAATACCATTTCATTAAAGAACCACCCCCGAATTGGTATTAACAAGTTTTATGTTCGTCAAATGAATATTGGCACTTGTTAAGCCAGTGTCTTTCAAAGAGCCAACCATAAGTCTAAAATCTCTTTGTGTAGAACTTGTGATTGTCAAAGAATTAACTTTTATACCGTTCAAAGCATAATAATCAAAACCAAGAACATTCACTTCTAAATTAGATACATTAAAGGTGATGTTGATTTCTACATCTTCATAATCTTTTATTTCGTTAATAAGAGATGTAGGAAGAACATAATAGAAGCCATTATCAACTTGACTATATCTTGCTTCAAATTGTTGCTCTGACAACTCAAATGTTGTGGTTGCTTTCCAATAATCAACATTATCAGTTAAACCAGTAATGTTATAATTGCTATCACCAGCAACAGAATTAAAGATTGATTGTTTATACCAAACCATACCACGATTGTCAAAGTGAGTAGACATTGTAAAATAACTGTTAATTAAACTATTTGATGTGTTACCGCCAACAGGTTCACCTTTAAATTGACCACTCTCATTGTCATATTCGTAAACATGCAAAAAGTCGCCTAAATCAATAAGAGAGATGACACCATCACCGGTTCCGTTGGAGCAAGATTTAATAATTTGTTTAATCTTTAACAACAAATCTTCAAATGTATAATTATATGTTTTTGTTTCTGTTGTTCTAAAATTTGTACCTTCAAACAACAAGTTAAGCCCCATCAAACCAACAGTTCTAAAAATTTTCCAACCATCAGTATGCGATTTTTGAACAGTGTATTGACCATCAAGAGCAACACCATAAGTATCACCGTCAATATCAATAACCATTTTGTCGCCATATTTGTATATATGACCAGTTTCAAATGATGTATTATCAAAACTGTCATAATACCAAACATTGCTTTTTTCTTTTGTGGTAGGGTTTGTATATTGAACTATATGTCCATCTTTATCCCAAACCATTTGGAAGCCACGAGCATAAATACCTTGTTTAGCAACACCGCTGTAAGCATTAACTCTAAATTCAACAACTTCAAAACCAGTTCCATTTTTGTTAGAATAATAATTAGCTTCTAGAACGGGTTTTTCTTCACCAGTCATTGGGTCAGTAACAGTTGTTGCATAAGTTGAAGAAATTGCAGATGGCATTTTATCTTTACCAAGTGTATTAAAATACAACAACAAACAAGACATAGCAGTAGCAACAGCTGTAATAAAAATCAATACACCATTTGCAATTTTTTTTGCTATTTCCATATTTTCTCCTTTAAATATTTTTTAAAAAATAAAAAGCACTATAACGATCAGATATAGTGCTTTTTTTCTATTACACAATACCATTCCAATGAAAAATATTTAATATTTTCGCCAGCCATTCAAAAAACTTGCTGATGTAATAAAATATTTTAGATAGAATGGATAAGGGAAATGTTCCGAATAACACTACTAAAACAACAATTAAAACTATTAGTAATATTTTCTTCGTCATAGAACACTCCTATTAAGCAATAAATTTTGCTGAAACTGTTTCAGCAATTTCTTTTGTGGCATCAATTGCAGGTTTTGAATTTCCAAACCATTGAGCAATTTGTTCACCAAAAGTGATACCATTAACGGCACAGCCAATACCAACTGCAATTGAAAAAATTGCAACTGCACAAACCATACCCAAAAGCACTAGCATAATATTTTTAAAAATGTTCAATCTATTTTCTCCTTATTATTTATTTTCTTTAGAACATACTGAAACAGGTTTTGGTCCAAAGTTTGAAAGTTCATATCTAACTTCAACAGCACTACCATAATGCACTTTGTCATAGGTTTCTTTGTCTGTCTTGTATTCCAAAACTGTTGAGTTCAAAAAACCTGCATCTTTTGAAACTTCTTCACCAGATACGCATTTAAGAATATATCTATCAGGTTGTGCAGGAACTACACGACCATCAGAAGACTTAAATTCATCTGTTGCTTCCTTAAAGATTTTTTCAAGCACAATTCCATTTTCTTTAATCATTCTTTTTACATTATTTGCCATTTTTATATTTCTCCTTAAAATTTATTTTTTCTTTATATTGGCTATTTTTGTGATTGGCTTTAAAGACTACCAATTATGTGCCTACTACCTTAATTCATAGGTTGCTTACAGTCTTATTAAGTTGTAATTGCGGTGAAGAACACCAAATTAAATTTGGTGACGACATCGACACTTTTTCACTTTATTTTGAATTATGACAAGGCTCATTAGACCGTAATGTAAAAGTGAAAAACTCATTTTTTTTGTTGTAAAGGGTTGACATTTATATTTAGAAAGAATATAATGCTATTAAGAAATTCAATTAGTCATTAAGTTGACTTCTTGTGGTAACACAGCTAGGGTATTGAATTTCTTTTTTTTATTTATAAAATTTTTTATTATATTTTTTAATTTGAGCTCTCAACTTTTTGGGGGCTTTTCCTTTCTTATCTCCAAACTGATTTACATTTTGCCAAAAAGGTGGACTTATTCTATTATGTTTTACATTATCTGGTAAAGATGGTTCTAAATCTAAACTCTCGACACCATTAACATATTTTGAATGGGTCTTTGTATTTGCTTTAAACTTATGTCCCTTTCTAGCAGTTATTATTGCTTCATGTGGATAACCAAAACGATTTAAATGTTCTGGATTTAGGTCATCCCTTATTTCATTTTTTTGTAAATATTTTTTACTCAAAAATATAACTCCCTAGCTCTAATATAGTGGTTTTGTATTGTTTGCTGTTTTGCCAGTGCAACCATTTTTATAACTAGCAAAAACTCTTGTATTTGGGTTTTTCAAACCACGATTGATTTTACCCAAATTGTAAGCCAATTTTTCGAGTTCTGAATAAGAACTCTTTTTTCTTTTTCTAGGCTTATTTTTGCCATAAAATTTTCCGTTACGATATGCCAATAAATTCACCCCCTTATAAAAAATTCGCGTAATGAAATAATCACTACACGACAGCTTTTTAAATTAAAATTTACATTTCATTTGCGAATAAATGGAGAATTTGTGTTTCTAAATTATTTGTTCGTGTGTTGATTTATTTTCATTAACACACTTATTGTAAAATAACAGTTTCATAAAATATTTTTTAAAAGAAAGTGTTGACAAATGTGCGTTTTGGTTGTATTATATAAACGCTTTACGAAAT
>CAKVHQ010000020.1 GCA_934749845.1 uncultured Clostridia bacterium
AGGAAAACTTTGTTTTTGAGGAGCATTTCCGTTTTATTCTGAAAAATATTTTCTATCTCTGTGGCTTTAAGGTCTCAGAGGAACAGCAGATGTCTGCAGGTAGAATAGATTTGGTTGTTGAAACTTCAGAAAATATCTACATTTTAGAACTTAAGATGTCTGATAATGGTGGTGTAGTTTCTGCCTCATATCAAATCTCTTCTCGTCATTATGCTGATGCCTATGCTGCATCTTCCAAACCAGTTATCTCACTTGCGCTTGAGTTCGATAGGCAGAGTAGAGGGCTGATGGATTGGAAGAAACTGTGAATGAAATGGTGAAGTAAATAATCAATAGTCCATTTTTAAAAGTTTTGTACATTTTAAAACACCATATGATTATCAGATGGATATTATTGCGATAGCACTATTTGTTTTATTGTAGTGCTATCGCTTGTAGTATATTTTTCACTCTCGTGATATTTGTTGTAACTTGTTTTTATAAACTGTTTAGTGCGTCTATAAGTCTGTCATTGTCTATTCTGTTTCTAACAGCTATTCGTATATAATTCTTGTTTTCAAGTCCATGTTTGGTATTACAGCTCTTTATGAGTATATTGAACCTTTTTAGTAAAATAGAAGAGAGTTCATTAGACGTATATCTTCCGGTGAGTTCTATCATGAAGAAATTGGCTTGTGAAGGGATTACCCTAACAAACGAGACTTTGTTCATTTCTTTTTGAAATCTTTCTCTCTCCTTGATGAACTGATAACATGCTTCTATATAGCAATTTTGGTATTTGCCAAATATTTGCATGTAATATTCTGCAAATGAATTGATATTCCATATTGCAACATTCTTTTTAATACAATTAATAATTTTCTCATCTGATGTGGCTAGTATCCCTAGCCTCAGTCCAGGTACGCCATAGGATTTAGAAATACTTTTTATTACTAAAAGGTTAGGGTTGCCTTCTAAAATATCATTATGTATCAAACTGTTGCATTCGAAATTTTCACTAAAATCAACAAATGATTCATCAACAATTAGTTTTATGCTGTGTTCTTTGCACCAATTTGATAGATGCAAGACATCTTTAGTTGGTATAAAATTTCCAGAAGGATTATCTGGATTTATGAGTACTAAATAATCAATTTCTTTATCTGTGTAGAATTGGATGAGATCGTCTGCCGTATATTGGCAGTCTTCCTTTGAAGATATAAAGGGTACAATGGCGTCTTTTGATAACCGATTTGGATATTCTTCAAAAGTTGGGTATATAATACCATATTTCCCGTTGATATTTTCTAACATGCTTTTTATTAGTTCTGCAGCACCATTTCCAACAACTATATAGTTGTGTTTTATGTCAAAATATTTACTTGCTAAGAGAGAGTTTACATACATGCCGGATGGATACTCAGTTAATAAAGTGTCATAATTTGCTTTCATTTCCTCCTTCAATTGTCTAGTTGGAAAAAATGGGTTTACGAGATAGCAAAAGTCCAAGAGTTTAGGAAAACGCCAAAAACCGCCATATCTTTTATGATACTTTTGAGCAATATTTTGTTCGTCAGAAAAAATAGTTTCTGCAATATCTAAATCTTGAATATCATCTATTTCGTACCATTTTTCATCGGAAATAGGTAATGCTTTCAAGTCTGTGCGATTGAGAAATGTGAGCACTTTTAGCACTTGTTCGTAATATTCGTTGTTTCCCCATGCTTGGCAATATGCATTGAGGAATGGGATGTATTTGTTACGTGCAAACTCTTTGCTGAACTTATAAATGTTGATAGTCTTGTAATAGTCATCAGTATCATGAAAATTAAACATGTCTTTTGACACAAAACTTAAGATGTTGTTTTCATTGTCAATTTTTACAACAGTTCCATCCATCCAATATTCCCATTTAGCGACAAGAGCCAAATTTGGCCACGTGTTATCAAGAAGTTTTTTTACAATACTTTCATCGTAAATAATATCAGATTCGAATAATAATGTATCATCTTTTATCATTTCCTCTTTAGCAAGAGATAATGAATAGATATTATTTGTTTTGTCATAGATAGGATTGTTGACATATTTTATATCTAATAATCCATGGTATCTGTTTCCTATATATTTTTTCAAATTCTCACCTTTATAGCCTATGACAATAATTACTTTCGTGACATTCAAGTTAGAAAGTATAGCGAGAGTTCTATCAATGAGTTTTTCACCATTGATAGAAAGCATACACTTAGTGTTGTCCTTTGTATATTCTCCGAGTCGACGCCCCATTCCGGCTGCTAAAATAATTGCTTGCATAATTATAAAATTTATAGTGAATGTTATTTTGTTATATACCTTTAAAGGTATTCTCTATGGAAGTATTAGGAGCTTATGTTTTGTATAATCAACAGTTAACTTAATCAAATACTTCCTATAATGAGATTTATTATTAATTTATTATTTCATATAAAGTTATATATATAACTAAAAAGAATGGTAATTATTGCCTAATATACTATTCTTTTTAGTTATTCTTTTCTACTTTTTGGGGGAACCAATAGTAATTAAATGTGTTGTTCTCACTCATGCTTACTATTTTATACCAATTTGTCGTACTCTAGTATAACATTATTGATATCAAATTTGTCCTCAGCAATTTTTCTACTAGCTTTTGACATTGCATTTTTTTCTTCATTTGAGAGTTTAAGATACCTTTTAGCTGCTTTAACAAGAGCGTCAATATTTTTGGGGGCAACAAGGTATCCGTTTGTTCCATTTTCGACAGTTTCGATACACCCAGGATTGGTAGTTGTAATTATAGGTTTTCCTGTTGCACATGCTTCCATAAGAGATCTGTTTAAACCTTCTCCATAGTATGACGGAAGCATGACCACTATGCCTTTCCTCTTGAGTATACTTAAAATGTCTTTTGTGAAACCGATGTATTTTATGTAACCTTTAGTTTCGTCTTCCTGAATTTTTTCTTTAGAGACACTATTAGGATAGTTCGGATCAATTGTTCCAAGAATTTCAAAACTCACATTGGGATATTCTTCTCTTATTTCTTTTGCACATTCTATAAACTCGTTATAACCCTTTTCATATAAAACTCTACCAATGAATAAAAATGTTATTATATCTGATTCATTGTTCATATAGGGGAAGTCATTAAGATTTATGCCTTCTCCGCCCTTTAATAAAATAATTTTCTTTTTATCACATAATTTCCTTCTTATTATTTCGTTCATGTTGTCTTTGTTTAGTAAAAAAAGACTATTAGTGCATGATAAACCAATTTTGTAAAGAGCTCTGCCGATGAAAGATATCAGGTTGTTATTTTTAAAAGCATATCCGAGGCCAGCCATCATTGATGCTGACTTTATATGATTGAGCCTTGCTGCAATAGAACCATAGATATTTGGCTTGATAGTGTAATGGAATACATAATCAGGCTTCTCTTTCTTGTAGATGTTGTATATTTTTATGAAATATTTGATATCAGCAAATGGGTTAGTTTTATTTCTATCCATATCTACTGGTATGTACGTTACATAATCAGGGATTTCAGCTTGTAGTTCTGAAACTTCATTTTGAGGAGCTATAACTATAACTTTATATCCTTTGCTAACATAATGTTTAATCACTTTACCTCTAAAATTTATCAATCCCCACAATGTGTTGTCTGAAAATATAATTTTTTTTCTTGTCATTTCCTTATTAACTATTATATCTGTATTTAAGATTTAAAATATTTAATTTTCTTTTTTAAGTCTGGTCCAAATAAATCAAGAGTTCTTTTCCCAAGATCTATTAGAAGCATTCCTAAAAAATATAAGTTTGCATGTAACTTGCTAGCATGGTTGTTGTAAGCCATTTTGATATAGTCTTTACGCTTTTTCAACATTGATGTGCTTGTTGCACCTCCTAACCTAAATTGTACGACATCATGGTCTACATGTTTAAACTTAGCCCCCAATTTGTATGCCCTGATAAAGAAATCTAAGTCCATGGTATAATGTAAATCTATATCGTATGTTCCAAACTTTTTATAGGCATCTAATGTGACAAAGGTACTTTCGTGAGCAACGTTTACAAAAATAGGAGTAGTAGAGAACTTCAATGATGGATATTCTCTGTATTTTTTATTGGTAATAGGATTCCAAATTATAGAATTACCTCTATAAATGTCATATTCGCCCTTTAAATAGCTTGTTGCTATAGCTAAGAGTGATTCTGGCAAAAGTATATCATCAGAATTAACGATACCTACGAGATCTCCTTTTGCATGTTGAATTCCCTTATTAAATGCGTCGCTTATGCCTTTATCTGGTTCAGATATGATAGTGCTAATTTCATTTTTATACTTATTGATGATGTCCATGGTTTTATCTTTAGAACCACCATCTATAATGATATACTGTAAGTTATTGTATTTTTGTGAAAGTACACTTTTTATAGTGTCTTCTATATGCTTCTCGCTATTGAAGCATACGGTTATAATTGATATAATGGGTTGATTATTCATTTTTAAAATGTTTTAATTATTGCTGATATTCTGAAAAGTACATATGTAATTTTAGATGAACATTTTAGCCTTTTATCACTTGATGCAATGATACGTTGCCAAAGATTACCTTCACCAGATAAGATTGCTTTGTCAAGTATTGATTTGTTCTCTTGGCTCATCATTTTATAATATCCTATTTTTAACTCTTTCGCGCGTTTCAGTCTTTCATGTTCGCTGTTAGAGATTCTTTTCCATCTTCTTTTCCATTCTTCATACCTACTATAGCCTTGTCCTATTGCATTATGTGAATGTTGACGGTACAATATATGTGGTTGGGGGTCAAAAAAGATATGTGCGCCAATTGCTTGAGCAATACTATATATCCATACATCATGCATGGGTTGATAGTTTGGAGCAAATTTTAATACCATATCTCTAAGCGACTGATTAAACACCATAGTACATCCGCCTATAAATTGATATGTTAATGCTTCACCAAAAGTAAGACGTGGATTAATATAAATAGTCTTCATTGGATTTAAATCTTTGTCTACCAATTGCGTTTGGCAAAAATATAGTGCGGGTTCTTGCCCGAAGCTTTTTATGCAATTTATGGCTGTTGAAAGCTTATCTTGTGACCAATAGTCATCTTGGTCCGAAAATGCATAATATTTACTGTTAGGGGCTTTGTATAAAATCTCCATAAAACTTTTTGCTGGTCCAACATTGTGTCCTTGGTAGAACGATAATTTTTTTTGGGATTGATAGGTGTTGAGAATAGAGAGTGTTTGATCACTTGACCCGTCATCTCTAACCAGTAATTGAAGTTCTACATCTTTTGAATTAAGTATGGAATCTATTTGTTCCTTAATGAACGTTTCTCCATTATACGTAGACATTAAAACTGATATTTCTTTCATAATAATGTTATTTTTTGTTGTTTTTTACATCTAATGAAGTAATGCTTTCTTCATATGAATATGCCATTAGTAAAACTATCATTCCTGTGGAGGATAGGAGTAATGGGTTTGTTCCTGCTATGAGTAAATATGAAAGATAAGCGAAAAACATGCATTTGCAAAAAGCATCTCTTCTATGTTTCCACATAGTAATTAGAGGCTTTGCGAAGACACCAATAATAATAAGCGAAAATAAGCCGTAATTCCTTAATAACTCTAAATATGTCCATTCTGTTTTAAAAACAACTTTATTGAATCCTTCACTATACATATAGGCACCAGGACCTTGTCCTATAAGAATATATTCAGGATGTTCTTCAAATAGTTGTATATAAGATGGTATATGTCCATATTTGACCGCATTTGAAGCCTCTCCCGTGTCTGAAATGAGTGCAATTAATAAAACGATGAATGCAATCCCAATTATAAAGATAATAGGGTAAAGTATATATTTTGCATATTTCTTGTTTCCACTTGTAACGTATCCTACTATAATAAATATAAATATAGGTAATAACATTGTACTTCTTGTTCCACTAACAGAAAATGCAAAGCAGATAAAGAATAAGTATATAAATGTTATAATGTTTCTATGGGTCCCTGAAAATACTACGTAAAAATAGTAAGCTATTATAAAAACAAAAGCTACATATGATTTTAAATACATTACAAACATACTAACACCTAGAAATGTACGATGGTTTATTATGATAGGAAATCCAGCTGCAGCTTGCCAATAATAAATTGGTGCTTCTAATTGAGGACAGTATAATATCAGAAAAAAAAGCATGGTCATCAATATGCAGCATATTACAACAGGCCCCTTTGATAAGCTTATTAGATCATAATTTCTTATCCATAAAAGAAGCAGCACTGGTGAAATAGCTTTATAGACGGCTAAAACTTCTGTTTCATCTACTAATGTCATACGCATGCATGATATTAAGTATGGTATTGTTATAGCACAAAATAATAATAAAATCCAGGGTAGTTTGCTCCAGTCTGGCTTGTAAAATAGAATGTTGAACGCAACAACTAATACAAACATCAAGTCTTTTTTATGAAGCATAGTTCCTGTTGGGTCGAATAAGATAACAAAGATAAGCAACCAAAAAAAAAGGTTGCCTATCTGTGTTCTTATTTTATCTATGATAGAATGTATTATCATTGTTTGTATTGAACTTTTAATGTTTTTATTATTAAAAATGCAGTATAAGCTGCGTTGAAAACAATTAAAAAGAGTACCAGTAGAATTAGCTTGTGAGGTGCCGATGGACGTGTTGGAACCGTGGGCGCTTCTATTACAGCATATACTGGAGTCCTTTCCATCACCTTTGCTTTTGCTAGCTGAAGTTGTTGGACAAGTTGTGTATAAATATTGTATCTTAATTGCATGTCATTTTCAAGCTCGTCTTGTTTAGATTTATATGACTGCAAGACAACATCTTCATTAGCATCTGAATATGCAGCAAACTTTTCTTGTGATTTCTTGTAATCAGCAAGAGCTTCCACGTATAATTTCTTTGTATATGCTAAGTCATGTTTTGCTTTTGATGTTCTGTAATCTGTAATGAAGGCTTGAAGTCTGTTACTTACAGAATCAACAAGTACTGCAGATATTAGAGGATCTTGTGCAGTTACTTTGATTGTAATTATATTTGTTTCTTGATCGACACTGCAGGAAATCATTCCTTTTAAATTCGTCACAATCTTTGTTTGATTTTCTGTAAGACGAAAAGCGTCTATCTTTTTGTTGATAGTGTCTGATTTTTCAGTTATTGTAATCCATCCTAATGGGTTGAACATTGACCACCAAGGAGATTTCTGGTAATTCTTCAGGTAATCATATAGGGTCGTTTGAATTTTGCCATCATCAGATTTAATCTTAATATCAAATAGTCCTACAATAAATGAAGTTGAACTTATTACATTTGGGTAGAACTGTGGTCCTATAGCATCAGTATTGTTGCTATTCATATTTAAGCCCATGCTAGATGCAATACTTCCTAATCCGCCAAGTTTTGACATATCATTATTGGTTTCAGGAGACAGCATTACTTTTGCAGTATATTGTTTTGGAATACTTATAGCCACAATTATTCCAAAAACTAGTGCAATAAGAGTTATTATGCCATATGTCTTTTTGTTAGACATAAACAATTGTATTATATCCTTTAATTCCATATCTTTTTTGTTTTATCTTAAACATCTGTATATATTTAATAATGATGTTGAAACAACAATCTATCTACTATTAATATAATAATAACGCGTATGTGATGTATTTATTATATATTTCTTGTTTATTATAATGCTTTATAGCATTTCTTTAATGTTTTACGATACATGTTTGCTGTATTGAGTAAATTTGCAGCAACGATGAATGCAAGTATATATGATGAATTGTATAATCCCACATAGTCACCTAGTATAATGATAGGTAGGAATAAAATTATATTAGGAAAGTATACTATTTGTAAAAATAGCCACTTCATCCATGTTGGTTTGAATACATTGCCGTTTTTAACCTTCTTATCCTTGTCGTATACTTCCATAATTATAAGATTTCGTGTTATTAATTCTGCCGATATTAATGTGATGAATAACGCTGATATTATATATATATTATATGTACTTATCTGTACGTATGTATACCACATGGAAAGATTTACACATGGATGATCAAGTATGTGTGCTAGGTAATCAATTTCTTTTCCATAGCGTGAAAATGTTTTTGTATATCTTGCAACTTCTCCATCCGAACAATCCATAATAAACCATAAAAATAATAGAAGTATTCCTATTATTTTGCAGGCAATGTTGGGGATGGCGAAGAATGCTGCGCCTAAGACACCTAAGATTATCATGAAAATTGTAATGGTGTTTGGGCGGATATGGAAATGTATGAAATATCTAGAAAAGAAAGGTGATAATGACATACAGATATATTCTGATATCTGTCTTGATCTAATAGGACCAAATGTTGTCGCTTTTGCAATTTCTTTGTAAGTTGGTTTCATTTTTCTTATTTTTTTATAGTTATTTTATTGATTATCATATTCGCTGCTGAGTCTTTGTTCAGAATTAATAATAGTATATAGATTGTCATACATGAGAATACAGCAACTATAACAGTTAACAATTCTGAAAGTTCAAATGATCTTACAAACCATATTGTTGGTATGAACAACATCGATATTATTATGTATTTTAAATTTGCAAATTTAAACAGTCCAATATCTAGCTGTAATTTTTTGTATATGTAAATATAGCACATTATTTGGAACAATCCTTCACATATCAATGTTGTCAATATAGCTGTTGATGAATTAATACACTGGCATAACGTAAAGTCAAATACTACATTCAATAGACCGCATAGTGCATTTGCTTTCATCAAGAATTTTTCTTTTCTAAACAAAAATATAACTTGATTGTATACAATTGCTTCTGTTGATAGTATGAAAACTCGTAGAGCAAACAATTGCATTGATGGTATAGCGTTTGCGTATTGGTTTCCTGCAAATATCAAAACTATCTCTTTTGACAATGCAAAAAGTCCAACAGAAACAGGAGCTATTAATAAAAAATTTATTCGAATCATCTGTTTTATTCCTGTTTTGTATGCACCAAAATCATTCTCAAGGTAATATGATAAGCGAGGTATCATAACATATACGAGAGATAAAAAAAGTATTCTTATCATCTCAGAAATCTTTTGACCAACTCCGTAGAATGCGACTTCTTCAGAAGGTTGGTAAATTCCTAGAATTGTTTTATCTGCCACTGTAAAGAGGAGATTTGTGTTGTTTAGTATAAGAATCGTAAATAGTGGAATTATTAATGGCTTAATGTGTATGTTTTGACACAACTTGCTAAATGATAAGTCTACGTATTTGTGAATATGAACAAAACTAACAATGTTATTTGCAACGACAGTAGCAGTAGTTATTGCAACATATTTATAATAGTCTCCGTCATTTTTAATAAATAGAAAAACGGCACATAAACTGAATACTCTAATAGCAATAGTCTTTAATGTTATAAATTTGTAGTCTTCAAACGCTTCGTTGATCCATTCAATGTATAAAATCTGTCCTATAATACCAAATCCTTGAACATACATGATTTTTTTTAGAACAGGATCATTTATCGTGTAATAAACAAATAGAAAGTAAATAATAAATACTATTATGTTGCTAATGAGTCCTAAAACAAAGAGATTTTTGAAAATGGAATTGGTTTCTTCTTTACAGTCTCTTTTGCGTGCTATTTCTCTCAAGCCATAGTTGTATATGCCTAGAAGACCAACTAGGCTAAAATATGTAAAAATAGTAGTTGCATAATCCATTTTACCCACAGTATTTGCTGAAAAAATTCTGTAGATATATGGATATATTAACAGAGGCACGATAATATTGAATATATTTAGTGCACTCTTAGATATAGTATTTAATATAATGGAATTCTTCATACTTTTATCATAAGTTTAATGATTATGCAATTAACTTCAACATCGGTGAGATAAGTATAAAATACGTATCTTACCGATGTCTTGTAAACTGTAGTATTTAGAAATGTTTGTTTATTTTGTGCAACTTTATTTGATAATATAAGTTGGTTTATTCTTACTTACTCATATTAGCAATCGTAGCAATCATGGCGGCGATGCTGCTAACTTATCTCTGCTTCCAACTCTCAACTCCTCTAGTCTTGCTGGAGAAGTTGATGCCAAGTTTGACAACTGTTCGCTTATCCATAGCGAAAGGAGCTGCATAGTTTTTGACTTCTATCTGTTGCAGTGCTTCTTCGGCACTTCCATCTAATTTGCATTCAATGATGTAAATGTAGTCGGAAGTTTGAATGAGAACGTCCATCCTGCCTTCACTTGTCGGTATTTCTACCTGTGTGTGGAATCCCA
>CAKVHQ010000021.1 GCA_934749845.1 uncultured Clostridia bacterium
CGTATCTTTTTGTAACAATAATACCCAAATAAGACCCATAGATTTGATTTTCCATTGGATATTTCTGCGACGGAGCCGCCCTGTATGGGCGGTTTTTTAATGCCGGTAAGTAATAATCAACTATCCAAGAATAGCTCCGCTCTCCATTTCTTCGGCGATGCTCCGTAAACGCTTTTGAAAGCACGGGAAAAATGAAGCTGATTTTCATAGCCTACCGCAGAGCTTATTTCGCCAACTGAAAGCTGTGTGAGCTTCAGAAGCTCAGCTGCCTTTGTCATACGGTACTTCAAAAGAAATTCCTGCGGCGTTTCTCCGACAGCTTCCTTGAATATCTTGCCGAAATAGCTTCTGTTAAGGCCGCACATATCCGCTATTTGTTCTACCGAAATATCATTCTGGAAATTGTGGCTGATATATTCCAACGCTTCATGGATATAAAAGTCCCGAAGTTTACTGCCGTTATTAACCTTTATTCCTTCTGTAGAACGCGCGAGATAATCTATGAACAGATACAAATGCCCCATAAGGTGCAGGGGAGAAGACAAGCCGTTTTCTGCAATATAATTCATCTCCTTCATCATTTCCTCACGTAAATCCTTTGAGCGCGCCTTATAGACAGGATTATCAAGCGAAAATCCAGAAGCTTCAACTATTGCCTTTGCACGAAGCCCGTCAAATTCTATCCATACATATTCCCATGGTAAATCCTTATCGGCAACATAGGTTGTTATCTGACCGGGGAATATCATAAATCCCTGCATACTCCTGATACTGTATTCCTTGGTAGTTCTGCTGCTGTCGTATGCGAAAAATCTGCCTGTTCCGGAAATGACATAATGAAAAAGAAAGTGATTTCTTGCGGCAGGTCCGAAGGAATGGGCAGGCGAGCATTTTTCACGTCCGAATTGAAACAGACTGAGGTCAACAAAATTATCGCTGGGGAATACGGAAAAGAGTAAATCGCTCATAGTGCACCTCCAACAGAATACACGGAATTTCATAAAGCTTTATTATCAGTATATCACAAAATATACCATAATGCAAGCATACTTTCATATATCGGATAAAAAATAGCAAATTGGTATAAATGTACGGTAAATATGGGATTTACTGATTGCATAACGGTATGATATAATAATATCAAGATAAAGCCCCACACAAAAGGAGGTAATTCAACATGAAAAAAAGCAGAGCAGCAATATCACTTTTAACAGCTGCGGCAATATCCGCTTCGGTTTTGCTGTCGGGCTGTTCCGGCGACAGCGGAAAGGATGGAGTAACAACCGTTACAATGCTCCAGTACAAGCCCGAAGCAGTCAAGGCGTTTGAAAAAATCGAGAAGCTGTTTAACGAAACTCACGACGATATTCAGCTTAAAATCGAATCCCCCAACGAGGCTATGACTGTTCTAAAAACCCGCCTCATCAGAGAGGAGTATCCCGATATTGTGGGTATCGGCGGAGATATGAACTACTCCAACTTCCTTGATGCAGACCTGTTTGAGGATATTTCAGACCTTGAGATAATCAACGAGATAAACCCCGCATATCTGAAAATGGAAAAGGAGTTGGAACTTCTCCCAAAAGATGGAGCTTACGCTCTGCCTTATGCGGCAAATGCGGCGGGAATACTCTACAACAAGGATATGTTTGAGCAGAACGGCTGGGAAATTCCCGAAACATGGAGCGAGTTTATATCGCTTTGCGATGAAATAAAGGCAAGCGGCACCGACCCGCTCTATCTTGGATATAAGGACACCTGGACCTGTTTAGCACCATGGAACGCACTAGCCGTAGGACTTGCTCCTTCCGATGTGTGCAGCAGCGTAAACGCAGGCAGGACAACCTTTGCGGCGGAATACGCTGAGGTAGCCGATAAGATAAAGGTACTGCTTGATTACGCCGAGCCAAACCCCTGCGCATACAGCTACAACGACGCCTGCACAGCCTTTGCGAGAGGGCAGTCTGCAATGTATCCTATCGGAAGCTACGCAGTACCGCAGATACTCTCGGTAAATCCCGATATGAACATTGATTCCTTTACATTCCCTGCAAATGAAAACGAACAGGACAATGTGCTCAACTCAGGAATAGACCTTCATTTCTCGGTAATGAAGGGCACAAAGAATAAGGAAGCTGTATACGAGGTTCTGCGTTTCCTTTTCTATGATGAAACCGTTCAGATATATCTTGACGACCAGGGCGGAATACCCTGCAAGGAGGGTGACTTTAAGCTTCCGGAGTTCTTAAACGGAATGCAGCAGTATATCAAGGATGGAAGAATGTCAGATTTCCACGACCACCATTATCCAAGCGAAATGAGCGTTGACGCAATGATACAGACCTATCTTATGGACAATAACGATAACTCGGCGCAGCAGTTCCTTGAGCGCTTCGACAAGGAATGGGCAAGATACAACCGCGACCTTATCGCACGGGTTAAGAAATACGAGGAGGGACAGCAATGAAAAGCAAGAAGGTATTATCCAAGCGAATGACCTTTATACTAATGGTAGCTCCCGCACTTATCCTTTTTATCGCATTCAACACAATTCCGCTGATAACCGGCGCGTTTTACAGCTTCACGAATTACAAGGGCTACGGCAGCTTTGAGTTTGTGGGACTGCGCAATTACATAGACCTGTTCAGCGACGCAAGAGTCGGAAATTCCTACCTGTTCACCTTCAAATACGCAATCGTCGGAACAGTACTTGTAAATGTAATCAGCCTACTTCTTGCGCTGGGACTTAACAGCAAGATAAAATTCAAGAGCGCATTAAGGGGAGTATATTTCCTCCCGAATGTCCTTGGAGGACTTGTTGTAGGCTATATTTTCAGCTTTATCTTCACCTATATTATCCCCACTATAGGCTCGGCACTGCACATAAACTTCCTTGAAAACAGTATTCTTGCCGGAGAGGAAACTGCCTGGATTGGCGTTCTTATCGTCGGTGTATGGCAGGCGGTGGCAATGAACACGATCATCTACATTTCGGGACTTCAGACTATTCCAACGGATATTTATGAGGCAGGAATGATTGACGGTGTAACCCCGTGGCAGAAGTTCAGACACCTCACGCTTCCCATGCTTATGCCCTTTGTTACAACGAACCTTGTTCTCAGCACAAAGAATATGCTTATGGTATTCGACCAGATTATGGCATTGACAAAGGGCGGTCCTGCACAAAGCACAGAGTCGATTTCCTACCTTATCTACAAAAACGGTATGGACGGAGGTCAGTTCGGCTTCCAGAGTGCCAACGCAGTTGTATTCTTCATTGTCATTGTAGCTATATCCATATTCCAGATGGTAATTACAAATAAGAAGGAGGAGCAGTTATGAGTGAGAAGCTGATAAATATCGCCGAACCCGAAGTGTCCGAAAACAAGCCTTCCCGAAAGCACAGAATCAACAAGAGCAAGGTTTCGTCAATAATCATAACAACCCTGCTGATAATCGGCTGTGCGGCTATCTTCTTCCCGCTGTACATGACAATTATCATAGCGCTGAAATCTCCCTCCGAGATGACTAACGATATTGCGGGCGCATTAGCCCTGCCGCAGACGTTTAGCCTTGACAATTTCGCCGAAGCGATGCGTGTGACCGATTTCTGGCACTCCCTCGGAAACAGCATACTGATAACCGGCGCTTCCATTGTCCTTTCAGTAATTATCCACTCAATGGCGGGCTACGCTATCGGCAGAAATATGAACCGCAAAAAAGGCTTCAAGCTGATATATTTCTATATCGTCAGCGGTATGTTCGTACCCTTCGCGATACTTATGATGCCGCTCGTCAAGCAGACTGCAATTCTCGGTCTTGACAATATGCTCGGAGTTATTCTGCTATACACGGTATTCTTTATGCCGATGAATGTTATGCTTTACAGCGGATATATGAAGAACGTTCCGCAGGCTATGGAAGAAGCGGCAAGCATTGACGGTGCTTCCACATGGCGCACCTACTGGACGATAATCTTCCCGATGATGAAGCCTATGCACGCAACAGTAGCCATTCTCACCGCCCTCGGAACGTGGAATGATGTTATGACACCTCTCGTTATTATGTCGGGCAGCGAGAACACCACTCTTCCCCTTGCACAGCTTAATTTCCAGACCCAGTTCGGCACGAATTACAACCTTGCATTTGCTTCGTATTTACTTGCATTGCTGCCTATTCTGATACTGTATATCTTCTGCCAGAAGCAGATAATCGGCGGCGTTGCAAATGGAGCGGTAAAGGGTTGATTGATATACACTTTTCCCCTGCCGCACGGCGGGGGAAAGCACTAAAAGAAAGGGAATCAATATGAAAATTCAAAACAAGATAATGCTGATAACCTACGCTGACAGTTTGGGTAAAAACATCAAAGAGCTTCACGGCGTGCTCAACAAGCACTACAAAAAGGCGGTTGGCGGAGTTCATATTCTTCCGTTTTTCCCGTCATCGGCAGACAGAGGATTTGCTCCGATGAGATATGACGTTGTTGACGAGAGATTCGGCACGTTCGATGATATTGAGGGGCTTGGAAAAGAATACTATCTGATGTTTGATTTTATGGTAAATCACATCTCGGCAAGCTCGGAGTATTTCAAGGATTTTCTGCTAAAAAAGGACAATTCCGAATACAAGGATATGTTTATTCGCTACAAGGATTTCTGGGAAAACGGAGAGCCGACTCCCGAGCAGACCGACATTATTTATAAACGCAAGCCCCGTGCGCCGTATATTGAGGCAAAGTTTGCTGACGGAACAACAGAGAAGGTTTGGTGTACCTTCTGCGAGGAACAGATAGATTTAGATATATCAAAGGACAGAACAAAGGATTTCATAAAGACAACAGTCAGGGAGATGTGTAGCAGAGGAGCTTCCGTAATAAGGCTTGACGCTTTTGCTTATGCAGTAAAAAAAGCGGGAACAAGCTGCTTTTTTATCGAGCCGGATATATGGGAGCTGCTTTATGATATAGAAAAAATCGCTTCCGAGGGCGGCGCGGAAATACTCCCGGAAATCCACGAGCATTACACTATCCCGATGAAAATAGCTGATAAGGGCTTCTGGATATACGATTTTGCACTGCCTGTTCTCACTCTCCACGCTCTGTATAATCACACCGGAGAATATCTCAAAAACTGGCTGCTGAAATGCCCGATGAAGCAGTTCACCACACTTGACACACACGACGGTATAGGCATTGTAGACGTGAAAGACCTGCTTCCCGACGAGGAGATAGAAAAGGTAAAGGAGCAGATGTACTCGAAAGGCGCAAACGTTAAGATGATATACAGCTCCGAAGCGTACAACAATCTTGACATATATCAGGTGAACACCACCTATTATTCTGCGCTCGGCGACAACGACAGCGCATATCTTCTTGCAAGAGCGATACAGTTCTTTGCTCCCGGTATTCCGCAGGTGTACTATGTGGGTATGCTTGCAGGCTCTAATGATATTGAACTTATGGAGCGTACCAAAAACGGGCGTGATATAAACCGCCATTATTACACCGCCGGGGACGTTGAAGCGGAGCAGTCAAGACCGATTGTTCGGAAGCTGAAAGAGCTTATGGAGCTCAGAAACTCCCACCCTGCTTTCGGCCTTGAGGGCGGTATTTCCGTAGATACGGACGGCGACAGACTTGTTATAACAAGAACCTGCGGCGGTTATTCAATCACCCTTGACGCCGACCTTACAACATATAATTTTGAGATAAAGTGAGAGGTGTGGAAAATGTTTGTTACCGTTAATGAAACAACACGACTTTTTACCATAGAAACAGAAAATTCGGAATATCAGCTTATTGCTGATGAGTACGGCGTACTTCGGCATTTGTGGTACGGCGAAAAAGTGGGTATGAGCATGGAGTATCTGTGCAAATACCACGATGTTGGCTTTTCGGGGAATATTTACAAAGCGGAAAACCGCCGCAGCTATTCTCTCGATACCCTGCCGCTTGAATATTCCTGTGCAGGTATCGGAGATTACAGGATAAATGCGGTTTCCGTCGTTCATTCGAACGGAAGCTGTGCGCTTGATTTGAGATATACCGGCTACAAAATAACGGAGGGCAAGTATTCGATAGAGGGACTTCCCGCAGTATATGCGGACAGCCCCGAAGCGCAGACACTTGAAGTATATCTCAAAGATACTGCCTCCGATATTACCGTTACTCTGAAATACGGAGTGCTTCCAAAGCTTGATATTATCACACGCAGCGCAATTATTGAGAATAAGGGAGAGAGCAGCATTTTTCTCACAAATGCCGCAAGCCTTTGCCTTGACCTGCCGAGAGATTATAACGAGTGGATACATTTTCACGGCAGGCACACAATGGAGAGAATAACCGAGCGGCTGCCCCTCGCCCACGGCATACAGGAAAGCTCCTCACGCAGAGGTACGTCAAGCCACCAGCAGAATCCGAGTATCATTCTGTTCAATAAGGACTGCACCGAAACACAGGGTAATTGTATCGGCACAATGCTGATGTACAGCGGCAGCTTCTCGGCAAAAATTGAATACGACCAACTGGAGCAAACCCGCCTTGTTATGGGGATAAACCCCGAGCTGTTCCGCTGGGAACTGAAATCGGGAGCGAAGTTCTGCACCCCCGAATCGGTAACGTCCTTCAGCAATAAGGGCTTTGAGCAGCTCTCCCATAATTTTCACAAAACCGTGCGGGAGCATATCTGTCGAGGTAAATATAAGCTTGCCGAGCGCCCTGTTCTGATAAACAACTGGGAAGCTACCTATTTTGATTTTGACGAGAAGAAAATCCTGAAAATTGCAGAGCAGGCGGCACAGCTTGGTGTGGATATGCTGGTGCTGGACGACGGCTGGTTCGGCAAGCGTAACGACGACTGCTCCGGGCTTGGCGACTGGTTTGTCAATACGAATAAACTGAAAGGCGGTCTGGGAAGTCTTGCCGAAAAAGTCAATGCTATCGGAATGAAGTTCGGGCTATGGTTTGAGCCTGAAATGATTTCGGAGGACAGCGAGCTTTACCGCACTCATCCCGAATGGGCAATACAAATCCCCGACAGAAAGCCTAATCGCAGCAGATTTCAGCTGCTTCTCGATATGACAAGAGCTGACGTCAGAGATTATCTTTATAACTCGATTTCCGATGTTCTTAAAAGCGCCGACATCTCCTATGTCAAGTGGGATATGAACCGCAGTATCTGCGACTGGTATTCTGCCTGCCTTGAAAGCGGAAATATGGGCGAAATGCCCCACAGATACGTCCTCGGTTTGTATGAGTTGCTGGAGCGGCTTACCCGCGATTTCCCCGATGTGCTTTTTGAGGGGTGCAGCGGCGGCGGTGGTCGATTTGACGCAGGAATGCTATACTACTGCCCGCAGATATGGTGCAGCGATGACACGGATGCTGTTGAAAGAACAACAATTCAGTATGGTACATCATTTTTCTATCCGATTTCGGCAGTTGGCTCTCATGTTTCGGCGGTTCCCAATCATCAGACGGGCAGAATAACTCCCCTTGAAACAAGAGCGGTTACCGCTATGGCGGGAAGCTTTGGTTATGAGCTTGACCTTAACACCCTGTCCGACAGCGAAAAAGAGCAGGTTAAAAATCAAATTGTTCGCTTTAAGAAGGACGGCCCACTTATTCATAACGGGATTTACTACCGCCTTAGCAATCCGATGACAGATAAACTCGCTGCTTGGGAATTTGTTTCAGAGGATAGGAGAGAAGCGCTTGTCGGCGGTGTTGTTTTCCGTACAGAGCCAAACAGCCTGCAATACCGAATCAAGCTGCGTGGACTTATTCCCGAAGCGAAATACAGCCTTTTGGAAAGCGGCGAATGCTATACGGGAAACGCTCTGATGAGCGGTGGCGTTCTGCTGCCGAAAACTTGGGGAGATTATGCGCCGATTGAATTGCATTTCACTGCCCAAACATAACAGGAGGACGCTTGATAAACTATCGAAAATTCAAAGAACAGCTTAGCGAGGGCGCTTTTGATAAAGTGTTGAAAACGCTTTACGGTAGCTGCGAGCAGACGATTTCACGACAGAAGCAACGATATTCCGATGCGGTTGACAGATTCCGTGAGTGTTTTCCCGACAGCGAGGAGATATCAGTATTTTCAGCGCCCGGCAGAACCGAAATCGGAGGAAATCACACCGACCATCAGCACGGCTGCGTGCTTGCGGCGGCGGTAAATCTTGATATAATCGCGGTTGTGTCCTTTAACAACATGGGAGTAATCCGCTTGCAATCCGAGGGTCATTCTCCGAATAATGTGGACCTGAGCGACCTATCTGTGCAGAATAGCGAGAAAGAAGATTCATCTGCGCTTATTCGAGGAATCGCGTCAAAATTCTGTGATATGGGCGTTGAAGTGCGCGGTTTTGACGCTTACACGACTTCTGATGTTTTAAGCGGAAGCGGACTATCGTCCTCGGCTGCTTTTGAGGTGCTGATAGGCACAATTATCGACCGCCACTACAATAACGGAAAAGTCGGCGCTGTCGAAATTGCGAAAATCGGGCAGTATGCGGAAAACGAGTATTTCGGAAAAAAGAGCGGTCTTATGGACCAGATGGTAAGCTCCGTAGGCGGGCTTGTTTCCATTGATTTCCACGACACCGGAAACCCGAAAATACAGAGCTTTCCCTTCGACTTTAAAAATGCGGGGTATTGCCTTTGCGTTACCGACACCAAGGGAAGTCACGCCGACTTGACAGATGACTATGTCGCCATTCGTTCTGAAATGGAGAATGTTGCGGCGCAGTTCGGAAAGGCGTATCTTCGGGATGTAAACGAAAACGACTTCTACGGTGCAATTCCGCAGCTTCGAGAAAAGTGCTCCGACCGTGCCGTTTTGCGAACCGCACACTTCTTTGATGAAAACAGACGTGCAGTACAGGAATCAAATGCACTTTCGGACGGAAATATGGATGATTTCCTTGAACTTGTTAAACAGTCCGGTGAATCCTCCGCAAATCTTCTGCAAAATCTGTATTCCTGTTCACAGCCGAGCGAGCAAGCACTTTCAATCGGCATTATGTTAAGCAAACGGATTCTCGGAGAAAAGGGCGCACTAAGAGTACACGGCGGCGGTTTTGCGGGAACAATTCAGGCGTTTGTACCAACCGATAAAGTGAACGAATATGTAAGTGAAATGAACCGTATTTTCGGTGACGGAAGCTGTTATGTGCTTAGGATTCGTTCATTAGGCGGCGTTGAAATAACGGAGGGATTATAATGAATTTTTTGGTATTGGGCGGTGCAGGCTACATCGGCTCTCATACCGCGCTGGAGCTTGTAAAAGCAGGTCACGAGGTAATTATTGCGGATAATCTTATAACGGGATACCGCAGCGCAATTCCAAAAGCTGCAAAGCTTTATGAAGGCGATATCCGTAACACTGAATTCTTGGACAAACTGTTCGGCTCGGAGAAAATTGACGCTGTTATTCATTTTGCGGCTTTTTCTCTAGTCGGTGAAAGCGTTACGAACCCGCTTAAATACTACGACAACAACCTTTGTGGCACGAAGGTTCTGCTTGAAGCAATGGTTCGTCATGGAATTGATAAAATCGTCTTCTCCTCCACTGCCGCAACCTACGGCGAGCCCGAAAATATCCCAATTTTAGAGAGCGACAGGACTTGCCCTACAAATCCATACGGTGAAACTAAGCTTGCTATGGAGAAGATGTTCAAGTGGACTGCGGCGGCTCACGGACTGCGTTATGTTTCCCTGCGTTATTTTAACGCCTGCGGAGCGGACGAAAGCGGCACAATCGGCGAATCACACAACCCCGAAAGTCACCTTATCCCGCTTATTTTGCAAGTGCCGAACGGAAAGCGAGAAGCAATTTCAATTTATGGCACCGATTACGACACGCCCGACGGAACTTGTATCCGCGACTATATTCACGTTACAGACCTCGCTCAGGCTCATATACTGGCAGTTCAATATCTGATGAACGGCGGAGAAAGCGATATTTTCAATCTTGGAAACGGCGTAGGCTACTCCGTTCGCGAGGTCATCGAAACGGCACGAAAAATCACAGGACACCCGATTCCCGCTGTTGAAACCGAACGGCGCGCAGGCGACCCCGCAAGGCTGGTTGCTTCAAGCGAAAAAGCGAAGAAAATTCTCGGCTGGAAGCCCGTTCACGACAGTCTTGACGAAATTATCGCAAGCGCGTGGAACTGGCATAAAACTCACCCGAACGGCTACGGCGATTAAGGAGTAAACTTATGATTTATGATGATATTCAGCGGCTGATAAGCTATGCTTTGAAAAATGAGCTGATAGCACAGGAAGATATTTATGTCATTCGCAATCAGCTTATGGAAGTCTTTCAGTTGAC
>CAKVHQ010000022.1 GCA_934749845.1 uncultured Clostridia bacterium
TTTTCCTGCCCTGAACCCGTCAGAAAACTGAAACCTGACCGCAGGACGCTGTGTATACTCATCGCGGCAATTTTTCTTGCACTGCTCACGGTATCGGGCGCGGCGTATTATATCAGCACGTTTATCATGAAAGAGCACAGGGACAACACACAGCTGTTCGCTTTTGATATCGCCGGAGCGCCGGAAACTATTGAGCAGGAGTACTATCTTTCGGTATTGCCGGAGGGGTATAAAGAAGTTGAACGAATAGCTGACCCTATCAGTATATGGACAACATATCAACACGGCGACTACGTTGATAATACTATACTGCTCACACAAACTGTGAAGAAAGGCTTTGGCTATCATTTCAACACGGAGGGATACTCCTTTGAAGAAGTTGAGATAAACGGACATGAAGGCTTGCTCATTAGTTGGGTTTGCGATGAAAGATATTGGAGTGAAGTAGTTTGGGATAATGGCGATTATATTTTAACGATTGATGGAATTTTGCCTAAAAAAGAATTGATAAATTTGGCAGAAAGTACTGAATTTCTTGATTCGTGATTTTTTTGCTCACAAAAATTTTTTATTTTGATTTACATATATAGAGAGGGTGACCTCTCTGAAGTATAAAAGAAAGGAGGAATAAAAATGAAACACTCAAAAATCATATCTGCAATTCTTGCAGCAGCAATTATAGGTACCAGTATGACTGCGGTTGCATCTGCAAAAGAGCTGAATTCAGCTGACTTAAGTATAGTTGCACCCTGTTATGCAATTGCAAATAATCCGGTATCTCAATTGTCAGTAAGTGGCACAACAGCTTACTGCTCGAGCCAAGTTAGTGGTCTGTCTGTAAAATCTATTACAGCTGAACAGTCTCTTGAAAAGTTTTGGGGGCTGTGGATATGGAATGAAGTTGGTTACTGGGATAAGACGGTAAACACCAATAGGATAACCATGTCTAACAAAAAGTACAATCTTGAAAGTGGTACATACCGGCTCAAAACAGTTTTCACACTGACAGCAACCAACGGCAAAACTGAAACCATTACGGTTTACAGTGAAGAAGTAACCATCTGATTTATGGAGGACGTAAGAATGATAAAGGTAGCGAAAACAATATCCACATCGGCGATTGCTATAGCAACTGCGCTTGTCATGGCTGTCTGTGCAAGTGCGGCATGCGCGCACGGCAAGTATGGCACCAGAACCGGCGAACCTAAATATGGTGGAACGTATACCCATATGCACAATGGAGTGCAGTGCACAGTAACGAATTATGTTGCTGTCATCACTACATACTGCGGCTACTGCGGTGCGACCATCAATCAAACAACAGGCACTGTTAGCCAGCATCATTCGTATAACGGATAATCTATAAGGATCTCTGCGCATGGCAGATATGAATTGCCATGCGCAGATATACTATAAGGAGATAAAAATGAAAGCTTTCAAATATGCCGTTCCCGTTTGTATCGCCCTGTCAATGGCAATGACAGGGTGTTCCGATGGAGCTTCTGAAAATCTTTCATCAGAAGCGTCTGAAAGTCATGCCACCACTGAAAACAGCACCCCAGAAACTGACGGCGCTACGGCAGAAAGCACCGATAACGGCACTGAGTTATATGAAGCGGAATACGCCGAAGCCAGGCGGCAGCAGGATATTTCCCAGCCAGTAGAATACCTCCCGGTGGCTAAGACAAAGGACGTCCGGTACGGCAACCTGCCGCAGAATCTCACCAGCGATATCCTGCCGGGGCTTGTCTGCCCGGACGCTGAAACAGGTACGCTTTATTTTACGAACCTGTCCGACGGAGAAACTCTCTGCAAGCTGGAAAACGGCGTAATAACCGAGATCCTTCCGGTCACGGCAAAGTCGATAAACCTCTGGGACGGCTCGCTTTATTATATCTGCGACACTGAAAATCCCGTCGGTATCCCCAAGTTCAATGGAGAATTCAGAACTGCGTACACCGGGGATATTTACCGCTACGACCTCGCGACCGGAGAGACCACACTGCTCATCGAAACGGACGCATATCGTCTTGTGGTATCTGAATACGGTCTGGACTGGTCGGCGGGAGTAAATTACTCCTGCGAAAAATATACATTCGGCACAAGCGAGCACTATTACCACGCCGACATCGACGGCGGCAACATCACCGAAAACGCGGAGTTCCCGATAATAGACGACTGGCTGGGTCTGTATTACGGGGACTACCAGACGGAAACCGCGGACGGCGCGATAGTCCTGCGCGATATGCAGAGCGGAGAAACAGTTCCGGTGCTGTCCCGTGCGGAAACGCTTGATTATTCCGCGATAGTCGGGGATATCCTGTATTACTGCCCGAATTTCAGAAACTACCGCATGAACGAGTCGGGGAATATAGTTTCCAAAAACACGCTCTGCGGAATCGACCTTTCCACCGGGGAAAGCTTCACGGTCGCAAAGACAGCATATATGACGGATTACGCGATAGTCGGCGATACTGCATACATCTGCGGCGGTCTGAATTTCAGCGTTTACCGTGACGGGAATCAGCTTTCCGGCAGACTGGAGCTTCACGGCTTCAACGACAGCAAGCACGAGTTCATCGCGCTTTACACGGACGGAGAAAATTTGTACGCGGCGGACGACCGCAAGGGAATCTACATCGTTGAACCGAACGACACACAGACCGGACTGAGATACTACGACATCGGAGGAGAGCCATGGGGAACGGAAGAATAAAAAAGACAGCGATTTTACTGAGTACAGCGTTGTTGGTGACCGGCTGTTCGGGCGGAAATACAGCCGTTGAGGAGCTTTCGGCGGATACTGCGTTTTACACTTATCCCGTGGGAAACGCGGTTACATTCGATGTTTCCGGGGACGGTACGGTCTACACGATAGAAAGCGAAAACGGCGACCTGCTGTGCAGCTACACGCTTTCCGGCGAGCGCTCTGAAATAGCGGAGCTGCCGCAGAAAACTGACAGCATTGCGTTCTCGGACGGAAGAATATACTACACCCAGACCGTTGATGACGGAACGGAGATATGCTATATCGATGTTTCAACGGCTGATTCCGAAAAGCTGTGCGTGCTTTCCGGATTGTGGCAGATAAAGAACCTCGACATAGCCGGGGGTAATGCGTATATCATCGGCTCGGACGACACGCGCAGCGGCGTTCAGGGCGAGTTTTCCGACCAGTTCGGGACATACAGCTACAACGGCGAAATGCTGTACCGTGTAAGCCTTGAAAACGGTGAAGCGACCGCAAGCCCCGTTGAGTTTCCGCAGGCGTTCTGCGCCGACGAGCAGGGAGTGACCGTGTACGCCGCAGATGCGGACGGCTACTATTTCACCGACTTCGACGGCTCGCGCAAGCAGTACAACGACATCGGAAATCTGACCGCGCTCGAGAAATGCGGCGACAAGCTCATGTTCTATTCCGACACGAAGATATTCAAGCTGTGCTCCGGCTCCGAGAATTCAGAGGACGGAATCGCAGAGGCTCTTGAGAACGTGATAATGCTCTCCGGCAACGACCTGCGCTACTGCGGCGGATACGGGTTTGTCCTTAACCGCTACGGGGAGTTCAACGGCTCGCGGCTGGAGCGTTTCCACGCCTCCGATTACATAAAGCAGAACAGCCGTATACGCTTTATTTCCGCGGAATATTCGTTCGACGAGCCGTTCGGCTGCGGCTATGTGATAGAGTCGAAAAAGCTTTCCGCAGAGGAATTCTCGCTGACCGTCATGTCGCAGGACAAGAATTACGACGTATGCATGATAAATTCCTCGCAGGACTATTCCGCGAACATCAAGAGCAAGGGTTCGTTCTATCCGCTGAACGACGTCCCGGGAGTTGCGGAGTACCTCGACAAGTGCTTCCCATACGTTAAGGAAGCCGCGTACACCGAGAGCGGGGAAATATGGATGCTGCCCGTTGTGCTGGACGCCGGCGTTGTCTATTACTACCCGGAGAACTGTTCTGCGGCGGGCGTTGAGCTGTCTGACGGAATGTCGTACAGTAGCTTCATTGAGCAGTGCAAAACCGCATACAACAGCGATTACAAGGACGGATTTTCAACGCACTGCTACCAGCTTACGCAGCAGCTCATTTTTGACTACATGACGAAATACGACAGTTTCGACACTACGGTTTTCAGAAGCTTCGCAGAGTTTGCAAAGGATAACATGAACATAGCCTCGTTCCCGGAATATCTGCCCGTTTCGAACACCGCCGAGGACAACCTGTTCTACGGCGCCGGAAACGGCTGGGATCACTTCCTGTTCGGGTTCAGCCGTGAATCCAGATGGCAGAAGAACTACGCGGCGTCCGATAATATGAGAGCGGTTGCAGCGCCGTCCGTGGAGCCGGGCGGAAAAACTCCCGTCACCTGCGCGTTCATTACGGTAAATCCCGCGTCGGACAGACTTGATTCTGCGCTGGATTACATCAGCTCCCTTGCCGGCTATCTGTCGGAGAAGGAGAATTCGCTCATGCTGGCGGATAAATCCACATACACCGACGGATTTATGTCCGACCTCTACGGAATTTACGAAAACGGAGAGCTGTGCTTCAACGTTTCCTCCGAAATCGTGTTCGATGATTACATAAGCTACTGCTCCGGTAATATCGCGCTTGACGAGCTTGTCAGCGAATCCGACCGCAAGCTCTCGGCTTATCTGAACGAGTGACGCCATGAAAAAAATGCTTCAGAAATGGAACGCCAGATGCCTGCTGTGCATGCTTCCCAGCCTTATCGGAACAGCGGTGTTCTTTGTGATCCCGTACCTGCGGGTGCTGTATTATTCGCTCATCGACAACCAGTTCCGGCGCAATTTCGTGTGGTTCGATAACTATGCGAAAACGCTTACGAACGAGTATTTTCTGCTTGCGCTGAGGAACTCCCTGCTGATTATAATTATCTGCGTTCCTGTGCTTGTGGCGCTGGCGCTGGTGATATCCCTGGGGCTTTCCTTCGGTATCCGCGCCGTGCGGAAAACGAGGTTCGCGTTTGTTCTGCCGATGGTCATTCCGACCGCTTCCGCAGTTCTCATCTGGCAGAGCGTATTCACCGATACGTCAACTCCGCTGCCGGTGTATCTCCTGTTCATCTGGAAGAACATTGGAATATGCATAGTGCTGCTGACAGCTGCTTTCACCGCTATTGACGGCAGCATATTCGAAGCCGCGCGGCTGGACGGCGCCGGGAAATTTACGCTCCACACGAAAATCACTGTCCCGATGATAATGCCGACGATTTTCTTCACGGTGCTGCTTTCCATCGTCAACAGCTTCAGGATATTCAAGGAAAGCTACCTGTTCTTCGGCACGAATTATCCCCCGGACCACAGCTACACTTTACAATATTACATGAACAACAATTTCCTCAAGCTGGATTACCAGAGCCTGGCTTCGGCAGCAGTGCTGACGTCGGTCCTGGTGTTCATTATCGTCATGGGCGGGCTTGCGGTGCAGAGGAGGTATCGTCAGTGAAACGCCTGAATGCTGTGCTTTTTACGGCGCTGGCTGTGATATTCATGCTGCCTGTCGCGGCTACCGTCGTGCTGTCGTTTTCCGTGGACGGAGCGGCTTCGCTCCAGGGCTGGGGCGACCTGCTCTTCGACTGTTTCGTGTTCTATCCGCAGTTCTGGAACAGCGTCATTTACGCCGCAGTTATCACGTTCGTTCAGCTCGTGGTGATAATTCCCTGCGCTTTCGGATTTTCGCAGGCTAAGTTCCGGGGAAAGAGCGCACTTTTCGTGTTCTATATAATCCTTATGATGATGCCGCTGCAGGTGACTATCCTGCCGAACTATATCGGACTGCGGGACATGGGGCTGATAAACACGCCGTTTGCGATAATCCTGCCGGCGATATTCAGCCCGTTCGGCGTGGTCGTGATGAACCAGTACATGAAGAATATCGACGGCTCTGTGATTGAAGCCGCGCGGCTGGAAACCAATTCGGTGGTGAGAATAATGCTGGTTTCGGTGGTTCCGCAGCTGCGGGTGTGCATATTCGCGGTGGCGCTGTTCGTGTTCGCGGATTGCTGGAACATGCTGGAGCAGCCCATGCTGTTCCTCAGGGATACGTCGCTGCAGACGGTGCCGGTGTTCATTTCGAATGCGGCTGATTATGCGGGAAGCGTGATGTTCCCGGCGGCGGTGGTGTTCATGGTTCCGGTGCTGCTTATCTACCTGTTTTTCAGCGAAAACCTTGAAAAAGGTCTGACTTTTGGTGATCTTTCATGAAAACGAAAATACTCATAATTATTACCGCTGTGTTCTTCGCAGTTATGCTGGCGCTGACGTTCTCGTCACGGAGTATTCACGAAGCCGGGCTGCCGCATGTTAAGGCTGGCAGGCTGGCAGAAGCGGAGTTCCCGATTGAATTCACGGACGAAAACGGCGAACTCATGACCGGAACACGGCAGGCTCCTGCGGTGACAAAAGAACAGCTGGAGCATGGCGTGTACATACTTTACACCGCCGAGAAAAACGGCGAGGTACGCGATTTCGTACAGCGCGCGGAGATAGTCCCCGGCGCGGAATGCGACGGATATATCGAGGTGCTGGGCGGCGTGACGTCATACGATAAAATCGTTCTGGAGTCCGACCGGGATATTACCGATGGAGAAGTCGTTGTGGAAAAGTGAGTACTTGCTTGTATTCGATTTTTATAGGTCGTTTTATAGCTGTAGATTTTTGGAGCGATAATGTCGACCAGGTGTTTTCTGCCACGTCAGAAAATCTATTGGGAGAATTAACGGAATACAATGATATTAAGAGAAGCGATTACTTTGATATGCTCAGATTTCTTATCCGCGAGGGTTATATTGATGAAAGCTACTGTGATTATATGTCGTATTTCTACGAGGGTGGGATCTGCACGAACGATAAAATTTATCTGCGCCGTATTACCGACCGCAGAGGTAGGGTGTTTGACTATCATATCACAAATCCTGACGCTATTCTAAGCAGCCCGCTGATCGCACAGGAGAGATTTATGCAGGAAGAAATGCTTAATTTTGACCTGCTTGAGTATTTGCTTGACAATAAGGATAAGAATCTGGATTATAGTAAATACATAGATGTCCTGATACAGCAGATAAAGCAAAATCATGAATTTGAATTCTTGTCTCAGTTTTATGATAATTATCTGAACCATGCTGCCTTTGTTAATGAATTCAACGAAAGATGGAGTGGGTTCTTTCAGGATATTATGAATGACAGTCACTTTGATAAGCAGATCAGAAGCATTTCGCTGGAAACAATGTATTATTGTCCGGATAATGTAATTAAGTTTGTGAACACCGATGATTGCCTTACAAGGTATATTTCGGATAATAGCGCATATCTGGATATTTATGAGCCTGACATTGAAGCCCTTAAGAGAGCTTTTCATGTATTGAATGTTTCGTTTGCTTCGATCGACTATGAGCGGTCAAACAAAAAACTGTTTGAAATGGTCTATAGTTGTGGTTATTATGACATCACCTTTGATAATATCAGAATGATGCTCATTAACAAATATAATATATATAAAGATTATGACATCAAGCACAGAATGGCTACCATAATCCTTTCGAATGCAGATACGCCGTTGGCAAAGAGAATGACTGAAAAATTGACTGAATTTGTCGAGGTGATCATTGCAAACTGCGAAGGTGTTATCGAAGACGATCAGAATGCTGCAATAACTATACTGAACTCAACTGAAGTAAGAATCGCTCTCCGAAGAGAGTATATCAATTATCTGACAAAAAAAATATCAGATTTGCGTTTGATCAGAAACGCCTATATATTCAACAGTTTGCTTAGGGAAAAGAAAATCGAATATTCGGTTTATAATATAGTTCTATGCCATAAGTTCTTGGGAATGGACAGTGCTTTGATAAGTTTTTTCAACTCACCTGGTGAGTCGGTGGATTTCTCCGATGTATCAAATTATTTTCATCCCAATATTGTTGATAACTTTTTTTATGCAGTGGTGAAGTGTAATAAGCTATCTAACGAAAAGTATGAATCCACTTTGCTTCAGCTTGGTAATAAAATCAGCTATTTCAGAGAACCAGGCATTAATCAGGATAAAATGCGTGTGCTGATTGACAACAATATTATTCTTTTTAATGTCGACAACATGATATTTATAAGGGATTGTTATAGGAATTTTCGTTATGATTTCATTTTGAAAAATCTGAACCAATACGCTGAACTCCATGACCAGGTTTATGATTACGAAGAAACGGAACATCTGCTTTCGTTGAATATTGACGATGAAATAAAACTTAAGCTCCTTGATAATAAGAACGGGTCATACTCAGTTATTGAAAAGGGCTACTCTGATAGGGTAATGGCGGCAATAATCAATGATCATTTCTGTGAAGTTGATGCACGACCGCTGTTCACAGAGTATAGCAATTATTCCTATATCGTTCAGGAGGTGATTTTTAATGCTGCTTTGGGCAGAGTTAATGCGATAGTGGATTACGATGGCCTAATTGATTTAGCTCTGCTGTTAAGGCTGTTATCTGTAGATGTGGATTTCAGTTCCAAAATTGCCTTGTTTGACTATTCGCTTGAATTCATACATGAAAATCAATATAAAAGTCTCTTAAACGCTATGGGCTTCGGAGAGCTGTCGGAGATTTTTAAATCACGCTCAGTTAAAGAATATGAAAGCTCTGATGAGATCATACAAATTCTTGAAGTGCTGAAGCGGCATTCCCTCATTAAGGGTTATCATAAAACAGACGATGATCCTCCAACACTGAGGATTATCAAAGCACGATCGGATTCACAGAATAACGAATTGAACACTATATGACCGATCGTCAATTTAAGTAATTATGACGAGGTGCTTCGCGATGTACGGGCAAATTCAGCGGAAACGGCCACGTGATAACTCAGGCAGATAACAGCGCGTATGGACTGTTTGGCACGAACACAGCAAAGCTTTAGCTGAACTGCGTCGGTGATGAAGCGCCTGTTTATGGCGATGATATTTCGTTCACGACAAAGGCGATGATAATCTTTTCCATGAACGGCGAAACCACAGTCCCCGCGGAGGTCATCAAGGCAATCGCGGACAGGAAGATAAAGGTCGAACTTGTTTACAACAGTACAAAAAGCTGGCTTGTTGACGGCGTGAAGATAACGTGTGTATCCGCAGTAGATCTCTCGCTGCTTTCCGGTTCTGTTGGCACCAGCTCGCTGGTCGGGCTGAGCGCATAATCCATTGACGAAAACTGAACAAAATGACGGGTGCGCGGTAACGTGCGCCCGTTTGTCTGTCGATAAACGCTATCACGTGAGCAAGCCAAACGGATCGGTTACAAGGCGCTGCCAGAAGAGCTTTCCAGGCAGTAATAGGTATGAGTGCATCAATGTTTTGTTTGGGTGAAGTAGCGGTGGGTTTTCGTGCGTTGACTGCGCTGATTATGGCGGGAATGTGCGGTAAGTAATCGGAACTGAAAAATACGATAGGGAATGCAATTTTTACGTTGCATTCCTTTTTGTTTTGCCTGTTTTCGGAGCGTTACTGTGGGCAGAAGTGTGGGCAAGGTGGGTGTTTTGGTTGATTTCAGCGAAATGCAATAGCTGCGAATGGCTTTGTTATGCGGAAAATCATATGCAGGATTGCGGGATAGTCGGGTTCTCATCTGCCCCAAGAACGCGCCTATCGCCGTCAGCAAGACTGACAACGTGAAGATCATCACC
>CAKVHQ010000023.1 GCA_934749845.1 uncultured Clostridia bacterium
GCAGCAGGTGTAGCAGCTGCACTGGCTTGTAATTTCAAGGGTGATGTGCGTGGATTTGATGTTTCCGTTCTTCGTTCAGTGTTGAAAAAAAACGGTGCATTTCTACCAGAAATCAGAAATACCAGTGGTAAACATTAGATAAAATAATATGGAATGAGGATAAAGGAAGAATGTACTATTTATTCACACAATTGCTTGGAATCATAGGATTGGTATGCTCGCTTGTTTCATTTCAGCAAAAAGATAGAAAGTGAATTATAATTTTTCAAATGGCTGCCAGTCTGTTATTTGCTTTCCAGTTGATTTTATTGGGCGGAATTACCGGGGGGTGTTTGGATTTAATCTCTTTTGTCAGAACTTTAATTTTTTCTATGAATGGTAAGAAAAAATGGGCGTCGTCATCTGTGTGGCTTGTAATTTTTACTGTATTGATGGTTTGGATAGGGGTTTTAACGTGGCATGATTTTTATAGTATCCTTCCAATTATAGGATCTGTGTTATCTACGTTTGCGTTATGGATGCGAAAGGAAAAACAAATTAGATTACTTTCTTTGTCTGTTGGACCATTCTGGTTTGTTTATAACATTGTAAACGGAGCAATTACAGGAGCTGTGAATGAATTTATTGCCATGGTATCGATTCTGATAGGAATTTATCGGTGTGATCGAAAAAGTCTATAAGTACATTGATGAATTCTAAATGTAGTTAGTTATTGTATATTATTATGCAAAACAACAGTCAAAAAAACTTTTTGTAAGATGTGTTAGAAGGATGGAACACGATAGTTCATTTTGCATGGGATTCGTTTTATGAAAGCTACAAAGAATATGTATAAAAAAGGAGACAAACAGACTCGGACTTCATGGTATTCCAATATTGCGGTAAGTAGGTGGTAAATAATAGTGTAAAATTATTATTTAATAAAAATATAGAGCTTATTCACTTTGTATTATCATTAAGTTGATTAGGATGATGTTGGGGGTCAAATAGACCCTCTTTAGCACCTTGAAAATTACACACATTTTTATTTTGTGATATAATAGAACCATCAGAAAGGCGGTGTCGTTATGTCATTCCATACTAACAGTTCACAACAATACTCATTAACGGATATTACAAACAATTTAACAGTTCATGAAAAAAGGCTTTAGTAAACTCATGGGCTAAAATTTTTGCTGAAGAAATTATTCCTTCTATAGATGAAGAACGTTTTCGCGTATTTTATTCTGATAGAGCACAATGTCGTTCCAATACACCTATAAATATCTGTGTTGGTGTACTCATCATTAAAGAATTGTTCCAAATTTCTGATGATGAAATTGTAGAAAATCTTATGCTTGATCCAAAATATCAGTATGCTCCTCATATAACCAGTTTTGATGAACCACCCTTGAGTGATAAAATACTCTCGCGTTTTAGAAAACTGAGTCAGCCTACGGGATAGACCTATTTCATGACTGTGTGACAGATCTAAGCAATAAGATTGCTAAGATGATGAACATTACTATAATTCAGATGATTTTAACCAGACTTTTTACTACAATGACAGTACTAGTATAGAGGAACAAATTCACTTGATTTTGTGTGATGCAGATAAACTATTAAAGCTATGCAGTTCTGACTATGATGTAACCATAGAATACCAGCTTTTACTAAGATGCCTTTTTGAACAGATAATAGTAGGGGATTTCACACGCCGACTTCGAAATAAGGAAGATGGAGGTTTTTCTTCTTCTATGCTTCAAAGCCCAACGGATTCTGATGCAACGTATCGCGAAAAAGCGGGTAAAAAGCATCGTGGATATGTGACAAATTTAGAAGAGTCTGTTGGTTTTAATTAGATGCTTTCTATTTGGCGCTTATGAATTTTTAGCAATAAAGTAAAAGTAGCCATTTTTTTACAAATTTTAATTTAATAGCAGGCATTAGTTGTACCATGCTATACTATGACTAACAAAATTAGTCTGGTATAGCATTTTTTGATTAAATTTAGTCGGCCATAGCAGTGGATATATTCGCACGGAGTTCAAAAACTCCTAAAATACCATGAAAAACAGTGGATATGTTCCCTATGGAGTCAGACATTCATTTTATCCTCTCGTGCCATGTGGAGCCGGTATGCCAGTTAGTTCTGAGAAAACCAGCTGCACATATCAACATTGACGTGGATGTAGAGGAACTTGTGCAGGATAAAAGAGGTACGGCAACTTATGGACAGATCAAGGATTATGTTCTTGAGCATAGCGGTATGAAGGTTAGCAGTCTGTATATCGCACAGGTAAAGCAGAAATGTGGTATTATTGAACGCGAGAATTTTAATAAGCCGAAATCAGAGGATGCCAAGCAGCCTCAGTGTCCGCCGGAGAAGGAAAAGGCAATCAGGGCGGCACTACAACATTTCAGATTGATTGAATATTAAGAAGTCAAGGCTTTCAGCTTAATGTTGGAAGCCTTGACTTTTTATTATGTGCTTCACCGGAAGCAGACGAAACAGATTATGTTGAGTACAATAAACACGTAACCTCGAATGACTACATGGTTTCATCAGTACACAGGGATGCCAGCGTTGGAAGGTCTGTAACGGTCAATCTGCCGCGGGTGGTAGATAGAATTCCTCTGCTTCGCAAGTCGGTCAGCTCTCGTGTTATTTGAACCCGGCTCATGCCGAGAATATCCGCAATATCTTCCTGTGTCATCTCAATGACCAGCCCAGAGTTAGAAGGCTGATTCATGGTCAGCAGGTACAGGAGATTACAGAGCTTCACCTGCGAGGGGTTAAATTCCTGATGGATGGTTTCAAAGAGAAAGCGGTTGACGTACATTGAGTACCAGTTGACAACACTTTCAGCCAGTGCGGTATTTTTCTCAAACATCGCTTTGAATTGCTGCACAGTAAACTCCAAAACCTCGATTTTGGAGAGTGCAGCAGTCGTTAAAGCCTGCTCAATACGGAAGTCATTTGTATGATAACCGGGGAAAAGCGTCCCTGGGCCGTGAAAACTGATGATTTTTCGTCGTCCACTTTCGTGCTCGGAAAAGTGAACAGATGCACCGGATACATAGTATTGGACGCGATCATATGGTTGTCCGGGCTTCCAGAGATAGTCACCTTTCTGAAATATTCGCTTTGTGTGAGGCTGAGAAAGGAAGTATTCGTAAAAAGAGCGGAAGTCATCCGCAAAATAATATCGTGGTTTCAGCATAGAAATCACCTCGCTCTCGGAAAAGTTTGAAGTTATTATACCACGAGATGATGAACTTTTCTATGTGAGGCTGTAAAGAACAGGAGGATACAATGTACATTGTTATGATTACCGGCAGTCCGCACAGACATGGAACATCCGCACTTCTGGCAGATGAATTTATCCGTGGGGCAACGGAAAGTGGGCACGCTGTTTTTCGCTTCGATGCTGCTTTTGAATGTGTGCATCCCTGTATTGGTTGTGATACCTGTCGGTGTGGAAAAAAGCCATGCGTGTTTCAAGACGGCATGAAGTACCTTTACCCGGAACTCAAAAAAGCAGACATGATTGTTTTTGTTTCGCCGCTTTATTATCACGGACTGTCTGCACAAATTAAAATGGTGATTGATCGATTTCACGGGATTGATGACGATTTGGTAGGCACAGATAAAAAAGCAATTCTGCTGATGACAGCGGCAAGCACTGTCGAGAGTATTTATAATGGTGCCGTCGGCAGCTACATGGAAACTCTGAAATACCTCGGATGGAAAGATTGCGGAGTTTTGCTTGCATATGGCTGCTATGGACGGGATGCCATTGAAAAGACAAACTATCCGCAGAAAGCATATGAAATGGGAAAGGCGGTGCGAGAAAAAGATGTTGAATGAACCGCTGCGAATTTGCGGGACTGAAGTCAAAAATCGCATTGTGGTTCCGCCTATGTCTGATTTTGGAACGGTTGCTCCGGATGGATTGGTTCATCAAAGCCATATCGACCGCTATGAAACGTATGCCAAAGGCGGTGCAGGACTTGTTATTGTGGAAGCCTGCTCAGTTTTGAGAATGCCGGAAAACAGGGATACGCTCTGTTTGGAGAACGATGACTGCATTCCCGGAATGGAACTCCTTGCAGATGTCATTCATCGTTATTCTGCCGTTGCATTGGTGCAGATTATGCTGACTGGACTTTCTACTATGAAGGAGAACCGCATTGACGAAATTACCCGCACAGATTTTCTGCGATACAAGAACGCTTTTATTTCGGCTACGTTGCGCTGTCAAACAGCCGGTTTTGATGGAATAGAACTTCACGCTGCCCATGGAATGTATCTGGATGAAGTCATCGAAACGAGTGAACGGATGGACGAATACGGAGGCAGCTTTGAAAACCGTGTCCGTCTGCTTACAGAACTGATTGCGGAAATCAGAGAAAAGTGCGGAAAAGACTTTATCATTGCTGTCCGCTTTGGCAATTCAAACTACGAAGAACTGCTGAAAACGGCGGATGCCATTCAAACAGCAGGCGGCGATTTGCTTGACGTATCTTCCGGTATGGGACGCTATCTGGATGTACCGATTGGATTCACGCATGACAGCAAAGTGTATGCTGCTTCTCTCGTGAAAGCACATACAAAGCTGCCGGTCATCTGCGTCGGTAGTATCTTTACCGGCGATGAGGGCGAAGCGATTCTGAAAGAGGGTTTGGCTGACATGATTGCCGTTGGACGGGGATCTCTGGCAGACCCGGCGTGGGCAAGAAAAGCACTCGCAGGAGAAACGCCCAATCCCTGTCTGCGCTGCAAAAGCTGTATGTGGTATATGGATGGAGCGTTATGTCCTGCAAGAAGAAAGGAAAACGAAAAATCATGGGCTATGAAGTAAAAATTACTGTTGTGAAAAGAGGCTATGAGCGGGATCTGGCAGAACGCTTTCTTGCCAGTCCGCAAACAGGAAAATGTTCGGTTTTTCATGATGGTCAGGAATTTCTGGTTACAAAAGAGAATTACAACAATTTTCCATACGAAAATCATTTTTGCACTGCTGTGTGGGATGTGCTCAAAATCAAAGTTTACGCGGCACTGCAAGGTGGGAATTTTTATTGGGCTGGTTGGATGAAAGATCAACGGCAGCAAATCCTCTGCTGCGATGACGGCATTCGTCCGGTAGTTTTTCTGCTGGAACAAGTCCTACAGGGGGAATGATCGATGCAGGTGTTATTGGTAAACGGAAGTCCTCATAAAAATGGAAATACAGGATTAGCCCTTTCTATGCTTGATAACTTCTTTCAAGAAAAGAATATTGAAACAAAGTGGTTCCAAATTCCTAATCAACCATTGCGTGGCTGTATGGGGTGTAATGGCTGTAACGGTAAAAACCGATGCGTATTCAATGACGACCCTTGCAATGAGCTGATAGAGGATATACTGCAAGCAGACGGCGTGATTATTGGAAGCCCTGTGTATTTTGCCGCTCCAAACGGTGCACTGTGTTCTCTGCTGGATCGAGCCTTTTATGCGACGTGTACCAGAAGCCAGCTTTTCAAAGGAAAATTCGCTGCAGCGCTTGTTACCTGTGCTTGGGCGGGAGGAACGGCGGCGCTCGACCGACTCCATCGCTACTTTGTCCCCAGTCAAATGACGATTGTTTCCAGCAATGATTACACGGTATTTCAGGGAGACAGCTTGAAAAGAAAAGAAAGCCGCGCCACAGACATTTTAATGACATTGGGTGAAAATATGGCTTCCGCCATTCGGACTTGTTAGAAAAAGGAGAATACAAATATGGAACATAAAGTAAAGGTTACAGTACTGGACAAAAAGCTTTATCCGGAATTGCAGCAGGCGTACTGCATGAATCCCGATTCGGGGGTATGTCCCTGCTACAACGTGGGGGATGAGTTCATCTTTTGCCGGGACGAAACGCGGGACGATTTCTGGCACATGGGAGTGAACACGCTGGTCAAAACGAACGGCGACGCGAATACTGTGGCGGGCGGGCCGAAGCTTCCGTTCTGCTCAGAAGCGTGGGACGCAATCGCCCGTTATATCTACACCGGTTTGCAAGGCGGCTCGATCATGAAGGGCTGGATGAAAGAAGAAAATACAATGATTACCTGCTGTTCCGATGGTACAAGACCGGTCATCTTCAAAATAGAGAGAGTAGATTGTGAATGATGCCAATATAATTGGGAAAAATCAACAATCTATAAAAAGCCGCTGTAATTTTCATCTTCATGTATGATGAAAGTTACAGTGGCTTTTGTATTTTCTGAGCAGTGGCGCCAAACTGCAATTTTTACAGTTTGGGTACTCGCGGCAAAGAAAATATGGGGCGTTCAGAGGGGAGAATCCCCTTTGACGCTGGGTTTCCAATAGGGGCGCGAGCATCCCTGTTGGCACACGATTTTGCTTGCAAAGTCTAGTGTGTTATACCTTTGCTGACCGCTGACGCGGGAAAGGGGCTGGCTTCGCCATCTGCTGTACGGGCTGATGTCCTTGCCGTTATCTGATTCATATTTGCCAAGTGCGGATTTCGAGATACCCACTTCGTTGGAAAGCTGTTCCAATGAACAGCAAGTTGAGACGGTCGCCTTGCTTTCCAAGGGTGAGGTCGACTCGAAGAAAATACGGGTGGAGTTCTCGCTGGAGGATATGGATATGTCGGAGTCCCAGGATGGAGCTGCCTATCCACAGATTAAGGAGTATGTTTTGGAGCATACAGGGTTAAAGGTATCCAGTCTTTATATTTCTCAAGTTAAGAGAAAATGTGGACTGGAAGTCGGCAAAAACTGTAACCTGCCCAAATCAGTAGATTCCAAGCAACCCCAATGTCCACCGGAAAAAGAGAAAGCAATCCGAGAAGCGTTCAAATATTTTGGGATGAGCTAACATCCCGCAGAATGGAGGTTTCTTATGGATAGATTGATTTCTTGTGGGAGAAATTCTGCGGGCAATTTTTTGTATCTTTTCTATGAACTCTATTGATTTTGATTGTCTAATGTGGTAGACTGCGTATGGAGTCTAATGGTGTAGACAAGGGGACTGTGAATATGGAAATTCCGAAGATCCATGAAAGTGAATATCGTTTTTGCTTGATTATGTGGGAGCATGAGCCGGTTACTGCTGCCCAGCTTGTAAAGCTGTGCCAGGATCAGCTCGGATGGAAAAGGACTACGACTTATACCGTTATCAAGCGTCTTGGAGAGCGTGGTGTGTTGAAGAATGATAATGGCACTGTTTCTTCTCTCGTTTCCAAAGATGAAGCCCAGGCGTGTGAGATCGACGAACTGGTTGAGAAGAAATTCGAGGGTTCTCTGCCTGCCTTTATCGCTGCGTTTACGAAACATCAGGATATGTCCGAAGATGAGCTTGACGAGGTACAACGTATGATCGACTGCATCCGGAGAGGAGGCAAATAATGAGCGATCTGTTTTTAAAAATCGTTAACATGAGTATATCGGCAAGCTGGCTTATCCTAGCTGTGCTGATACTCAGACTTGTTTTGAAGAAAGCTCCCAAGTGGGTCAATGTTCTGCTTTGGGGCATCGTGGCTGTCAGACTGATCTGCCCGTTTTCTTTTGAGAGTGCACTGAGCCTGATTCCAAGTGCAGAAACATTTCCTGAAAAAATAATCTCCGGGCCGAGCTTCGATGTTCAGACCGGCATTACTCCCATTGATAACCGGATAAATGATTATCTTGGAGATCGGTATTTTGAAGGTGTTACTGTTCCTGCAAACAATGGTAATAACGTGATGGCTATTCTTACCATTGTTTGGATTATTGGTATTCTGCTTTTAGCCACCTATACTATTATCAGCTATCAGCGTCTGAATCGAAAAGTTGATACTGCTGTTCACTACAAGGACAACATTTTCCAGAGCGAGAATGTAAGCTCTCCGTTTGTGCTTGGTATTATCAATCCGAGAATCTATCTTCCGTTCAGCATGAACGAACAGGATCTGGAACACGTTGTTGCCCATGAGCAGGCGCACATTCGTCGTAAAGACCATTGGTGGAAACCCCTGGGGTTTCTCATGCTGACGATCTATTGGTTCAATCCTCTGATGTGGCTGGCTTATGTTCTGTTGTGCCGTGACATTGAGCTTGCCTGTGATGAAAAAGTCATCAAGGAACTTGGCAACGAACAGCGAGCCGATTATACGCAGGCACTTGTGGCCTGCAGCGTAAACCGCCGTATGATCGCCGCTTGTCCTCTTGCCTTTGGCGAGGTCGGCGTAAAGGAGCGTGTGAAGTCTGTGATGAATTATAAGAAGCCTGCGTTCTGGGTTATTATTATTGCAGTCAATGTTTGCGTGGGCGTTGCGATCTGCTTCCTAACGAATCCTAAGCAAGACCGCTATACATTGCGAATTGTTGTTCCCGCAGGAAGTCAAGAGGAATTTGTATATACGGAGGAGGAAGTCAGCACAGTCAGAAATTCAATCAAAATATGGTCTGGTGATGGATTGGGTGATACAGAAGTTCTTTTGTTCCCCGTTAATAAGACAGCAGAAACCGGATACACAGCCACTTATCTTACGCATGGTATGCCTGTGGAATTTGATGCAGAAAAAGATACCTGGTTTAAGATTGGTGTGAATATGCAGAACCCCACCAATGAGGACATTATTGTTTATGTTGAAGTAGAAAATGTAGAAGTGCGTATTGTGGATGAGATAAATTCCGTAATAGAGTGGTTTGATTACCTTGAAACCCCTGATGAAATGAAATGGGACGGTAGTCTTGAAATCAGCCTCACCGAGTTTCCAGATGTGACCTTCCGTTGGACTTCCGGAGAGATGCTGGCTGTTAAGGGTAGTAAAAGCACTTCACTTTATACGGGGATGCCAATCTGGAACGCCTATTTCTGCGACCTCACCGGCGACGGTTTGCCTGAGTTGTGTTCTACAATCAGTTGGGGATCTGGCATGATTGATAACCGTGTCACCATCTATGACTATGCAAACGGAGCAAGCTATGAACTGTCTGACCGAGGATATTTCGATTTTACCCTCAGATTTCATGAAGCTGGCGGATACCTCTATGTAGATAAAAGGAAATATAATACTGATGAACTGGTAGAAACCGGCCGACTGGTTTTCAAGAATCATTGTATTCAGATTGAAGGTTTTTCCAACGAAGCCCATCAGGTGTTCCAGGCTGAAATTCTGGAAATTCATGGTGGCCATTATCTTGTGAAGCCCGTTGAAGGTAGCAATAGTGCAGACCGAATTGAAGTACCTATCAGAAATGCGCATCCATCACCAGAACCTGAAATCGGAGATGTGATTGAAATTGAATACTCCGGTGAAATCCTTGAAACTTATCCTGCACGAATTGCGGATGTTTATGGAATCAAGGTTATAAAGGAAACCGAAACATGGGACTTAATCCCTATGGTTATGGTGAACGGGACACTGTATCTTGATACTGGCCATGAAAGCAAAATAGAAGCAAGATGTGGTGTTATGGATGGAGAAATCACATCCCAGGTTGATGGAAATAAACAGCCCAGCGTTGACGATCAATCCAATTTTGGTACAGGATATGGTTATCAATACGGGGCAACCGAGGGAACCATTGAACTCTTTATGAATGGCA
>CAKVHQ010000024.1 GCA_934749845.1 uncultured Clostridia bacterium
AGGGCCTTGGCCTCTGTGGGTACGAACTTATTCGTGAATTATTCATATTTGTAAAATTAATTTTGAACAGTTACTTATATGTATTAACGTATTCATGTGTACATGGCTCCATGTATATATGGCTACATGTATTAACGTGTACAAAGGTACGGGTATCTGGCGAGAGTTCCTCCACGCTTCCCCTAACAGCCCAAAGTGTCAGGGGAAACGTCAGGATTACCATTCTGTATAATAACTCTGGTCGTTGGTTTCACATTCCTCAGCCCATTCCTCATCCGTGAAGTCGCTATGCAGACAGTCCTTGCTGCAATAGTAGGCTACTCCCATGTCAGCGCAATAACCCTCACGCATCAGCTTGCCACATTCCGAGCATCGTCTGCAAGCCCTGTCGGTGTTCCACCAATAGTCCACGAAAGACTCTGCCACCACGTCCTCGCTTGTGTTTTCATCCCACTTGTCAAGATAGAATGAAGCAAACTGGTTCAACTCCTGCTCATTGAAGAGTTCCTTGTCTGTGCCGTTCACTGCCTGAGTAAGTCGGCTGAGAATTGATTTCATTGTTGTCATAATGCCATCTGATTTTATCTCCCTTTCGTAGATCAACTACTTCTGGGATGGTTAAAAATTATGTTGCATTCAGAAGGTGTTATGGCTATCCATACAAGGTTTTGTCTGCAAAATACTACCCGAATGGTGTGGAGATTTTTCAGCAAAGCAGCGCCCTGACCTTGTAAAGATAAGACAGAACCGTTACCTTCGCAACAGAATTATTACCGATTCCCAGAAGTCGATGAATGAAATCCTCCTATAACAGGACTATCTTTTCAACAAGGAAAAGTATAAGCATAAAAAAAGCGACCCGAAGGCCGCTCTTAATAAATACACAGATCTTATATTCTACTTATGTTCAATCGTCAGCACTACATACTCCGACTGAGTGCCTATGCGGAATTTTCCACCCCAGATTCCCATGCCAGAACTGATGTAATACCGGGTATTGCCCTTTTGAAGTGAGCCATAGGCTTTCTCGTATAATGCATCGGTAACTCAGGAGACAGGCCAAACCTGTCCGTGATGGGTGTGACCACTAAACTGGAAGTCAATGCCGTTTTGTTCTGCCTCTTCCAAATGATAAGGCTGGTGGTCGAGAAGAATGAGAAACTCATTCGAATGTTTTCCAAGATGCAAGTCAAAAATGAAGTCCTTCTTTCTTGCCTCTTCCATAATCATCGCCAGGGATTTGCGTTGCATATTCGTGCGGTCGTCCCTGCCGATGATGCACAGATTGCCTATCTTTGCCACGCTATCCTGCAGCAACGTAATGCCTGCTTCACGATAAAATCGCCTTGCCTTTGGTTGGTTGCTGTAATACTCATGGTTGCCAAGACAAGCATAGACAGGGGCTTTCAGTCGATGAAACTCTTCAGCTACGTTCTCTTCCATCAAAGGACGGACGCTGTTGTCTATGATGTCTCCAGCTATCAATATGAGGTCTGGCTGCTCAGCATTGATCATGTCCACCCATTTCTTGAAGTCAGAACGGCGGTTGTGATAACCGAGATGAAGATCGCTAAGGAGTACTATCTTAGTACGCTTCTTATCTGAGCTGATAGCCTTATCAGTCTTGATATCGATCTGTTCTCTCACCTTATTATTATAGTGTATGTTGCCATAGCTAAAAAGCAGCAGCATAACAGCAAAAATGCCTATGGAAGTATAACCATTGTCGAAAAGCCATGCTTTTGGCACTATATGAACAAGGCGGCCAACGTCGAGCACGAGGAACAGCATCACCAGATACAACAGGATGAAGATAAAGGAAAAGCCCATTTCATAAACTGCAGTTGCAGCAAAAAGTGGTATTTTCTCTAACGCTCCCAAAAAGGCGATGAATATGGTACTGAACCACATAACTAAAACTCCCACCGCCACCCATTTCATGGCAATGGAAAAAGGCAGTAAATGCCACATTCGCCAAGCGGTATAAAAAACACCGACTATCGGCAATATCAGAAAGATAATCAACCAAATATATTTCATTATTACTATATTGCTAAGACCGTATCACGGCTCTATCCTTATATTTTACGTATATTTATGTAAAGTGCAAAAATACTCTTTTATTTGGAAATAACCATGTTTATCTCAAAGAAAATCAGGTTTTTGCATATTGTTTAACCTTTCTTCTGAGCGAAAGGTACTATAAAGCGAAAAACCTTTGGTTTTATCAGTTCATTTTTTATAATTTTGCATCGTTTTAATAGGGTATTAAAATGAAGCAGAATGATTAAAATGAGAAGAAGTATAAGCACAAAAAAGCGACCCGAAGGCCGCTCTTTATCAGGAGAGAAGGATTTACTTATCCTTCTGGGTCTTGCCCTGCTGAGAATCAGGAGTGTTCTCCTTCTCTACAGCTTCGTAGAACTTGGTGGCAACGAGAATCACTCGGTTGTGCTTGACTCCCTCGGCATCCTGCCATTCCTCTGGCTTGAAGTAGCCTATTAGTCAGTTGGATTGAATTGTGAGAACCATTTCACCTGGTCTTCATACGACATATTGAAGTAGCGTTTCTCCTTGTTCAACTGGTGGATGCGCTCCATCTCGTGGTTGGAAAGGGCGAAGTCGAAGGTCTCGATGTTTTCTTGGATATAGTCAGGATTCGAGGCACCAGGGATGACCGAGAAGCCCATCTGCATGTGCCACCGAATGATGATCTGTGCGGGACTCTTGCCATGAGCCTTGGCAATCTCGCAGATGACGGGGTCGCGCAACAGTTCACCCTTTGATTCACGTCCGCCCAGTGGGAACCAGCACTCTATCTGGATGTTGTGCTTGGCAGCCATCTTCTGCCAGTGCTCGCGCTGAGCATAGGGGTGACATTCAATCTGTACAATCTGCGGCACGATACGACAGTTCTCGACGATGGAGTTCCAGATGCTATCGTTCACGTCGAAATTCGAAATGCCGATGGCACGAACCTTTCCGCTTTCTAGCGCCTTTTCCATTTCTTTCCAGCCTCCAACGAAGTCGCCAACAGGCTGATGGAAATACACGAGGTCAATATAGTCAACACCCAAGCGTCCGCACATACGGTCGATGGCCTTCAGTGTCTTACCCTCACCGTACTCATTAGGCCACAGCTTGCTTGTAATCCAAATCTCGGAGCGGTCAATGCCGCTGTCCTTCACAGCGCGTCCCACACTACGTTCGTTCTGATAGGCATGTGCCGTGTCGATATGGCGGTAGCCGCACTTCAACGCTGTCATCACAGAATTGTAGGTCTCGTCACCGTCGGGAATGCTATACACTCCGAGTCCGAATTGTGGCATCTGTACTCCATTGTTCAACGTCAGATACGTCTGCTTCACTTGTCCGTTCATAACCATTGCTGTCATCAATGCGATTAAACTAAATATTAGCTTTTTCATTGTTGTCTTTGTTCTTTATCCTAATTGATATTCACCCATGCGGATAGCAGCGATGACACCACCGTCGATGAGCAGGTCGGTACCTGTAATAAACTTGGCATGCTCTCCCAGCAGGAAGGCTGCTGCCTCGGCAATCTCGTCGCTGGTGCCTGTGCGCTGGGCGGCAGAGGCATCAATCATGCGCTGATAGCCCTCACCATTGGCATTGAACTCATCGTAAGCCAGCGGGGTAACGATGACACCAGGGCTGATGGTGTTGATACGGGCACGACGTTTCTTCCAACTTGTAGCTGCGGCGCGTTGTGCCTGCAGATGGTTCATGCGCTTGGCAATCATGTAGGCAAAGCCTGAGTTCTGCATGGCCACCTCCTGAACGAACTTCACGTCCTTCAGCTGAGCGGTCGGAGTGTTCATCAGTTGCAGTTCGATGTCGTTGGGGATGGGGTACATATAGGCTGCCTGACTCGAAATGATTAGTCCTGCACCACCCTCGGCCATTACCTCTCCGAAGGCGTCTACGGCATAGCCAGTGCCCAGCATATCGAGATTAACGATGTGTTCAGGATTGGCCTGATTGGGCGATGCACCTGCTGTATCAATGAAGTACATCACGGGCCCCAGTTCTGCTGCCTTCCTTGCTAATGCCTCCACGCTTTCCTTCTGCAAAGCATTTACCTGCAAAGTCTCTACATCATAGCCACAGCGGCGGAAATCGTCACCGACACGTTCCAATGCCTTCTCGCTGATGTCGCCCAACAGAATCTTCTTACCGGCACCAATACGGTGCACAATGGCTGTTCCCATACTACCGGCACCCAATAGTGCCACTACCTGTTTCTGTTCGTTTCTGTCGAAAATCATAATTTGTTCTCCTTTTATTCTTTTAATCGTGAATCTTTGTCGTTCCTAGTTTCCTAACATAGTTGTTTTTTTATTATCCGTAATTCTCAATTAAGTATTTCACGAACTGTGGGTCGCCGAAATCTATGGTACCAGCGTCATGCTGGTTCATCTTGGCAATCTGAGCCATATCATCGTCACTCAGCGAGAAGTCAAAGATGTCGATATTCTGCGCCATGCGCTCCTTATGGCTCGACTTAGGAATAGCCACGATGCCACGCTGGGTGAGCCAACGGAGAGCGACCTGAGCGGCAGTCTTATTATACTTGGCACCGATAGTAGTCAGCAGTTCGTTCTTCACAATGCCGTCTGTTCCTTGTCCACCGAGTGGATACCATGCCATCATTTTAGTGCCAGACTCGCCAAGAATCAGCTCAATTCCAGTCTGCTGAGAAAGCGTGTTGCACTCCAGCTGGTTCACCATAGGCTTCAACTCTACATAGTGGACAAAGTCGAAGAAACGGCCTGCCTGGAAGTTGCTCACACCGATGGCACGCACCTTGCCTGCACGATAAGCCTTCTCCATAGCCCGCCAAGTGCCGAACACGTCGCCGTAGGCCTGATGGATGAGTAACAAATCAATGTACTCCGTCTGCAACTTACGCAGACTCTCATCGATGCTCTTAGCAGCCTGTTCTTCACCAGCATTGGATATCCAGACCTTTGTTACAAGGAACAAATCTTCGCGCTTGATGCCACTCTTGCGCCAGGCATTGCCAACGCCCTCCTCATTCTGGTAGGCCTGTGCCGTATCAATCAGGCGATAGCCTACACTTAATGCTTCACTCACGCAACGCTCACACTCTTCAGGGCTTACGAGAAACACACCGTAGCCCAATGTCGGCATCTGAACACCATTGTATAGTTTTATGTATTCCATATTATTCGTCGTTAATATCCTAAACCATTCAACCACTTCTCGACCTTTTTCTTTTCCGTGCGCACTTCGTGGCCATAGATGCTGAATCCCTTTGTAACATCTGCACCAGGGAATGCATCCTTCACATCCTCTACACAGTTGGCCAATCCAGAACCTTCGTGAGTGGTAAAAGGAATGACGGTCTTGCCCTTCAGGTCATTAACATGCTTCTTGAAGAAGGTAAACATTACTTGAGGATAAGTGCCCCACCATACGGGGCCACCGATAAACACAGTGTCGTATTTATTTAGGTCGATGTCGCCTTCATATTCAGGCAACTCACCGTTTTTAACTTCTTCCTTTGCCAGATTGATGAGTGGTGTATAAGCCATGCCGTCGTACTTGTGGGTAACGATTTCAAACTGCTCTGCACCTGTCACTTCTGTGATGTAGTCTGCCACAATCTTCGTGTTACCTACCTCAATGTTTCCTACTGCGTAGTTGTCTCCCGCATGCGAGAAGAACACTACAATTGCCTTTCCGTATTTTGCCATAACTGTTTTCCCGTTTGTCGTTGTTTGTTCATTCGCAACAATCTCTTTCTTGCTGTTTCCACCGCATGCAGTGGAAACCAGCATACACAGAGCTGATGCAAGTATCAGTTTCAATGATTTACCCATCTTATCGTTTTTAAATTTCACGGTGCAAAGTTACGACGTTCTTCTGGTACTTTGCTTTCATAAATTGCGCCACAATTTTCACTTTTTGCACAAATTGTTCGTTTATTTATAAAATAAAGTGTATTTTTGCAGCAAAAAACAAGATATGAGTACAGATTTTCAATATTCTACAGACTTCTACGGGATGAATTCCCGTGAGTTGAGCCACACCTGCATGCACCTGCTTTGCTTGACAGGTGAGGCAAGTTTTGTGTTCAACGAGCATTGCTACCACATTATCAAAAACGACATAGTGGTGATACCGATGCCTGATCGTATCAGCAATCTGGCGGCACATGATGACTTGCAGGTAGAATGGTTTGCTGCTGATTATAAGTTTCTTCAGAACCTGCTGCCGTCGAACAACTACAGCATCGGTGGCAGTATCTCGCTGAACCAAGACCCCGTTATCAAACTGACAAATGAACAAGCACGACATCTGCTTGATGACTTCCATCGTCTTCGTGACCGCAAGGACGACAGCCATGTACAGTTCTATCGCGAACTGATGGGCAGTCTCTGCCTGACGATGATGTACGACATATTCGAAGCCCATGTCCAACAAGAATCCACAGATACCCATACCGACCGCACAGCTTACATCGTGAAACAGCTGATGACACTACTTTCCACCGGCATTAGCCGAACGGAACGTAATGTGAACTACTATGCAGAGCGACTAAACGTATCGCCAAAGTATCTCTCCGCCACCATCAAACGCGTGACAGGACACAGTGTCACCTCATACATCGACCGACACACCATACCTATATTGAAAGACTATCTGAATGATGAACGCCTGTCCCTCACCCAAATAGCCGACCTGATGAACTTCACGTCACTCTCTTACTTCAGCCGCTACTGCACCAAGCATCTTGGCCAGTCCCCCAGCGAATACCGACAGGGGCTTCAACCGAAATAATACGAGATCTTATTTGTTTTAAAGGAAAGCTGCATCCCACTCAATGTTGTTCAGGCAAACTGATTGTGCAAGATGGCTTATAAGTTCAAGAGACTGGCAGGAACTCACACTTCATCATGAATATGAATATGGCTAAGCTAAGGACTAAACGATCAGACCTACGACTGCCAAGGCAAAGCTTACGGCGCATACAGCATACAAGTTTAAGGTTTAAGTTTACCCATGTATTATACATGTTCTTTCAAACTCAAATAGTAAACCTCTACCCTCTTACAACCACTCAAACCAGGAAGTTTACAAGTTTAAGATAACCATATATGTATATATGCCGAAATAAACTTGTTTATAACATATAGTCAAGGATTTTGGGAGAATCTATTTTTCCTTGCTGAAATGCAAGAATAGTTATACGAAATGGGGCAAGGTTGCATCATTCGTCTATCAATTCTAAAAATAGTATAATTATTTGTTTTTCTTGCCTAAACATTTGGATATTTGAAGAAAAGTTGCTATTTTTGCACAAAGTTATTCATATATAAATACTTCGATGCAAAAATGACAACTTTTACGCCATTATACAAGATTAGGATCTTCAACTTTGAAGATGTGATGCGTGAGATGAAATTGTCTCATGCAGGAACATCCACGGCCATATCCCGATGGCAATCGCAGAAGGTTCTGAAACCGATTAGGCGAAACATGTACGTCACTATTGATCCATCGACAGATGCTCCCATGTGTGACAAGTTCGAGTTGAGTTCCAAGATTTCAGAATCTTCATATGTTGGTTGGCACACAGCCCTTGAATTACATGGAGTTGCTCACCAACCTTTCTACAATGCCTATGTTGGCAGCAAAAGCCGTTTCAAAGATTTTGCTTTTGAAGGAATAGACTTTGTGTACTGTGCAGCCCCTTTTGAACCAACTGCGGAAAATGGCGTTATAACTCCCAAGGGAAATCCTTATGTACGTGTAACTGATTTGGAACGAACAGTCATAGACTGCTGCGACCGTATAGAACGTGCTGGAGGCATTGAGGAATTGCTTCATTGCATGGAAGGAATATCACTGCTTGATGAGCCAAAACTCGAAAAGTATCTGGCATTGTACAATAAAGCATTCCTCTATCAAAAGGTAGGATTCATCCTGGAGCATAGCAAAGAGCATCATCACATAAGCGACCAATTCATAGAAATGTGCCGCTCGAAAGGTGCCTTGCACACCAAACGCCTAACCTCCACAGGCGATTCTGACACCTATTTATGTCGATGGAAACTTTATGTACCAGAAGATTGTGTAATTGATAAAACTATTGAAAATGAACTCATATAACAAGATATATTTAGAAAAAATAGCCAAAGAGAAGGGATTTGTCCGTGACAATCTCGAAAAGGTAATGCGTCTTTCAGAAATTTTACAATATTTCAACCAGAATGAATTTCTACACGATTCACTTGTATTAAAAGGCGGAACAGCTATCAATCTCACCGTTTTTCAGATGCCACGACTATCTTATCAAAAGTAAAGCATTATCCAAAGTCCTTTTGGCAGCAACCTTGATTGCCAAGATTTTAAACTGATTACTTTCTTTTAGGACTTTGGATAATATTATCATTTACCAAGGCTTTTGAGCCATGTCTTTAGCTCGGGATCTTTTTCCCACGATGATGATTCTTCTGTTGATTGAGGTATGAGAGGCACGTATATCTTCTCCATCGCCTCTCTTTTTTGTTTGGAATCGGCCCTTGCATATACTTCTGTTGCCTGTATGGACACATGGCCTAGGATGTCTCTGATATAAACAAGATTCAGACCTGCTTGTAGGAGATGCATGGCCTTGCTGTGGCGAAGGCTGTGAGGACTTATCTTTTCAGGGATTAGGTCGCTGCTCGTGCCCCTCGCTATTGAGGCGTAGTTTTTCAAGATATAGGTTATGCCGGCTCCTGTTAGTTTGCCACCTCTGTCATTTTGGAAGATAGGTCGTTGATTAACATGCTCTTCCAATAGACGGTTTTCTTCCATATATGATTTAAGGAGTCCAACGTGGGCATCCTGAAGAGGCACGATTCTCTTTTTGCGTCCCTTGCCAAAAAGCACGGCGTGGCATGGGCTCATCCGATAAACCAGGGGGATTAAGCATATAGTTTTGTAAGTCTGAAAAGAAAGAATTTTATATCCGTT
>CAKVHQ010000025.1 GCA_934749845.1 uncultured Clostridia bacterium
CGTCATACATCACGGTAATGGTGTATCCGCTCGGGCAAATCGGAATGCGGTCAGAAAGTTCTCCGACACTAAATAAAAACATTTCAAAAAAATCAAATTGAAAGGAGGGATTGCTATGAGTACAACTTTTATGAAAGTTCAGGATGTAGCGGACGAGTTGGGCGTTTCCAAGTCTTACGCTTATAAAATAGTCCAAAAGCTTAATGACGAGCTGAAAGCGCAGGGATTTATCACGATTTCAGGTCGAATAAACAAACAGTATTTTTTAGAAAGAGCCTGTTACGGCGAAAAACAGAAAGAGAGAAATTAAACAATGTCAGTTTACAAAGACGAAAAAACAAACACTTGGAAAGTCTATTACCGTTATACCGATTGGCAAGGTAAAGTCCACCAATCGACAAAGCGAGGTTTCTCGACGAAAAGAGAAGCTCTCGCTTGGGAGCGAGAGCAGAAAATTAAGGTTGAAGCAGATTTGGATATGACCTTTGAGAGCTTTGTAGATATTTATACGGTTGATATGAAAAACCGCATAAAAGAAAACACTTGGCACACTAAAGAGCATATTATGAGGACGAAAATCTTGCCTTATTTCGGTCAGCGAAAAATCAGTGAAATACGCCCGAAGGATATTATAGCTTGGCAGAATGAAATGATTAAGGCTACCGATAAGCAAGGCAAACCGTACTCACCTGTTTACCTTAAAACGCTCCACAATCAATTAAGTGCAATTTTCAACCACGCCGTTAAATTTTACGGACTTAGGGAAAATCCCGCCGCAAAGGTCGGAAATATGGGCAAGGCGAAAGGCAGAGAAATGCTCTTTTGGACGCAGGAAGAATATCAGAAATTTTCCTTTGCGATTATGGACAAGCCCATATCATTTTACGCTTTTGAAATGCTTTATTGGTGCGGAGTCCGTGAGGGCGAATTGCTTGCCTTAACTCCCGCTGATTTCGATTTTGAGCGTGGAACGGTAACTATAAACAAATCATATCAGCGTATCGGCAGGTGTGATGTAATTACTGACCCGAAAACAGCAAAGAGTAATCGCACTATCAAAATGCCGCAGTTCCTTATAGATGAAATGCAGGAATATCTCAAACAGCTTTACGGTGTCGGTAAGAACGACAGAATTTTTGAGGTAACAAAAAGCTATCTGCACCACGAAATGGATAGGGGTTCAAAGCAAGCAGGTGTTAAGCGTATCCGTATTCACGATTTAAGGCACAGCCATATATCGCTGTTAATTGATATGGGATATTCGGCGGTGGCAATCGCAGACCGTGTAGGTCACGAGAGCATTGACATCACCTATAACTACGCTCATCTGTTTCCGTCCACGCAGGACGATATGGCGGATAAGCTTAATAATTTCAGAAAGGAAGCAATTTAATATGTCAGCAAAAAATGTAGATAGGCACAACCGTTTCAGAAACATTACGGTAGGGTTCAGGGTATCGCCCGAAGAACAAGCAGAGTTAAATCGTGCTGTTGCTCTTTCAGGTTTATCCAAACAGGAATACTGTTACCGTCGCTGTATGGAGCGTGATGTGGTTGTGCAGGGCAATCCGAGAGTATATAAGGCCCTCAAAAATCAAATGGCAGATGTGCTTGCAGAATTACAGCGCATTGAAGCAGGAAACAATGTCAGTGATGATTTATTGAATATTATCGAACTGATAACCGTTACAATGGACGGACTGAAAGGAGATGTTGCAAATGACGAATAAAAAAGAAATGACCGCCCCTTGTGTATCTGTTGGCGAAGATACAGAGCAGTCGTTTCAAAAATGTAGTAACAATATTATACCCCAAAATGATGAAAATATCAATAGCCTTGAGAAAATGCAGCGAGAGTTAAGAAAGATGTTAGACCCCTCCTACCTCAAAACAATGTCGATGACAGAGTTATACGACACCGTTTTTCAGAGCAGACCGCCATTAATCGACGGTTTGCTCTATCCCGGCACATACCTTTTTGTCGGCGCACCGAAGCTCGGCAAGAGTTTCCTTATGGCACAACTCGCTTATCATATCAGCACAGGCACACCGCTGTGGAATTATACCGTCCGAAAAGGAACGGTTTTGTACCTTGCTCTTGAAGATGATTACCGCAGATTACAAGAAAGACTGTATCGAATGTTCGGAACGGACGGAGCGGAAGACCTATTCTTTTCTGTTTCGGCAGGTCAGTTAGGCAACGGACTTGACGAACAGCTCACACGATTTATGCAGGAACACCCCGATACAAAGCTGATTATCATAGACACCTTGCAAAAAGTTCGTGAAGTTGGCGGCGATAATTACAGTTACGCAAACGATTATGAGATTATCACAAGGCTTAAAAAGTTTGCGGACAGCTACGGCATTACCCTCCTGCTCGTTCATCACACCCGAAAGCAAAAGGCAGACGATACCTTTGATATGATTTCGGGAACAAACGGACTGCTCGGTGCAGCCGACGGAGCTTTTCTTCTTCAGAAAGAAAAGCGAACAGGAATCACGGCAACGCTTGAAGTTTCGGGCAGAGATCAGCAAGACCAAAGACTTCATCTCAAGCGAAACGAAAACACACTCGCTTGGAATTTGGAGCAGCTGGAAACTGAGCTTTGGAAAGAACCGCCCGAGCCCCTGCTTGAATTTATCGCTGAGAAAATCACAGCCGATAATTCATCTTGGGAAGGAACACCGACAGCGTTAGCGGAATGGCTTGCGGTTGACTTGAAACCGAATGCTTTAACTATGAAGCTGAATATCAACGCAGGGCGTTTGTATAACGAGTATGGTATCCGCTACGAGAACAAACGCTGTCACGACGGGCGAAAAGTTAGGCTCTATCTTGAGCAGGCGTGACGATGTGTGACGGTCGTGTCGATGTTTTAGGGAGTGGGTGCGGTATCAAAAACACCGTCACCATCGACACAGACCGTCACGCAATAAAGTTTTTGCAGGGTGCAGGTGGCTTTTTTCAAAAAGCTTCTCCTGCTTCTCAAAGAGCGCAAAACCTGCTCGCAGGTTGCATTTTTGATAGGCTTGTCTGTCAAAAGTGCTTTTGCGTTACTCTTGACAAGAGTAACAGAACCGAGGACGAGCAAGTTTATGAGATTGGAGGTATATAAATGCAAAGAACGATAAGCGCAATGGTGGGTAAAGGCTCGGTTAATCATAACAGCCGAAAGTTCAAGGCTGAAAATGTTGACGGTAGCAGAACGCATTTGAATATTGATTACTGCAACGAGCCGATAAAGAAAACCTATCACGAATTGTTTGATGACGCACTAAAAAGATACAACGAAAAGCAGACAAGAGCCGACCGCAGAATAGAAAACTATTATGAAAAAATTAGAAATTCAAAGCAGGAAAAGCCATTTCACGAACTGATTTTACAAATTGGCGATAAGAAAAATATGAGCGCCGAAAGCGAAAACGGACAGCTTGCACGGCAGGTTTTAGATGAGTATTACCGTGGATTTCAAGAGCGAAATCCCAACCTAAAAGTGTTCTCTGCTCATCTGCATATGGATGAGGCAACGCCCCATTTGCATATTGATTTTGTACCGTTTACAACCGGCAGCAAGCGTGGGCTTGATACAAGAGTTAGTCTAAAACAAGCCCTCGCCGCACAAGGTTTCAAGGGCGGAACTCGTGGAGATACCGAGTGGAATCAATGGGTGAACGCAGAAAAATCTGCTCTCGCATTTGTAATGGAACGCTACGGAATTGAGTGGGAACATAAAGGGACACACGAAAAGCACCTCTCTGTTCTTGATTACAAGAAACAAGAACGAGAGAAAGAAGTGGAGCTGCTCGACGATAAACTTGCCGAGAAAAAGGATGAGTACAAAGCGTACAGCAATCGTATTCAGAACTACGATAACGGCATACAAGTCATTGAAGAACTGGAACAAAGGCTTGATACCGACGCTGAATATCAGTTGCCTGAACCTCCTGCTCTAATGTCAGCGAAGTCATATAAAATGAAATTTGTAGAACCTCTGATAAAGAAATTCAAAGAAGTAATCAGCGAAGTTTTCTACCGCTATTATCAAGCATTAGACAGTTACCACCGCTTGAATGTTACAAACGGAAATCTGTATCGTGAAAACGAAAAGTTAACAAAAATCAATGATAAATTAGCACACGAAAATGAAAATCTGCGTGCGGAAAATAAGGATTACAAGCTACTCCGCAAGGTGTTCGGTAACAAGCAAATTGACGATTTGCTCGAAAGAGCAAAGTCGGAAAAACAGTCTAAACAGCGTGGTTCACGCTTTAGAAATTACAAAGATGAAAGGTAGGACTACACGATGGAAAAGAAAATTTATGACGAAAAGAACGGATTATGGTACGAGCTGCAGGGAGATTATTACCTCCCTTGCCTCTCACTGCCCAAAGAAGAACAGAAGCCAGTAGGTGTTTGGGGACAAAGACACTTGAGGTATATTAAGGAGCATAAAAGAGCTTTTTACACCAATCTGCTGATTTCCTGCAAGCTGAACAGTTACCTTGCCGATATTGATAAACAGGCAACAGATATATTTTCTCGGTTGGTAAAACAACTGGCGGAAAAAGAAAATTTAACGGAAAAACTTAAGGCTGAAAATCAAATGCTGTGGGTGCATAAGATGAACAATATCTGTAATCGTGCAACGGAGATTGTGAATACAGAAGTAATTTATGCGTAAAAGTTTCGGGTGTAGCTAAATGGCTGCACCCGATTTTTTATAATTAGTGTTAACAATCGAGTAAATTACAGTTCGTGTTAGTAAAAAAAGAATTTCTAACGAAATCGTGAGATAACTTGATTTTTACAACAAAACAAGCTATAATATAATAAACCATTATTGTATTTTAAACCATAGTTATAGCGGAGGTATTAACGGTGGCTGTTTGTTATAATAATCTTTGGAAGCTACTGATAGACAAAAATATGAATCGTACTGAATTGAAAGAAGCTGCCGGTATTAGCTTTAATGTGATGGCTCGAATGGGCAAAAATGAAACAGTGTCATTTGAAAGTATAGAGAAAATCTGTGCAGTTTTAAGTTGTAATATTGGTGATGTAGTAGAGTTTGTTCAAGAGCCGACAGAGGTTGTTGAGAAAAAGCCAATGACTATTGAATTGTTTGCAGGTGCTGGTGGACTTGCTTTAGGAATTGAAGAAGCTGGATTTGATACAATTGGCTTAATAGAATTTGATAAAGCTGCGTCAGATACATTAAAATGTAATCGTCCGAATTGGCGAGTTATCAATGATGATATTGCCAATATTTCTTGTTTAAATTTGGAGGAGTATTTTAATATAAAAAAAGGAGAGCTTGATTTATTATCAGGTGGTGCGCCTTGTCAAGCATTTTCCTATGCTGGAAAAAGATTAGGCTTGGAGGATGCACGAGGTACATTGTTTTATCATTACGCAAAATTTTTGGAACAGCTCCAGCCAAAAATGTTTTTGTTCGAAAATGTGCGAGGTTTGTTGACACACGATAAAGGGCGCACATACAAAACAATTACAGATATTTTTGAGAGCGAAGGCTATACCATACAAAAACAGGTCTTAAATGCTTGGGATTACGGAGTTGCTCAAAAAAGAGAGCGCTTAATTACGATTGGAATTAGAAATGATTTAGTCCAAAAAATTAAGTTTGATTTTCCTGCTCCTCATAAGTATAAACCAGTACTGAGAGATATTCTTTTGGATTGTCCGCAAAGTGAAGGTTCACAATATTCCGATCATAAACGCAAAATATTTGAACTTGTTCCTCCGGGTGGTTATTGGAGAGATATTCCCGAAGATATTGCGAAAGAATATATGAAAAGCTGTTGGTATATGGAAGGCGGCAGAACGGGTATTTTAAGAAGATTGAGTTTAGATGAACCTTCACTTACTGTTCTAACTTCTCCAAGTCAAAAGCAGACTGATCGCTGTCACCCATTGGAGCCTCGTCCATTTACAATCCGAGAAAACGCAAGATGTCAGAGTTTTCCTGATGATTGGCAATTCTGCGGAAGTGTAGGACAGCAATATAAACAGGTAGGAAACGCTGTACCGGTTAATTTAGCGTATGAAATTGCAGTAAAAATAAGAGAAGCATTGGAGAGTTTATGATGTGGGATTTAACTTTTATAAGCGAAGAAGATTTTTCAAATCACGTCAAAGCAACGATTGAAAAATACGGAGAGAAGCTTGAATCATTTGATTTAAAGCGCTTTAATAAAAATATCATTGATCCGATTAAATTGATTTTTGACAAGACAGTATATCAATCTTCTTGGGAAGAAATTGTAAGTAACGAAATTTTCCGTCAAAGGGACAAGTCCAACAACAACGATATTGGATATTTTCATCAGCGTATTTTCCAATATATTAAAAACTGTCATGTTCCACCGAACGGTGAAGAAGGTGGTTGGGATGTAATTTATGAAAATGCTGATGGTATTCCTATTCCTGACGCAGGGAATGTACATACCGTTTATGTTGAAATGAAAAACAAACATAATACAATGAATTCTGCTTCAGCGGGTAAAACCTTTATCAAAATGCAGAATCAGTTGTTAAATGACGATGACTGTGCTTGTTTTTTGGTAGAAGCGATTGCACAGCGCTCTCAGAATATCAAATGGGAAACGACAGTTGATAAGAAAAAGGTTGGTCATAAACTTATCCGCAGGGTAAGTCTTGATCAATTCTACGCCTTAGTAACAGGACAGGACGATGCTTTTTATCAGATGTGTATGATATTGCCGTCCGTTATTGAAAAGGCGGTTAAAGAGTTGGAAGGTACGATTGTGCCACACGATACAGTTATTGACGAGCTGAGAGCTATGGCGAGCGAACAGAATGTTGAATCAGAAGATTTGGCGATTGCAATGGCTGCTTATATGCTTGGGTTTGGAAGCTATAAAGGTTTTAAATAAATAGTAAAGGAGGACAAATCTATGCAAGATGGAAAAAAAGAATATTTGCAGATGTTGCAAGAACCCATTTGCAGAATGTCCACGATATCCGCAATCTTTAAAGGATTTGCTGCCACAATTGTTGCGGGAATTTCTGCAATATCATATTCTACAACTAATGTGTGGATTTTAGGACTTTCGTTTTTGCCTGTACTAGCTTTTGCGGTTTTGGATATATATTATCTCAAATTAGAAAGAAAATTTAGATTTTTATTTGACCAAGTGCGTTTAGATCAACACGCCATAGATTTTTCTATGAAGCTTACTAATGATCCTTTAGAAATTCTTAGTGCAAAAGCTCGTACTTGGGACTGTATTAAATCTCCAAGTATATATCTATTTTATCCGTTAATGTTGCTCATTTTGATTGTTGTGTTTATATTAAAGTGGACTAATATCATCTGATAAGGAGAATCATAAAAGATGAAAAATATTTTTGAGCAAGGTGCATTTCGTGATTATTCACGGGTAAGTTTAAATGAATCTAGATCACCTATTTTGGGTTTCTCTCAATACGAGCAGCGTAAAACAACTGTTTTTATTTCACATAAACACGATGATCTTGAAGATTTGAAAGGTGTGTTGGGATTTCTTCAACAAAAATATGGGGTTAAGGTTTACATTGATAGTCAGGATCCTACAATGCCTAAAGTAACTTCGGCAACAACTGCTCTCAATATAAAAGAGCGAATAAAGCAGTGTGATAAATTTATTCTTCTCGCCACAAATGGGGCGATTGAATCAAAATGGTGCAATTGGGAGCTGGGATATGGCGATTCTCAAAAATTTAAAAAGCATATGGCTTTATTTCCTATGAAGCCTGAAGGCGCATATGATAGAGAATATAAAGGTTCTGAATATATGGGCATATATCCTTATATAGCTTACTATGATGGCTCAGAAAAATATAAAGACGGACAGCCAATTGCTCGTGGCTATTATGTTTGTAGTCAGGAATGTGATGTAAAGTATATCACTCCTCTGGCTGACTGGTTTAAAAAAAGATAAAAGGAGAACTGTAAAATTGGGAAGGAAAATATTTGTCTCTTATAAATACAAAGATAATGATGTGAAAAAAATACCGAATGTAACCCAACTGACTTGGCCTTGTGATTATGTTAACTATATAAAGGACAACATTTTATCAGACGATGACATATATAAAGGGGAAAAAAGCGACGAAGATATATCTTCGTGGTCAGAGGATGCTATTTGGGCACATTTAAAGGATAAAATTTATGACAGTACTGTTACGATAGTACTTATATCTCCAAACATGAAAGAAGCTGGAAGACGGCAGAAATCGCAATGGATTCCTTGGGAGATTAGCTACTCATTAAGAGAAACTACTCGAAGCGATAGAACAAGTCATAATAATGCAATTCTTGCAGTAATTCTTCCTAACAAAAATGGTACATATGATTATTACAAGAAAGACAACCTTTTTCCTATATTAAAAGAAAACATTGATAATGGGTACATATATGTTGTTGACTGGGATGACTTTGTTAAATACCCAAACGCAGATATAAAAGAAGCCATTGATCATAAAGATAGTACGCCGACATATAAAATAAAAAAATCGTTATAACTGACAACAAAATGACAACAGAAGTTTGGAGAGTCCATATTTTATGGATATTTCAGATAACTAAAATAACTCGTGTCAAATCACCTATACAGAATTGTTTAAGAGGTGGTTTTCGGGAGCGAGTGGGAATAAATTGAAAAAGTCTGAAAACCCAGTAATATCAAGGGTTTCAAAGAGCCCGTTGATAAGATTTTGATAAGATTCTGCTCGGTACCCTTTATCGTGTGTATCGAGTGGTTTGTGAGTAAAAAGTAATATCTTGTGGCTCACAAAAACACCATATTAACATTAAACCCCGTACTGACGGATTAAAGTCAGTACGGGGTTTTTGTCGTTATTATTGCCATTTTATAGTCTAAATTTCCCAA
>CAKVHQ010000026.1 GCA_934749845.1 uncultured Clostridia bacterium
GTAGTATCTTGTCTGCAAATAGTACAGTCCCGTCTCCTGATCGTAATAGTAGCCTCTGTACCTCAGCGGATTGATCTGGGAAAGACCGAATCCGGAAGCATCTGATGACACCAGAACTTCTCCCCATGCATCATATCTATATACTACAACCTGACTTCCTTTACTGTCAACAATCCCGATGATGTCTCCCTGAAGATTGGTCTGGTAGAAGTACATTTTTCCCTGATACTCAAAGGCAAACGGTGTTCCTTTCTCATCATACAGGAAGTCCATTCTCTCTCCGCCTTCTTCTTTCTGGGCTATGATCTTATCCCCATCCAGATAGAAGCGGATTACCTTGTCTCCGACGATTTTTTGGATTCTTCTTCCGTCATTGTCATAGACATACTGGCTGAGTGTTCCGCTCTTCTTCAGAGTTTTTAACTGCCGTCCCTTTTCCCAGGCCAGGTTCATTCCCATATAGGAAAGTGGATTTCCCATCGCATCATAGGTTATAGCCTTTCCATTGAAAGAGGTCAACTGATCTTTCCAGCCTGAGCTGTAGGTATAGGTATCCGTGCCTCTCAGCTCTTCCACTCCATTAACCAGATAATATTTCTTGTTTTCCAGAAGATTTCCTCCCAGATCATACGTATAGGTATAAGTGGTTCCTCTGACTGCATCTTCTTCCCGGATCACCTGATTCATTCCATTGTAAGTATAGAGCATATGATCCGTTACTTTTCCTGTATCCAGTGCTTTTGTACAGATTTCCAGAATGTTGCCTCGTCCGTCATATTTATAAGCAGTCTCTTTTCCATTTTCCGTGATCGTTCCTACCAGTGCCGTTGTGGTTCCTTCTTTTATTCCCTGCACATAAGTATATGTGATCTCCTTCTTTTTGCCGGACGGATAGATCTGTGTTTTCTTCTTGCATCGTCCCAGCAGGTCATATGCATACTCGATACAGTTCTTTCCGTCTATCTGCATGCCATATCCAAGTCCCGGCTTCTGCTGTTTTGACACTTCACCGTAGAGATACTTCGTCTGATGTCCGGTTCCGTCCACACGGTACTGCTTCTGTGCCACCCGGTTCTTGTCATCATAGGCGACTTTCACCTTCAATCCATCAGTGGATCTGCTTTCCAGAAGTCTTCCGATCAGGTCATACTGATAGCGGGTTTCCAGCTGTGTCCGTTCATCTTTGTGGACTGCAATATTTCCATAATGATCATACACATTGGTGAAAAGCTTTTCTTCTGTACCGTCTTTATGGATCAGATACTGCCCGGTCAGGCGTTCTTCCGCATCGTAGACATTGCAGAGCGTTTCTCCTGTTGCAAAGGTCAGCCGGTCTTCCAGCCCGTTTTTATTTCGGTAAGTTACTTCTTTTAGGATCTTTCCATTCAAAGTAACACCGGTCTGGTTTCCATACGCATCATAAGCATAGCCATAAGTGACGCCATTTCGTGTGATCGTTTTGATCTTATCCTGTTCGTAGGTGTACTGAAGCACATAATCTTTTCCATCTGCATTCTTCCTTACACGGATCAGCTGATCTGTATTTTTGTTATAATCATAGGTGGTCGTATATCCTTCCGCATCCGTAACCGAAGTCAGCAGACGATTCTTTTCATCATAGGCATAGGTATTGCTGTATCCTCTTCCATCCGTGATCTTTTTGACCTGTCTTCCATCGGAAGTATATTCCATCGAAGATTCCATGCGGTCACTGTAGCTTTCCAGGATCCACCATTTATGGGTCGGTGTGCCGGAATGGTCAGAAAATACCAGTTCTGTTCCCGCTGCATAGGACTGTCCTTTTACTGTCAGTTCTTTTTCTCCTGCTTTACAGATTACAAGATATCCGGTTCCTTTTCCTTCTTCGATCTCCGTAAAACCAAACAGCTGGTTTGCCGCACCTGCTGAATATTTCTGGAGGATCAGGGTGTCTGCGGAAGTGGCTCTTGCCAGAACCATTCCAGGTGCGTGAAGCGGCTCCATCGTATAATACTTCTCTTCTCTCTTTTTGAGTCGGAACATCTGATTCGTTTTACAGTTCTTATAATACTGGTTTACCCGGTTGCCTTCCACCGTTCCATAATTATGAACATCTATATACTGACCGGAATGGCGCACTCGTACACTTACTACCAGCCCATCTGCCGGGGCATCTGAGATGGTTCCTTCATCTGCCGGTTCAAAGTACCAGCGCTGTCCCGGATTGTCCTCTGCCAATGTACAGCTTGTCACCGGAGTCTTAGCTTCGGAGCTCTTTTTCTCATTGGTCAGACCCTTTTTATCCGATGTGAATTTCTCACTGATCTGATAACTTCCGTCACTTTTTGGCTGAAGTTTCCATCTCTGTGCATCGGTTCCATTGTCAGCGAATATCTGGATCACCGTTCCTTCTGCCGTATTTGCATTTTTCACATCCAGACACATTGCCGGGGCATTCTGCGGCTGCAGTTTGAAGTATCCGTCATCGCAGGCTGTCACCTTCCACTGCTGTGCCTTAGTTCCATTGAACGGGAACAACTGAATAACAGATCCGGAATCGGTTCCACCATTCTGTACGTCCAGATAGTTTCCGGATATTTTTTCACGGATATAATAGATTCTCTCGGAAGTAACTGCCCCCAGATGTCTGCCGCCTTCTACACGCATATGGACCGGCTGACCTTCGTCTGCCACCTTTTCGAGATACCAGCTCTGACCTCCATGGCTATCGGATACAGTTATATGTTTCAGTGCTTCTCCGGATGCCGTACTCTTCTTTTCGTTTGCAATGCATTTCTGTGTCCCCGTCAGTTTATTCAGGATTTTCCAGGTGCCGTCACTGTTCTTCTGCATCCTCCATTTCTGTGCATCGGTTCCATTGTCGGCAAAGATCTGGATCGCAGCTCCGTCTGCTGTCGATGCATCTTTCAGATCTAACCGCATGTCCGGCGCATTCTGCGGTTCCAGATTCCAGCATCCTTCTTCTGCCTTGGTAATTCTCCATCTCTGGGATACCGTACCGTTAAAGGCAAACAGCTGAACGGTTGTCCTGGAGGATGTCCTTCCGTCCCGCACATCCATATAGTTGCCGGAGCTCTTTTCCCGCAGGTAATACAACTCTCCTTCTGTGATCTCTGTTACCGGGACTCTCTTTGTATTGTATTCAAAAGAATATCTGACACCTTCTGAATTGGCAGCCAGTTTGAGATGATTTTTGTCATCATAACCGTACTCAAAAGCTGTCCCATCTATTTCTCCAAGCCGGGTTAGATTTCCTCGTTTGTTGTAACTGAAACCGGATTTCTCTGCTGCATCCTTTGCGCCCGACAGGTTACCTTCTCCATCGTATACATAGCTTTCCCCGTCATCGCGTATCAGCTGCACGCCATCATAGTACACTTTATTCATCTGGTTATCGTAATACAGATATACCTGGATCTCTTTATAAGCCTCTTCGGTACAGAATACGCCGCTGACAAACTGCCAGTCAAGAATGTTCGGATTGCAGTTAAAATGATGCCATTTTTCTTTTCCGGATGTGCCGGTTACTTTTACTGACAATGAGAACTTCTTTCCCGGAATACCGCATCCTTTTACCCAGCTGCTCACACTGTAGACTTCATCTTTTTTCCCACTGACATGGACCGTCTGGCTGCAATATAAGCTCTTGTCCCATCGTCCGGAGATCGTTGCGCACCTTCCTTTTCCCGTCACACCGGCAACTCTGGATCCGGTTACATCTCCTGCATAATTCCAGCAGTCCGGCTGACTTGTGCTGCCCAGTTCGAATCCCGGATTTGTGATCAGGTTCAGCTTGTTTGCAGCGTTTCCTGTTTCCAGCTGCGCTCCGCTGACATAGAGGGTTCCTGTTCCCTCAGTGATACCGGCACATACCGTAACACTTCCTACTGCCGCTAAGGTAAACTGCAGCTGATGGCGTTCCCATCCGTTCTCCATTTCCGGATCTGTCGTCCCGGAGATTACAGAAGCTTCTTCTGCTCTGCTTCCATCCGGCATGAGGATCATCAGACCAGCCCTGCTGTTTTCGGCATTCTCTGTTTTCAGATATGCGGAAAAGGTATAAGTTCCCGTCTCAAGCGTTACATCCTGACAGATTCCTTTTTCAGATTCTGCTCCTGTTTTGGTCAGTTTTGCACTTTTGGTTCCTGCATATCCCTCCGCTTTTGCAATACTGCTTCTGGTTCCGTTCGTCAGATTTTTCTGATACCAGTTTCCATCCCCGTAAGCACTGTCAAATAATGGATTCTTCAGCAAATGACAGACTGTCTTCTGAACCTTTCCTTCTTTGTCCAGCTTATGGTTCTTGCTTCCGGATGTGTAATAAGTATAATTATTCGCACAGCCATCCTGATCCATAACATCGGTCGGGCGCCCCATGTTATCAAAATGATAGGTGATTTTCCGGTTATCTCCGGTCTGTGCAATCTCTCCGTCCAGTCCCGGGGTCTCAAATACAGTAGTATTCCCGTTCGCGTAGGATACTTTCATCTCCTGTCCTGCTTTATTGCCGGAACCATATTCCGCGATCCGGCTAACCCTTGGTACACGGAAGTCGTTCTTATACTCATACTTAAGACCATATCCATCCGGGTTCGTCACACTGGTTAAACGGTGGCTTGCATCGTATCCGAAGCTGCTTGTCCTTTCATCCGGATAAGTAATGGATGTCAGATTGCCCGCACTGTCATATGCATACTTTGTAAGGCGACCTGCCATATCTTTTACTGCGGATACCCGTACCGTATTTCCTGCTGTCTCATACTGGATCTCCAGTCTTGCTCCACTGGAATCCTCCACATAGCTGATCACCTGTTTTCCGGAAACGGTCTGATATACATATTTGATCTGATTTTCATCCAGATCTCTGACAAATCTCAGATAACCGTCTTTTCCAAAGCAGTACCGTACCCTGTCTTTTGTTTCCATGGTTCTCGCATAGCTGTCGTCATACCCGGATTCTACCGTAATCACAAGTCCAAGTCCGTCTTCATCTTTTAACTTATTGCCATCATTTGTGTCTTTATAGAAATAATGTTTTGTGCCGTCTTCATCTGTGTATACATAAGGATATTCTTTGATTCCGGTTGTGTCCAGACGCTGCACACAGCTCAGTCTCCATCCGTATCCCTGTCCGAGATTCGTTCCGGCTTCGCTGGAATTATAAACATGACTGATCTCTGCCTGCATGGCTCCGCCGGTTGTCACTGCATCCTCATGGATCCATACCTGATTGCCGGTAAAGTCATTGGTATGTCCATTTCCCGCACGTCCTGCAGACTGCTCATGGTAGCTCTGATAATCCTCCAGTCCGTTTACATTTCGATAATAAAAGACTCCGCTCGGAAACTGATCTGTTGAAATCTTTGGATAATCCGATGCATAAAATCTGGCAAACGCTGTCTTTGTAAGATCGCTTTCATTTTCATACATACCGCGCAGCATGATTCCATAATTATTTCCCGTATTGTACCACTGTCTTACCAGTCGAGTCACGTCAAACCCGATCGGCGTGATCGTAATCGTATTGCCGTTCTGTACCTGTTTCACTTCTTTATAATCCAGTACATTTCCTGATACAGATGGCTGATTGTGCCAGCGCACATCCTTTTCTGTCCAGTTATTCAGGATCTCATTTGCAACAAGCGGAAGTTTTGCGATTCCATAACTGGAATACTCATACTGCCAGAGATACATGGTCGCTGCATACAGGATGGAACCTTTTCCGATATCCGGCAGATTTCGGAATCGGAGCAATGACCTGCAGTTTCCAAGTGCAGTTGACTTCCCTGCCACAAAAGATCCATATGCATAAACACTACTCGGGTCAGCCGAAGAATCCGTTCCGCCTGTAAAAATGTAGGTATCCTCGATATTGGTTTTTGTTTTACTGGTTTCTGTCATCGGATCAATAATAACCGGATAGCTTCTGTCCTCGGCAAGCAGCCATTCTTTCTCTGCACTGACAGTAACTGTGCATCCTCCCTCTTCTGTTTCCATAACCAGTTCCACATTCTGTGATACACATCCTTTTGCATCATACATATATGGCTTGTCAAACCAGAAGATTCTCTGATCCTCACTGTAAAGTCCCAGACTGCCGTCTTCTTCCTTCTTCATTTCCATATCTGTATATCTAAGATGGAAGATCAGCTCCTGCTCTGCAGCCTGTGCCGTTTTCAGACGGATATTTTCTTTTAAGTGCTGACTCTGAATGGTATAATGCAGATCCACGCCCGGAAGAATTTCTTCATACATTCCTTCACTTGTCAGATGCTTTATCCCCATCTTCTGCTGGATCTCTTTGACTTCCAGCATATCCTCACTGCCTCCGTCTGCCGGAGTGTCTTCTGAAGCCGGTGGAAGGATGGTAACTTCATCCCCCGTCTCGTCACCTGAACCCTCTGCCGGCTCATCCTCCGGAATATCCTTTCTCCATGTCTCCTCATAGAGTTCTTCTGGGCCTTTCGGGAATTCCTCTTCGGTTAAAATCCTGAAACTGCTTTTTCCTGTTCTTGCCTGCCTTGCGCTTCTTGCCAATACCACATTTTCTTCCATTGTCCATGAAACTTTTTTCCCATCTTTTTCCATGCTTACAAGCGTATTCTCTCCGGTCTGCTTTGCAAAACATACCTGTAAGTCAGATGCCTTATTCTGGTAGCACTCTTTTCCATCCTTTGATACTGCTTCCAGCCGGTTATCAATTTCTTCCCATCCACTTTCCGTCTCATAATGAACCGGTTCCGGATAGACCGCTGCGGCAGTTCCTTTTTCAGGCAGCATGAAATGCTTTGTATATCGGTCACGTTTTTCTGTAATTTCCTGTAATACTTTTTCTTTCATAGTCTTCTCCTTCTGATTTGTTCTGATTTGTATCTGAACAATAGCATCACAGTCAGAAAGCGCGCGTATCAGATATCTTTCTCTGTCCTGTATCTGTATCGTTCGATGTTATTGTATATCAAACGTACGTTCTTGCTGTCCCCGATTTGTCCCCACTTTTTATATCCTTTTTTTCAAAAGACAATCATAGAATTTTCTTCTGTATCCATAAAAATCTGTCTTTCCAACCGGAATACGTCCCAGCGTATCATCAAATTCCAGATACTCATAGCTTAAATCATCCGTAACACTTTTCAAAAGATACGGTGCCAGTTCTTCACTGCTTTCCCTTGCCGCTTCTTCGATCATTTTGCAGTCTGCCAGATCCTGGCTGTTCCCCCGCTTCTTTTTCTCATCATACAAAAAGCAAAATTCTTTGAGTTCTCTTTGTGTCTGTACGGAAATCCCATAATCTTTCCATGAAATATTTCTCACTCTTATTCTTCTCATCCATATTACCTCACATTCTGTGTCGATTTTATATTTTTGTCACGTTTTGTGTCCTTACTTTTGTTATACAGCCATAGAAGTCATGTGTCAATCCTTTTATTCACAAAACGTGTCGTATATCATTTTACTTTTGTCACATTTCGTGCTATTATAGTCATATATGGAGGTAACAAAATGGGTGATTTTCATAATATATTTAAGAATTTGAGAATACAGAATCATTACACGCAGGGACAGATGGCGGATCTGCTCGGCATTTCCCGAAGCGCTGTCAGTATGTATGAAACAGGGAACCGCGAACCAGATCTAGAGACACTTGAAAAGATTGCGAAGCTTTTCAACGTAGATATGAATTATCTTCTCGGCTCTTCAGTTACAGTAACATCCGATAACACAGAGCCATCATATGAAGATATTGAACAGATGATTGCCCGTGGCAGTCATGGTTTTTCTGCGGCGCAGAAGATGAAACTCATTCAGCTGTTATCTGAAATCGACTTATAGGAGGCTTTGCTTTGGATTGTAACCAGATTCGTAAAGTGGCAGCTAATGCGCTGATTACCTGCAATATCCATTCCTTTCCGATTGACTGCTTTGCTATTTTGAAGCAGTATGGTTTTCGTGTTTATTCCTATCTTGAGCTCCAAAAGAAGAAGCCGGAGCTCTACAATCTATGTATTTCCTATTCTCAGGATGCATTTTGTATAAACAGTCTGAACTTAATTGCTTACAACAGCCAGAAATCAGCCAACCGGATTCGTTTTTCGCTGATGCATGAACTTGGACATCATCTTTTAAGACACAGAAATGATCTTCCTTCCAATGAAGATGAAGCCAATTATTTTGCAAGTAATATTCTGGCTCCGCGCATTGCCATGTATTATGCTCATCTGAAATCTGTAAATGAAGTAGGACAGTTCTTCAATCTTTCTTCTTCCGCCGCTTATTATGCTGCACAGGATTTTTCAGAATGGTGTCAGGATGTCCGCCGGAATGGGATGCACTCCTATGATAAAGATTTATACCAGCATTTTTATAATCCTGACTATAAAGGGTTTGTCTATTCCATCCGCACCTGTGCATTCTGCGGCGCACGTGTTTATAACTGCCTTGATTTTGAAGCACACTGCTCTGGTGCGTGTAAACTGCCGGACGAACCGGTTCGCAAAAAGGCGCCTGCTTTTACACCACTTTCAGA
>CAKVHQ010000027.1 GCA_934749845.1 uncultured Clostridia bacterium
TAGCTCAGCCGGTAGAGCATCTGACTTTTAATCAGAGGGCCAGGGATTCGAGTTCCCTCGAGCGCACCAAAGAAAAACCCACGACCGACCGTTGAAAATGCGGTGCAAGTCGTGGGTTTTTCTGTTTTATAAGGGGTGCAAAATAGCCAGAATGCGCCTTATTTGTGCCTTACTCTTGAAAAAATGCCTTGCCGTGTGCCTTATACTGTGCCTTGCTTCCGATGCCCGGCGGCGTGGGCGGGGCGGTTCAGGCTGCGAAATTTGCGGGCGGTCTGGGTGTGGCTGCTGCGCGTGCCGGATGGTGTCCGCCGGGGGCTTCCCCATCACAAGGACGAGTGCAGCGTATACCGGTCTGCCTGCTGGTGCGTGGGCGGTCTAATCGTGGGCGTGGTGGTGTGCTGGGCGTTCTGCTGATCTGGGTATGATCTCCCCCGGCGGGGTGCGTTGGCTGCGTGCACTAGAGCGCGGGCCGGGTGCGTGCTGCGGCGCTGCCAGAGCGGGGCGGCTATGTGGGTTTGGGATTCTTCCCAACAAGTCCTTGCAACGCAAGGGGCCGTGTATGTACAGGGCCATTGCTTGCAAGAGCAGCGTTTGTATAAACGTCTGCCCTGCTTGCAAGCGCTAGGCCCTCTGCAAGAGCACACGACTTTCCGTGAAAGTCTAGTGTGTTACACCTCGCCGCCGGGCGGGGTGTACGTTCTCGGTGTGCTCCCGGGTGTGTCCATCATCCAATCTGCCGGATGCCGTGGGCGGTCTGGCCTTGCTCTGCCGGGGCCGGGTCGCCCTGCTCAAAGTACCGGGCTAGGCTGTCCAGATTCACAAGCCAGCCGCGCCCGGCGTTCACATACCGGACTTTACCAGTCTTGCAAAGCCGCCGGATATAGTGGGGTGACAGTCCGTAAATTTCAGCGGCCTGTTTTACGGTGCCCATGTTCGGGTAGCAGATTGTATTGTTCAAGCAATGCACCTCTTTTCCTTCTGGTCGATGTGTGTCGTTCTCTGTGTGCCTGCATTAAACCATGGAGAGGGCTATATTTCAAGAGGGGCAAATGTGGGCGGCTGTGCGCTGGAATGCAGCATTGATGAATGGGAATCCTTACGCCCAGTGGGAACAATGCGGAATCTCTTTGCATCTGATGCCATGGAGTGCCGCCCTGTGCCATGGGATGCGTATCTTGCACCGGGTTTTCTCGGCGGAATATGGACAGATGGAGCAGCATTTCGCAAGGCAGAACATTCGATGAAATCTTGTCATCTTGGAAATGAGCGAGAATGTCGCCAAAACTGGAATATCTTCCACAGAAAACAGCCATTCGAGCGATTTCCGACCCGGAAAAGGTACAAAAAAACCATAATGACACCAAACCAGCGCATTTCCGGTGCGGAAATATTCTAAAAGCAAAAGGCCGCTGCATCTCTGCAACGGCCTCTTTCTGTTCGAGAATCAGGCGGGGTGACGCTTCCCGCATCTCCTAACGATGGGTGACGGCTGCCTGTTCCGTCCTCTGGTTCTCTTTGCAATTCTATTATACCAGAACACGAGAAAATGTCAATTCGTGTTGGTTCGTTTAGTATTGCTTCAATGTGCCTTTTTCAATGAAGTTCAGAACGCGGTTTGTGTTCAGGCGATAGACCGACCGGGCAAAGAGCTGACCCCGCGCGGAGACCCGGACAGCGACCTTGACAAAGACGCTGTTAACCTGCACTTCCTTGACATACTCAATAGAGCCGTCCTTTGCATTCAGGGCCACATAGTCCGGCGCGGCCAGAATCAGCGGGATATACTCCCCATAAAGGGCAAAATCCGCCGGGTGACGGCTGACCATGTGGGCTATATTAGATTCACCGAGTAGAATACTCTGCCCCTCTGTCATGGACAGCCCCAGCAGGTCAATGACGCGCTGGCGCAGTATGCCTACCTGTTTGGCGTGGTCTGGCATCGTTCAACATCCTTCCCAGCCTTACAGCCCTTTGATACTTTCCAGCAGCGCGGCCCGCCGGGCCGCTGTATCATCGTCCGGGGCATTCCCGGCGGCGTGGGACTGTTCCAGCGCGGGGCGTTTGTCTAAAAAGGCTTTCACAGCCTGCTGCAAAACCGCGTTGGACGTTGTCCCCTGTGCAGCACAAGCGGCCTTGAACTGTTCCGCCGTCTCTCGCTTGACCTTGCAGGCCAGAACGACCATGTTTTCTTTGTCCCATTTAGCATTTGCTCTTTTCCTTGCCTCAGTAACCATTGCTTTCCCTCCTGTTCTGTAAATAGTATATCACAAAATCGGAACGGTTTACAGTACAAATATATACAGAAATACACTGTAAACCTTGTTGAATTCGTCAATAGACTTGTACGGTAAACAGTACTATAATAGAATCACAGCAAGGGAGCCTGACCGGAAGGCAAGGGGCGAAGGATGTACCGGGAGCGCAAGAGCAGAACGCCAGCTAAGACAGTAACCCACTCCCACCGCTGTATATGAAAAATGACCCGGTGAGAGCTACCAACTACGACACCGAGCTAAACCCAACAACAGGGTCAGGCCCATTATACAGGAGCTGACCCGCAATGTAAAGCGAGGTCATCATATGAAGTACAATCTTTCTGAAATTATGCACAAGGCATGGAAGCTGTACCGGAAAGGCAAGGCCGCTTTTGCCGAGTGCCTGCACAGAGCATGGAACAGCGCAAAGGCCGAACCCATCAACGCCCAGCGCATCCACGAGGCCCAGCAGGGCGCGGGCGTGGCCGAGCCGGTGAACACATGGACAGGATGGAAAACCGCCGGATTTGAAGTCCTGCACGGTGCAAAGGCTCTGTTCCAAGTGATTCTCATCCACAGCAGCAAGGGCGACGGCCAGACCTACCGCGCGTCGTTCTTTGGGGCATCCCAAGTGAAGCCCCTGAGCGTCTGAATTGAACCTCTGACCCGGCGGCGCAGAGAAAGCCCGCCGGGGATATTTTGAAAGGTGATGTAAAATGTGTACTTATGATGATTATATCGAGAATCTGACAGAAGCACCCGACATTGCAACGGCAGAAGATGCTCTATCGGCATTGCTCAAGCGGATTGATAACAGCGAATTAAGGAACGCTATCGACCGTGCAGCGGGTCATGTAGCATATCTTAGGGAAAAATCCGCATTTGAGGCCGGGCAAAAGACTGAATGCTTATAATAAAAAGCCGGGAGTGAATTTTCACCATTCCCGGCTTTTAACACGTCGGCAGCCTAAAACGGTCGGCGTTTTTTGTTCAGATGTTCGTATCATTCCAGTTTATACCGTCCACCCCAAACGCCAGCACTAGCAATCTGTCGATTGCGTGTGCGGTAATGGTGTCATAATTTGGGCGGTCCCTGTTTATGTGAAGTGTTTTGCAGATTTTCTGTGTAGATAGCCTTTCAGCGGCGATATACCGTAGGATGATTAAATTATGATACCGTTTTTCCTGTTCGTTGTGGGCAGTATTTCGGCTTGTTTCAAGAACACGGTCAATAAACAGCCGTTTCCAATCGGCAGCCGGTATAGTATGGTAGTTTTCAAGGGCTTCTGTAAACCATTCCTTGCGCCTTTCGTAATCTGTCATAATGCTAAAAGCTCCTTTTCCTTATTCGACAACTCAAGCTGTTTTAAGGCATTCAGGTCTTGTTTTATAAGAGAATCTGCCCGTCTTTTCCCGCTCTCGTTGGAAGAAAATTCCGCAAGAGCCTTTCCGTATTTACCGGTGCGAATAGAGCAAAACGCGGCTTCTTTCCAGTTGTACAATGTTTGAGGGGTGATATGGTATTCTTCTGCCAACTGCCGAAAGGTCCGACCGTTAAAGTAATGCCGTACGATAAGGGAACGCTGTTCGTCGGGAATATCGGCGAGGGCTTCAAACAAAATTCGGTGTAGCTCTTTGTGCCATTCTTGAGATATGACAGTATTTTCCATCTCGGTATCACTGCTCAAGAAATCCAACAAAGAAGCGTCTGAATCTTCGCCGCTGCACTCTATTTCAGCGTCGATGCTAGTTGTTTTCATACGGTGAAAGGCTGCCATAGTCCCGGCTATAACGGAATCGGACAGCCCAAGCTCATGGAGTACGACTTCTATACTCACTTTCCGGCCGAGCTCGCTTTCTAGTTGCTGCTGCTTTTTCAGGCATTCACGAAAACGACGCTTCATAAAGGCCGGAATGCGAATTGTATAGCCGTTGCGCTCATAGTACCGGCATATCTCCCACTTTATGCGTTTTGCGACATACGTTGAAAATTTTATGTCTGCCGCTGGGTCGTATGTATAAATAGCAGCATGAAAACCAAAGAAAGATTGCTGTTCCATATCATCAAACCCGGGCTCGCCTGCGTTCAGCCCTGTTACATTGTGGACGATTGTTTTTATAAGCCCACAGTTCTGGACCCACAGGTTTTCTATAAGCCGCGTTGATTCTGCTGCCCCACGCTCGAGAGCCTGAATCTTTTTCACCTGTTCTTCATTGGTAAGTGCGTCCACAGTGTTTGGTGTCAAGGTAACAATCCCTTTCTGTCTACCGGAATCGGTGTACTTTTGGTACACTCTTGGTATACTATGGACTATCCTTGTTTGGGCTGTCCAAAGACACGGATATAGTTTTCAGTGAAAATCCCGGCGGGGTGTTCATCCATGAAAGTTTTCGCATCAGACTTTGAAAGGACTTTTACAGTAGTCGTGTCCGCAGCATCATTTTCTACTACGAAAAATCTACCATTCTGGCTTTGATATAGAGTTGCGCTGCGAAAAAAATCTTCATGCCTACACAGAGGAGTTGACTTGTCAACAGCGTAGGAATAGCCGCCAATAAAAAACACATTCTTCTTGCTGTCCGCCATTGTCGTTTCCTTTCTGATATGAAACAGTTGTATAACTTTTGTACAACTCCTGCATAACGGGTTTTATTGCACACGTTACAGAGCCGAGTTTCTTTCTTCTGTCATCTATCTTCTTTCTTTTCTCCTCTTTCTTCTTTCTTCCGCCCCAGTCGGTTTGAAATAAAACCCAGTGGTTTTTTCCTTTTTTAATTCTAAACGATAGAACGCGTTTGTTTTCTAAAATTCTGCTTTAGAACCTCTGTTCCGGCGTCTTGGGTGGTTTCAGAAAACCCAGTGGGTTTCTGTGTATAACCGACTGGGTTTTGAAAAGAACCCACTTGGTTTTCTTTGGGTGGTCTGCCGCCTTTTTCGCCATTAGTGCGATTTCTTTCTACCCGCGCTTGATAGCTTTTCGTACACTCGTCAAGCTCTTGACGCATATTATTGAAAGTGGCATTTTCCCATGGGCCAAGATTTTGAGGTTCTTCCCCTGTGTCATAGTAATTCAAAAGGGCTTTTAAGGTTTTTCCGGCTTGTTCATCGGTCATTGCATCAAAGTTGTTCTTATTCCGCATCCAGAACTTGAACCAAGGGGCTTTCTTTTCGTCTGTCATAGCTTACCCCCACTGCTGCCGGATTCCGTGGGCGGTCTGGCCGGGCTCCGCCGGGACCGGGTCGCCCTGCTCAAAGTACCGGGCTAGGCTGTCCAGATTCACAAGCCACATATGCCCGGCGTTCACATATCTGATTTTGCCCTCTTTGCACAGTCGGCGGATGTAGACCGGGGATAGGCCGTAAATTTCGGCAGCTTTTTTGACTGTTCCCATGTTGGGATAACGGATAGTGTCGCCCATGCGTCAGCTCTCCTTTCTATCTTCTAGCAGACTTTCTACTGTCATGCCCAAGGCAGCAGCAACGCGGCGAACAGAATTTGCATTGCAACTTTTTCCGCCTCGCAAAGCCGTCACGGTAGAACGAGAAACAGCGGCCTTTTTGGATAGACTTGCAACGCTCATATCCAGCCGGGCCATTTCAGCAATCAGTTTTACACGGTCAATGCGCATAGATTTCAACGCTCCTTTGATGTGAAGTAAAAACTTTATGCTTTGATTTTATATCAAGTTTTTCCTTTTGTCAATGGCCGACAACAGGTTTTTACTTTACTTTTTGATTGACTTGTGATACTCTGAAATAAAAGGAGTGGCAGCAATGAAAATCGGCGAATCACTAAAAAAAGCGCGTATAAATGCAGGGATAACGCAAGCCGAACTCGCACGGCGGTTAGATGTGACGCCTCAAACCGTGAGCCAATACGAGCGGGGGCTTATCAATCCCAAAATTGAGACCCTAAGAAAGTTTGCGGATGCACTAGGAGTGACCGTTGACACACTATGCGGGGAAAATTTGCGTTTGGGTATGTATGTCCTTAATGCGTTAAATGACCAGTCATTTACTCCTGATATGATGGAGACAGCGCAAAACATGGCACAAAGTGTATCTCGCCTTGTGAAAACATATACAGAAAGCGATGAAGAACAGCTTATTTTGTCCTATGTTCGCCAATTGCCGAATGCAGACAAGGATAAAGTTCTGTCTTATTGTCAATGGTTAGTCTCCTCCGCACAGCAGGCCGCAGAGAATGCACAGGATGCCGCCGGGGATGCTCCCAAAGATACAGACCACAAGAACAGCTAAAGCCGCCCGGCGGGGCTTCTCTGCCGCTGTCAGCGTGGGCGCAGTCCCACAGAAAGTGTAACCACATGGCAAAGATAACAAAGCGGGTAAAGAAAGACGGCTCCTGCTCCTACTGCATCCGGGTTTCTAACGGCTACGACCGGGCAGGCCGTCAAGTGCTGGTAAACCGCACCTATACGCCCCCGCCGGGAATGACCGGAAAAAAGCTGGAAAGAGAGCTGAAACGGCAGGCGGACGCATTCGAGCAGGAAGTGCGCAACGGCATTTCTCTTGAAGCGTCTATGAAAATGGATGATCTGATAGAGCGGTGGTTCACCGAGTACGCAGAAAAGAAGCTCAAGGCCAAGACGGTTTACAACTATCGGCGGCTTGTGCCGCGTATCTCCGCCGGGCTGGGACAACTCAAGGTCTGCCAAGTCAAGCCCTCGCACCTTATGGCCTTTTACTCGAACCTAGAGGAACAGGGTGTGCGGGAAGATAGCACCTATACCGCAACGCCTGCCCTGCTGGAACTGCTGCCGCACGGCAAGCGGGGCGAGATTGCAAAGGCGGCAGGTATTGGGGAAGATACCATGCGGAACGTACACAGGGGCGCAAACGTGAGCCAGAGCACGGCGGAAAAGGTTTCCCGGGTCGCTGGGCTTCCTCTCTCCAAAGCGTTCACAGAGCACGTCAGAGAGGGCGGCAGGCTCAACGGGAACACAGTACAGCACTATCACCGTATGTTGTCCAGCGTATTCACAAAGGCGGTGCAGTGGGGGCTTGTGCCGGAAAATCCCTGCAAGCGGGCAGAAGCACCCAAGGCCGAAGAAATAGACGTGCAGGCTCTTGAAGAATTGGACGTTGCCAAGCTGCTGAACGCCTTGCAGGATGCCCCCACACAATTCAGTGTCATTACACAGCTTGCCTTGTTCACGGGCGCACGGCGGGGCGAGATTTGCGGCCTGCGCTGGTCTGACGTGGATTTGGACGCGGGTACAATCTCCATTGAACGCACCTTGCAATACATCCCGGGCAAAGGCACGGTGTTCACCTCGCCCAAAACAAAACGCTCCCGGCGGTGCATCAAGATGGGAGCAGACTGTGTACAGCTCTTGCAGGAATACCGCAAGCACCAAAAGGCGGAACGGTTCAAAATCGGTTCCGAGTGGGTGCGCAAAGTGGAAATAGAGGGTAAGACGGTGGAAAACGACCTGCTGTTTACCAAATGGAACGGCGCACCCATCGACCCCAAGACGGTTACAACGTGGTTCCCGGGCTTTCTGGCAGCGCATGACCTGCCGCCGGTACACTTCCACAGCCTGCGGCATACCAACGCCAGCTTGTTGATAGCCGCCCACGTTCCCGTTACGGCGGTTTCTGGCCGTCTGGGCCACGCCAAGACAAGCACCACCACCGACATTTACGCCGGGTTCATCCGTTCGGCGGATGCAGCGGCGGCGGACGCGCTAACGGATGTGTTCACCCGGATTCGTGAAGAGAACCACGCATGACCGGGAAACAAAAATACAGCCCACAGGGGGCGGGGATGATTCCGCCGGGCCTGTGGGCTGCTTCTCTCTCTGTTCATTGTGGGGTGTCCTCTGGAAAGTGCCTTATTTGTGCCTTGTTCACAAAAAAAAAGCCGGGCATGAAGATGCACGACAAAGCATAAAAGCAACGATGATTCTACATAAAAACGAACGACGAAAAACAGCCAAATCGTAGAGCGGCCATTCTTTTAATCAGAGGGCCAGGGATTCGAGTTCCCTCGAGCGCACCAAAATCCCACGAAGAATCGTAAGATTCCTC
>CAKVHQ010000028.1 GCA_934749845.1 uncultured Clostridia bacterium
GTTGGATACACACCACAGACCAAAGGGAAGCAAGACTGTGACCATGTCCATCCAAAAGCCCGCATAAGAAAATGCATTTTCGCTTGCAAAAATATAGCCGGTCACCGTCCGCCGAACGATCAGAGTAAATACGCTGAGTCCCAACAGAATGCCGGCGGCACTCATACCACCTTTTCCTTCCCGAGATATTTCCCACGAGCATTGGAACGGATGAAAAATAAAGCGAAAAGCATAGCATAGGTCATAGCCAAGTCTGCTCAACCCTGTCTGAGGAACCGGTCTGTGTATCACTCGTTTGACCGCACGAACCCCGCCCCAGATAAGCACACCGCACAGGGCAACCACCAGAAGCACCAACCACAGGTACTGCCGTACGATCCCCTTGCGATACATACCAAAAGCCTGTGAGTAGCCCTTCCAATTGCCAACAGCCTTATAACACTGCATAGCCTCCTCATAAGCACCGCTGCGATAGAGAGCTGCTGCCATGCCGCTGCGGGCAATATCCATATTGGCATGAACATCCAGCAGCGAGCTCCATACCTCGGCGGACTCTTTATATCGCCGCTGCTCATATAGGACCACTGCCTCATTCAGCCGATCACCATAGGAGGTACGGTCAAACACCGTAACGGCATTGGACTGACTGTCCAACACCAAAATGGAGGTGCCTTTGTAGCACAAGCCCGAAGCCTGAGAAAAGGTACCCAATTGGTTACCGGTCATACCAAACACATAAAACAAATCGCCGTCAGCACTGTAAGTGAATATTTTGCATCTGTTGGCATCCAGTATGCTATACTGCCCGTTTTTTGTAGTGGCTGCCGCAACAAAAGCGGAAGGAGAAAAATCCTGAGCATTTTCATAACCTATCTCGATATCACCAGCCGGCGGAAAAAAGCCATTGCGGCTGAGCACATCTTCTCCGGAAGAATTCAAGCGTTTGACAGGAGCAAATTTATCCGATGTATCTCGGGAAGTAATGGCATTATACTGATCGTAAGGATCAATGGAATCGGAGGTAACAAACAAAAAGCCGTCGCTGTCAACCGTGACATAATTATACTGAGTGGGTACAAACTGTTCACTGCGCTTCTTCTGTTCCTCTGTCATAAAATAGCGCCAAATAATGTCTCCTATACTGGGGTTGACCTTCTGTGCACCCAGAAAGGTCTCAAACTCACCATCCGCCGAGAACGACATCACACCCAAGTTGCAGTTTCGCGCAATCACATATACTCGTCCAGAACGGTCTGCGGCCGCAGTGGTAGGCAGAAACTCGAAATCCGCAGAAAGCATATTGGATTCTGGCCGACACAAGATGCTTTTTAACCTTCCTTCTGCGTCCAAAATCACTACGCGGTTGTTATCGGTGTCGCAGATATACATCTGCTGCTGCACATCGACAAATATTCCCTCGGGGTTAGAGAAAAACTCCTGTTTCCCTGCAGCGTTTATAAAAAAGTCCAGCACGCGAACAGACTCAAAATCAGAATCTAAAATTACAATTCGATTGTTGCCCTTATCAGCAATATAGACATTTTCCTGTTCATCCGTCACGATCTGTGACGGCTCGGACAACCCCAGCGTAGAAATAACGGCGTTCATCGGAAATTTACGCGGCACATAGGCATCCGGTGTTTTCTGAGCGCTGCCATTGTAGTTATAAGTATACGTGTCATAGCTTGTGTAGGCGGTCGCCGAAAAAGCACAGGGAATTAACCACACCATCGTCAGGCATATAAATAGCAACTTATGCAAAACCGCTCTCATGCTTCACCATCCTCACTCTTTCATGCCGGAGGTGGACATTGTTTCCACCACATTACTTTGCACGAGCAAGAACAGCACAACCGGTACAATCATAGTGATCACCGATGCCGCCGCACCCACACCGGCACGTACGATTCCTCCGGCCATAATCTGCGAAAGGGCATAGTTAAGGGTCTTTAACTGCTCCTTGAAAATATATGTAGTAGAGCCGATATTCCACATACTCTGAAAACAGTTGATGAGCAACGTCAGCCATGCCGGACGCACCATCGGCATAACCAAACGCCAGAAAATACAAAATTCACCGGCTCCGTCTATACGGGCTGCCTCCAGAACCGTATCCGGCACAATCTGCTCAATAAATTGCTTCATCAGGTAAAGTCCCAGCGGCATACCGAATGCAGGAATAATATAGCCGAGATAACTATCCGCCATTCCCAGCCTGGTAATAATGAGATAGCTGGGGATCTGCACCACCATGGAATTGAACATCAGCGCGGTCACTACCGCCTGAAACATCAGCTTTCTGCCGTAAAAATGGTGCTTTGAAAGGGAATAAGCGCACATCGAGGACAGCAGGATATGTCCGAAAGTGCCTATAATGGTAATAAAAAACGTGTTAAAAACATAACGCAAAAAGGGCACTGTTGAATTGGACATCATTCGGAAAAGCTCAACATAGTTGCGTCCGGTAGGATGTTCAACAAAAAAACGGGGCGGAAAATACCAAAGTTCATTTAACGGCTTGAAAGAGTTGACTATCGCATACACCATAGGGAGAGCCATAAAGCTGCCGCTAACCAGTAGGAACAAAAAGACGACCGCATCGCCCGTACGCGAACGATTGACTCGTGAAGTACCGACTCTTCGGTTCATTATGTTCCCACCTTTGACAAAATTCTCTTAATAACGGTGTTGGCCAAAATCATCATCATAAACAGCACCGTAGCAATCGCAGAGGCATATCCCATTTCAAAACGGATACCGCCATAATCCTCCAAATGATTCATGATGGTATGAACTGCATAATCGGTAGAAGGATTTCCGCACATGGCGGTGGTAATCTGCCCTACACCGAAAGCGGAAGTTATGCTCATAACTGATCCAAACAAGAGCTGGGGGCGGATAGAAGGCAGTGTTACATACCAAAGCTCCTGCCAACGATTGCGCATCCCCTCCACGGCAGCCGCCTCATACAAAACCCGCTCTACGCCCTGCAACCCGGCAATAAAGGACAGAAAACTGGTGCTGAGGCTCGACCAGAGAGACACGATAATGACAACTGCCATCATATATTTCGGGGTGATAAGCCATTGGACGGGAGAACCGACAATTCCCAGATTCATCAGAATTCCGTTGATATATCCATAGGAATCTCCGCTGAACAGCACCTTCCAAATAAGATAGACGTTCCCGCTTATAGACGGAGCATAAAAAATCAGTGTCAGCAGAGCACGCAGCCGTGGAGTCAGATCGTTGATAAGCCAAGCCAAAAACAAGCTCAACAAATAGCCCCCGGGACCTATAACCGTAGCCATGACCAGTGTGTTGCCGCATGATTTGATGAAAACATCATCATCCAGAATCAGGGTAAAATAGTTTTCCAGTCCAACCCATTTAGGTGGATTGATAATATTAAAGGACGTGAGGCTGAGCCCGATGGAAATGAGAACAGGCAGTACGGTAAATGTAAAAAAAATCAGCATGTACGGCAGCGTAAAAACATAGGCGATCTTATCGATCCTCTGTTTGTTTTTCCGCTCGCCTTGATGGAGCTGCATGTATTGAGGCCTCCTTTGGACACACCTTTCAGGATATAAGACCGAATTCCCTCTGTTTACGTTTCAACTCAGTATTGATAGGATCAATATAATCCAAAAGGGTGTCTGTCGGTTTGGTATTGGATCCCACTACCTTGTTAAAAGCAAACGCAATGTTACGAGAAACAATATAGCCTCCCGGCACTTCCGGAATACCTACGGTGTAATTCCGCTGAGCCGCAAGCGATTCAAAAGTCACGCTTTCCCATGAAAGCGTGTTGAATGCGTCCAGATTGGCTACCGGCTGTTTGGCTGCCACACCCAGAATACTTTCCATATTCAACGCGTAATTCTTTTGAATATCTGTACCGGTCCACCATTTCAAAAAATCCCAAGCATATTCCGCATACTTTGTTCCGTGAAGAATCATGCATGCAAGACCGGTAGTGTTAACAGCATGGCTCACCGTTCCGTCATCCCGTACCGTACCGGGAACCATAGCCATTCTCCAAAGTCCGTTGATCTCCGGTGCAAACACGGTGAGCTGATTATATGCTGTAAAATCGGCAACGGCTATCGGCATTTCACCTGTGCGGAAGCGATTGACAAAATCATAAGAGATAGGCAGTTTATACAATGTATAGAAGTCACACAGCTGTTTAAAGCAACCTAAAGCGCCGTCAGAGTCCAAATTGGTATACAGCCCGTTTTCCCTATACAGCGGGATACCTAGTTGTACCATCAGAGGTAAAAGCCCCTCTGTTCCCTGTAAAAAGCCAAACTCCATATGATCATTGGATAGTTCCGGAATAAGAGAGATTAGATCGTCCCATGTTTCGGGAATTGAAAGCCCTTTTTCCTGCAAAATATCCTCACGATAGAACAGCATCGGGAAGCTTTGGGTTTCCGGCAGAGCGTAGAGAGCTCCGTTATAAGACAATGGTACCAATGCACTCGGGGCAAACCGTGAGGTCACCTCACTGCAGTCCTCAAACTGTGTCAGATTCAGTACACCATCTCGAATAGCAAAATTGATGGGATCGTTTAGGGCATTGGAGATAGATACATCCGGTCCGATACCAGCCAGCGTTGCAGGCAACAGTGCACCAGACGATACCAGTTCCAGCGATACTTCATAAGGTTTGTCCGGATCCATGCGGGAGTAGATCAGATCGTTGATAATAGTTGTCTGATCCCTGCCGGTAGCAACCCATACTTTGATGGTAGGTTTGTCGCCGCCCGCATTTCCCATCAATGAGTAGTCGGAGGTGAAGGAAGTTACAAACAAGCGAATTTGATTCCAAAAGTTTCTGAAGAAACCGGCGTCTCCCACCAGAGGCTGCTCTGTAGGTGTCAAGGCAAGTAAATCAAGTTCCAACGGCTGCTGGCGCATAGATTGTACTGCGCTCCCCAAAGACCCTGCACTATCTTTTAACTGTGAAAATGACTTGGCTATGCGGGTGGGTTTTTTGATCAATTGACGCAGCAGTTCTGATGTACGCGCTGCCACTGATATCAGCTCACCTTTAACCCCATTGAGCGTTTGCACCTGTTCGACCAAAGCATCCAAACGATCCGCCAGTACATCCATGCGGGTAAAAGTCTCTGGGATTATAGTAGGAAAATCGTAGTCACGATAGTTATCCGGCGCAGGTCCTGTCACCGCCAAAATTTCGCGATAGACGGCGTTGAGTTCCAGAACACAATTATCCAGTTCCTCCACTATCTTCGCCGTATCGCCAAGGGTACATGTTAGACGAAGCGTTCGTTCTCCTGCTTCCAGATAAAACAAGTAAGCATGTTCTCCGTCACCGAGAAAACCGGATTGCCAACTCTCGGAAAAAGGGAACCGCAGGTTCGCCGCCTCTTGGAAAGGCAGTTCGTTGTCGATGGTGAGGATACGGCTGGAAAAAAGTCCCTCTACTATGTTCTGCCGATAGCGCACTGCAATCTTATACAAGCCATCTTCCGGCACATCCAATTTCCACTCAATCCATTGTCCTTCCGTCACCCAACGACTGCCACCAATGGTATTGAGACGAATACTGTCCATCGTCTGCGGCGAAGTCAGCGGTGAGGACCGATCATAAATAGGGGTGATTGTAAAATCGGATTTTGCCGACGGGTACTCTGCCTCGATCAAAATCGGCTCAGCATCGGCAGGCGTATATCCCGTAGTCTCATACTCTGCCAGCGCCTGCGCATAGTTTTTTGCCGGTTTATAACTATATAACCGAAGAGAAGCCACTGCGATCGTTTCTTTTTCCATTGTAAGAGTCAGGGTATGATCTCCGGATTCCAACGCCAGCAGAAACGGTGTACTGTAAAGGCCGGAAACATCCCCCAGTGTCATGCTCTGCCACATTCCCGTATCAATGCTTTCCGGTGTAATATCATTGCCAAGATTGTCCTTACGAAAGCCGCCTTCATAATGCTCATCTTTCCATATGCGCCGGAAGGACAGCGATTTAAGTTCCTGATAGGGAAGTGTATCATCCAGCATAACCGTTACCGTGGCGCCGTTATCCTGATAAGGCAAAACCTTATAAATAACCTCAACAGCGTAAAAAGCCTCCTGCTCCACCGAAAAGCTCCATGTAGCATAACCCCGTGGATCAATGGCCACTGCTTTACCGGGTAAGTCTTCATAGAATTTTATCACCGTCTCGGCACCTTTATCGGTTACGTCGACATCGGTAAGCAAAATCTCGTCAGTGGCCGGTGAAAGCGACGGATACTGCTTCGTATAATTGGCAAAACTGCCGATCGATGCCATCTTATTGCCCGTTTCGGCGACCGGACGTGCCGTATTCTCCGCCTTCGCCGTTGCAAAGACCAAACCTGTCAAAGATGATAATACCCAAAACGACAAGAAAAAGCATAATGATCTGTACACTCTTTCTCGGATTTTCATATCATATCATCCTCCTGACAGTTGCATCACCGGACCGATCATCCGGCAGCTTTCTTTTCCAGATAGGGTCTCAAGGTTTTCAGCGCAGCTACAAATTTAGGATAAATGTCCGATTTTGTCGATCTGTCGCTCTCAAACAAATGGATCGTATGGGTATAATCAATGCCGAAATAGCCATTGCGTATAATCGTAGAGGCTAACGCAACCGGGTCTTTAGCCGCACCATAGTTCCCGGCATTTTCGCCAAAAATAGGGGTATTGGCAATACCGGTGTCATCCATATATTTTCGAATATATGCCGCCTGACCGGCGTCATTGACGCCGGTATATTGCAACCAGCAGCCGTATTTCTTTGCCATATCCATAACGAAACGATTGTCGCACATAATTCGGACATTGGAAGGTGCCGTACCGGTTTTTACAGCCTCGTCCCATTGGGCATCGGTTATGTCGCTGCCGGGAAGATAGAGGATCAGCTTCACACGACCGCGGGTATATTTGTTTACGGTCTGTTGATAGACCCGGATCTGCTTTTCAATGAATCCGCGTTTAGTATCCCGATACCAGACCAGCACATCCTCCCACATCTGCCCGGCAGCGCTGCCATCCGGCTTGGGAACGGAGACGGCTTCAAAGCTGCTGTAATTTTTACCCCAGGCCTTGTCGGCAGCAGCTATTGTGCCGTATTTTTCCTTCATGGTTTTGCGAAAATCTTCCTGTGCATCGGAGCTGTAGCACCACATTTTGTCTTCTCCCCCACCGCCGTTCAAGCCATCAGCCACCTGTGTCCACGCGGGAGGATAGATCGGTTCACCGGCGGCACCCAAATCCACTACAACGGCATCCACCTGATCCAGCAGCCCCTCCGCTTTCAGGTCGGCAAAAATATGATCCACGGCGGCTCCGGTAAGCTTCTCTATACCCTCCATCCAATAACTTAAACAATTGTTATGGGAATGCACACCGTCCTGGTTGACCATACGCGCCTCATTCCCGTACTTTTGGAATATCCATGAAGGCGGATTCATTATGGTGGAACAGATCAGCTTGATCCGCAGCCCCGATTCAACCGCAATGCCTACATCGGTCAAATTGGAGGGCTGCCAGCTGTCTTCGGCGGGCTGAGGCCATCCAACCGCTACACGTGCCGCTGTCACACCGTCACTCTTCAGCATCTTGTACCGGTTGAGTTTCTTCCCCACGCTGTCATTGCTCATATTGGTCTCGGACACGCAGAGACCCAGACGCGCCGCAATAACCTCATCCTCCTTAGGCAGTACCGGTGAAATCGCCGACGTTCCCATTGCAGTCGTTACACCAACCGTACCTATCGTTCGTGTAGAAGAATTGCCTGTTGACGGCACAGAAGTACGTATACTCGAACCGGAGGATATTATCGTTGTCTCGGTTGTATTTTCGTCGGAAGACGCTTTGCCGATCGTCGTAGTGCCGGTCATACGAACGGCATTGGTCGTATTGCCTGCTTGGGAACTGTCTGAATCCGGCGTCGTATGACATCCGGATAAAAACACAGCTCCGGTCAAAAGCAGACACAACGCATATTTTATGTAGTGCCGCATATAAATCCTCCTTGCCAGTTGCCAATTATCAAAATCAATTTAAAAACATTGCGTTTTACGATATTTTTTCCGGGCTTGACGGTTGCAGAACCGCATCATTTTCCGACAGCCGCTTGCATCCGCACAACACAGTGTACG
>CAKVHQ010000029.1 GCA_934749845.1 uncultured Clostridia bacterium
ACCTCGTTTCTTGGGGGTCTGGGGTACTCCCCAGCAAGCATTTTTGCCGGGAGTGGCTACACTCCCTATGCTTGCTCTGTAAGTTCTCTCCTAGACCGTACCCTCTACTAATACTACAATTCAAAGCCTGTCTTTTGGCTACATCTTGACTGTGATGCAAAAATAAAGTATCATAATTAGCGCATACTAACCAAAATGGGAGGTGAACCTCATCCTATGACGCATGGAAGTCACTATCTTGGTAAGCTATACAACGACCTGATAGCCAATTCGCCCCAAACGATCTCAATGGATATTCCGTCTGATATGGGGAAAGGACGAATTGCTCAGACCCAAATCAAGCACGGCATCATCTTTTCGGATTGGCAAATGTGTTATCAGTCGGATATGAATGTACAGGGGACCGTCAGTAAAGATTATATGCAGATTATCTTCTGCCTGAATGATGGAATCTCTTGGGGCATCATGGATGAAAAGCGTTCCATTACAATTCAAAAAAATGAATCCTGTATCTATGCGGGACATGGCGGAACTGAATATGCCTGCTATAAAAAGGATAGCAATTTTTCATTTAAGAGTATAAAAATTCCGATTGCCTATTTCTCGCAGCTGCTTACGGATTATTTTGACGGGCAGGAAGCAACGGCTTACGAAAAGAAACTTCTTGATGGGATTTCAAAAGTTCCTGTAACCCCCATCATGGAACAAATTCTAGCGGAAACAAGCCAATTTACACAATACCGCGGAGGATTGGGCTACTTATATCTGGACGGAAAACTTCTGGAGCTATTGTCCATTTATTTAGGCGAAGTCCTTGAATTGGATATTCTGATGGGAAAAAATGTTTCCATGTCCAGAACGGAACGGACCGCCATTATGGAAGCAAAACGGATTATAGACAGTCAGCTTGCGTTTGCCCCCTCCTGTGAAGAACTGTCCCAACTGGTGCATTTAAGCACAACAAAGTTGACGCGCGGTTTTTCATCGTTTTACGGTATGCCTATTCATCAATATATAATTGAACAACGTTTGACACAGGCAGCACAGCTGCTATTAGAGGGGGACCGAAATGTAAGCGAGATTGCAGCAATCGTTGGCTACGGAAAGCCCAGCAATCTTGCCGCCGCTTTCAAAAAGCGATATGGTGTAGCACCAAAGAACTACCGTGAAAGTCGGTTTGACACCCATAAAAAGTAGCTTCTGACTGTTTTTGGGTCAAAACGGGTAGGTTTTGGGTTGGATTTAATAATCTAAATTGATACAATTTGCGATGTGGTTAGTTTCAAATAACTGCATCGCATTTTTATTTTCTGATAAAAGCGAGGAGGCATAAGAATGAAACAAAAGTTGAATGCGAAAGACTTTATTCTCATTGGTGTCCTGACGGCACTCATGTGGATTATCTGCATGATTATCAGCACTATTATGAGCGTGGCTGGCCCGGTGACCAACGTGTTTTACCCGTCCGTTGTGGCTATTCCGAACGGCATTGTTATGATGCTTCTGCTGGCCAAAGTTCCGAAGAAAGGCGTGTTTACCATTTGTGCCGCAATTCAGGCTATCCTGTTCCTGCTGGTGGGTGCTTTCTGGTTCATTCCCATCGGCTTGGTAATTGGCGGTGTCATCTGCGATTTCCTGATCATGGGCCGAAATGAAATCACAATGAAGTCCATGATGGCGGCCTATGCGCTGTTCAGTGCTATTTTTGCTTTTAGTGCTATCTGCCCCATCAAATTTCTTCAGAGTGCGTTTGTTGGCGCAATGGAGAAAAACAATATTGCCCCGGAGTACATTCAGGGAATGCTCAATATCACTTCTGTTCCCATGCTGGTAGTCATTGTTGCTGCTGGACTGGTGGGCGGTCTGATTGGCGGATTCATCGGCCAGAAAGCATTGAAAAAGCATTTCATCAAGGCTGGACTCGTTTCCGTAAAATAACAAGAACGGCCCCCTGAAAATCCATCATACAAACGCAGGCAAACGGGCTGCCTGATTTCAGAGCGCGGGGCTGGAAGTAGTCCCGCGCTCTGCTGTTGATAAGGAGGCATCAGAATGGATGAAGCACAAATCAAACAAATTATTGAGCGACAGCCCCTTCATGGAACTGCGCTTCTGGACCCGCGCTGCAAAATTCTTCTCTTAGTCTGTATCGGTTTTGTTAGCTATTTTCTGGCCGGAGAAGTGGTCAGTCTTGCGCTCATGCTTGTTTATGGGCTGTTCATTACCTTGGGCAATGGCGGAAAATGGGCTGCAAAAATGATAATAACTTATATTATCGTGGCTTATCTTAATGCTTTGCTCCGCTATGTGCAAGTCCCGGTTTTGAGCGTGATTATGAGCGTATTTGGCGTGACCGTTCTAAAACTGATTCCCATTGTAATGATGGGGCTTTGGATATTGCGAACCACTTATATGGATGACTTGATGGTAGCTCTCCAAAGAATGCGGCTGCCGCAGGCTGTTACAATTCCGCTTGTGGTCATGTTCCGTTATATTCCTACCCTACGGATTGAATATCGGCAAATCCGAAGCACAATGGATATTCGCGGTATCAGCGATACAGTGTGGAAGCGGGTATGTCACCCATTAGCAACCATAGAGTACATTTTGATACCGTTGCTGATGCGCTGCTTGAAAGTTACCGATGAACTGGCGGCCTCCGGCACAACGCGTGGTCTGGAATTGGAATGTAAGCGGTATGCACTGCGCCCGATTCGTTTTGCATGGCCGGAAATTGTGGTATCACTGCTTGGTATCCTCTTTTTGGTCGGGCTGCTTTTTATTGACCAGACCCAAATCGGCAAAATCATTTTGTGGAGGGTATGACGATGATCTCATTCCAGAATTTCAGCTTTCGTTATGAAGAAAGCAAAGATTTTACCCTCCGCGGCATTGATATGACCGTACAGACGGGCGAGTTCATTCTTCTGACCGGGCGAAGTGGTTGCGGTAAAACAACTCTGATTCGCTCTCTCAATGGACTTATTCCACATTTTTACCCCGGCGAAATCAAAGGTGATCTGCTCATGGATGGGCGTTCACTTTTGGAAATGAAGCCCTCCGAACTGGCCGGACAGGTAGGAACTGTCTTTCAAGACCCCCGTTCCCAGTTTTTTATGACCGATACCACACGAGAATTGGCGTTCGGCTGTGAAAATCTCGGACTGGCCCGTGAGGAAACCATTGACCGGATTGCACGAGCCGCCAAAGAATTGGAGTTGGTCGAATACCTGAATCGAAGTATTTTTGCGTTATCCAGCGGAGAAAAACAGCAGATTGCGATTGGCTCTGTTTATGCGCTTGCCCCAAAGGTCTACATCTTTGATGAACCATCGGCCAATCTGGACTATGCCGCCACCAAACGGCTTGCTGAAATCATGGAAAAGCTCAAGAGTGCCGGCTATACCATTTTTGTAGTAGAACACCGCTTTTACTATCTGCGAGATTTGATTGACAGAGCTTTCCTGATACAGAACGGGAAAATTGAGCATGAGTTCACAAGGGAACAGTTTTGCTCTTTGCCCGAAGAAACACGAATTTCTTATGCTCTGCGGACCGCATACCCGGAACGTGATGCAGAGCATTATCAGGAAAAGCCGCATTCTCAAAACCCCGCGCACTTTCTGGAAGTCCACGATTTAGGTTTTGCCTACAAGAAAGGGCCGGACGTATTCCGAAAAGTCAACTTTGAAGCTCATTCCGGGGACGTGATAGGTATTTTAGGCCATAATGGTGCCGGAAAAACAACGCTCCTGTCTATTCTGACTGGCCTGTTGAAACAGCGGCATGGAGAAATCTGTTTCGATGGAAAAAAGCTCACGCCTCGGCAGCGGCGGTCGCTTTCCTATCTTGTTATGCAGGATACAGACTATCAACTCTTTGCCAGCAGCGTGGAAGAAGAACTTTCCCTTGGGATGCAGGAAGATTGTAAAGAAAAAATAGATGCAGTATTGAACGCATTGGAGCTGTCGGACTATCGGGAAAGACACCCAGCATCGCTTTCGGGCGGTCAAAAACAGCGGGTCACCATCGGAGTGGCAATCGTAAAGGACAGCCCCATAATCTACTTCGATGAACCCACCAGTGGCTTGGATTATGATTCTATGGTACGTGTCAGCAAGCTGATTGAACAGCTTTCCGATTCCGGGGTGATCGTGTTCGTGGTTTCCCATGATTTTGAATTTATTGTCCGTACCTGCACAGAGGTTGTGCAGCTGGATGACGATGGAGCAATCCAAAATCAGCGGTTATCGCCAACGATTTTGAAATCTCTTTCTGAAAAATATTTCACATGATAGGAGGTTGGAATTATGTTCCAAAAAGTATTTGAATATGCCGGACCTCATAAAAAAGGCCTCTATGCTGCAACAGCCATCGTGCTGGTCAGTGTTCTGCTGGGTGTTCTGCCCTTTGTGCTGGCATATCAGGCAATTGCACCGCTGGTCATGGGGGAGGCCGTCACCGCTTCCTTTATCATCCAGCGTGTCGTACTGGTCTTGGTATGTCTGGTGCTACAAGCTCTTTTCTATGGATGGGGCCTGAATCTCTCTCATAAAGCAGCTTATGACACGCTGCTCCGTCTGCGGACGGCTCTGCAAAAACGGTTTGAAAAACTTCCGCTGGGTATTATTCAGGACAAAGGCACAGGCACCGTGAAAAAGCTGTTCGTGGACGATGTAGACAGTCTGGAAGTTCTGTTGGCCCACTCTATGCCGGAGGGTATCGCCAACCTGATGGTTCCCATTGCAGTTTATGTGGCAATGTTCTTTGTGGACTGGAAGCTGGCGCTGTTATCTCTGGCATCCATTCCGCTTAGCTTAGTTGCCATGATGACGATGTATTCCGTCGGCATGAAGAAAATGGGACCTTACTATATGGCCGGGCAAAAAATGAACAATACCATTATTGAGTACATCAACGGTATGGAAGTCGTCAAAGTTTTCAATAAAGACGCAGATTCTTACGAACGGTTCCGCAAAGATGTATCGGATTATCGGGACTATACGCTGGCATGGTATAAGGCGGCATGGCCGTGGATGGCGATTTACAGCAGCCTGCTTCCTTGTACCATCATCCTGACCCTGCCTGTGGGCGCATGGTTTGTCCTCTGCGGCTGGTCAGTTCTGCCCAATTTGATTTTGGTACTGTGTCTTTCTTTGAGTATCGGTATGCCGCTGCTAAAATCTCTTGGCTTTCTGCCAACCATGCCACAGCTCAACTATAAAATCTCCGCACTAGAGCAGGTCTTGGATGCGCCGGAACTTCAGCAGACAAACGATGGATTTCATGGAATAGATGACACCATTACTTACGACCATGTTTCTTTCGCTTACCAGACCACACGGCCCGGCCCGGATGGAAAGCCCGCGGTGGTTGAAGATGAAGTTCTCCATGATATTTCCTTTACGGCAAAGGCTGGACAAAGAACTGCTCTTGTCGGTGAATCTGGCTCCGGCAAGAGCACCTTGGCAAAACTACTGATTCACTATTATGACCCGCAAAAAGGCAGCATTTCCATCGGCGGACAGAAACTTTGTGATATGAGCCTTGAAGCATTGAACAGTCGTATCTCTTATGTGGCGCAGGATCAGTATTTGTTTAATGCTTCTCTGCTGGAAAACATCCGGCTCGGTCGGCTGACTGCAACGGATGAAGAAGTAATAGAGGCCGCAAAGAAAGCTCAGTGTATGGAGTTCATTGAAAAACTTCCGCAGGGCATTCACTCCATGGCGGGCGATGCCGGAAAAATGCTCTCCGGCGGTCAACGTCAGCGTATTTCTCTGGCGCGGGCAATCTTAAAGGATGCCCCCATTGTGGTTCTTGATGAAGCAACGGCCTATGCTGACCCCGAAAATGAAGAAAAGATGGAAGCCGCCATTGCAGAACTTGTGAAAGGCAAAACCCTTGTGGTGATTGCTCACAAACTGCCCGCCATTATGAATGCCGATCAGATTTGTGTCATCGACCACGGAAAATTGGTAGCAGCGGGTAAGCATCAGGATTTGATTCACTCCTGCTCTGAATATCAGAAATTGTGGAAAGCTGCACAGAACAGTGCCGAATGGAAAGTACACACTGCAAAGGAGGGAGCCTAAATGTTTGCGATGTTTTCAAGAATTTTGAAACTCTCCGGCCGCTATAAAGGTCGTATTCAAGGTGCATTCGTCTGTGCATTTCTGGAATCCATTTTGTCAAAAATGCCAATCGTTCTGGCCTTTGTGGTTTTGAGCCGCTTTGCAGCCGGTACACTGACTGGTCAGATTTGCCTTTATATCGGCCTTGGACTTGCCGCAGCAGTGTTGGTGCAAATGCTTGTTCATTACCTCAGCGACAGCCTGCAAAGTGCCGCAGGATATTTGATGTTTGCGGACAAACGCATGGAACTGGGCAGCCATCTACGGAAACTTCCAATGGGCTATTTTACTTCCGGCAACATTGGCAAAATCAGCTCTGTGCTTAGCACGGATATGGTGTTTATTGAAGAAGTTGCTATGAGTACGCTGGGCAACATGATGAGCTATCTGCTGTCCTCCTTGATTCTGCTGGTATTCATGTTTTATTTGAACGTACAGCTCGGTTTGATTGCTGCCATAGTCACGGTTCTGGCATGGCTGGTATCAAAAGGGATGAACAAGGTTTCCCTGCGGGAAGCCGCAGAGCGGCAGGAGCAGAGCGAACGGCTGACCGATGCAGTACTGTCCTTTGTGGAGGGCATTGGCGTTATCAAGAGCTATAACCTGCTGGGTGAAAAATCAGAAGAATTGACTGGCAATTTTCAGCGTTCCAGAAACACCTCCCTTGCTTTTGAGCAGAAAATGACACCATGGACAATGAGCCTGAATATCCTTTACGGTATTGGTATTGCAGCGATTTTCGGCCTGTCGATTGTATTGGAACAGCGCAGCGCACTTCCGCTGGCCTATGTGCTTGGTGTTCTGCTGTTTGTGTTTGACCTCTTTGGACCGCTGAAAGCTCTTTATGGAGAAGCATCTCGCCTTACCGTTATGAATGCAGCCCTTGACCGCATTGAAGCAGTCCTGAATGAGCCTGAACTTCCCGACACGGGCAAGCAGCATCTTTCTGCACAGGCACAGCCGATGCAGCCGGAAGTTCAGTTTAACGATGTTGCATTTGCTTATCAGGACAAAGAAGTTCTGCATCATATCAGCTTTGCCATGAAGAAAGATTCCATGACTGCTTTAGTCGGACCTTCTGGCAGCGGCAAGTCTACTATTGCCAATCTGCTGGCGCGGCTTTGGGATGTAAAATCTGGCAGCGTAACAATACGAGGTGTGGATATTCGGAACGTGCCTTTGGCAGAGCTGATGGAGCAGATCAGCATGGTATTCCAGCGGGTGTACTTATTCCAAGATACCATTTACAACAATATCAGCATGGGCAAACCGGGTGCCACAGAGGAAGAAGTCTATGCAGCTGCTAAGAAGGCCCGCTGCTATGATTTCATCATGGCTTTGCCCGATGGATTCCAGACCGTAGTTGGTGAAGGCGGTGCTACACTCTCCGGCGGTGAAAAGCAGCGCATCTCGATTGCACGCTGCATCTTGAAAGATGCTCCTATCATCATTTTGGATGAAGCTACCGCAAGCGTAGATACTGACAATGAAAGCTATATTCAGGAGGCTATCTCGGAACTGGTAAAGGGCAAGACACTTCTCGTAATTGCTCACCGTCTGAATACCATCCAAAATGCCGATCAGATTTTGGTCATTGACAACGGCCAGATTGCACAGCAGGGTACTCACGAAGAACTTTTGAAGCAACCCGGCATTTATCAGGACTTTGTCAACATCCGAAAAAATGCGGCTGGATGGAGCCTTGCTTAATAAAATTCAGCGTATGTGATGCGGAGGTTCCATTGTGCGCATATCATAATCCGTCCGCATCGCAGCAAATAGGTAAAAAATAACGCGGTCGGGATTGATGCACCCGGCCGCGTTATTCGTCTTTTTGAAATGCTTCCGCCTGTTTGCAAAGCGCAATATATTTTTCAATTTCCGCCTCACTTTTCCCGGCAAAGAAGTCTACAACTGTTTTTGAAACCGTCTGATTTACCATGTCTGGAAAAATGGCAGCATCCAC
>CAKVHQ010000030.1 GCA_934749845.1 uncultured Clostridia bacterium
CCATAGGCTGCTCCTTTCTGCCATATGTTCTTTATCTTAATTATACAATGTCTGCGGCTGTTTTGTCAAGGAGAGTAAGGCAGATGCGGAAGTCATCAAGGAAAGCGCTAAAATAGAGGCAAAGCATATCAGGAAAGAAGCAGAATCTCAGGCAGACGAAATGTGCACTCAGGCGCGTGAAACCCTTGATACAGCCAATTTCAAGGCACAGGAAATTACAGCAACTGCCGAGAAGAAAGCAGAAGTTCTGCGCTCTGAATGCAAGCAGCTTACAGCAGAAAATGATAATCTGCGGAAAGATAACGAAAGTTACAGCAAGAAAAATGAAGATCTCGGAAAGCAAATTACGCTGAAGTCTGGATTGATTGCGATTCCGAAAAAGTCCTTGCTGGGGCTCGGCAAAAATGTCATTGTGAATGCAGATGAGGTCGAGCAGCTTAACGAAATTCACAACACCATTTCAAGGCTTTCAAACAACACACTGACCTCGGATGAGGACAGAAAAGTCGCTGAATCCGAACGTCAGGCTGCAGAACAGCTCCGGCAGAGTCAGGAGCAGCTTATTCAGCAGGAGGCTGAACGCATTACCCGCGAAGTTGTCCGCAAATCTCAGAGGGAACGCAAGGAATATGAGAAGAAACAGGCAGAGTGCGATAAGCTCAAGGAAGAGTGTGAGAAGATAAAGAGAAATCTGGGGCGTATCATAAGGCAGAAATCAATTGGGTTGATCAAGAAAGCATTCCCAGAAATTGAGCAGGAGAAACTTGCAGCTAAAATTAAGAAGCTTGATGAAGCTACTCGGCAGAATTTCACGATGAATCTGGGAGACGGGGAAAAACAGTATTGATTTTTCTGTCAATTCATGCTATACTTGTAGCAAATAAAGCATGAAATGAGGGTAAGGAATGATTTCTGCAGTTTTAGCGGTTCTTGAAAGCGGGGAAGAACGTAGCGAATTATCGCAAATTTATGAGCGCAATATAAAGAGATTTTATTCTATTGCGTTTTCAAAATTACACAACAGGCAGGATACCGAGGATGCCATTCAGGACGCATTTTTGGCAATAGCTAAAAATCCCAAGCCATTTTTCAGCGTTTCTATCGACAAGCGAGTTTCATATATAAACGTTGTAATAAAAAATACTGCAATTAAAATATGGAACCAAAAACATAAAATTGCTGAAAATGAGATCGAAATCGATGACAGCATTTTAGATGAGCAGGTCTCAAATGAGGAGAAAGTGCTTAGCGATTTCTCCTGTAAGCGAATATTGGAGTTCATTGGAACTATGCCGGAGGGCTTCAAATCAGCTGTATACCTTAGGCTGGACCTTGGTTTAGCGAACAGCGACATTGCAAACACTCTTGGAATATCTGAAGAAGCTGTAAGGAAGAGAATATCAAGAGCAATAAATCAAATAAAGAAATATATGGAGGATTTGAGGAATGAGTAATAGCTATACTATCGGCAATTTATTTTCAATGTATTATGAAAATGAGTTTTCCTCAGTTGAGGACATTGAACTTCCTGATTTCTCCGCACAGCATAAAAGAAAAATGAAAAAAGCTTTTCGAATGTTTGATAGAAATAAAAAAATGTATTGTAATGCTTATTCAACGTCAAAAGTTCAGAGGTCTTTAAGTTTGCGGAAAAAAATACTGATAGCGGTTATGATAGTGGTATTCTTGGCAGTTGCTACAGGATGTGTTGTTGCATTTGTTACTAATAGCTTTAGAGGTACAGTTTATAGTGATAATACTCATGTCTTTGCGTTTGATTCGGACGATGGACCAGATACGATTGAGCAGGTATATCAACTAAAGTCTTTACCAGATAATTATACAATTTATAGTACAGATCGTAGTGACAAATATGCATTTACAATTTATAAAAACGATAACAAAGAGCTCGTTTTTACTCAAACTGTCAAATCTGAATTTAATCCACACATTAATACTGAAAACTATACTTTTAAAGAAATCAAAATCAATGGTTGTGATGGGATTTGCTATGAATATATTCACAATGATTTAATTGACTCTTTGGTTATATGGAATAATCAATCTTATATTCTCGAACTTGAAGGCAATTTTACCAAAGACGAGCTGGTTGAATTGGCAAATATTAACGAAGTTGAGGGATTAGAATAAATTTTTGAAATTATTTGTCCGGAAATCGCCCTTTTAGGAATGTAATAAGTAGAAGGGAAAAACTTCGAATACATACGAAAGGGGTGAAATCAATGCAGATTAGCAAAAAACTTGCGTTTATACTAACGGCATTAATGATTTGCTCATCAACAAGTGTTCCCGCTTCTGCGAAAGCGATTAGTTCAGTAACAATTGATGAAATTGCACCGCTTTATGAAAATGCACGTCGTGTGGAAAATAGTTTGAGCATTTCATCAAAAACAGCTGAATGTACTAGTATATGTACAGGAATGAGCAATGTTAAAAAGGTTTCTATTAAACATACCTTGCAAAAGCACAAGGGACTGTGGATATGGAATGACGTTGACGGTGCTACATGGTCTGAAACCGAAAGCGGCAGTTCCTTATGCTTGATATCAAGCATAAGTGGACTTTCTAGCGGTACATACCGATTGAAATCTGTATTTGTACTGACAAACTCAGATGGCAAAACGGAAACTATCACCCTTTACAGTGCCGAAAAACCGGTTGGTTAATCGCATCTTGTACAACAAGCAGAAATAGCATTATAGGCGCCAAAGCATTAGGAGGTTGAGTATGAAAAAACTATTAACATCAGTCACGTCAATGCTGAGTATTTTAGCGATTTTATCTGTATCTGCATTTGCGGCTGAAACTATGGCAGAACGTGCTACTAATAGAGACCCTTATCATTATAATCCAACAGTTGTTAATACAGCAGGTGAGTTGAGCAGTAGATATACTCATAGCTACAAAAATATCGGTTTCGTAGCAGAGCAGCTTGATTCAAAACTCGTTCAGGACATTTGGGTAGAACTCGGAGAGTCAACATATTTATACTCGGTGACTAACCCGGTCGGCTCGCGAGTAATATGCACATCAAACCGCACAGGAGGGGGTTACACTTTTTTAAATTGCTCCACCGACAAGAAATATCAATGGAGGGCTGGAAAGTGCGCAGATACAAATTGTAATGTGAAATGCTCATTTGGGTGTGGTTCCACTTCATCGTCGAATTTCACATATAATGGGTAATGTGTACAAATCGTTTTGCAACTGTCTGAATTAATGACAATCAGTTTAACTAATATCATAAGCGCTTCAATGTTTTTTTGAATTATGAGGAAGCGCTTTTGATATTAGTATACGGTAAAATAGGAATTGAGGTAATAGTATGTTCGCAGCACAGTTCAGAATGGACGGCATTTTATTAGTTGCAGCCGCTTTGTGCATAGCGGTTTCGGTAATGGCTATACATATTTCGGGGAGAAAATGCTCTCCTGCCAAGCTGATAATCGCTGTAATTCTGCTGGCGGGATTTGTTTTTGAAGTCTCGCTTCTTCTGCCCGAATTACAAAACTACAACCTTGAAACCAGTAATGATCTAGCGGTCATTCTGAAAAAAGGATTTTACCTGAGCCATTACCGCAGCAAGCTGAATTACGCATTATACCTGGTTTTTAATCTCGTGTATTACAGTCTGGGAGCGTTCTATTTTACGTTTTTTTCGCGCAAAAGGAAGCTCGGTATCACGTTTCTTAAATGTACAGCTGTGTTTTTGCCGCTGGATATACTGGCTTTGTCCCTGAGGTTTTCGGATGTTTGCAGAAGCTCGCGAATAGATTATCTGTATTTTGCGGAAATCTACATAGGCTGCATAATAGGTTACTGCATAGCTAAATTGATATTGTCTAAGAGAGGGGTAAAAGAGAATGGTCAGGCTTACTAATGTCATGAAAAAGTATGGTATGGGAGAGGCAGAGATCAAGGCTCTGGATAATATCAGTTTAGAGATAGCAAAAGGAGAGATCGTATCGGTAATAGGCAAAAGCGGAGCAGGCAAAACAACTCTCCTTAAAATGATAGGCGGAACTGAGCCGGTTGATTCCGGAAGTATCAGGGTAAACGATATGGAGATCACAGAACTCGCCGACAACGCTCTGGTTACATACAGGAATAAGCACATCGGTTTTGTGTTTCAGGATTACCGCCTTATTCCGGAATTGACCCTGCTTGAAAACATAATTCTTCCGTCTCTGACAGCCCGCCGCAGCTACGATAAGGAGTATCTTAACTACCTGACAGAATCGCTTTCCATAACGGACAGGCTTTCCCATTATCCCAGCGAATCCTCCGGCGGACAGCAGCAGCGTGCAGCCATCGCGCGGGCTTTAATTAACAAGCCGGACGTTGTTCTGTGCGATGAGCCTACCGGTAATCTCGATTCCTCGACATCGGCGCAGGTGTTCGATACGATAGTGCGCTTATCACACGCGAATGATCAGACTGTTATCATCGCAACTCACGATATGGATATTGTTAGACTTACTGACAGAAGTATTACATTGAAGGACGGTGTAATCGCATGACAATGTTCCGGCTTGCCAGAAGAATGATATCAAAGCACAGGGCGTGGAGCGCAGCCACAGCCGTATTGTATTCGATCGCAGTCTTAATGCTTGTGGCTTGCTTCAATACGATATACTATTTAATTACCGACATAATTAGTCTTGAGCAGACATATCAGAACGAATATTCATTGTATGTGAACGACATTGTGTATATCATCTCAATATGGGCGCTCAGCGCTGCGCTTGCTTTTTCGTTGATATACGGAATTATTCTTCTTACGGCATATTGCTTTGAAAAAACCTCGGAGCTGTTCAGACTGTGCGGCATTACCTCGGATATGATGTTCAGCTTTTTAGCCTATATCGGCGCGCTTCTTTGCATTCCCGCAATGGTTCTGGGACTTGCCGCCGAGGTCATATCCTGCGTACTCATCGGAAGCAGCGTGAATTGTGGATATTCGCTGTATTTATACGCTGCGGTAAGTTACATAGTCGTTATTTTGCTCGTGATATTCGGAGCAGCTCTTGCGTGCAGGAACAAAATCAGCAGCCACGACAAATACTCGTCCTTTGTGAAAACCCGACTAAAGCTGCGGTTTCGGAATCCTATCCTGCTGCTCTGGATAAAAGGCTTTATTGTAAATCGGCAGTCTTATGCAGTATTTATTACCATTGCAATGATCTCCGTATCGCTTTCGGGCTTTATTTCGAATTTCTTTCTGGCAAACACCGAACAGCCCGATTTCTTCGATATCTGCATTAACTCCTATGATACTGAATTAGCCGGAGAGCGAGGGGCTCTGACTGATCCGTTCTATGGGATTTCAGGCGAGGATATAGCTTCGCTGTCGCAGGCAGACGGAGTTGAACAGGTGATTTCCGAAACAAGCATTCTGGCATATATTGTGTCTGATAATTTATCTCATGATAATATTGATGAGTTCGGATTTTCAGCGAATGATAAACTGGATCCTATAAATCTCACCTCGGTATACGGAATTGACTATAGCGAGCTGGAACCCTATCTGGCAAGCGGGGCAATAGACGCTGAAAAGCTCCAAAGCGGCGAGGAAGTCATATACTGCGACAATGGGGAGGCACAGTTCCGCACCGGAGACGCTGTTGATCTTGCGGTGCTATACTACAACGAAAACGGCGAGCCGCAAAGGGCTGATTTATCATCGACCATTGGCGCGGTGGTGAATGTTCCGACCGACTATGGAACGTATTTATTTGGTTTGCAGTACAGCATATTATTATCTGACAGAACAATGTCGGAATTGCTGCCGGAATCGAACTACAACTCTACTTACATTCAGCTCAAGGATATAAGCTATTCGAATTCAGTGAATGACAGGTTATATTCAATAAAAAGCAAGTTGGCAGATAAGAGCGGCGTGTTCCTGGAACGCTTCTGGCAGCAGGAGGCGCAGATGACAAGGGATTTCCGCGCTATAACTGAAACTATAGGCTGGGTATTTAATGCCGTTCTTACACTGATCTCTCTGGTCTATATGTCGTCGTTCATGATAACCAGATTCGATAAAAGCGCCGGGAACATCTATACTCAGCAGGCAATAGGCATGAGCAGATCTCAGATACTGGGAGTGTTCCTGCTTGAAAATGCGCTTAATTCCGTCTGGGCGCTCCTGACAGGAGCTGCTGCCGGAGTGCTGTACGGAGTAATTTCATCGTGGTGCTTTGGTGATAATGTTATGTATATGGTTCCATGGTCTGGTATGCTGATATTCGCGGGTGTGATGATGTTTGCTACGATTTTTGTTACATCGGGGATATACATCTTATATTGAAACAGGGACTTTTGCTTTTTGTCTGGGGTGTTAGAATATCAAAATAGTTTCCAGGATTATCTCACGGTGAACAGCTATACAATTGATCTGAAGCCTTTAAGAAACCACTGGTTTGATCCAACACCCGAAAATGAAAATGCGGTATATAACTGAATATGACTACCGATCAACCCTGACATTTTGGACTAACACACGCAGGCGCTCCGCAGAAGTCTATAAAAGATCAGATGAAGTAATAATGATGCTCGCAAGATTTTTGCTTCCGAAAATCCAGAAAGCCTACAAGAGCGCAGAGGGTCAGGCAGAGTTTGAGAAGTGGAAAGCAGAACAAGCCGATTCTCAAACCGACAAGCACAACGAAAAATAATTGAACAAAGTTTTACCCCGGCAGTTCAAACGAGCTGTCGGGGTTAGTAATTATATTGGCTGATATCCGGCTGCGAGAGGTAAACTCACAGATAAACAACCACTCCAAACGCACCGGGAACATAAAAGAGTTCGTCTGTGCAGCGGGCAGCGTCACCAGAATTTAATCCCTCTCAAAGCGCATTGTAAAGCGGTTGAGAGGGATTTTTCTTAATCATGTCGAAAATTAGTTTTAGCCCGAAAATACGCTATTTTTGCTCAAAAATGCCGAACTAGGGGTGTCAAAGGGGGTGTCAAACTCCTTTTAATCTGTCCTTTTCGTGGCGCTCTTTTGATTGACGATTTCATTTTTGCGTATAATACACAAAAAATCCCCGGAGCAGCGCCCCGGGGATAAACTTTATTTAACCTGCACAACGAACCCGCCGAAACCGGCTTTCTTCAGCTTCTGCATGTAGGCTTCCGCATTGGCACGGGAACTGAACGCACCCACCTGCACGCGATACAACGCGCTCGACTTGCTCTCGGACGTGATACGCTCGTGCAGAGCCGCCCAGCGGTTCTCGTCCACGTAATACGCCGGACACAGCTTCCCGGTGAGGTCGTAGTGGCGAACTACTTTCCCTGCCGGAATGCTGTACTTCTTCATCAGGCTGCGCACCAGTTCACCCAGAGCGGCGACGGACTTCTCCTCGAACTCACCGGACTGCCGCTTGTAGCACACCTCGATATGGATAGTGTCCGCGTTCTGGTTCGCGGCTGCGTATGCGATCTCATTATCCGGAATGCACCGAACCACCTCGCCGTTCAGCCCGACTATGTACTGCGCGGAAGTCCACGCAAGCGGAGTATTCTTGAATACACCGGCTGCGACGTTCTTCCAGTAAGCAACAAGGCGGTCTGTATTTTTTCCACAATCCCCGGTGTAATGCACGCAAATGCGCTTCGGTGTGGATTTCGTTCCCGGGCGGTTGTACTTGTTCTTCGGGATAAGGCTGTCAGTTATCGTCATTGCTGTGCCCTCCGTCCGCGA
>CAKVHQ010000031.1 GCA_934749845.1 uncultured Clostridia bacterium
GGCTGGAAGGCCGCTATTAAAAAAGCTTTGGCTGTAGTTTCCAAGGATACGGAAGTAATTTATATTACTATCTGTGCTGATGCTCTGGATGCTGCTTATATGCCGCAAGGCCCGCAAGATATGGGTGGTCTTACCAGCTATGAATTGCTTAGTATGGTGCATGAGGCAGCTCTTGCCGGTGCCTGCTCTCTGGATTTCGTAGAAATTTATCCGGAAAACGGTACTTTGCAGCCAGCATCTCACGTTGGCTGCTGGCTGGCGCTGTACTTCCTTAACGGTGTTGCTGAACGTCGTATGAAACTGGAAAATAAATAATTTTAAATACAAGAAGAGCAGTCTGTGTGGATGCAGACTGCTCTTTTGCTGTTCTAAATTTTTTTTGTTTGGCAAACTTACCACCCTACACCAATCCAGGGACCGTGGTGGTGATGGCCGCCGCCAATGCCGATACCTATGCCAATCGGGAAGTTCCAGCCACCCCTGCGGCTTTGCTTTTCACGTTCAATCTTCATAAACCACAGGCGATAGATTTTACCGCCGTTCTCCAGCTTTTTCGGCGTATCCTTATCGGTGATAATCTTATAGCCGTTGAAATTGGTATTGGAGCTTTCGTAATCGCTGAGCATTTTATTCATCTGCGCAAAGGTATCCTTGTTATTGGTATATAAGCGCAGCATTTCTGTATTGGGCATGGCTAAAATCAACTGCTTACGCAAAGAGCGGTCAGTTGCCAATCCCTGGTAAACTTCTACCCTGTCTTCTTTAATTTTTACATATAGCAGGTCTTCATTATTGCCGGCCTGCAATCGTTCATTCATTACTGCTGCGCTGATGGTTTCGATTGGTTTGATTGCGTCAGCATCATCTGCAGCCTTAGTTTTTTCTGCGGCGAGCGCCAGCGCGCTGCAGCAGCACATCAGTAAGCAGGTTAACAGTAAAAGCAGCTTGCGCATAATTCTCCCTCCTTTGGAAGCTGATGGGAAAAATCTACATAAAAGACTTATATAATCCTCAATAATATGGTATCATATTTACGTAAATTTGTTAACTGAACTTTAGGTGATATCTGAGGAACAGTGGATATTGAAATACGAGGAGATTATATGAAGAAAAATAACCTGATTTGGATAATTATCTGTAATATCCTGGGAGCACTGCTTTTGGGAAGCTGGCTGGCAAGCACCCCTACTGCCGGCTATCATGGACCGTGGCTGGCTTTGGACCAAAGTGTCTTTTATTTCTTTAACCAGAAGCTGGCGCAGGGAACGGCCTTTACTTATTTTATCGCTTTTGTTAATCTGCGTGCCTTTGATGTGGTGGCCTTTGTGGCGATGCTGGCGATTTTTTACAGCTATTACCGCAAAAGCAATGTTGAAGGTAAGCGCTGGCTGTTTTGTATCGGCGTTGCGATGCTGGTAAGTGCGGTAATCATTAAGCAGTTTGATAAATTACTGCCGATTGATCGCGTGAGTGCATCTGTTTATTTTGATCAGCTGTATCATAATGTAAACTGGGTTAGCCAGCTGAGTGGCTGGCCCGCTAAGGACCGCTCCGGCAGCAGCTTCCCCGGTGATCATGGCATGATGCTGTTGATATTTGCTGTGTATATGTGGAAATATATCGGTAAGGATGCTTTCATTAAAGCGCTGGCTGTATTTGTTATCTTTTCCATGCCCCGCATTATGGGTGGCGCGCATTGGTTTACCGATGTTTTTGTAGGCTCTGTTTCCTTTGTCCTGCTTGTTTTAAGCTGGATTTTGCTGACACCGCTTTCGGATATCTTTATCGGCTGGCTGGAGAAAAAGCTACCGCTGAGATGGTTTGTGAAAAAGAGAGAGTAAAATTTCAGGCTGTTGCCAGTTTTAGTTTTGCTTACAGTAAGACTGAAATGGCAGCAGCTTTTTTGTATGTTATATGCTATTTCACAGTTCGTTTGCTCGAAAGAATTGTAAACATATGGTAAAATATATAAGCAAACACAACTTGTGTGGTGAATATAATGAAGCTGGAAACAACCATTAAGCGTTCGAAGATAATGAAATCAATAAAAGGTTCTGATACTGGGATAGAGGTGCGCCTAAGAAAAGCATTGTGGCATAAAGGTATTAGATACCGAAAAAATTTTAAGGTTTTTGATTGTCACCCGGATATAGTAATTACTAAATATAAGATTGCTGTGTTTTGTGATGGTAATTTTTGGCATGGTAAAGAGCTGCAGAAACGTCCTATAAAGCATAATTCCAGTTATTGGAATGAAAAAATTAGGCGTAATGTAGAACGTGATTTGGAAAATACTATTGAATTAAGAGATAATGGGTGGATTGTTTTACGTTTTTGGGAGGATGATATTCAAAACAATTTGCCTAATTGTATCGATGATGTGCTTCGTTATATTTCAATAAGGAAAAGTTTTGGACAATAATATTTAAGGGGGATAATCTGTAAGGATGCTTACTACAATAGAGTTATTTGCTGGTGCTGGTGGTTTGGCGCTCGGCATTGAAAAAGCAGGATTTCACACGTTAGCTTTAAATGAATTTGACGCAGATGCGTGTGCAACAATGCGTATAAATCGACCATATTGGAATGTTATTGAAGGTGATGTTGCTAAAATATCATCACTAAATTTAACTGATTTTTTTGGCTTAAAAAAAGGAGATCTTGATTTGTTGTCTGGCGGTGCACCTTGTCAAGCATTTTCTTATGCTGGCAAACGATTAGGTTTAGAGGATGCACGTGGTACTCTTTTTTATCATTATGCTTTGTTTCTTGAAAAGTTACAGCCTAAAATGTTTTTGTTTGAAAATGTCAGAGGTTTATTGAGCCATAATAAAGGTAAAACTTATGAAACTATGACTGCTATCTTTGAACAAGCTGGTTATACGATTCAAAAAGAAGTTCTTAATGCTTGGAATTATGGCGTACCTCAAAAACGGGAACGATTAATAACTATAGGTATACGCAATGATTTGTTAGGGAAAGTATATTTTGAGTTTCCAAAACAACATGAGTATAAGCCTGTTCTAAGAGATATTTTATTAGATTGTCCTAAAAGTGAAGGCTCGTTGTATTCTGAATATAAAACTAAAATTTTTGAGCTAGTACCGCCTGGTGGTTATTGGCGTGATATTGATCCTGTGATAGCTAAAGAGTATATGAAAAGCTGTTGGGATATGGAGGGTGGCAGAACAGGAATATTGAGAAGAATGAGTCTTGATGAACCTTCTCTTACGGTACTTACATCACCTAGCCAAAAACAAACAGATAGATGTCATCCATTAGAAGCAAGACCGTTTACTATTCGTGAAAATGCGCGTTGCCAAACATTTCCTGATGATTGGAAGTTTTGTGGTAGTGTTGCTTCGCAATATAGACAGGTTGGTAATGCTGTACCTGTAAATTTGGCTTATGAAGTTGGTTTGAAAATCAAGGAGGCATTGGAAAGATTATGACTTGGGATTTAAGCTTTATTACGGAAGAGAATTTTACTAAGCATGTTCAAGATACTATTGAAAAATATGGTGATAAATTAAAATCATTTGATGTACAACGGTTTAATAAAAATATTATTGACCCTGTTAAATTGATTTTCGATAAGACAGTTTACCAAGCTGATTGGAAAGAAACTATCAGTAATGAGATTTTCAGACAGCGTGATAAATCAAACAATAATGATATTGGATATTTTCATCAACGTATATTTCAGTATATTGACAAATGCCATGTACCGGATAATGGCACTGAAGGTGGTTGGGATGTTATCTATAAAAATCCGGAAGGAATAATATTACCTGATGGTTCTTGTGTACATACCATTTATGTTGAAATGAAAAATAAACATAATACTATGAACTCATCTGCTGCTGGTAAAACTTTTATCAAGATGCAGAACCAATTATTGAAAGATGATGATTGTGCATGTTTTTTAGTGGAAGCTATAGCTAAGAAATCCCAAAATATAAAATGGGAAACAACTGTTGACGGACAAAGAGTTGGCCATAAGCTTATCAGGCGTGTAAGTATAGATAAGTTCTATGAGTTAGTTACTGGTCAGGAAAATGCATTTTTTAAACTTTGTATGGTACTCCCTACCGTTATTCAAAAAGTTGTCGATAACAATGGGAATAATTTAGTACCTCATGATACTGTATATGATGAATTAAGACTTGCTGCAAGCAACGTAGAAGACAAAGATATGATTATGGAGATAGCAATTTTTATGTTAGGATTTTCGACATACAACGGTTTCTCTAAACTTACCAAGCAATAGTTAAATAAGCCTAGCTTGTAGAAGTTTCTTTTTACAGGTTAGGCTTTTCGATTATAAGTCAGAGGTGATAAAATGTCTGAAAGTCAACAAGAAATAATTAATGGAATAAAAGTGTATATTAATGAATGTTGTTCTGATTATGCTGTTATGTTGAATGGTAGTTGGGGATCTGGAAAAACGTACTTTGTAAAAAATGAATTAATACCTGTATTGGAAGAAATGAAAGCAGTAATTTATATTTCCTTATTTGGAATAAAATGCGTAGATGATTTAATCAATGTTATTACTATGCATGTGTTAAACATCTATTCCAATAAAAGAGCGCAAAAGCGAGCTGAGATGAATATAGGTTTTAAAATATCAAATAAACAAGCAAGTTCTTCGGTTTCTCAGATACCATCAGTTTTTGTTGGTATTATAAATAAAGGCTTGAAGTTAGTTCCTAATGGTGATACTGCCAAGGCTTTTTTCAGTGATATACAAAAAAATACTATAAATTTTGCTGATTATGTATTCATATTTGATGATTTTGAATGTTCGGTAATAGATAAAATAGAATTATTAGGGTTATTTGATGAGATGGTCGAACAGAATCATGCGAAAGTGGTTATTGTTTGTAATGAAGTAGCATTGTTGAAAAAAGCAGAAAAAGATGATGAAAATTTAAATAATAAGAAAGCAGTAAACAATATAGAGGAAAAAATCTTAGTAGATGACTATAATTTATATAAAGAAAAGGTTGTTGGTTTTACAATTAAGTATGCTGCAGATTTATCAACTGTTTATCGAAAAATATTAGATAATATAGTTGGCAAACAATCACATTGTTATGATTGCTTAATTGAATATAAAAGTGAGGTTTTAGAGTTATTTTCTAGGGTAGGCTCCCATAATTTGAGAACTTTAATTTTTGTTTTAAAGAGATTCAAAGAGCTTGAGCATGAAATAGAATTAGCTTTTGATGATGCTAAAGTAGACAAGAAATATTACTCCCGATATATCGCACTAGTTTTATGTAATGTTACTTCAGTTTCTATTATGTATAAAGACTTTGGCATGAGTGATGTTTTTATTCCTAAAGATAGAGATGTAGTAGTAAAGCCGTTTTCATCAGATGGTTTTACCAAAGACATGATAGACTTTAATATAAATAATCATATAAGGTTAAGTAGATATGTGAATCAGTATATCTATGATTATTCATTAAACAAGGTTCTTCTTTTAGATGATATAACGAGATTTGTATTAGGCGAAATGAATGATATAAAAAATAATACTGATAAAATAGACTCTATTTATTGTCTTGATAGTGACATTGAAGCAATAAAACGATTAGATTCTGTGTTAGAGGATATTAAGGAAAATCAATATTGTCTTGGATTATACCCGAGAATTTTAAGCAATTTATTTATTTTAGTTGAAATTTTATATGATGAGAGTAATAGTAAACTAGAATTGCTGAAAAAGGATATTATAAAAAATGTAAAAGCTAGAGCGGATGAATTCGATGTAAGCAGTTGGCATTATTTCAATAGTGTTAATACGAAAGCGAATGCATTTAACGAAGAACTTTACAGTATTGTAGAAAAAACTTTTCTTGAAAGAAAAAAGCAAAAATATAGATATGCTTTGGATGATGAAAAAGATTTTGTTGAACATTTTAGGGAGTTAGTAAAGGATGATAGTTCTATTTTAGGAGATAGAAAGAGTATGTTAAATTGTATTCCTGCTTCAGAAATGATAGACAAATTTATTAATTTACCAAACAGCAATATAAGAGAAATCAATGGTATATTACGTTATAACTATCTTAATGTGAAAAACATAAACGATTTACGTTCGGGAGATTTAGCGTTATTTAGAGAAATGGAAACCATACTAGATAAGGAAATTCCGTTGGTTAAGAGTAAACTTAAAAGACGTCATCTACAATACTTACTTGATTGCATTAGCAGTATTTGTAAAAAACTAGAATAGTGCATCTTCGGGGCATATCATGTCCCACTATGGACTTTTTATTTTCGCTTCCCTCTTCTATTTTTTGCAGATTTGTGATAAAATTTAGATGTATTTTTATGAGAAAATTCAGCAAGGAAGTGACGGAATGGAATTTGTAAAATCTGCTGATGTAGTCGTTATTGGTGGCGGCATTGTAGGTACTGCTGTATTGCGCGAGCTTTCTAAGTATGACCTGAAATGCGTTCTGCTGGAAAAAGAGCCGGACATCGCTATCGGCACTACGAAGGCTAACAGTGCAATTCTTCATGCTGGCTTTGACGCGCCGACTGGCAGCCTCAAGGCTATTACCAATGTTCGTGGCAATGCTTTGTACCACGAGCTGCAAAACGAGCTGGATCTGGATATTAAATGGACTGGCTCTCTGGTTGCTGCAACCACCGACGAGGAAATGCAGACTTTGCAGGAGCTGCTGCAACGCGGTAAAAAGAACGGCGTTGAAGGCCTGCAAATCCTCTCTAAAGAAGAAGTTCTCGAGCAGGAGCCGAACCTGACCTCTGTTAAGGGCGCTCTGTGGGCTCCGAGTGCCGGCGTATGCTGGCCGTTCGGTGCTGCTATTGCTTTCGCTCAATGCGCTGTACAAAACGGTGCAGAAGTTATCCGCGACTGCAAGGTACTGGGCTTCGTTAAGGAAGACGGCAAAATTACCGGTGTAGAAACCTCTAAGGGCACTATTGCTGCTAAATATGTAGTTAATGCTGCCGGTGTTTATGCTGACGAAATCGCTAAGCTGGCCGGTGATGACACCTTCACCATCACTCCGCGTAAGGGCGAATATATTCTGTTTGATAAGACTGCTTGCAGCAGCCTGGTTTACGGCGTGGTATTCCCCACCCCGACCAAAAAATCCAAAGGTATTCTGGTTTGCACCACTACCCACGGCAACACCTTCATCGGTCCTAACGCTAACGAGCAGGATTCCAAAGAGGATAAGGCTGTTACCACTGCCGGCATGAATGAAATCATTGCTTCTGCCAAGAAGCTGATTCCGAACCTGCCGATGGGCGCAGCTATTACCGAATTTGCCGGCCTGCGTGCTGTTTCCAGCACCGGTGACTTCGTACTCGGTCCTTCCGAAAAGGTTGAAGGCCTGTACAATGCTGCCGGCATGCAATCTCCTGGTCTGACTGCAGCTCCTGCAGTTGGCGAGCTGATTGCCAACGAAATTGCTCGCGTAAGCGGCGCTGCCAAGAAGGCTGACTTTAAGGCTGCTCTGCCGAAGCATAAAGCATTCAACTATATGACTGCTGATGAAAAGGCTGCTAAGATTGCCGAAGACAA
>CAKVHQ010000032.1 GCA_934749845.1 uncultured Clostridia bacterium
AATTTGACATCAAATATTTTTTACTCAAAAATTTGCAATAAAAAAGACCGATAAGAATAAAATTTTCCTATCGGTCTAGTTCTAACTAAAACTGCCTAATACTGGTACATTTGATGTTAATTGATGTCAAAATTGATGAAGTGATTGTTTTACAAGACCATTATACTGCTGATTGCGTGAACAAGCGAAACAAATATATGGTAGAAAATTCTAGCGTAGTTATAGCTTGTTATAATGGAAAACCAAGTGGAACTGGTAATACAATTCGTTTTGCAAAAGAAGATGGTTGTAAGGTTAGAATAACAATCCGGAAGATTATAGATAATTTAGATTGTTTATCTTTGCATTTCAATAACAACTTTAAATCCAATATCTTTGGATATAATCAATTCTCCGCCAAGAGTTTCGGCATTTAATCGCATACCTTTTATGCCTGTTCCTTCAATGAAAGAAGTGTTTTGTTTTTTTCCGTTGTCGGAAATTTCAATTTTATTGTTTGAAATGTTAACAAAAAGCTTTGTGGCGTTAGCATGGCGAATCGCGTTTGTTGCACATTCTCTTATAATTTTAACAAGTGCTTTTGCTTTTGGTGTTTCTTTTGGTATTTCACCTGAAATTTCAATATTAAAGCCAATCATTTCAAAGGCTGTTACAATGGAATTTTGCAAATTTTGAGCCTCGGATATATCCTCATTATCAATTTCGTCAAGCATTGTTTTTAGCAAACTTTTAACGCTGTTTAGGTCAAAAGTTTTTTCGTCTATAACATCTAAAATATGGTGTAAAATAAACAATCTTTGCCCGATTATGTCGTGCAACTTGCTTTTAAGCGACAAAACTTCTCTTTGTCTTTCAATTTCATCAAGATTTTCAATCATTTGCAAAATTTCTGTTTGTTTTGTTTTAAGTTCGTTTTGTTTGTTTTCAATCTCAGTAGTTGTTAAATATTCTTTTGTAATATCAAAAGCATAAATTTGGGTTTTTGATTGTTTAATCATTGAAAATGAATATACTTTTTTATCTAAAAACACCAAAATATTTTGCTCATCTATAATTTTGAAATTTTCTCTTGACTTAAGGCTTTGCCAGATTTCAAAAGAACTTTGATTTTGTTTGATGTTTAGTTTTTCAAGCAAGGTTTTCATTGCGAGGTTTTCATAAACCACATTAAACTCACTTTCAAACATCACAGCGGTTTTAAGCCCATCAAGTGCTTCTTTAAGAGAATAATAATTTATATTGCTTTTTAGTTTAGTTAAAGAGTTTAGTAAAATTGTCAGCGATTTTGCAAATAAATATACAACGCCAATGACTATGAACACAGCTGAAAGTGTTTCATTTGCATATTTCCAAAATGGCAAAAGCATAATTAAAAATGGGAAATCCATTGCAAATTTATAATCTTTTTTTGCAAGCATTAGCCCTAACTCGAACACTAAAACCAAAGCACTGTAATACCCCAAAACTTCACAAATCGGCGTGTTTTTGAAGTTAAAGAATATAAATGCCCAAACAACGCAAAAAGCAATATTTAAAACTCTGCAAACAACAAAAATATCAAATTTAAGTTTGCGATTAGAAAACATTTCACAAAGTAATGTAATTGTCACAAATATAGAAGAAACAAACAGCAAAACAATCATAAGAGACTGCATTTCGTTGTTTAAAATGGATAAATAACTCATTTGATTACCTCCTTAAAACAAACGATTGTGCTTTCATCTTCCAAAGTAAAATTGCATTCCATTTTATATTCATTTGGTAATTTTAATTCTGGTTTTTCAAGCCTTATATCATCAAAAGTAATTTCAAATTCCCAAACATCTCGCTTTTTGATTGTTAGCCAAATATCTAGGTTTTCTTTTTTAATTTTTGTAAGTAATTCGTTGTAAATATCATAAAACTTGCCAGCTATGCTAACTGGAATAGGACATTCATCAAGTCCAATGCCTGCATTTATATTAAGCCATTTAAGGTCATTAAAACTCTCGTTAAACAAAAGTTTTAATTCATCTTTTGTGATTTCTTGTTTTTGTTCTGAAAGAAGAATAAGGCTTGTTTTTCGCTTTAAGTAGCCCACAATGATTTTTATTTCATTTAAAGTTTCTTTTGTCTGTTCTTTGTTTTCAGTGGTTATCGTTTCTGGCAAATTGTTTAACAATTCTTCAAGCACATTTTTCTTGTTTTTAATCTGCTTTTCCACTTTATCTAAAAGCAAGGTGTGTTGTTTAATTTGTTTTTCTTTTTGCAAAAGTTCTTTTTTGTTTTCCAAAATTTTGTTTATATATTCAAGTTTTTCATTTTCGGTTTTAAGTTCTTTTTGCAAAGATTTAAGTTTTTCAACATCATTAAGCACCAAAAGTGTGCCAGAATTTAATTTTTGTTTTTCTAGTATCATATTGCTATTTGCTTTTTGCTTGCGATATTGCATATTTTGATATTCAATATCTTGCTTTTCATTCACTATTGCAAGTGGCACATTGCATGTTTCAAAAAATTCAAAATATGCTCCGCTGTTTTTGACAAGACCACATTTTAGTGAGATATACACAAGCATTGTTCCTAAAATTGTGTAAACAAGTGTCATGTCCGAAAGATATGGAACGGCAATATCTGTCACAACATATAAAATGCTATAAACTAAAACTAGTAAAATAACAACACTTGGCAAAATCTTTTGCTTTATGGTTGTTTTTTTGTTTGAAAAAGTATAAAACAATACAATTGTGGTTAAAATTTCAAGGAAAATAAAGGCATAGATAATAAAATAGCCAAAGTTGTATTTATAATCGCTTGGGTGCGAGCCAGTGCTTCCTTCTGGAAAAATAAACACAAACTCGTGAAAATCGTTTGTCAAAACTAGCACTAATAAAAGCAAGGATATTGCAAGCGAAATAATAGCAACAACTCTTTTATATGTTTTGTTTTTAATGTAGATTTGATTGTTTGTTATAAACCACATACTAGGAATAAAAAGAAGTGGAATATATAAAAGATACCAAGTATAATCATTGTTATCATTAAAAGCCGACACTTTATCAAAAATTTTAATACCCAGCCAAAAAGCAAACAAGCAAAACAAAATGATGAAACAAATTTTTGTCTTTTTATCTATAGTTTTGATAATTGCACCAAACATAACAATAGACAAAATAATTGCCACCAAACAGTAAATAAAAACATTTGCTTTTTTATTGCTTTCTGTAGGTTCAGTTTTGCCAAACACAAGTGCAAAAAATATGCAAAGCACAACGCCTAGCATAACCCCAGCAACTATTAAGTTCCTTTTGCAAAATAGTTTATTCATAAATTTATTATAGCATAAAATATCAGCTTTTCCATAAATAAATGCAAATTAAGTTGTAAATAACACTAATTTTTAATGTGCAACAAAAAAATCGTGTGAACCATGCTACTTTATCTTTTTATAAGTTCCTTATTAAAATATTAAAAGTTAGAATTTATTTGAAAATAGAACTAAAATCTAACAAATAGTTTTTTATTTGAGAAAAAATGTAGACAAATTCTATAATTTGAACTTGACTACGCTCTAAGGTTGTTTAATTATGCAGACACAAAAAAAGCACATTTAGAAAAAGTCCTAAATATGCTTTTTTATTATTTCTAAGTCTTATTAAAAGCTTGTTATTTTGCTTTATCTTTTAGTGATATAGAAATCAACACTTTCTTTTCCTGCTTCACTATCAGCAGTTTTTGTTACTTTAACAAAATAGATTGCTTCACTTTTCACATCCAGCTCATTACTTCCAGCCACAGCAGTAGTTCCATCTTCTCTAAGGAAAAGAACTGACCCCTTTGTCTCATAGCCTGTTCCGTTTGTGTCAAAATTTAATTTATAAGTTTTTAGATTTGCAGAAGCTTCTGTAGTAAATACAAGATAAAAACATTCGCCTTTGTTTAGTTGTCTGCTTACAGTGTTGGTCTTGTTTTCGCCTTCTACAAAGTTAAGTGTTTCAACTTCTGTAAATGTTTTGTTTGCCAAGATAGGTTTTGCAGTCTCCAAATCAGCAAAACTACTATAGTCAAAATATATCTCACAATTACTGTCGCCATTTACTAACATGTCAGTAGGAACATTGTATTGCAATTTTAAGGCAACTACTTCTAGAGGTCTTAAATAACCCTCACACATCATATAGTCACCAACTCTTATTGTTCCGTTGTTAACTCCAGTAACAGTAATACTAACTTGTTCTTTGGTTGTGTCCCATTTAACGCTTTCAGCTGCACCACTTGTTAATGTTGCTACAACACTGTCGTCATAGTGAACTATAGTAGCTTTTCTTAAAGCGTCACTTGATGGCAATTCTTTAATTGCGAAATTGTCATCTTCTGTTAATAGGTCTTCAACATCAACTTGTTTTCTTCCAGGATTTTTGCTTAATTTTATCTTTGGTGCTTTAATTGGAACGTCAACAGGTTCAACTAATCCTTCAGTTACACGAACAGTTCCTAAATGTATATATTGAACATTAGTATCGTCCATAGCTGCTTTGTCATAAGCAACCTTAAAACTTGATTTTTTAACAATTTCAACTTTGTATTTATTGATTACAAAGTCTGTTTTTGCAACTTCGCCTTGAAGGTAAGTGTCGTTTCCGTTGCAATAAATTCTTACTTCGTAAGTTCCTGCATTTGTAGGCGCTGTTGTGGTGTAGGTGCTATCGTCTGCGCCTTTCACTTTGTATTGAATTTCGCAAAGGTCTTTGATTTTTTCGTCAACTGTGTAATCGCTTGAAGCAACACCTTGTGCTCCGGCATTGTATGTTTTTGCTGAAATTGCATTAAATGAGCCTTTTCCAGTCAAACTTCTTACATAACCACAGTCGTTACAATCAACATCATTTACATCTGTATATCTATGTGGAATTTTAGATTCTATTCTTAGTGCGTGTTTTTCTTCGCCACAATTGGTTTGGCGTCTGTGGGTTAATTCGCCTTCTGATGTATATTTCCAAGTGTGAACCGTTTTATTTCTTTTCATTGCGTCATGTTGGGTGCAGGTTGTTTGTTCCCAATCATATACGTTATCACATTTCCATTCCCAAGAATGGTTTTGCTCGTTTCTTGTTAATGGGGTTTCGTGTTCGCAAGTTGTTTGCTCCCAATGTTTTGTGCCATCACTTTTCCATTCCCAAGAATGTTTGCCAGAACCTTCAACTGTTCTGTCTTTTTGATATTGACAGGTTTGGCAAGTGCCTGTTTCTACTTTGTCGGTGTGGACACCAGCAGGGGTCTTTTCAACCCAAACAAAGTCGTGATCAGCCAAGTCGCTTTTTTCTTCACAATTTTTGCCTGTGCATGCATGCCAGTGTTGTGTTTCTGATTTAGACCAATCATCACTGAATGAATGTTTGTGTTTTCCGCAAGCAGAAAACAAAAACATTGCGGGCACAACCAACATAAATGCTAATACAAATGCCCAAATTGATTTTTTCTTTGTCATATTTTCTCCTTATATTTAAATTTTTGTGAAATACAAGAAGAAAATCTATCAATCTTCCTTTTCACATTTTTATTATAACATAATACCCTCAAAAATGATTAGGACTTAAGTCTAAACTTTTGCTCAAAAAAAAGGACAAAAGTCCTATTATCTTGTGGGGCTTTTATGGTATAATATAAAAAATAAATACTTTTGGGAGCGAAAATGGATAAAATTAAAGTATTGCTTGTAGAAGACCAAGATTTATTATTAGACGGAATGTCTTTGTCGCTTGAAGCGAGTGGAGAAATTGAAATTGTTGGGAAATTTAAGGATATTGCAGACTATTTTGATATTGAAAACAGAAAAAATATTGATGTAATTTTGACTGATGTTTGCTGTGCAAATAATCACAATAGCATAGACTACATAAAACAAATAAAGCAAGACAATCCGAACATTAAAATTATTCTAATGACATCTGTTATGGAAATCAGTTTTATTGATAGAGCCAAGAAAGAGGGTGCAGACAGTTTTGTATATAAAACTATACCAACCAAAGAACTAATCACAATTATTCATAGTGTTATGAATGGATATGGCACTTTTCCAATAAGCAAAAGAGAAGAAATTTCTTTTTTGAAAAATTTAACTGACAACGAACTAAATATTGTAAGGCTATATTGCCAAGGCAATAATCGAAAAGAAATAGCACAAGAAATGTCCTTTTCAGAGTCCACAATTAAAAACTCAATAACACTAATTTTAGAAAAAACTGGTTTTGCCTCAATGTCAAAATTTGCCATTTGGCTAATGCAAAATGGATACATAGTATAATCGCTTTTTATTCAATTAAAAAATGGCACTTTTACACAAAATTCCATTAAAAATCAAGCATATATCACACATTTTTCCAGCAGTTTTGTTGAGCATTTTGCACATTTTTCCATTTTATATGCTTTGATGTTAGTTTTTCTTCAAAATGGTTTTATTTTAGGAAAATTGTTAAATAGCAACAATAATCAACCGAACTGCTTTCTAATTTTACAAAGTTTTTACGGAAATTTCGTAGAAAGTATCAAATAGATTTATATAGTTTTAGACCGTTTTAGATAGCAAAAGTTTAATAAAAAATGCACATTTGCTGTCAACTGATGTCAAGTGTGCATTTTTGTTTGACATCAAAAGACTTTTTAATGTGTTCAAAAACCTTTATTTTAGGCACATTTAAGGGTGTGCGTATAAACCCACTTAAAAACATACACTTTTCTGATAAGGTGGGGATAATTTATTGCTGCAGAGACATCAAAGAGCCTATCAAACGATAGGTTCTTTTTTATGGTAAGACTTGAACAGTCAACCCCACTGACACCGAACGAAATTGCAAAAGCCACCAATCAAACCATTTGACAAGAATTGTTATTGGTGCTATACTTTTTAAACAAATAAAACAAAGGAAAAAAATTATGAAAGAAAAATTTAATAAAATTTCAAATGCAAACGTCAATGAAATGGAAAAAGAACAACTTGGCGAGTTCAGCAAAGAAGTTGAAGAATTCAAATCTAAAACAAAATTTATAAGAAATGAAACATTGCTTAAAACTTTATATATGGTTTTTGGATATTTCTTTGGTTTATGCCTTGGTGCACTTATCGTTTTCACTGCAAGAAACTTTATTTCCTCTAGCGGTGCAGGTGTTAAATATTTAATTGGATTGATCATTGTTGGTGCAATTTGCATTGCTCTTGAAGTTTTATATCGACTTGGAAAAAAAGTTGGACAAAAATATTCAGCTTGCATCACTGAAAAAGAAGGTCAAATTAAAAATAGATATGAATTCTTTAAAATGAAAGAAGACTTCATCAATTCACAAGAAGCTCAAACAAAAACCGATTCAACAAATAAAGCTGAATAATAAAGAATTATAATTTAAAAAATTTAATATCACAAAAAAAATCATAAGTTTGTTTAACTTATGATTTTTTATTGTTTATTTC
>CAKVHQ010000033.1 GCA_934749845.1 uncultured Clostridia bacterium
GTTATGTACGATTAAGTACACGCCTGCCTGAGATTTTTTTATTTCTTTCTATAATATCAAAATTTTGCCGAGAAATAAATAACTTCGCAGCGGCTGGTGTTAAGTCGCTTTTTTTATTTTCAGTGCTTGACATCTTGAGCGGATTTGTAGTAGTAGTTCTGAAAATAAAGCAGCAATCTTATTTGTAATGTGAAATGCATGAAGTAGATTTTTCGGCGCGGCTTGGTGCCTTGCTCAAAATGACCAGGTGGGTGGTTTGGTGTAGTATCAAAAAATAGATGTAGTGGTTTTTAAGTTTTCAGTCCATGTCATTCAGAGAAACACGCGAGTGTTTCGAAGAATCTACTTTGTACTCATAATTCTGTAAATAAAAAGCAGACTATTGTGTAAACAAACAAAGCGGTAAAAAATTAGCACAATATAAAAATAAGCGGAATTCAATTTAAAATTGGTTTTGTTGTAGGGTGTATGTGTGGTATAATTAAGTCATGTTGGTTGAAGAATTAAATGGCGTTGGAAGTAAGCGTGCAGCTGTTTTAAACGAAAACGGCATTTTTACTATTGACGATATTCTCAACTATTTTCCTAAAAAGTATATTGACTTGTCGAATGCTGAAACGTTTAAAATGGACGGCAAAAACCGACTGATAAAAGTAACTACAATAGAAGATGCTAAAGTTGTTCGTTTGCGTGGTGGACTTAATTATACCAGCATTAAAGTTATTGATGAAGATAATTACAAATTCACTTGTGTTTGGTTCAACCAACCATATATGAAAGCTAATTTAAAAGTAAATACCGATTACTTCTTTTATGGCAAAAATTCTCCAAAGAAAAAGAATTATTTTGTTGTTCAAATGACAATAAAAGACACAAATGCAAGCATGTTGTCTATCTACAAAACAATGGAAGGTATTGGTCAACAAACCATTAAAAACTTGATTGACCAATCATTTAAGGTGTCAGATTTTTGGTCTGCCTTTGACAAAAATTTACCATTGTCATTGGCATATAAGTACTTACATAACCCACAAAATTCAAGCGAGTTAATTGATGCAAAAGCTCGTGTTAATTTCGAAGATGCAGCTTATATTTGTGCTGCAACTAAATTTAATAAAAACATTAATAAAGTGCAAAAAACGCAAAATTATACAAATTTAAGTGAAATATTGTGTTATTTTTGCAATATTTTGCCATTTTCTTTATCTGAAAGTCAATTAAAAGTGATAAAAGAATTAAATAATGATTTTGAAAAAATCTATCCTATAAACAGAATAATTGATGGCGATGTTGGGTCTGGTAAAACTGTTATAGCTTTTTATGCAATGCTGGTTGCAAGCAAAAATAGTTATCAATCAGTCATGCTTGCACCAACTGAATTACTTGCCAAGCAACATTACTTAAATGCAATAAAACTTTTTGGAAAAGACAATTGCATGTTTCTTTCGTCACAAACAAAATCAAAAGAGTTAAGCCGCATTCAAGAAAATGGCTCACTTATGATATTTGGTACACAATCTGTTTTTTCAGGTAAGGTCAAATATAAAAATTTATCTATGATTATTGTTGATGAACAACATAGGTTTGGCGTTGGTGATAGGGCTAAAATTTGTGATAAGGGTATTACACCCGATGTTATTAGTATGAGTGCAACGCCAATTCCAAGGACGTTGTCTTTGGTATTCCGTGGTGACCTTGATGTGAGCGAGCTAAAATCTAGGCCGTTTGCTGTAAACATTCAAACAAACATTGTTAACAGTAAGCGAGAAGAAGATATGTATTGTTTTGTTGCAAAAAAAGTGAGTGAGGGAAGTAAGGTTTTTGTTGTTTGTAGCAAAATTGGTGACGATGAAGATGAAGACGAATTGTCTTATTCGGCAACAAATGTTTACCAAAAATTAAAATCAAAATTCAATTTCAACATTGGAATATTAAATGGGAAAGTTAAGCAGCAAGAACGGGACAAAGTTCTGTCTGATTTCGACGCTGGTAATATTAAGCTTATAGTTGCGACAACTATTGTTGAAGTTGGAATTGATATTCCAGACAGTGACATAATGATTATTATGACTCCAGAAAGCTTTGGACTTGCCACATTGCATCAGCTTCGTGGACGCGTAGGACGAAAAGGGCAACAAGCTTATTGTTTTTGTTTGGTTCATGCTGCAAGCAAACAGACGCTTGATAGATTGAATTTTTTTAAATCTCATAATAATGGTTATGAACTTGCAGAATACGACTATAACATGCGTGGTGCCGGTGAAACTTTTGGTACAAAACAACATGGAAAAACTTCTAGTGATATAATAACAAATATCGGACTAGATACATTTAAAAAAGCTAAAATAGCAGTTGACACGCTTTGTGAAAAAGATTATGAAACTTACTCAAAGGTCGCAAGTTTAGCTGTAAAAAAGTTTAATAATGTATTTGAAAAAATTATTTTAAATTAAAAGACCACCCAAAATTGATGGTCTTTATTTTTCTTATTTTATTCTGGTGTTATTTCATCATTATTTAGTTTTGTTTTAGCTTTTAAATAATCTTGTCTGGCGTTTACGCGCATTTTAAAGTCAAAATAAATAGGGTCAGTTTTTGGGTCAAACTTGTCTGTTTCGTCGAACAAAACGCTTGAGTCACCAGTGTTAATCATATAATTATTAAGAGCATCGGTATAAAGTTCTGCCATAACGTCTATTTGATTTGCATCGTGGTATTGTGTGCCTGCAATGAGGTATGCAAGATCAAAAAGCTCATTCTTTTGGTTGTGAGAAGCGTTTCTACCAATGCAACAAAGTTCTTTTATGTAAATATCTTTTACTTTTGACGATTTTTTCATGAGTAACAATGATTCACAAGTATGCGAAACAAAAACAATACCGTTGCCATTCGAAATATAGACATTTTTGATGTCATCTTCAACAGGGTAATAGTCTGGCAAAAGTGAAATTTCAAGCTTTCCATTGACATTTTCTAATCTGAAAAGTCCACAAGTTTGTGAATTATCGTTCATACGCATAGGTGAAGAGCCATAAATATAGACAACATCTCTATCTTTTAAGTTAATAGTTTCAACTTTCATAACAAAACTCCAAATTAATTCTAGATAAAGTATAAGTCCAAAACAGTTTAACGTCAATAGGCAAAATAAATAAAATAAAAAAAATTAAAAATATTAAAAAATCCCTTGACGAATAATATTAATTTTGCTATTATATACGAGTGTTACAGACACCATGTGGAGGGTTAGCTCAGCTGGGAGAGCATCTGCCTTACAAGCAGGCGGTCGTAGGTTCGAGCCCTACACTCTCCACCAAATGCGGGAATGGCTCAGTGGTAGAGCGTTGCCTTGCCAAGGCAAATGTCGCGAGTTCGAATCTCGTTTCCCGCTCCAGGTAAAGAAATGAAAAGCCGTTTGGCTTTTTTTTTTATCAGTTTAGTTTTTTGGGGCTGTTATAGCGGGATAAACAAAGTGCGAGAACAAATTGTTTATGAATAATTTGACTATACTTTAAGCTTTATAGTATTATGTCTTTAGGAGAATAATATGAAAGATAATTTTAAAAAACATGCAATGAAATCTGTAATGCTTGTTTCTGCGATATTTCTTTTATACACATTTTTAGATGCATTGATTGGCGGAATATTAAGCAAAACAAAATTAGCAGACACATCAGCTGCTGTTGACTTGATTGGTTCGTTTAGCTTTGCATGCGCTGGAATAGCACTAGTGATGCTTGTTCTGATGTGTGTGAAGTATTTTTCTAAGAAAAACAAAAAGGCTTTTGATCTAGCAATATTTGTTAGTGCAATAGTTTCGACAGTTGCAAACATAATATTTTTGGTATTTACATTCTGCAAGTATACATTGATTGAACTTGCTGCAACGAGTGACATACCATTTTTCATTTATATTGTTGCATCAATAATCATTGCTGTATGCTCATTAATGGAATATGTTGATTTGAGTTTAGAAGATGGCAATGCAGAAACTGAAAACAATGAAGCTGCAAAAAAAGAAAGGGTAACAAAAACCAAGAAGAATGTATTTTTGACAATTGTTATTACTATTGGTGTGTTGTGGGTAACAATGGCTTCGCTCTTTGCTGGCTTTGCAATTCCTCAAAGTTATACAAGATATAAAGATAAGATTTCTTATTTAGATCAATCAATTGTAGAAACATCAAACAATAACTATAACGTTTATTGCTATGTTACTATCTACCTAAGAGATATAGAAACTAAACAAAAATTTGAATTTAAAGTTAATTACACCATTAATGGTGTGGAAGAGGAAAGGCAAATTTCATTTAATGCAATAGCTAAGCACCCAGACAAGACTGTTCAAAAAGTGCATGTTTCTTATAAATCGTTCACTTTTGCAGAAGTTTCTGAAACTCCTACTGTAAAAATTAATAAAGTAAGCTACTTAAAAAATGGCAAATATGTAGAACTAAATGAAATGCAAGAAGTTAAGTATGCTGTTGACACAAACGAAAGAATTTTCTTTTATAGCGGAGTGGTTCTAGCTGTGATTGAAATTGTTATGGTTACGTTTTTGGCTGTCGAATGTGAAAAAACAAAAGTTAAAGACGAACAATAATTAATAATAAAAGTTGTGAAAATAAAAAGGGAAGCTAAAATCTAGCTTCTCTTTTTGTTTGTTGTAATAAATTATTTTTTTCAATAAGGTGTGTTAACAATTGGAAAGGTCAGTGTCTTTTGTTCCGTTGATAAAAGTAATAATTTTTGGCTTTAAAAATCCAGAACCAATGTTAACAATAATGTCTAAATTGTCTAATTTTGCTGTTAACTTGCAAGAGTTCATTTTGTATGAAGAAACTTGGTCAACAACCTTTTTATCAATACTTATAAAACAATTTGTATATTTAATAGTTACTTCAACAACATGCTCGCCAATATTTTTTGTAAGTGTTTGATTTATGTTTTTTAGCTGAATTGTAGATAAAATTATTCCACAAACAATAACCAAGATTACAATTGAAATAATAATTAATGCAAGAACTTTCATTTTGTTTTCTCCTAAAACTAAATTATTTTTTATATTATCTTCCTATATTATATCATATTTTGCTGCAAAACAAAAGTATATAATAAAGATTTTGCTAGTATAAATGTGAAATTTTGATAAATTATTTCAATTTAAGAGTAATTAATTTTGTAGTTTTTTGTTTAATTTATGTTAGTAGTAGTATTGTTTATGGCAAAAAAACGCAAAATATTTTTGAATAAGTGTGAAAAATTATCAAAATTTGACAAAAATTAGATTGCGTGTTATAATGCAATTAGTAAAAGGAAGACATGTTTATGGATAAAACAACGGAAAGAGTATTTATGTGCATGCCAGAAAGTATCGCAGCTGCGTTTGGAACTGGTGTCGCTAATATGTCCGATAAACGTGCAGAAAACTTGAGTGGGCAATTAGCAGATGTCTTTAATTATCTATATAGTCAACATAGTGACGATGTGCAGCTCGAAAAATTTAAATTAATTGGTTCATGCGTCGAAAGTTATGAAGGAAATGACATTGTTAAGTTTAATGGTGTTGCCTTGTTTTCAGATAAAACAATTGCGTATACCACCATTGATTATTCTATGCCTTTGAAATCTTATACCTATAATATTAAAGTCAACAATTATGAATATTTCGATAGACTAACAAAATCTACCAAGCCAACAAATATTTCGGTTGTTCCAGTTTTTGACTTTGCCGATGTTAACGAAACATTTACAAACAACAGCCAAGAAGTAAATGGATACAAAAATGCCAAAAGTATGCTTTTAAACATATCTACTCCAAAGTATGATGACAGTAAAAATGAAGTTTCATTTTTAGCCAAAACTTTAATGCTAATTAAAAACAATTACGACAATTGCAACCGTGTTATCGTTGCAACAAATAAATATGATGTAAATTCAACAAAAGGTGAGTATTCACTTTTAAAACAAAACCCAGCATCGATTTTTGATTATACTGCAAATGCAATTAGAAACAAAGGTAGTTCAAAAATCAAGGTTTCTAACATTTCAATGATTCCAGTTAATTTTGAAAATACAGACGAAAAATATTCAGCAGTCTTAAATTAATTTGTTTTACATAGTAAAAGATTATAACACAAAAAAGAAGAACCAAAAGGCTCTTCTTTTTTAATTGGTGCTCATGACTGGACTCTCGTCAAAACACGCGGGCAAAGTATTCGCTTTTTTAAAAAAACTCATTTAAGCCGCGGTTTTTCCTCTTTTCAAAAGTTTTTTCTAAAAAACTTTTATCAATATTTATCACCGGTCCGAGTCCGGATTGTAAACGCACAAAATAAAAAACCACCAGAAAACT
>CAKVHQ010000034.1 GCA_934749845.1 uncultured Clostridia bacterium
TGTATGTGCTATGTTTAGTTTTTACCTTGACGGTATTCTATAATTTGATTATAGCAGTTGGAGTTGGTATAACTTGTGCGGCTTTATTGTTTGCAAAAAGAACTGCTGACAAAACAAAACTTATTCATAAACATATTTACGATAAAGATATTGCAGATTTTGAAAAACAATTACAAAAAGATTATAAACATAAAATCCGTGTTGTACACATCGATGGTCAATTCTTCTTTGGGTCTGCAACTCAGCTTATTTCTCAATTTGAAGAAGTTTGGGGTACAAAATATTTGATATTAGATTATAGTGCAAATGATTTGTTTGATATATCAGCAATTTTTGCGTTTGAAGATATTATTACAAGGTTGCAATCACAAAAAGTTAATATATTGCTTGTGATAAATAATTCAAGATTATTAAAGCAACTTAAACGTCATAAAATAATCAATCAGATTGGTGAAGACAAGGTTTTTTATACAGAAATTGATGCTGTTAATTATGCAAAAGAAAAATTACAAAACCAACAGCATCATTAAAATTTTTATTATTTAAGATTATCTAATAAAATTCGTTTTAATAACGTCTTCTCTAACAGGTGGTTTAATACCTGCTTTTTCACCTTGTTCTCTAAGTTTTAAAAACCAAGCCATATTGCGAGCAAGGATTCTCATATTTTGTAAACCCTCAAGGTCTTGTTTAACTTCATCAGGGGTGTTTCCGTGAACCATATTCCAATATCTTCCTGAAATAACAGGCATTTCTGTAATGGTGAAGTATTTGTTTAATTGATCAAGAGTAGCTGTTGTTCCTGCTCTTCTAGCACTTGCGACTGCAAAAGCAGGTTTATGTTCAAATGCTTTTTTGCCACCAGCAGAGTTAACGAAAAATGCTCTATCCAAAAATGAAACTATCCCACTACAAGCTGAGGCATAATGTACAGGTGAACCGAATACAAATCCGTCAAAATCTTTCGCATATTCAACAAAATTGTTTACATCATCATCTGTTGTTACGCATTTACCAAGTTTTTTACAAGCATAACACGCTTTGCAGGGTGCTATGGTTTTGTTTCCAATCTGATAAATTTCAGAGTCTATATTTTCTTCTTCTAAAGTTTTTTGAATTTCTTCTAGTGCTGTATATGTGCAACCGTTTTTGTGTGGTGAACCATTGAATAATAATACTTTCATATTTATCTCCTTGTTTTTGATGATTAAATATTGACTTTTTGTTTAAGTATAATTTATTTCTAAAAAAAATAAAAGTATGAATTTTGCTTCATACTTAATTGACGTGATATAGTTGGATTTGTATTGTGTATATCCTTATTATATACTTGAAAATAAAAAATAAAAGTAAATTTTTGTAAAATGTAATTTAGTAATGCCATGTATCTCAGTGAGGATAGCCTATTGGCTTGAATTACAATTTTGTTTATTATATAATATTAATGTTATGTTCTCAAGATTTATGCTGGGCAAAAATAAGCTTTTTTTACTTTCAGCAATTATATCATTGATGTTTCTTTGTAATGATTATGCTGTTGCAGAAACTGTTGTCCCTGTATCGACTGGCGATGAGCTGAAAAGTGTAATTCAGAAAGCAACAAATCCGACTAAAATAGAATTTAAAAATGATATAGATATCTCAAGTAAAAATGCAATTCCTCTTAATGCAAATGCCATTGAAATTGATGGAAAGGGATATAATTTAATAAATGAAAAAGATGCAAGATTCACATTTATAGATAATTCGAGTTTAACTATTAAAAATTTGAATTATGTAGGGAAAAATTCTAGTATAAATATAAATAATGAAAATGCGACTATTGTCCTTGAAAATGTCGCAATTAGTGGCAGAACAACTTCTAACGTGTTTGAAGGTCCTGTGCTTTACATGGTGAATTGTAATCTTACATTGAATAATGTAAGTATTGCGTCTTCTAATGTAAATATAAAAAAGAACAGTATATCTGGTGGTGTAATATATCTTGACTCACAAAAATCGCAAGGTACTATAACAGATTTAAAAAGTAACCAAATAACATCTGCTGGAAATATTTATGGTGGATTATTTTATAATAGACGCACATTAACTCCTACTGGAAAGTTATTCTTAATAGGAGATGTTAAAGATAATAAAATTAGCGCAGTCACTACTGTATACGGTGGGATTGTAAATAATGAAGGAAGTAAAATTGATAAAATAGAGTGGGCAAAAGTAGACAAAAATGAAGTATCTAATGCTAATGATAAGGGTTCGGTTATAGGTGGGTTTATTCAAAATAAATCAGGAATAATCGAAAAGTTAAAGATTGATAATTTTACTAACAACACTGTTACTTCAAGTAAAAATCTTGAAGGTGCATTGATTTATAACGAATCTGGAACTATTAATAATCTATTAGAAATAGGAAAAATAACAGGAAATACAATAACTGCAAAAACTAATTACAATGGTTTGATTACAAATGTAGGAGGAACGATTGATTCAATAAAAATAGACTCTATTTCTAATAATACATTTGAGGCGAGTTTCTTGCGTGGTGGAGTGATAAACCTTCAGGGTGCAAGTATAAAAGGTGATATCAATATTGGGGAAGTTAATAACAATATAATTACTGCAGATACAGCAACAGGATTTGTCTTATATTTAAGAGAATCACCAAATGATTCAAAAATTCCATCTAGTTTTAAAAACCTCAATGTTACTCAAATTAGTGGAAATAAAGTTGAAGCAACGAATATAACTTCTTTATTGTTACGAACAGCTTTAGTGCCTGTTAGTAATGCAACCGTTATATCAAAAAATGGTGATATAACTGTTAATACTATTAGCGACAATAACTTGACGGCTATCAACTGTAATGACAATGCTCGTGGTGGAATTATTTATAATTTCCTTTATGGAGGTGTAAGTACCACAAATACAACTGTTAGTCTTGGAGAAATAAATTTAAAAGAAGTACTAAATAACCGTTTAAAAGCAACTATTATAGATTCTACAAGAGCATTAAATGGTAGACATGCATCTGGTGCAATTATTGCGAATTCAATTCAAATGTGTCAAGGTACGGCTATTATAAAAAGTATTACGGGGAAATATATTGGAAATTCTATTGTTTCAAAGGCAATGCCTGCTAGTGGTGGGGTTATTTTTAATTCTCTTAGTGGAAAAGGAAAAGCTTTTGCAGGGATTGGTTTTACATTAAATGACAAGAATGAAATAATTCCTATAAATACAACAGCAATATCTGGAACTTATAAAGATAATTTTGTAAAAACTGAAGAAGGCGATGCAAATGGTGGTGTTATTGCAAACTACATTGAAGCTTCTAAAAATAATGATGATGTTGCAAAAATTGGAAGTGTAAAAGCTGAATTTAGTGGTAATTATGTTATATCAACTAAAAATAGAGCTTTTGGTGGTGCAATATCAAATTTTGTAAAATCAGATAATGATTATAAAAATGCTATTATTGACTCTATAAGTGGTAAGTTTGAAAACAATTATGCAAAAACAGAGTCTACAGATTCGGGAATGGGTGCATTTGGTGGTGCTATTAGTAATAATGCAACAATTAATTCAATAGACAATTCTGTGTTTAAAAATAATTTTGCAATCTCATCTAATAATGTTGAAAATATGGCATTAGGTGGTGCAATTTATACTAAGAAAGATTTGATTATCAATGCGAATAATGGATTGACTGAGTTTACGGGAAACTATGTTTCATCAGATGGTGGCACAACAAAAAAATATGAGGCAATTTGTGTAAATGCAACAGGTAAAACTCTTACATTAAATGCAACAGCAAAAGGTACAATTTTATTAAATGATTATATTAATGGTGTAAATGGCTATAATGTTTTATTAAAAGGTGATTCTAATAGTGTGATAAAATTACATCAGAATGCTGATATTAAAAATGGAGCAAACGTCAGTGTTGGCGACAATATAGTCATTGATACAGCTGATGGTAAGGTTCAGAATTTTTCAGAATTTAATTCTTTTACTTCTAGTGCAAGTGCAAAGTATAATATTGATTTAGATTTCTCTAATACAGTTGATAATACACTAAACTATTCTGTAGGTAATATAGCAGATGGGTTCTCAACAAAAGGTAATTCAAATGGTTATATAACTTTAGATAGTTTGAAATTTGTTGATAGTTCACTTAATGAAATTTTGAATAAAAATTTTAAAATCCAAATAATAAAAAATAATGATAATTCGGATAATTTACAGCTTGCATTGAGTGATAAGTTGACATCTGGTAAAATATCTCAAATTGTTAATGTTGAAAAAAAAGACCTGACAGCGACTGCTAATTATAAAGACATGTTTGGGGATATCACAACAACAAAAGATATTTATGGAATATTAGGACTTGATAAAACTAATACGACAAATGATAGTATTAGTATAAAAGTTACTAAGATAGATGTAAACGTAACAGCAACGATAACAGATGTATTAGTTGCGTTGACAAAGGAAGAGATAACGGGTTCAGATGGAAGTGTTCTAGATAAAACTTTTAATCTTTTTGATGAAGATGAATTCGGAAACAAAACTACTGCAAATTATAAAGCTTCAGATAATCTTGGAACAACTTATAAAAAATTGAATATCGTTGGTGCCTCAAATACAGATACTTCAGGCAAACTTATTCTCTCAGAATTGGATTTGAACGGTAAAACTGGGTTTGTAATAAACGAAGGTTCTACATTAAATATTTCGGATATAAACCTAAAAGGAAACGATACTGTTATAACTAATAATAATGGAGTTTTAAATTTTTTAAATAACAATATTATTAATGGCAAAATTACAGGTACAACGGCAACTAATACAGGAGTTTTAAATATTGATGCCGATAATTTAGGAGTTGAATTAAAAAATAACGGAACTTTAAATTTGGGTACTGGTACTATAACAAAAGTAATAACAGGAAGTGGTACAACAAATATTTTGGGTACTGTAACAAATAATTTTTCAATATCACAAGATGTAAATGTAGATACAACAGGCAATTTGACGGTTAATGCTAATATTGGTAATTTAACTAACAATGGTAGTGTAAATGCGAATACAACTAATTTAAAAGGCACTATAAATAATTCAGGAACATTGAATTTGTCAGGAACATTAGACAAAGCAATTTTAGGCAACGGTACAACATCAGTAAATGGGACATTAAATTTATCTTCATCAGCAAAAATTGAGGGTACATTAAATTTGAATAACGGTTCAATATCAACAACTGATTCAAGTTATACAAATTATCAAATTACAACTATTAACGGTAATGGGAAGGCTAATATAGATGTTGATTGGACAAATTCTAAAGCCGATAGTTTTGATAGTACATCTGGAAATGGGGTACTTGATTTAACTATAAATGGAACTTCAACAGAAAATATTTGGGAGTCAAAAACAATTCAAATAACAAATGGTGGAGTTGGAATAACATTAAACACAACAACTGGCACTAAAGAAAAAGAAGTACTTGGCTCTGATGAATTAAAGGCAAATTCAAATTGGTCTGATAAAGTTGGTGCTTGGAAAAGAACTGATACATATAGCGAAACAACATCGGCTGTAAAATCAGAAGGTTCATCAGTAAATGATTCAATTAGATATGAAGTTATAAAAACAAATGAAGGAACAAAAACATATACAACTGATGGTGATGTTTTAGCATTGATAGTTCAAAATACTATTGCAGGCTCAAAAGATAAAACTTTTACAACAACAAATGCAAATGATATATATACAGTCAAAGAAAACTTAGGTATTTTGGCTGACAATTTAACAATATCTGGAACAACAGATGGCACAAATATTTCAACTATTATATTAGGTGAAAAACAAGGTATAACAATAGCAGATTCAAACTCTTTAGTTATAAAAGATGTAAAAATAACTGCTAACGGTTTAATAATTAATGCAACAAGTAATGAGTCAAAGGTTGAATTAGATAATACTATTTTAGAAGGAAATGTCTTTAATCAAGGTAGTTTGACAATTAAAAATACAAATTCTGTATCAAATATTACAGGAACTGGAAAAACAGAAATTATCTCTACAGGCAAATTAACAACATCAGAGTTAGTTCAAAATGAGTTAGTAAATAATGGAGTATTAACTGTAAATAATTTGCAGATAACAACAAGTGCTAATAATTCAGGTACAATTACAAATAATGGCTTAACTTCTAGTATTAAAAATTTAACAAATACAGGAATAATTGATGGAACAGGAAATCTTGAAC
>CAKVHQ010000035.1 GCA_934749845.1 uncultured Clostridia bacterium
TAAATCTCAAATTAGGAACATTGACGCCTTTTTGTTGTTTATCAGCATCATTAGGGATTATGTTTTGGTCGTTTTTTTTATTGTTAGTTTCCATACTAATCCTCCTTTACAATGCCTAATTCTTTAAGATAAACCTCTATTTGTTTGTCAAGTTCAGCTCGTTCGCCCTCAAGTTTTTTAATGTCTGACATTACCGCTTGAATATCAATTTCTTCTTCCTCTTCAAAAGTATCAACATATCTTGGTATGTTTAAGTTGAAGTCATTTTCTTCAAGTTCTTCAATGGTAGCAAGGTGAGCATATTTTTCAATTTCTGATTTGTTTGTATATGCATCAATAATTTTATCGATATCTTCGTTTCTTAATAAGTTTTGATTTTTGCCTTTTTCAAAATTCTTGCTTGCATCAATGAAATATACATTTCTATCTTTTTTATCTTTTTTGAAAACGCAAATACAAGCTGGGATGCTAGTGCCATAGAAGAGGTTGGCAGGTAAGCCAATAATTGTATCAAGGTAATTTCTTGTTTCCACAAGATATCTTCTAATAGTTGCTTCAGCACCACCTCTAAATAAAGGACCATGTGGGAGAACAACAGCCATTCTACCAGTTGCGCTTAAACTGTTTACCATGTGTTCAACAAAGGCATAATCAGCATAAGATTTTGGTGCAAGTTTTCCAACACCTGAGAATCTTTCATCTTTTTCCATTGTTGAGTTAGGATCCCAAGATGCGCTAAATGGGGGATTAGCAACAACTACATCCATTTTACCATATTCTCTTTGTTCATCGCTTGGTGCTTTCAATGTATCGCCTTGATGAATTGAGAATTTGTTAAAGTTAACATTGTGGACAAGCATATTCATTCTTGCAAGGTTGCAAGTGGTTGTATTCAATTCTTGACCATAAATGTGAATGTATTTACCATTTTTCTCTTTTAATCTATCTGCAACTTGGATAAGCAAAGAACCTGAACCACAAGCAGGGTCGCTGATATATTTAACATCAGTTAAGTCATTTGTTACAAGCATACTAAGAAGTTTAGAAACTTGTTGAGGAGTGTAGAATTCGCCAGCCTTTTTGCCTGCAGAGGCGGCGAATTGTCCGATAAGATATTCGTAAGCATCTCCAAGTAAATCTATCTTGCTATCCATAAAATTGAAGTTAATTTCATCAATAGCAGTGATAAGTTTTGCGATCAACTCGCCTTTTTCTTTGTATGTTTTTCCAAGTTTATCTGATGTTAAGTTTACATCATTAAATAGACCAGATAATTGATCTTCTGATATTTGACCTTTTGTAGAATCTGAATAGTTTTTGAAAGCATTTGATAAATGTTCAAGTTCAAATTCGCCTGTCATAATCAATTTTACAAGATTTTTAAACAAATGCTTTGGCTCAATGAAATAACCTAAGCCCAAATTTAATATAGCAACCTCTCGGCATTGGCTTGCATTCTTGTTATACATATCTTCAAGTGAAATATGTAATCTTTGTTCAAATTCATTTTCTTCGTGTTCGCAAATATATCTGAAGAATATAAGACCAAGAATATAGTCCTTAAATTCGTTGGCATCCATATTTCCACGAAGTGAGTTAGCCATCTTCCAAAGTTTTGTGTGAAGTTCTTTCTTTTGTTGTTGTTCTAGTTCAATATTATTCATTTTAAATTCTCCTTATAAATTGTTGATTTTGTTTAATTGGTGATTTATCACCAACTTCTCTTTTTCCATAATTTGCTTGTCCAAACGTTCTCTTTTCCTATATAAGTCATATAATAATCCAACTTTTCGTTGTATGTTTATATTTGGCAAATCGAGCTCTAATTCTTTTAATGTATTTATAGGTAATATAGAAACATTTGCACTGCCTTGAACTTTTTGTTCTAGGCTTTTTTGAAATTGTAAATTTTCATTAAAAAGCCAACAAAAATAATATGGATCAAGTTTATTTGCATCAACTCTTACTAACGCAAAATTTGATAATAAAAGTTTATTAGAACGTTCTTCTTCAATTACCATTGCTTTTCTTGAACTTAAACCAACAACGATATCTTTTTGTTTAGTGAAAATGCAAGAATGTAACTTAGATGCTGAAACCTTTGATCTGGTATAGTTATCAAAATTATCTAAAATCCCAACATAATAACTTAGCTCCTGCATGCTAATTGAGTCAGTTTCAACTTCGTCAAGTTGATTGTCTGGCTTAATACGGGTTAAGATGTTACCTTGATAGATTTCTGCAATTTTATTTAACTTTACTTTGTTCATTTTTATTGCTCCTTTTTGAAATTTACATAAATATCATAATGCAACATTTTTAATTTGTCAACAGTTTTTATGAAATTTAGTTAAATTTCTTTTAGTAGACAGTTATTTCATCAAATTTATCAAAGTAACCTTTAATATCTGATGGCAACTTGGTTAATATGTTTAATCTAGCATCAATATCAATATTTTTATCTAATAAATCAGTAACATCTTTATTTAGTTCTACATCATCTTGGAAGAATGAGTAATCTTCAGTAATATGTTTTAATTTATCCATATCAACATTATACTTTTTACTTATTTTAGTCAATTCTTTATTTTTTTCAGTATTAATAAAATCTTCATAAGCAGAAACAGGATCTGCATTTGCGTAAAGGCCATCAATGTTGTCGTCCATAAATGAGTTAACAAATCTTTCAACTAATTCTCGTTTTGATTTATCATTAATCTCAAGAACAAGTCTGCTGATTGCAGTTCTAACTTTGCGTTTTCCTTTATCTTCATGTTCTTGTCTATATTTCAAAAGCAATTCAACTAAATAGTCAAAGTTAACTTTCGTTCGTCCAAGCAATGATATTTCAAAATCAATGTCGTTTAAGATTGATTCTTTGGTAACATTTGGTTTAATTTCATTGTAAATGTCTTTATATAATCCTTGCAATTCATAATAAGTTTTCATATCCATATCTGTCTTGTTGATATCAAAATCAATGTAGTTATTTACTTTGTTATAAATTCTCATCAAATCTCTAAATGCATTTACATAAGTTATTTTTTCACTTTCAGATTTTGAAGTTGCAAGTTTTCTAACTGTTTTACAAAAATTGAATGCTTCGTTTAATTTTTCAACAAGTTTTTCTAATGGTTCAAGTGTAACATCGTTATAAACATCTTGATCATTGTTGAAGTGAGCCAATGCTTCATCCATTGTTTTTCTTGATGTTTGATAGCAGACAATATTTCCACATGATTTAGGTTCATCATAGGTTCTTATTGTTCTTGAAATTGCTTGAATTAATCCGTGCATTTGCATTGATTTATCAAGATACAAAGTATTACAACGCTTGAAGTCCATACCTGTTAAGCATTTATCTACAACAAGCAAAATGTCTAATTGTTTATTTCTGAAATTCTTAATAACATCTTGTTCATATTGAGCATAGGTGGTTAGAGAGAACTTTGAGTTGTTTTCAGGTCTGCTATTATACTCATCAATTATTTTTGCTAATTGATCTTTTGCAACACTTGTAACATCTCCCTCTTTACAATCTTCATTTGCCTCATAAGAGTAGATAGCACTAATTTTTATATTTAATTGATTTTTTACAAGTATATTGTAATATTCATTTAATAAGTGAATAGAAGAGCAGGCAAGAATTGCATTGTATCTTCTTCCACAAGTTTTTTGGTCAAAATGTTCAAGGATATCTTCAGCAACTTTCTTACATCTTTCAGGACTATTCAAAGCTTCTTCATAATTTACGCTTTGAACTGTTTTGTCTAGGAAAACCGATTCATCTTTTACTTTTACGGTTTTTACATAATCAATACAAAGTGGCAAAACATTGTGATCGCCAATTGCTTCTTTAAGTGTGTATGTATGAACTGGTTTACCAAAATAAATTGAAGTCAATTTTGCATTTTGAGTTTTTTCATCTTCCTCAGTAAAGATAGGAGTTCCTGTAAAACCAAAATATAAGGCATTTTTAAAGTAGTTTTGTATCAACTTTCTCATTTCGCCAGCTTGTGTTCTATGGCACTCATCAAACATAAATATCATTTTAGCATTTTTATATTTTGCAAGGCTATCTATGTTTTTACCCTTTAAAGCATTAGCCATTTTATTGATTGTTGAAATAATAAGTTTTTGATCACTTTGTATTTTTTTGATCAATGAGTCTGTTTTATTTACATTTACAAACTCATCCGTTGTGGTGGACATATATGAGTTAAAATCGTCAATTGTTTTGTCATCCAAGTCCTTTCTATCAACCAAAAAGAATACTTTATCAACAGTTGGGTTTAAACTCATATCATACGCAAATTTAAACGATGTTAATGTTTTACCTGAACCTGTTGAGTGGAAGCAGTAACCATTAGCATTTTGTTTTAAACATCTTTCTTTTAATGCTTCAAAAGCATAAATTTGATATGGTCGCATTACATAAAGTTTTCTTTCTCTTGCACTATCAATCATATAGTTAAATACAAGTCTGAAAAGGAATGGGCAGAAGAGGAAGTTTTCTTCAAAATCGTATAATGTGTTTATTGGTTCATTTTCTTTGTTTGACCAAACAAAACAATTGCTCTTTAATATTTGGTCATTATTAGCAAAATATCTTGTATTTTGTTCATTAGAGATTACAAAAATTTGAATAAAGTTAAATATTCCTCTATAATTGCCATCTCTTTTATATCTCAAAACTTGATTAAAAGCCTGATTGATTTCAACTCCGGGCTTTTTCAATTCTACTTGAACAAAAGGCAAACCGTTAATAAGAAGAGATACATCAAATCTACCAGCATAACTACCTGTGGTTTTTATTTGGTGAGTAACTTCAAAACTGTTTTTCTCAATGTCTTTTAAATCAACAAGTTTTAAATATACTGGGAAGCCATTTCTTTTAATAATATCAATTTTCCCAGTTCTAAGTATTTGAGAGGCTTCAAAAATAGTCTTATTTTCAAGATAAATAATAATTTCTTTGAATTCAGCATCTGTCAAAGGTTTTGAATTAAGGATATCTTTATTCAAAAGGTTTAATTTTTCACGGAAGTTAACAAGTAATTCTTCATAAGACGAAAGATTATTATATTTGTACCAATTTGTTGTTATTACTTTAATAAACTTATTCTCAACATCATATTCTGTTGTATATAATTCATTATGCATATTGAACTCCTCTATAATCCCTTATTATTTAAATTAAGGATACAATCTAAATTGATTATAACATATAAAATCTGTTTTTGTATAAAAAATAAAAGAAAAACTAGCAAAATTGATTTTGCTAGTTTTTAAAGTTTAGTTTTTGTTTTCATAAGATTGTTTAATTAATGACAAAACATAGTCAATTTCTTGCTCATTAGAAATTGTTAAATCATAATCACCGTTACCCCAATGTCCAATATTAGAAACATCTCTTGTAAATTCTTTTGGATCATTTAATGAACCTTTTGGCATATTAATCCATATCCAAATCTTAGATTTCATCAATCTTACATCAAATATGTTTTTGCCGTTATGTTTAAATGCTATATACAACTTATGAGGGTTAATTGTTAGTTCGAAATTATTGCATGCAGCATTTTTTAAAGAATTGTATAATGCTACAATATCTTTTGGAACTTTTGCTAAATGATAATCCTCATTATAATCAATATCTTCATTATTGATTTCTTTTGCAATGTTTTCTTCTTTTTTATCCTTTTTTGTTGGTTCAACCAAATGTAAATTATCGCTTAGGCCATT
>CAKVHQ010000036.1 GCA_934749845.1 uncultured Clostridia bacterium
AGGTATATAACAAACAGCAGTCATGCCTATATAGAGATAAAGGTACCCGCAGCGATAACCAAGTCAGGCAAAGACCAATGGTTAGTAATGGATAATGGCGTATTGTGTTCGGGTGAACCAAGTACATTCGGCACAAGGGTAATAAAGGGTCACACAATAAATTTTGTAAACAAGGGTTTTAACAGTTATTGGGTGCAAGACTATCCAGAGTTGCTGGAATAAAAATTGAGGGGTATCCTAATTAAAGGGTACCCCCAAAAATTATATTTATTATATGTTTATGCTCTTACAACATTAGGGAACTGACATAGAACAGTTCCCTTCTTCTTTTACTATTACTTAGAAAATAGAGGTGAACCAGAGTATATATGTCATTAGGATTGTGTAGAGAATTGTTACTGAAATTTAAAGATATATTATAATAAAGAAAATTGTACCCAAAATGCTATTCCCCAAAGAAATATTGACATTTATAATAATCTATGATATAATAAAAGTAGCAACACACTATAACAAATATGTACAATAATATTTTGGAGGGAATTATGAACAAAAAATATACTGTTTTTGTTAGTTCGACATATGAAGATTTAAAGCAGGAACGCCAAGAAGTCATACAAGCATTATTAGAGATGGATTGTATACCATGTGCAATGGAATTATTCCCAGCAGCATACGAAGAACAGTTTAATTTCATAAAAAGTGTAATTGATGATTGTGATTATTATGTTTTGGTATTGGGTGGAAAATATGGAAGTATGAATTCGGATGGTGTAAGTTATACGGAATTAGAATTTAAATATGCTTTGGAACGTAATATTCCCATTATTTCATTCATTCACAGCGATATAGATTCCATACCAAATTCTAAATGTGAGCACGATAAAAATGCAATTGAAAAATTGGATAAATTTCGTTCATTGGCAAAACAGAGGCTGTGTAAATTTTGGACAAGCAAAGAGCAGTTAGCAGGACTTGTTTCTCGAAGCATGATACAACTTATTAAAAGACATCCTGCAACTGGGTGGGTTCGTGCTAATTATATTGCAAACGAAGAATTATTAATGAAAATTACAAAATTATATGAAGAAAATGCTGAATTAAAAACAAATATCGACAGAAATATTCCTATAGATACTTTGTCATCTGGAGAAGATTGTATTGATGTTATATTTCAAATATTTAACAAAGGTGCAACCGAATTTGAAACTGACAATTTAACAGTGAGTATGTCTTGGAACAATATATTAAAGCAAATTGGACCTAGATTAATTGAGGAACAAACTAGTTTTGAGATTCGACAATCCATGAGCAAAATTGGTGCTCAAAAGTATATTGGGCAATTAAATAATACTTCTGAAATTCAAAATTTTAAAGAAAACCAATTCATCAAAATTTCGGATAATTCCTTTGGAGTAATCATAGTACAATTTATGGCAATGAACTATATCTCAGTTAATCATCCAAATCACAATAACGATCAATTGTCACAAGAAAGCACATATACATTGACAGAATTGGGACGTAATGCGTTAATTCAACTTTCTGCTAAATCTAAATAATCAGAATTGTTTTCTAGTCATCATGTTGAAGAAAATCAGCGCCTAAATTATAGTTCATACAGCATAGATTTACACTAATGATATAGATAAGGGCGGGGCAATGCCCCGCCCTTATTCATATTTTCCCCTCCTCTTCAACCCCAAACGTGCCAATTATATATTGTATATTATCAGCTGGAATGGGGCTATTAGCAGCAACTATATCTATACCCCTGGATAACGCTGATGATAATTCTTTAATTGCCGCCACTATGGTATCCTCTTTATCCCAATACTCTAACAGCTTCTCCGCCTCCACTGGTTCTAGCGGCTGTTGGTTATGCAGCTCCTCTAACTCCTTTTCTAACGCTCTTATCTTTTCTTCCGTTTTATTTTCTTCCATTCTCTTACTCCTTTCTTTTCTGGTGGGTTAGTGACTTATAATCCACCAAACTCACCAATAATCCACCACGGACAAACATAGATATAATAAGGCTTGCAGAGTTTTTTGGTGGATTTGGTGGGTTATTTTTTCGTATTTTTATATATTATCTTTTTACTACTATTTTTAATAAATAATAAAAATAAATATTTTATAAAAAACAATTAATAACCCACCAAACCCACCAAAAACGCTGTCAACGCCCTATAATAGTGGTGTTAGGTCTGGTGGGTTATTGGTGGATTTGGTGGATTACATAAAATTAACCCACCAAAACAATTAGACACCATAGGGGTAATAGTGTTGTCTGATTTCACTTTTTAATACAAACGGATAATACATATTACCATTATATAAAAATTCTATGGTGTTAATCTTTCGTCCAAAAAAATTTTCTATGCCCCGCCGAAACTCCCTACGATTAGTTGCAGTATAACAACTATCAGTGCACCAACGCTTGTAATAATCATACATAGCCGAAGTTCTAGTATATTCAGCAATACCATCTCCAATAACCCTGCCCCCATTACAGTTAGTGCAATCTATCAAAAATTGTCTGACATTATCATTACTTGTTTTATACTCTTCGCGCGCTGCCTTGCATATCTCAGGCACCTCAAAATATCCACCTCGCTCTATCAACTTTTTTAAGGCTATGACACTATGGTATATTATCGCTTCTCGCTCGGCATAAATTTTATCTATTAATTCTCTATCTCTTTTCTCAAAAGGCACAACATTATTACATGGTAATGTTATCATGCGGTCATACACGTGTTCGCCCCTATCACCACCAAATTTAGGCAGGTTATTACAACAAAAAATCAACAAGCCAGTGTACTTAGCGCTAAATCTATCCTTGCCTTTAAACTCATAATCTATGGTATCTCCTCCTGTGATAGCCTTAAATTTTTCTAACTCATCTATCTTTGCTGACCCCATATCTGCATTACCTGCAAGTCTTTTGCCCCACAATGCAGACGTTCCAAATCGCATTTCCAACTGTTGCAATGACATACTACAATAGTTTTCGAGTCCAATCAATTTTTCTAACAACGACAAATATTGTGATTTACCAGTGTTTCCAGCGCCGTATAGTATTAATGCTTGCTTGCATTTATAACCAGGGATATTAGATACTGCGTATCCTATATACTCCCACAATAATTTCTTTACACTCTTGTCACCGCTGGAAAGGGTGTGCAGAAAATTATTAAATACAGGACTGGACAAGGCTTGCGGATTCCAACTGCATGGTATTTGAATAGTGCTATATATGGCGGGTGTATGCGGGTGCAGCGTTAGAGTGTCCAGGTGCAGCAAGCCATTTGCAAAATTAATAATATTACTATCTGCATTTAATTTGTTTGCTTCTATCTTGTTATACAAGTCTGTTTGCAAAAGCTTATATACCTTATTTAGTTCAGACGGTTCAACCAACTGTTCATCAAATATTTCGATATACTTTTTAATTTCACCAAGAAAGACCAAATCGCTACATTGCTGATAATAACCTTTTTTATACCAATAAGGGACTGGCTTATCACCAACTCCTTCAATGAAAAAATAGTCATCATTTCTGCGTATGTATGCAGCGAGTTTATGGAGATTGATGGAGTAATATATTTTAGTGTTATCCTTGCTTTTGTGTGCAGTGACGTACGGATATACAGACGCTAATAATTCAACATAATCCTCAAATTCCAAATCACCAAGATCAGAAATATTTCTGACAATTGTAAATGTGTCATCAGTACTAACGTTATTATCATCACCTATCGCACTATCGTTGGACATTGTCTTTGATTTGTTGATACTTGCCTTATCCCCTTTAGGTTTGGATATCACGCTGTTGTATATGCTGTTAACTTCCTGAACCGACAGCGGAGGATTACATCTACTTAGGTTAATCCTAGTTAACTCATTAAATACGTCAACATCAGATACACCTTTACCCTGTAGGCTACAGCCAAATCTATACAAACTATCGTTTCTGCTACCCTCGTCAAAATTCAGTCTATCCAATATATCTGTTTGCAATATCAACTTATTGCTAATAGTCGATAAACTAATTTTGTTTGTTTTATTGCAGCCCAGGGATAATATTTTACTAACGGTCTGATCAGCGGATGCTATTTTATCAATACCAAAATCACCAACCCATGAATATCTATTCCCGTTTGGGTGTATAGATGGCGGCAGAACAATATACCCACCCTCAGCACGTACATCAACATTTTTTATTACTCCAGCTTTGCTGCTGTATTTATTCCCTGTCCGATAGTATAGATGTCTACCACCCTTACCAGATATAGCAGTTAGTGTATCAGGCAACTGTCCATTTTCCGACTGCCATTGTGCTATACTATCTTCGCCAGATTTGCTTTTGCCATTGTTATCTGTGCCCTCGTCAATGTCTATTACTGCTATTCCTTTACCTGTCGCACAACCGATGTTATAAAATGGGTTAGAAGTCCACCATTGCTTTATTACATCAATGTTGTTAGTGGCTTCGTGCAATCCTTTTGAGCCTCTGAGAGGTGTTTTATCACAGGGTGAAAGTGGAAACACTCGCAATCCCGCCTGCGCATACTGCAAAGCATAGGGCAACATATCATAGGCTGTGGGGGTATTGTCATAGACATCATCGTCATAGTGCTGTTCCGCCCATGCCCTAGCCTCAGTGGACAATGTGTCACAGGTGCGCCAATCAACGACATCTGTTATATTGTGGTATTTGTTTTCTGTTCCATATTTTTGTTCGCCAATTACTATTGCAACTACTGTTTTGTTGTTACCCGTAGCATTATTAACAACTTCAGCAGTATTAGTGGCATAAATAATTCTGCGACGATATGCACCTGAAGGTATTTGGGGTGATAGTATCTTATCTTTGGCATTAAAATAACCTCTCCATGCACCATATGCAACTTCTAACTTTAAATCCAGATTATCCTCTGTAATTTCAAGTTTATCAATGTATGCTAAATATGTGCCAAATGGTATATCAATAATTTTAGGCATATTATATCACCTCCTCTAGTACATAATTTAATTCGTCTGTCAACCTATCCGCCAAATCCGCATAAGGTGCGTCACTATCTCGCTGCGCAGCAATATAGTGGTACAGTGCTTGCAGGTATGGCGACTGTATGTATATTGCATTGTTGACACGCTCATAGTAGTCAATTATCTCATAACGTCTACAATCCACATACCCTCCATATTCTATTAGGCCCGTGATACAATCATCAACATCTGCTAACGGATAATACCCCCGCACATCATCCGCAGTAATAACTATATTATCGTCATTTCGCAGATTTTGACGTGCTCCCAACACTAATACCAACAGC
>CAKVHQ010000037.1 GCA_934749845.1 uncultured Clostridia bacterium
GAAAATTAAAAGATGGATTTCGGTATAGATGAAATGCAAAAAATGCAAATAAAACTTCAGAACAAGTATAAAGATAAGTGGGAGTCGATTTGTCCGGAAATAGGTAAAAACAAGTTACTTTGGATGATTGGAGAAATAGGCGAAGTGATTGATATTATAAAAAAGAATGGTGGAACAAAAGCAGCGTCAGATACTCAATTAAGAAAAGCTTTAGTTGAAGAAATGGCTGATGTTTTAATGTATTATAATGATGTAATGTTGTGCTATGGGATTACAGCAGACGAATTAAAACAAGCATATATCGACAAGTTTGAAAAGAATATGAATAGATGGTAAATTCCCGTTTATCGAGCAGATTACTAACAGAACATACGACCAAAGAGAAACGATTTCTTGTTTGGTCGTTTTTTATTATATAACCTTTTAAGACAAGGAGTACACAATGACATACCCGACAACCGAACAGGTAGAGAAAGCAAGGCAAGCGAGCCTTGCTGATTTTTTTATCAAAAACGGATTTGAAGCAGAGCTGACGAGAAATGAACTCCACGTTAAAGGCTACGGTGGTTTATACATAAACACCGACACCAACGAGTGGTACTGCTTCTCGCAAGCAGACAAGCACGGCGGCAGAAATGCGATTAACTGCCTGACCAACATTATCGGAATGGATTTCAAATCAGCAGTTGAAGCTCTCACGGGAGAAAACATTTCCCACGGAGTTTGCAACCCTACGGAGCAAGCACCGCCTAAACCGAGAGAGCTGATTATCCCCGAACGTGCGGAGAGTATGCGTAATGTGTTTGCCTATCTCTGCAAAGCTCGGAAGATTGACAGCAAAATCGTGAGCGAACTTGCACACAGCGGCTTGCTCTATCAAGATAAAAAAGGAAATGCTGTGTTTCTGCACAAAGACGATGATGGCAAACCAGTCGGCGCAGAACTGCAAGGAACAAGCACCTATCAGCGATTTAAGGGAGTAGCCGCAGGAACAGCAGACAGTGTGTTCTCTGTCATAATCGGTAAGCCAAACAAGGCTTACATTTTTGAAAGCGCAATAGACTTGCTATCGTTCCGACAGCTTGCAAGTCCAAACAAGCTGCAAGACAGCGTACTCGTTTCTATGGCAGGGTTAAAGCCGAGTACAATTAAAACTTTTGCGGAGCGTGGCTTACCCCTCTATGCTTGCGTGGATAACGATGAAGCAGGCTCACGGTTTACCTCGGAGAACAACCTCATTCCGTGCAACAAGGTTTTGGCTGACAGCGGAGTTAAGGACTTTAACGAGCTGCTCCAAAAGACAGTACACACCCTTGAGCTGATAGATAAATCTCAATCGGCTCAAAATTTATCTGCCGATACAAGTAAGGTAAAACCGCCGCCGCACTCTCACAAAGGTCGGCGATAGAGGAGATAAATTTCCGAGGTCGGGAAATTTATCTCCCTGCTCTGACACAGGTGAATTTTAACAGCAAGGAATTTTACCTTGCCTGTGTTACCACATAAAAAAGAGGTGCGGAAGATTTTATCTTCCCAACGCTCCGCAAATCCATTTTGGAGTTTCGGAGTTTAAGTCGCTGACCGTGGGGTCAAGCGAAAGGGGGGTTCAGGGGTTTAACCCCTGACTCAATGCCTTATTGTGAAGCTGGGCGTAACAATATGGCTATTGAGTATAGCTTTATTGATTGAGGCAGGAAAAATAGCTCAAAATCAAACATCAAAAAATAGTCCCACCGCAGAGATAAAGTGCGGCGGCGAATGAAGGAGGTACTGAACTATGCGTGAGATAAATGGGAAAACGCTCTCTATTTCCTTTCGGATAGACGAGGGGGTAATCGAACACAACAACCGAGTTTTCATTGCCAAGAATGTGGACGGCGAACGAGTGCAGGATAACATTACCTACTGCCGAACAGACATCAGAGAAAAGTATGATGAGCTTTTCGGGCAGGCTCTCGCCGAATACAACGCTCGGCAAACTCAATCCAGCCGCAGAATACCCGACTACTACGAACATCTGAAAAAATCCTCAAAGGGTAAGCCCTACTATGAGATTGTAGTTCAATTCGGCGATATGGATAGCTGCGGACAGGGTTCGGGCAAGTGGGAAGAAGCAAAGCTGATGTTAGACGGTTATATGCGTGGGTTTGAGAAACGTAATCCTAACCTCAAGGTGTTCAACGCTGTTATGCACCTTGATGAAGCTACCCCGCACCTACATATTGACTTTATCCCAATAGCCCATAAAGTCGAACGGGGTCTGTCCGTCAAGGTTTCGATGAAAGGGGCACTCAAAGATCAGGGTTTCACCTCGGCGAACAGATTGCAGAACGAATGGGCAGCTTGGGAAGAACAGGAGCGTGGTGTTATGGTTGATATTCTCCACGCTCACGAACTGAGCCGTGATGTTAAGAACATTCGCCGTGAACACTTAACCGTTGACGAGTACAAACATCACGCTACACAGGTAGCCGAGATTAAAAAGGTAAACACTCACATAAACGAGCTGAAAAAGAAAAATCCCACCGACCTGACCGAGAGTGAAATTGAGCTTATCAAAAATCAGAACGATGTTATGCGTTCCGAAATACAGAAGCGTGACAAAGAAATATCTATGCTATCCCGCAAACTCGGTGCGCAGTTTGCTCCTTTTGAAATCTACTCCGAGGACAAACTGCAATTTGTGTCGGCTGAACTCTCAAAGGCAGGCATACCGTTTGTCGAGGAAGGAACAACTCTCCACATTCCCGACTATGCACAGAAAACCGCAACAGCGATTGCTGCTTCTTACCGACCAATCAAGTCCGAAGGCGTCCGTGAGAAAATCAAGCTGGACATTGACAGGCTGGTGTATTCGTGTGAGGGATTTGAGAATATGCTTGCGAAGCTGCAGGAGCGTGGTTATGAAATCAAGCGTGGGAAGCACGTTGCGGTTAAACCGCAGTTTGCTGAACGCTTTGTCCGTCTGAAAACTCTCGGTGAAGCCTACTTGCCGAAAAATCTTGAACAGCGTATCGCCGACAAGGATATGTTCACCAACGCCGTCCGTGCAAAGTTCAAGACCGCTAACACGGTTGAAAAGAAATTTCACGTTGCCATTATGGATGTGACAATCGAGATAAAGCAGTTCCGACTTATGCCGAGAAAGGACAGCGGCAAGCTCATCTATGCTTTTCAGAACGACGCTAACATCAACTACCTCTCCGAACAGCTTGCCACAATCGGAGAGTTTGGTTTCAGCTCACGGGAGCAAATCTATCATAAGGCAGACGAATTAAAGCGGAGCATTGACGAGAAAACTGAAAAGGTCAAGAGCCTTACCGAGGAGATACCTACCCTCAAATCCGACATAGCGCAGTTACATTATCTCTTTTCCGCTGTGGCAAACACCTCAAAGCCTGACGCTATGATGCAGATTAAACTTGCGGCGGCACAGGAAATCGCCGACAAGTACGGAGTATGCACCGAGGGCGATATATCAAGTTTGGAGAAACGTCTGAAACTTTTACCTAACTATATCTCGTCAATCAAGGACGAAATCTCCGAGGAACAGCTAAAGCTGAAGCGTGTGTCCGACCTTATTGCTGCTTACGAGAAAATCGTTGAGGGAAACTACATTGATAACCTGATATGCGCACAAAGAGAGCAGAAGCAAACAATAACGCCCGATAGTCCAAACCTAAAAAAAGCACAATGATAAAATAACCTCTCTAAAGCAGCGGATTTGGAGAGGTTATTTTCTGTTTTGAGAAAGCACCACCAAATACATGCTGCCAAGCGTTTCAATAAATTCATCGTCTATTTCCCAAAACTTTTCAGAGCGTATATGTATGTAAACGAGGCTAGCAATAGAAATAAAATGTGTCAAGCCGATTTGACTTAGCCACAGATTTACGTTCTCCCAAGCATTCTTACCGCTTACTTCCCTGCTCATCAGAATGCAAGCAAGAAAATCCGACATTGCGATTTTGGCGTCGAAATTGTCGGGGCGAATGAGTTCGGAAACATCCAACACGTCTTGTTCAATTTCAGAGAGCGAGGGGTAATATTCTACGCCTTGAACGTTCGTTGATAGATAAATAGCCACAAATTCTTTCCAAACAGCATATCCTGCATTGATAACCCCGTCAAGCAGGATGTTCTCCGTGTTGTTCTTACAATATATGTCATAAAAATCGCCCGTGGGTATCTCATTATGGGTACACCAAATATGCGACAATTCATGAAGGACGATTGAAAATAGTTCGCTCTGACCGACCGAAAAATCTCTCTTTATCATAATGCCGTCAAAATCTTTCCCCGTAAAAGCAGAAGCAAGAGCGTTCTTTAACTCATTATCTTCTGTAAGCCTATCGGGAAAATATTCCTCACAAAATCCTTCATACTGCGCGTCTGCGTCAGAATTATCATAGTACGCAAGTTCGACGTTATCGGTGGTGTATGTGGTTTTCATCTTACGATTAAAATGCTCAAAAGCCGCATCAACGGTTTTTTCTATTTCCTGTGCCGTCATAGCCGCTCCTTTATACTGAATTAAGATGTATTTTTGTTATTGTTTATTATATCACTTATCCGGCATAAAAGCAATAATGTTTTAGGAAATATTAGAAAATCTGCTTAACGAAACGTTTTGAAATTATAAATATTATAAAGATTGACTATTTCGGCAATAGTGAATTATTGCAGAAAATGAGAACATAAATAAAGAGCATTAAAGTATTCAATGACGTAACACATATAATTGTGTGAATTACGCATTATAGTAGGGAAAATTTCTCGCCTAAATCATATAGGGCAGTCTAAGACTTTATTTGCACGAGATACTTTGGTTTTTCATTGTATCTATAATAGCAACAACAGCTTTATTCTCTTCATCGCTTTGTCCTCTTGTGTCCAAAAGAACAAACTTGTTTTCCGTTTTCTTGCCAAGCATGTAATCAGTGCTACAAATACAAATATCAGACATTGCAATAAGAATTTCAAGACTTGGAGATTTTTCTCCACTTTCATATCCTGAGAGATATTTTTTATCGTTTTGCAATGGTCACTTGAGAATATCCATATTTTTCTTGAAAAAGTTTCAATCGTTCGTCTAAGCCGTTTATCATTCTTAACACTCCACTACATAATTTTAACGTATATATGTTCACTATTAGAAAAATACCATTTCTCTTGCCATTCCTCTAATAGTGTTTACACCTATTGCAAAATATAATGTACATGAATAAAAAATGAACACACAAAACTGTAGGTTTGTCAATGATTTTGGACACGATAAAAAGAAAGAAGTTCAACGGGAGAAAGCCAACCAAGAGGACGCAT
>CAKVHQ010000038.1 GCA_934749845.1 uncultured Clostridia bacterium
TTCTGCTATAGCATGAATAATTTTACAGATATTATATCAGAAAATGGCATGATTGTCAATAGAATGGCGTATTAAAACGCTGACTAAAATACAATTCATTCGGTGAAAATTGACGTATATAAAGCCATGATTTGATAGACAATTGTGCCTGATTTGTCCATTGAATTATTTGATCGTCTGATATATAATAAACTGAGGTCGCCTCTAAAAACCTTGTTTGAGTGAAAAATGTGTATAGCACACCGCCTGCTTCTTCAAACCGATTTTTAGAGGTTTCCTGAAAAAGTGGAGTATTTGCGCTTTTGGCATATTTAGAGGTGGTTAATTTATGAGCGAATGGAATGCAGCGTTGTATGATAAGAAGCATGATTTTGTTGCTGAATACGGAAAGGGTCTTTTAGAGTTTGTCCCTAAGAATAAGAAGCTGAGTATTCTTGACTTGGGCTGCGGAACAGGTACGCTGACAGCGCAGTTAGCGGAATTTGCAGAAACGATTATTGGTATAGATAGTTCTGAGAGTATGATTGAAAAGGCACGCACTCAATATGGCAACATAAATTTTATGGTATGTGACGCTCTTTCATTACCTTTTGAAAAACAGTTTGATGTTGTATTCTCAAATGCAGTGTTTCATTGGATAAATGATCATAACGCCCTGCTTAATGAGGTGCACAAGGTGTTAAAACCGGATGGCTTATTGATATGTGAGTTTGGAGCAAGCGGTAACATCGCAACAATTGATAATGCGTTTAAGAAAGCCTGCCGCGATTCAGGATATGAATTTAAAGCTAAATTCAACTTTCCGACAAGCGAACATTTTGCAGGCTTATTAAATGCGAACGGTTTTATTATTGATAAGATCTATGATTTTGACAGACCCACGCCATTAAAGGATAACGAAATCGGTTTAGTTAATTGGATAAATCAATTCTATGCCTCAGAATTAGAATTGATCCCTGAAAACACCAGAAATGAAATCATTGAAAAAGTTGAATGCTTAACCAGAAGCTTGCTTTGGAATGGAAAAGAATGGATAGCTGATTATCGCAGACTGAGGGCAGTGGCACATATATAAATTCCTTTTTCCTGCTGCGATTGGAACCAATGGCTGAACTTTGAAATAAAAAAATCTGACCCGGAGCGAAATAGATTTCGTTCCGGGTCAGAAGCCAGTAAGAATATTAGATGTGCCAGTCCGTCAGAGCCCCGCAGCTTTTCTGAGAATAGCCGCCGCGTCCAGGGCGTTAACTGTTCCATCGCCGTTGACGTCTGCCATTTCGGCGTTGCTGAGCGAGTCGATGCCAACAGCAAAGCGAAGAAGATGGGACGCGTCCATTGCGTTCATGATTCCGTTGTTATCTGCGTCGCCAGGAATGTCGCTGTACGCGCATATCATGGCGACCAGTTCGCCGCTGCCTGTAACGGGTATCACAGCGGAACCGTCCGCGCCTATCCTTGCCGCGCCCACAAACGTTTTTACGCCGTTATTGCTGCGGTAAAGATTTACGAACTTCTCTCCGTCGATGGAACCGGGAGTGATCTTAACGTCAAATGTGAGACCGTCTGCGCTGATCACGATATTTGCAGAAAGCTTTCCGCGCAGCCCCGTGGTATTTCCAAAAGCCGAAGTGTAATCTATGGCGCCGGAGCCATTCACCCTGCTGCCGTCTACTATAATGCTTACGGCGTCTCTGATAACGAACTCGCACGTCTTTTTCTGCTCTGCAAGGACGCGAATGACGTTTTCAGGGATCGCGCTGCCGTTAGTCAGTACCGTGAATGTGGTGTTATCCGTCGTGCTTATATAATTGCAGATGAAATCCCAGGATTGGTTCTCACCGTTTATCGAGGGTCTGTCGTCCCTGAATACGGGTCTGACAGAACTGCCGGAACCGCCTGAGGAACCACCGGAAGTCTTTGGTATGGATTGCTCCTCTGACGCCTTGCATACAGCGCAGATACGCTGTTTCAGACCCTCGCGGGTGCTGGTGGCATTTCTGATGATTTTCCATTCGCCGAACTTATGACCGACTGCGGGTATTTCAGTGATGTCGGTCTTAGCGTCGCAGCGCTCGCAGTGGTGCGACTTTGTTCCTGTTGTTGTGCAGCCGGCAGCCTTATCGGTCGTCCATGCTTTAGAGTAACTGTGTCCGAGCTTTGAGATAGTTTCGGTTTCGGTCTTTTGGCATACGGTGCAGGAACGTTCCCTGGAGCCGTCGTTCGTGCAGTCGGCTTTTTTGGTTATCACCCAGTTGCCGAAGCTGTGCTTACCGGTTGCCGCGATGGTTACGGCTGCAAGGGTAGTTTCATTCTTGCCGTTTTCATCGGTGAACAGCTTGCCACAGTTGCTGCAGGAATAGTACTCTATGTTGCCAGTGTCAATGCAGGTCGGGGCCTTTGCAGCGTGCTTACTGATTTCGTGGCCTGCGACGTTGCCGTATTCATGACCGCACACTTCGCAGACTGCCTTTTCGGTGCAGGTCGCCTTGCTGCTGCTATGTTTCTCATAGCCGAACATTACGTCGCAGGATTCGCTGCCTGCGCAGACATACCAGTGGGCTGTTTCATTGTAGCTGTAGCCTCTGCTGACGTCTGGCTCGCAGAGCCTGAACGCGTCGGCTGTGATGTCCATCAGTCGCTCGGGATTGAAGTGGTAATCAAGTTCGAACGCGTCTGACGCTGAATCGAAAGAAACATGGTGGTCGCCATCTACAAGCCATAAGTACAGGCTGGTGTCGCCGGATTTTGCTGCGGTGTTGTTGTTTGCAATTGCCTTAACGCCGTCAACAGAGATCTCCGCGTTGTCTGGATTATCGATTTTCAGCAGGTATACGTCGTTAGAGAGGTTGTTCTTTATCTGGCTGTGCTGAAGTGCATTGGAGCCGTCCTCTGCCTTAATGGCTACTGAGCTGTTGGTGATGCAGATATTGACTGCATCTCCCTTGTCAGAAGCGCCGTTTCCTATCACGTCGTAGCCGGGGGTGCCTTTCTGCTGCAGGTCAACAACGCTGTCCTCAATAGAGATGTTGCTGCCTGTTCCAGTCAGACCGCCGCCAATGATCGCCGCGCCCGACCCTCCTGTCGCGCATACGACGGAGTTTGTAATGCTGATATTATCACCGTTGCTGTTCTGACCGCCGCCTATCGCCGCGCCAAAACCAGCTGTTTCAGCTGTAACCCTGGCGTTCTGTATGGTGATCCCGTCTGCGCCGCGTTCTCCACCGATCGCAGGGGAGAACTTTCCGCTGTAGGCAGAAACATTGCCTCCTGAAATAACGATGTCTTCGGCACTGCAATCTGCAGCACCGCCGATCGCGGTCGAAGAAACTGAACTTGCCTTGATGTTGCCGCCTTTAATGATAATATGGCATGCCTTGGTCACAGAATTGCTGCTTGTGCAGCCGATGGCAGTTCCCCGTGAGATAGACGTGGTCGCAGTGAGCGAGCCGCAGCTTTCGCCACAGCGGTGCGTAGTACTGGTCTTTGCCTTTTCGCAGGTTAATGTCAGTGTGCCTGAGCCGTCCTTGGCTATGCAGCTGCCGCTTAAACTGTTGTTGTTGATGGTGTTGGACGTTCCGTCTGCTAATGTGATCGTTGCGCTGTTATCTCCGGTTATGCATATCACCGAAGAAGCGCTTTGTGAAGACGGGGTTTTGATATTCACTCCCGCAAGCGTGATGTCGGCGTTGGAGTAAGCTATGGAGATGGTGTCAGACGTTTCGCTTACGCCGTCCGCATTTCTTATGACAACCGGCTTATCAGTGCTGATAGTCAGAACTCCAGTATCAGCGGGGTAGGTGAAATCCGTGCCATATGTTAAGGAAGCGTTGCTGCCCGTGATAACAAGGCCTGAACCTATCTGCTCAAATTTATCGTCAACAAGGAGATAGGTGCGCTTCTCGCTGCCTACGGTGACATTGAGCAGACCGTTGCTGTCGGGAGCAAAGTAACCGTAATAGGTCTTGTCCGCGTTGCTCAGGAATTTGTAATAGAGACTGCTGCTGCCTATACAGATATCCTCGCCGTTCGGGTTGCTGATTGCGGCAAGATAAACATATTTGCCTTTGGAGTTTTTAGGTGTGACATTGCTCCTGAACGGTATCAGGTGTTTATCTTCATCGTCTGCAAGATAAACCAGACCGCCGTTTATCTGATAGTTCGGGGTGGATGCGCCTACAGTCCAGCCGCCCAGTGCGGGACTGTTGTAACCGCCCTGCGCAGTAACAATACCGTTGTTTATAACGATGTTGTCTGCCTGACCGTTTGCGCCTGAGCCTATTGCGCAGCCGAAATCATTGTTCATGTCGAAGTATTTTATTGCAGCGTTGATAACGCCGCCGTTAATGTAAATGCCGTCTGCATTGCCTGCCTGACCGCTGCCGATGGCTGCGCCGAAGCAGCTGTTGGCATTGATTATACCGCCGTTGATGGTGATGTTCTTTGCATTTGCTCCTTCACCTCCGCCGATGCCTGCGCCATCGCTGCTTTTTGCATCGATTCTGCCGCCGTTTATGATAATGTTGCTTGCGGATTTGTTATAATCGCCACCGATAGCCGCAGGGGATGTAGAGCTTGCCGCATTAAGTCCGCCACAGCTGCTGCCGCAGATATGACCGGCTTCTCCGCTGTGCTGGCAGGTTATGGTAAGTATTCCGCATGCTGCGCTGTCAGAGTTCTTGGACAGCGGTGCATAATTATAGGTTGTGGAAATGATGTTTTCTGTGCCGTCAGCAAGGATAATATTTACGTTTCCGCTGCTGTTGCTGGCAATTTCGATGGCACTGTATTCATTTACGCCTCTTTGAATATTTATTCCCGCAAGGGTAATGTTTGCTGAAACGCCGTTATCAATGTAAATGTCATTGCTGCATGGCTGCGCCGGGTCAACATTTTTGATGGTAATGCCCTTGGGTGATAAAATCGTCAGCGTGGTGCCGTCAATTTTGTAATCGGTTCCGTAGACGAGAGACTCGCTGCTGTCGGTCGCATAGAAGTCAAGCTTTATATTCTCAGCGTTTGTGAAACCGCTTTCGGTGTAAATATATTCAGTGGTGGTAGTGCCTACCGTTACGCTGTTTCTGCTGTTTTTCGGCATAAAAACGTAGGACTTGTCAACCTTGGTGGAGGAATTGATGAGGTCGGTTTTGTATGTGCTGTTTGACGGATATGCTTTTCCGTTTACGGT
>CAKVHQ010000039.1 GCA_934749845.1 uncultured Clostridia bacterium
ATCTGTCGACACGATTGAGCGGATCTGCGATGGGTTGGGCATTACCATGTCGGAGTTCTTTGCGAGAAAGGGCGCATGATTCTCTTTTTGACTTTAATGGAACTCCACGCTGCCAAATCGGGTAGCGAGGAGTTCCATGCTTAGCTGCTATATGTTCTATAACGAAGAATGTAATTGAAACTCTATTGAGATAATCAGCTAAGCAAAGAAGACAATTCTCAGTAAACAGGGGTACACGGTAATAGAATTTAATCATCTACAAAACACGGCCGCTGTGGAGCAATTACTTAAAGCTCTCCATCTTACTGAAACTGCTGCACGGTTGAAAGGATTTACCTACCGTGCTGGACAGAAAATGAGAAAATACCTGAAGCAAATTTTTCGGGACATTGGTATTGCGGAAAAGAAACCTCGCTGGACGGATATGAGATTGAACTATCAATTGACTCAAAGGACAAAACATTCTATATCGTTCGCACTTCTTCAAACGGAGAAGAGCAGGCATATGCAGTGCCGTATGAAAAGCCAGATATAATTGGAAATTAAAACGGGATAGATATTCGCATTTGAAAAAAGTCATGCATAGATGAAATGGAAGGCTTAATTTGCCCGTTTAGTTATTAGAAGAGCAAGAGAGCGGATAGGAGAAATGCTGAGGAGGGTAATGTATGATTGCGGTATATCTTGCAATGATAGAAACAGATGAGGATCGTGACAAATTCATGAAATTATATGAGTCCTACGAAAAGAAGCTGTTTGCTGTTGCATTACGTATACTGGAAAACAATGAAAAAGCGGAGGATGCTGTACAGCAAGCGTGGCTCAGAATCATTCAGCATTGGGAGCGAGTAAGCTGCTTGGAATGGGATTTGGCAGGAGGATATGCGGTTACGACTGTAAAAAATGCTGCAATCGATATTCTTCGGCAAGAAAAAAGAGTAGAACCACTCCCTGCGACATGGGACCCTCCAGCTCGTGAAGAAAGCCAAGACGAATATCAATACTTGGTTTCATTAATTCAGACATTGCCGGATACATATCGAAGAATCCTTGAGCTAAAGTATGTTGAAGAGTATAGCAATCGAGAAATTGCTAAGCGGCTAAAAATGAACGAGGCTACTGTAGCAACGAGAGCTAGACGCGGGAAAATGATGCTGAGAGAGCGGCTGGATAAGGAGGGATTTTATGAAGGGTTATGATAGCCTGCTATTTAGAGCCTTAATTGGCGCAAACCAATTGGAATTTAAGGAAAATATGGATTCTGCCGAATCCGCGGAATATAGTTATTCTCCTCGATATAATCGCTTCCGTCTGCAAATCTTAGCCGATCCATTCAGATGGGCAAAAAAGAGAAGGAGACCAATGTGGCAGAAAATCATAACAAATGTTGCTTGTATCATTCTAGTATGCAGCATTGCATTGGGAGGCTTGATGGTTGTAAGTCCGACGGTCCGGGCAGTAGTATTGAACTGGCTTCGGGATATAAGCGGAAATAGAATCACTTACTTTAGCAACGGAGATAGCAGCTTGACCGCAGACAGGGCCTCTTGGCGTCCCACATGGCTCCCAGAGGGATGGGTGGTAACAGATATATATTCCAGAAGCAGCCGATCGTGGTGGAGCTTTAAAGATAGCAATGGATCTGGCGCATCTCTTACATGTGCATGCTTTGATCCATCAGAAGAAAGCATGTCTACAATCATCGATACGGATGAGATAGATAAGGCGCACACGACTGTCACAATACAGGAGTATACGGCTGATCTTTATGAGGGAGAAAACGATGCGTTGCTGGTTTGGGAGGATAAGAATGGATACTTATTCTGGATAAAAGGGTGGATGGTAGATCGAGAAACTGTCGAGCAAATTGCTAATAGCATGACTTACTATCAAGAAGATGGTATTAGCTATGAAGTGGATGAGATCCCGGATGGATATGAAATGAAGTTCCAGTTTGAGTCAAATGGCGCAATGCAAAACGAATGGGTGAAATCAGGGTCGGTGCTTACATGGCAGTATATCACGAATCCACTTTGTCCTTGGGAGGAACCTAGTCGCGAATATGAGCTGGTGAATGTTTCCGGAGTGCAAGCAAAGTATTGGCCGAACCTAGTATCTGAAGAAGAGGCGTACATTGATTCAACAGCCGGTGCACAGTTTAGTGCCAGAATTGATTATGGCATTGAAAGGACTGCTGTACTGATGTGGGAAGATCTTGAAACGAATACGATATTCCGCTTGAGAGGTGTCCTAAGTAAAGAAGATATTTTGTATATGGCTGAGAGCATGACTAGAAGTGAAAAAAGTAATAAAACCTGAAATACAAATATTGAGTTGTACGTTCAATAGATAGAAGGGCTGGAAGCTACTTAGAAACGAATAGAAAGGAAGTGCTCATATGAAAAAGAAAATTTTAGCCTATTTCTCTGGAATCTTTGCAACGGTACTTGTTTTGACCATGGTAACAACTGCCCTAGCGGCCTCCGGTAAAGCAACCTTTAATTTTGTAAATGTCAGCCTGCGGGGAGAGCAAAAAATTGCTGCAGGAGCTGACATTACGGTAGCGAATGGCCAGAAAGTTCCGTCCTCCATTCTCTATACTGATGAGAAAGGGGGAAAGACCAATTACCTGCCGATCCGTGCTATCAGCGAGTTGCTTGGCGTGGAAATTAAATACGATTCTGCCACAAAGACAGTGCGGCTTGAGAAACAGCCGACCGCTGTAGATGCAGGGGCGCTTGGCCAGTGGAGTCGCTCTTTCGAGGCCAATATGGTAGGCTACACGATGTCTGGTTGCAACACAACTCAGTATACCGAAGCGCCGATGTGGCGTCCTACGTGGCTACCGGATGGATGGAAACTATCTGGATTTAGCGTTGAATCACCTAGTAATGCACTCATCAAGGTTTCCTATCAACCTGACACGGATATCGTGAACAATAATCTCAGTTTTGAAAGCTTCGCTCCTTCTAATCGAATTTGCCGGGATTTCCTTGGGAACGATGTGGATGCCGCCAGTATGCTGCAGAAAGCTACGGTCAACGGCTCAACAGCTGACTTCTTTAAAACAAAGGATTTCAACTTGCTGGTCTGGGCGGATACAGAAGGGAACCTTTTCAAGTTGCGTGGAAATCTTGATCAAGCGAGTTTGGAGCAAATTGCAAGTAGTGTAAAAGAAGTCGGCAAAGATACGCTGCCTGAATACGACATAAAGTGGGCCCCTGCAGGAAGCAGCAAGACAAGCCGAAACAGTGTCTCTGGATTTGTGAAAGAAACCTGGAAAGATGCGGATGATGTCAGCTTTGAGTGGCTCTATTCCAGAAACGACCTAGCTTGCCCAGCGAGAACCCCCGAATCTGTTACTGTCAATGGAGCAAAAGCAAAATACTGGAAGGGTAATCCGGATGGAGGCTTTGATATCAATTGGGGCGATGAGCAATCTCATGTGTACACGCAAGAGCAGAAGAATCTTCTCGTATGGACGGATTCCAAGGCTAACATTACATTCCGAGTTATTGGAATGATGGATAAGGACGAAATGATCAAAATGGCAGAAAGTGTAGTGGTCAAGTGAAATGGGAGAGCGGTTTTCCAAAAATAAGAGAGGAAACTTGTGAGAATTGAAGAAAGGGGTCTCTATCATGAAGAAAAAAAGAAATTTAGCGTCCTTCTTTGCAGGCGTAATGACAGTTCTCTTGGCATTTGGTTGCTTGACGAGTGCAATGGCTGCGTCAGGGGAAGTGACATATAATTTCGCCAATGTTACTTTGAATGGCGAGAAAAAGATTTCCGCAGGTTCGGATATTACCGTTGCAAACGGAGAGAAAGCGCCGTCTTCCATTCTCTATACTGATGTCGCCGGAGGTAAAACCAACTATCTGCCAATTCGAGCCATCAGCGAATTGCTGGGAATCAGTATTGATTATGATTCTGCAACGAGGACAGTACTCCTGGATAGTCAGGATGAGAGTGATTGGGTGGCAGATGGATACAACGGTTATGTTGTAGATCCCAATGGAGAAAAAACAGAGGTTCCGCATCTATCAGATTGATCTCTGGCAGTAGAAAACGCATCTAATTGTGAGAATATGTATATGGAACGATTCGGGTGGTCTTGAAATGAAAAAAACAATAGCTTTTCTTCTTATGTTGCTGCTGCTCTTTTCCTGCTCTGTCTGTGGGAAAGATGATCAGCGTAATGAGGGGTCAGGTGACTCGGAAACGGAGCAACAACAGCCTCAAGATGATGACGTCCAGTCCGAAGACAGCACAGACGCCCCAGGGAAAATCGTGTTGGATGGGACGCCTGTCAGATGGGATGAATTCCCCATGCCCACAGCGGAGACGTTTGGGCTTACCGGGGAGGACGCTATCATTTACAATGCGATTGCTCAAGTTTATAACCCAAAGGTTTATGCTGACACATTCAGTCAGTCCCCAGAAGATGTAACGGACCTCAGTCTCCCCGCGTTTGAGATCTATGAGAAGAGCAAAAGCGAAAATGGGAATACGATCTACTACGGGGTTTTTTACGAGTGTGACTATTATAATCTGGGCAGTGACCTTGCGGATTTGAATAACCCTGTTTATTCACTGGTCAAAGGAAAATCGCCAGCGAATCTCACAATCGATACACAGGGCAATTTCGTTGATTTCGAGCAGACACCTGAAAGCAGCAATGACCCCTATGGAGATATAAGACGGGTTTGCGGCCCTATGACAGAATTGGCGGATTTTCTGTGTGGGGAAACAGAGACTTACTCAAAAGAACCACTTAAGGTCCCTGATTTAAATGCGGAGGCTATGGTCATCCAATATCTCAATTATTATTTCTGCCAAAGCTAATCTGCGAGTAGCCCTCTTTCCCCAGATCAACTCAGGGGAAGAGGGCTACTTCCCTATCTTGCCCCCAGATGGGACCGACTTTTGCTGCAGAAGCAAAATCACCTCAGCAGCAGGATGTCGGAGTTCTTTGCGAGGAAAGGTTGATACGGAAAAAATCAATCTCAGCCACTCAAAATAAGTGGCTGAGATTGATTCGTATATCATTGCACAAGAATTGGAG
>CAKVHQ010000040.1 GCA_934749845.1 uncultured Clostridia bacterium
TTTTTCCACCACCTCCGGCGGGATATATGGCATATGTTTCACCTCCGTTCTGACATAAAAATAGCCGAGGGGCTTTCGTAAAGAAAACCTCTCGGCTATGTACGCAACGGTGCACGACTATATATCATTTATGCTTTCAAAGGAATGGTACAGAGTTTCATCAAACTCCTTAACTTCAAAAGTTTGATGCCTCTGCCTATAATGCCTTAAATGCCTTTCCCTCAATCTGAATTGTATGGTGACTTGATGCATCTAGGCTATTAATAATATTAATCAGTTCTTGGCTGTTTAATGTAATAGCAGTAATGATTTGGAATGGCTTTTTGATCTCCACAACCGTCTCAATAAAGCTTTTCATATCTTCCGGGACAATGCTTTGCTGTGCAGGTTCATCGAAAATGATAATGCCAGGATGATTACCTCCTTTCTCAATAGAAACCTGTAACAGTGCCATTGTGAAAGCCCAGATTACACGAATACCATCGCTAGCAGATGAATCAAATTTCATGTCAAAACCATCAATAGTGGGTAGAAGTGATGAATTAATGGAAATATCAATTCCGTCAAAGCTCGACAAACTACTGTAGTGATATCGTTTTAGATTATCAATAAATTGCTTCTTCAAGAGAACAATTTTTTCAACATCTGACTCTGAGATATCTTTTTTCGGAAGTTTGTTCTTTTGGTCAATATATATATTCCACTCTTTAGATAATTCCTTTAATTGTTCAGTAAAAGCGACAATGGTATTTTGCAATTTTGACAATCGTTCGATGCGGTTACTAATCTCTATCCGCTTAAGCATAATTGCCTCAGAGGCTTCTGTATCTGTGGTTGTAAACAAATCCGAACGAAGTGTATGTGCTAATCGTCGTAGCATTTGAAGCCGTACTTCGAGATCGTCTTTTTCTCTGCTGAGTTTTTCTCGAGATTCTTTGCGACATCCTAATGTGAATTCTAACATCTTTTTTTGCTCTTTAAGATGCCTTATATTATCTTCGATACTCATAAAGCCGCTTGCAGCTTCCGCATCAAGCAAATTGTCTTGGATATGCTGTTTGCAAACGGGACAAATATCTGCTGAAATATTTCCGCCTGTTGCTTCAGAGCCAAATTTTTGAAGACGTGCAGCATCATTATTATTACGGATGTCTGAGTTTACCAGTGCCAAATCTGCATTTAGCCGCTTAATTGCTTCGTCGTAACTTGCTAAGTCTCTATTTATTTTATGTGATCGACTTTCAAAAACAAGTATTTGTGTTTGTGTTTCTGACAGTTCAGTATTAAGAGCATCAAAATTATCACGTACAAGGGGCTTCAATTGGCGCAATCCATCATACTCATTATTTAGAGATTGTATTTCCTCTTCAATAGAGGAAGCGCCCAAAACCGAAACGACTATTCTTGAATAATCAATGTCCGATAAAACTCGCGGATGGATTGGGAGATTTGAAATATCACATGATTCTGAATGAACAGCTTTTTCAAAATCAGAAATCAATTGCCCCCATTTGTATTCAAGCTGACTTCTTACTGCGTTAAGGCGGTCTCGTTCCTTTTCGTTTTTTAATGTATCCAATCCTAATATATACTCTACAATTCGCTTCTTCGATTCACGGATTCCGAATACTGGCATACCAGAAAGAATATCTGACCAGCCATGTTTTTGCTCAATAAACATAGAGGCAAAAATCATCTGAAGATACAATTTTCGCTCGTTACCATCCGATGTACGAACTAAAGGAAGTTCCATGTGAAGGAACTCTTCAAGAAATGTATGGAACCCCTTTTCGCTTGTTGCAGAATTTTGAATATTGACATAGTAATCTTCAGATAATGTTTCATTGTTGCTTATTGAATCATAATTTCCATAATAAACTGTTACGAGGTGATTGTCTTTACTTTCTGATTTAATATTTCTGTAAATTGTTCGAATTTCAATTCCATTGCTGATTTCGAGATAAGCTCCAGACTCGGTTACCGTTAAAGGCTCACCCTTATCCTCAATGGCGGTTTTAAATGCAGATGTGAGAACTTTGCTTCCGATTCCACCGGCACCACCAAGGATTTGCTCGAAGCCAAGGCAATAATAAATAGCCGCAAGGATTGAACTCTTTCCGCACGTGTTTTCAAGGCTTGCTATAAAGTTTAACCCATCTTCAAATGCTTTATCGATCCCATACACACCTTTAACGGTGTTAATTTCAACCCGTAATCTATTGATTCTCAGCATCTTTTATTCTCCACCTATCTACTATTTCTTCGACTTTTCTTTCAGTCAACTTTTTCGCTAGCAAATTTAAATCACCTATTTCGATTACCATAAGATCTCCAACAACCTTTATCTGTTCTGCAAGTTGCTTACCACGGTCAGTTAGTTTGTATTTTGCATTCTGCTGTCGTTTTATTAGCCCATATCCTATTGCATATGTTAGAGCACGGTTAACCGATGAATCAAAACGAACAATTGGCGCACTACCGATCCCGTCCGCAAAATCAACAAGCTTTCTCATGTTCTCCTGAGAAATTAAGGCAAACGAAATCATGTGAAGCTTTATAAGCGAGCAAACATCTCCTCGACCGCAAATTCGCATAATTAAGCATAATTGCGTGACCTTATAGCTGATACGGTAATTATACGGAACCGCATCCGGTTTTGCGTTGAAAACAATGTCGGTATATTCTAATGGAGTTTCTCTCATTTACTTACCCCCTAAATTCCATTGAACAGTCTGCAAGCCAACTTGCAATTAAGTCTTGTTTTAGTTCGCCAATGGATGCTTCAGTGAATCTAGAAGAAAAATCTCGTTCAAGTTTGGAATGAAACTCATTGAGAATTGCATCAAATAAAGTGCGATTCATAGTTTTGTCTGTATTCATGAGAGTCCTAATTGACACTTCACGCTTATAGCTTTGCTCAAGTCGGTAAATTTCCTCATATATCTCTGGAAAGTGCACCCGCAAATCATTCAGAATTTCCAAACCGCTTATGTAGCAGTCGACATAAATTCCGACGACTTCATTTAAAGCTTCATCAGCGTCGTCAACAAGCATGATGGCCTTGATCTTTCTGCGTATATTTGCAACTTTTTCAGAATCACATTTTGACCAATCAGGCTTACTCGAATGTTCAATAGCTAGATTAAGTCGCATATCTGATAAAGATGTACGAATAACGCAACTTATTTCCGGTGCGAAATCTTCTGCAGTTTTAATGACAATTTGAAAATCATCTGCGATGTGCGTATAGTCAGAAGGTTTATCTTTTTTTGCTTTAATTACTTCTTGACGTTTGCTTTCGGCGTGTGCAAGAATGCGAGTGTCCTTATATTCTGGAATATTAAAATGCCACTCAACAACAGGCGGGACTCCGAGAGCCTTAAGTCTATCAGCGTTTTTCTTTAGCTTTTCTATATCTGCAGTAAGCTTGTTGCGTTGATGCTCATATAGTTCATTATCAGAATAATCTCGTTCCGGGCAGTAACACTGGTGGACAACACCTTTATATGTAAAACCTTCTATACCAGCATCACCCCCTTGGGTAGCAGGAATTGCGGTGTAGTTATCTTTTTGATAGCGAATACGATAACATCGAACGCACAAGTCTTCCCATGCATTGCCAGTCATATATCCTTCAATAAAGCTTTTGATGCTACTCACAGCATTTCCCCCCTAATATTTTTAACGAAATTGAATTTGTAAAGTCTGGTTCTTGAGATAAGGCACAAACATCCACACAAAATTCCTTCATTTCGTCCAAATAGCGTACCATAGCAAGTCTAAATAATGTGTACACCTTTATTACTATTACCTCTCTATGCATCAAAAATAGCGTGTCACCCATCTTTGGAGGATTTTGAATGCTCATTTCAAAAAACTCCTTTCCTATTTGACTACCTCCATAACGACGAATCGTTGATTATCATCGTATACAAACGTAACCTATTCTTTAAAAATCTCCATTAATGTCTTCAATATTGCACTCTAGTCTTAGCCTTTTTCTTAGTCATTTGTTTATTCATGGTGCTCAACCTCACACCTTGATATATCTCGTCGTCCGTCCTGCGCCGATTCGCTTTACCGAACCGGTCCTGACCATGGCACCGAGGACGGCTTCAACGGTCGTGGGGCTGACATCGGGGAGAATTTTGCAAATCTCTGCTTTGGAAAGCGGTGTCAGGCTGTTCAGAACAGTCGCTTCCACACGGGCTTTCTTCGTGATCTTCTTGCCGTGTACCACCGCAAACCGCTTGTCCAGCTCCTTATAGCACATATAGAGGGTGGACAGGAAATTCTCGATAAAGGGGAAATAGGAGTTCTCATTCGTTTCCCATCCTGCCGAGGACTGCCGCAGGGCTTCGTAATAATACGCCTTATAGTTGTTGATCTGCTCCTCAAAGGACACATATTTACCGGCATCAAAGCCGTTTTTGTATAACAGCAGCAGGGAGAGCAAGCGGGACATTCTGCCGTTGCCGTCCCGGAACGGGTGGATGCAGAGGAAGTCCAGAATGACACAGGGAATCAAAAGAAGCTGATTGATATTCGCATCGCTTCGTGCATCCAAATAGGCAAGCTCCAACTGCTCCATTGCTTTCGGCGTTTCGCTTGCAGGTGTGGGACGGAAGCGGACACGGCGGTTTCCGTCTGCGTCAATTTCCAAAATCACATTGTCGTCCGTCTTGTACTGCCCGCCGTACTCATAGCCCGCAAAGCTCATCATCATTTCGTGCAGCCGCAGAATGTCGCTCTGCCGGAAATCAATATGCTCATAGCCCAAGTGGATCTCATTCAGCGCATCACGGTATCCGGCAATCTCCGCCTCGTTGTGATTCAGCGGCGCACTGTTTTGATTGACAATAGCGGCAATACGCTCGTCACTAGTCACAATGCCCTCGATGGCGTTGGAGCTTTTGATGGACTGCACCTTTGCGACAGCTTCCAGCTCCGTAAAAATCTGCGTGTATTCGTCCTTGCGCAC
>CAKVHQ010000041.1 GCA_934749845.1 uncultured Clostridia bacterium
TTAAGTTTTTGCGTATCCCGCACAAATCTATTATCATGCTTTACTCTTTTGCAGAGGTTATTGCAGAGAAAAAGGAAAAACAACCCAGAAAGGTTCCGCAGAGAAAAGCTGTATTTGATGGAGTTGCAAATCTGCTTCAGAATATTTTTCAGGGCAATCAGTCTGCTTATTATTGAATATTCTGAGATTTGTATTATGACTGTAGATTTATTAGAAAAGTGTGTCCGGCGAGTGGGTTCACTCGCCGGACACACTTTTTATGAATGCCTCCATGCGGGTGCCGTCAAGATTGTAAGCGATAAATAGAGTTTACTCCGCAACCACCCAGAAATTTTCGTTCTGATTCAAGTCAAAAAGGTAACCCCATATCTGGATAAAAGTGCGCAAAAGCCTCCTGAGGCTTTTGGCGAAGTTCATGCACAGCAAGGCAATGCCGATGACACAGAATGAGGTCTCTGGCAGGTGCGCCATGATTCGATTGAGTCCGTAGCTGCGCTTGCCCACACCAAATTCGCCCTCGACAATATTTCTGTCACAAATGTCCTGATACTCCTGCCTGCGTGCCTCACGCCTCTTATCCTGGTTCTTCGGTGGGCGTCCCAATACAGGACCGGTCATCTGAATATTTCGTTCTTTGCACCAGACCATGATCTCGCGATTCCGATAGATCTTGTCCGCCAGCACCCTCGCCGGATAAAAGCCGTGTTCCTTCCGGTAGCCTTCCACCGCAGCAAAAAAGTCGGTAGCCTCATTGAACGCATCAAAGGAAAGCCGCTCGATTTTGGCATAGCCATCTACCATGCTGATGTGAAGCTTGGCGCCAAATTCTGTATTTGCATGAGCCTTGCCTCGCACAATGGGCCTGATCCAAGACTGAGAAAGGCTGACGATGCGATCTTCCACACTATGGGTGTGGTTCTCGTACATGTAAAGCTGTTGCTCATAGAGTGTCGTAATCGTGTTCAGAAGGTTTGCTTGCTTTTTGGACAGCTTTACGCCATTATTTTGGATCATATCCGCAATAAAACCGATATCCCGGATGATGTACTGCAGCTGCTTCCGCACCCCAGTACGAATCTTTTTGGCACTGCGTTTCTTGCTTTTGGACAGGTTCAGATAGTCTCTGCGGGCACATTTACGACGCATCCTGGGGCGTTTCACTTTGGCAGATGTGCAGAGCTCGTCCACCATATGCTCCAGATGCTCGCGGGCATCATTGAGCAGCTGAAAGTCCTGAGGAAATGCCACATCCGCCGGGCAGCAGGTTGCATCCATAAGGATCGTTCCGCTGTTTCCGGGCGTTGAAGAGGCACTACCGACACCACCCGAGGGAGGCTCCTGTTTATGGTCATCATCTCTGGGCACCGACGCTGCCAGAATAGCTGCGATGGCCTTGGGCGGAAAACGCTTCCGGAACTCCACCATGGTGGATGCACCGAAGGAGCACTTGCTGGTGAATGACTTCATGTCCAGGAAGAATTGCAGATAAGGATTCTCACTGACATGGCGAACGGTCCACTCGTCACTGCACTTGAGCTTCTGTTTGATGATGAGCGCGCCCAGGGCGATCCGAACCGGATGGGCAGGATGGCCATTATTGACGAACTGCTTGGCATACTCTTCCTCAGCAACATCCCAGGGAACCAATGCTGCAAGCTTGACCCATTCGTTTTCGGGATCCAGCTTGCCGAAAGGAAAATCATAGTCATCCAGCGTCATCTGATGGTATTGAGGATACATGGTACAGCCCTCCAAATGCACGGTTTTTTGCCGTTTTCACAGGTTTATCGTGTATTTATTATACCATATAACGTCTGGAAATGCTGTATTTTCAATGAATTTTGGGTTCCGGAGTGGACTCTAAATAACTCGTACTTTGACAAAAATGCCGACAGCCGCCAGAGAGTGGCTGTCGGCATTTTGTCAGGGTGCTTTCTTGCAGACATCGGGTAGGTTCTCGGACCAAGGTATCAGATCATCCAGGTATGCTGTATCAGCATCATAAATATGCTCCATCATTACAGAGAGCAAATGCTGCAAATACTCATACGGTTTCAGATTGTTGGCTTTTGCCGTCTCAACGATACTGTAAACAATGGCACTGGCCTGTGCCCCCTTAATTGAGTCAATGACGTGCCAGTTGGATCTCCCAACGCAGAACGGGCGTATGGATCGTTCGCTTGCGGAATTGTCAATGGGTACTTCGCCGTCTTCCAGAAAAGCTTTGAGATATTTCTCCTGGTTTATGCTGTACCGCAAGCCATCCTTTGTCTTTTCACTCAGTACGGTATCCAGGTCAATTCCTTTAACCCACGCAAAGTATGCCTCCACCAGCGGCTTCATGTGTTCCTGGCGGCGGCTGAGGCGTTCTGTGGGAGTCAGACTCTTCCATTCATCTTCTAATGCGTACATGGTTCCGATCCGCTCTAACGCCTGGTATGCAATTGTCTTCTTTATGCGCTGTTTGGAGGGCCCACCCTTCCTTAGAAGTTTTACCGCGTCTGCGAAATCACGACGTGCGTGAGCCCAGCAATGCGCAATCCGGATATCCGCTCTCCGCCTGTCCAAGGCGTGGTATCCGCTGTAGGCATCCGAAACCAGAATACCGGAAAACTGCTTTAGAAACGTTTCCAGATGGTCGGCGTTTCTTGTTTTCTGGTAGTCATAGAGGACTATTCCGTGTTCTTTAGACATCTCCCCGCTTCGGTAGACGAACATATAGGATCTCGCATTGGCCGGGCGTCCGTCTTTACTGACCTGACAGGGCGTTTCATCAGCTTGAACTACATGAAGCCTGCACAGTTCTTCATGTAGCTTATCGAATACCGGCTGAAGGTAGCGTTCCGCGCACCGGATCACCCAATTTGCCATGGTTGGCACAGACAGATTGACTCCACCACGGCCAAATTCCTGGCTGAGGCGGTATAGAGGTACAGCGTTGGTGTACTTTGCGTTCATGATTGCCGCAACCAAAGACGGCGTCGCTATGCTGTGCGCAAGCAGATCTGCCGGGCGCGGTGCCCGTACAATTCGGTCATCATTCTTTGAGGCGTAAACGGCAGTATGATGTTCCACCGCCTCTTTTACAGAGGGATGGTAATCAAGTTTCCAACTTACTTCGTCCGGCAGCCGTTTCCAGCCCTTTTCGCCAAAGATTTGCTGAAGTTCATCTTCAGACAATTCGTGCATTTCTTTCCGCATAGGGAGTCCCTTGAGATCCTCACCCAGTTTGCCGCGCGGCCTTTTGGAACGCACAACAACCGCTTTCTCTATTTCGGGCTCGTTTTCTTCTTCGTTGTATTTTACCTCAGCCTCATTGAAGATGCTTTCCTGCCCGAGACACTCCATCCGTTCCGTGCTGCGGCCAAAAAGATGCATCTGCAGTTCTTCCAGACGTTCCTTGAAGAGCGCCGCTTCTTTTTGTGACTGCATCAGAAGGGCAACGATCTCTTCCTTGCTCAGCTTATTCAGTTCTTCTGGCGTATACTGTTTCATGAGCAGATTTCCCTTCTCTCAGATGCCCTTATTATACTGCAAAGCCATGAATCGTGCCACTTTCTGTCAAAATCTCCTTCGTCATAATGACTGTTGAAATCCTGGGGCTTCAACTGCCGGGCAATCCACAGAACGTACATCAAGAACTGTTCTTTGCCGTCATATCACCCGGAAAGTGGATAAAAGAAGTGCCGGGAAACTGCAATTTCCACATTTCGCGAAAATGACTGTTCCCGGCACCGTTTGTGCAAATAAACTTCTCTGTATTTTCTCCGTTATGACGAACTCAGCACAACCGCTTCGGATTCGCTTGCCGAATCGTAGATACAATTGTCATGCCCTGCATCAGCAGGTCAAATTGCTCCTGCGTAATAGCCATGGCTTCTTCCTGGGTTCGTGGCCAACGAAAGCGTCCCGCGGAAAGCCTTTTGTATACGAGCAGATATCCGTCTCCTTCAAAAATGAGACCTTTGATTCGGTCTGTCTTTGTCCCGCAGAATAGGAACAGGACATTTTTCTCCGTGGGATCCAGTTGAAACTGCTCCTGCACAACTGCGGCCAATCCATCGATACCGCGTCTCAGATCAGTACGCCCGCACGCAATGATGATACGGCTGAATCCTTTTGCGTCATTCAACAAGGTGCATCAGCTCCTTCACCTGACTTAGCAGCTCCGATGACACCGCATTGGATAATTCCAGTTCCACCTGTCCAAAGCGGATAACCAAAACAGGAACAAATGGATTTCTTCTCTTAGAACATTCCTGCGACGGCAATGCTTTGATCACAGGAAGCTCGGCCAGCACCGGCTGAGACTCTGCCTTTGTAATTTGCCTTACTTTTCCCAAGATCTCCTGCTCCCACCGATAATACGTCCTGGGGGAACAATCATTTTCCTCACACCAATGCTTTACGCTCATCCCGCTGCTTCTGCAATCTGCTACTCGACCTTTCCATTCCAGTAACTTTGCCTGATGCTTAACTGCATTTACGTTCATACCGTGCCCCCGTATTAGAAAGTCTCGAGAAGTGTCAAGAATACTCGACACTCCCCGAGTCAGTATGACATATCTGTTTCCCACAGTACAGGTACGGGTTATTTAGCGCTTACGAAAATGCCATCCAATGCGCAGCAAAAAAGCGGAGGCCGACGGCCTCCGCTTTTTGCATACCTGTATATCTTATAATACGATCACTCGTAATCACTGACCAGGAACATGGGCTTGATGGCCACGACCTCGTCATATTCCTCCTGAG
>CAKVHQ010000042.1 GCA_934749845.1 uncultured Clostridia bacterium
TTTCATGACCATTCTCCGGATCCGTCACCCACTCTATCGGCTCAATAACATGTGGATGCGTACCAAGAACCAGATCCGCACCATTTTCCCAGAATATCCGTACCCACTTTTCCTGTGAAGCATCCGGTGTAAGCCGATATTCTGTTCCCCAGTGTGGGCAGACAATCGTAAAATCAGCCAGTTCCTCTGCCTTGCAAATATCCGCAGCCACCTGCTCCTCATCCAACAGATCTACCGCATACGGCATATCCTCCGGAAGCGAAATGCCATTAGTTCCATATGTATAATTCAAAACAGCGACCTTGAAATCTCCAAGCTCTAAAATTTCCGGATCAGCACCACAGGCTGTGGATGTATCAGCACTATCATGTATCCCCAAAACCGTGATCTGCGGATATTGTTCTTTCCAATGCTTTGCACAATTTAGCAATCCTGCCGATCCCTTATCCAGAGCATGGTTGGTAGCATGACAGATTACATCAAAACCGGCATCCACCAGTGAATCACAGAGATTAAAATCTGCATTAAAGCACGGATATCCGGAAATCCCAAGCTCTGAACCTCCTATAATGACCTCCTGATTGACAAGCGCCAGATCTGCCGATGAGATTTCATCCTTTGTATTGGCAAACAGGCTGTCATAATCATAGCCTCCATCCGCCTGTCTGCAGCTTTCCTCCACCGGTGTATGCAAAAGTACATCTCCTACCATGACAATCTTGTACTCATCTGAAAGCTCCGGTTCCTTTTCTGATTCTTTTGCGTTTTCTTGTACTGTTTCTCCTGTCGTTGCCGTTATTATTGATGTATCATCTTCTATTTCCGATACCCGGTTCTCTATAGATACACTGTTCTTTGATGAATTGTCTTTTTGTCCATTTTCTGACAATTCTCCATCAGTCTTAGCACAGCCGCAAATCATAATGATAAGCAACATATATACAAAAAACAATCTGCTCACTTTCATTTTTCCGCGGCAGACTGTCTCTTGATATTTGCACTTTTGATTCGAATATTTTTCATGTATTGTCATATATGCGGTCATCCCTTCTGTGAAAATATCACTCTATCCCAGTTATCTTTCGTAAATCACTCTTCCAAGAGTCGATCCAACAATGCTCTCCTGTTATTGATAAACATTTCCATAACCTGATAACTCTCGGTTTCCTCATATTCACAAAGATGTATTCTGCCATCGTCAAAGCAGTAGATATCCGCTCCCGGAATGCCCAATAAAATAGGCGAATGTGTAACAATAAAAAACTGCGCTCCCGCTTTCGCACATTTATATATCTCTATCAACAGGGTAAGCTGCCGCTGCGGAGACAATGCAGCCTCCGGCTCATCCAAAAGATATAAGCCATTACCGCGCAGATTATTCTGCAGCAATGTTAAAAAGCTTTCTCCATGTGATTTTTCATGATATCCGGCAGAGGGATGTGTGATATCCGCATATTCCTCTTCCTGGGTTGCTACATTATAAAAGCTCTCTGCCCTTAGAAAATAGCCCCACCTTTCTTTTCGGTATCCTCTTGAGATCCGGATCGCGTCACACAATTCAGAATGTGTATCATGCGTAGAAAAAACGTAATTTTGGGTTCCACCCTCCGGATTAAATCCATGTGCTATTGCAAGCGCTTCCAGCAATGTCGATTTTCCGCTTCCATTTTCTCCCACAAAAAAGGTAATCGGATTGTAAAATCAATCCTTTCGCCCCCCGGAATGCATCTATTTCTTTCAGATAACTGTTATCATCTATTTTATTCCAGTCAAACTGTACAGACTGTATGAATTGATCGTTCATCAATGCCTACCCTTTCTCACAAAATGAAAATCACGGCAATCAGCGGATTTAATATGGATATCAAAGATCTTGATAATGACCGAAGACCGCTTGTCTTTTGATAGTATTCTTCCGGTATAATAAGCGACATTGCAACTTCCGATGCCGGTTGCTGTACGGTATTCATCAATCCGGAAACAGCGTTTAATGCATACAGATGCCATACCATCAAGCCTGTTCTAAAGAAATCTTTCCATTTATCTGCACAAGGATAAAAAATTGTTTCTGCCACTTTTTTTCTGCTCATCAATCAATGCTGCAACACAATCTCATTTTGCATCAAAAAAATGATAAAATCTCCCGATTACGATGTCTATCCATTGTGCAATGACAAACACCTTCATTTTTTCAGACCCTTTTCCCATATCAGTTCTTAGCCGGTATCGATCAATCTTTTCCAGATTGCACTACGCTGTTCTCCTACAAAATTAGCAGACATGACATATCTCTCATCTTTGCACGTTCAGTGAATAAAGTCATTAAATATTCACTACGTGATGACTTATATGTATTTTAGTGTATTGTTTTACAGGAAGCAATATTTTTTTACCTGTTACAGAAAAATCCCTCAAGCAATACTTTACAAACATTGCCATTGGAAAATTCATTGCCCATGTCTGAACCCATGTTCCAAAAGACTTTGTTTCTTTAAAAAGAATTGTCGCTGCCAGACTCATAATAGGGCACATAATACAACATATACATATTGATATTGCATATGTAATAAACTGTGAGCGATCATCTGGTCTCATAACCATAAAAGCCAATTTCCGCGCTATTTTTCCAACAACAAAAAACTCAAGTATAAATGCGATCGGTACCATGATCGGCAGTTCATGCAACGCCACTAAAAAATCTTTCCGGTCACTGCTCCGGTGTTCAACGCAACATTATAAACTACCATTCCATAAACCATAATCGTAGCCATAATAATCGTAAATACAACATCCTGAAATTTGTTTTTTGGCATAATAAAATCCTCCTGATAATAACTTTTATACTGTGTTGTTCGTTATCATCCCGGAGGATTGTGCGTTTCCAATTATAACCGTTTTCAATTAACTTTGATAGTATAGCAAATATTTTTCCTTTATGTAAGCCCTATTTTTTAAATTATACATCAGACTCTTTTATCTGTTATTCATCACAAAATTCAAATGAAAAATAATATACATAGTCATTCATTTCCGGCGCATTTCCCCGCTCCCATTTAGAAACCGACTTATCACTCATGCCAAGCTTTTCGGCAAGCTGTTTCTGAGTCAGACCGAGTGCCTTTCTCTTTTCTGCAATGTATTTTCCGATTTTAGCAAGATCCATGTGGCTCCTTCTTTTGAGGTAATCGTATTTGATTCGGGAAGAAATGTACACCCCTTGGAAGTAGAATTGGTTTAATTTTATATTGTTTTTCAAACATATGTTTGTTGTGATATAAATAGACGCTACCATACGCGGTAGGCAGTTAGCCTCCATCAGAGAGTTTCAGCTTGTGTATAACATACTTTACTCTTGGTTATACCGTTGGTTCTAAGAGCAATAAATAAGTACAAAAAGACCGCCCAGTCTGACAAACGCGGCGGTCTTTTTGATTACTAAAATTATCAGGCTAACCGTCTATCGGTAGCATCTCTTTAATATTATACTAACATCCAGTAACCTTTATGTTAAACATATATTCTGTCAAATTTTCCGTCAAATTTTTCAATCTATATTTTCCAGTAAAATCTGTTTTATAGAATCAAGGTTATCTGCAAAATAAATTTTCTCCTGCCGCTCTCTGGTAGATAATCTTTTCCAACGTTCCCGTTCCACCCGGAAAAGCAATAAAGGCATCTCCCAGTTCGATCATTTTTTTGCGCTCTGACAAAAAACATAATTTTCAAAAAATAGCTTTCAATTTCAGAAACTGGCATTTTAATACTTATATCGCATTTCGAAATACAGAAAACAGTATAAGAATAATCAACAGGCAGGTGGTCTTATAACGAGACTGCCTGCCTTCTTTTGTGCCTGTAAATGCCATTTTCCCAGGAGTGTTCAAATGACCCCCTTTGAACACCTCTAGGGGAAATATGGTTAAATTGTATCACGTTCAGTGTTCCAACAAAGACAGAGGGACACTCTTTGTGACAAAAGGAACGTCCCTATAAAGACATTCTCCCTTTCCTGTGTTATAATAATGCGTAATTTGTATATTTACAGATAGAAAAGGAGGAGGAGTTTATGTTTCATTATTTTTTACAGTTGAATTTTGCGACGATCTTAATATCCTTTTTTATGTTGATTTTCGTTAATGTAAATCCTGCATTTCAGAGAAAGGTAATTCGGTTGTTTTCCATTGCGATAAGCTCAGTACTGTGTCTGGTTATCGTTGACAGTATAGAATACTGGTGTGCGACACTTCCGTATCCGACAATGCTGCGTATGGCAGTATCTATTATTGGGTATGCGCTTAGACCAATCAATATATGCTTTGTGATCATTCTTTCCTGTGGTAACAGAGTGTCGCAAAAGTTTAAGAAATTTATTGCGCTTCCGGGAATTCTGAATACGTTGATCGCTTCCACTGCGTTATTTTCAGGTGTTTGTTTTTCCTACTCGGATAAGAATGAATTTGTGCGGGGGCCACTTGGATATTCG
>CAKVHQ010000043.1 GCA_934749845.1 uncultured Clostridia bacterium
TCTTCATACTGCGGATCATGGGCTAAGTCATAGGTGACTGCTACGCAGTTGATGGATGGGCGGATGATCGGATGATCGACCCAGTTGTCGATCTTTTCGCCGAACATGTAGACCCTTGTGTTCAATTTTCTTAAGCTCTCGATATATTGAGCTCCTGTCATAATCATAGTTTTCCTCCTTTTTGTATTATTTAAAGTAAACAAGCAAATATCATGCCAAATTTTCTACAAAAAAAACAACCGCTCCTCACGTCTCTGCTTTCACTGCAGGATCATGGATGCGGCTGTTTTCGCCAAATTGTTTCGTTGATAAGGATCAAATCCCAGAGTGCTTCATTCTCCTACTTTTCTCCCGGTTCGTTCTCGGTCATAAAGCCTGCTTTTTTGAGGAAGATGTCGACTTCATAGCGCGGCTTCTTGCTGATCGCATAGCGGCAGCGCGATGTCCAGCCGCGGTCGCTTCTTCCGCCGGAAGCCCGGAAAAAGTATTGGCGCACTTCTTCTTCATAGTCTGCCAGCTGCTGTTCATTCGGGAGTGCCGGATATCGATCCGTATCGCAGATCAACGTTTCCGCAAGACGAGGAGGCTGCGGCGGTATAGTCTTCGGATAGCCTAAGCAGAGCAGGAACATTGGGAAAACCATCTCCGGCAGATCAAAAAGCCGGGCCATCTCTTCAGTCTCGTTGCGCACGCCGCCGACCGGCACGCCGCCGAGGCCCAGCGCCTGCGCGGCAACCAGCGCTTTCTGTGCGGCAAGCGCGGCGTCAATGACACTGACGGTATAAAGTTCCGTATTATGCAGGACATGCGGATCATCCGGTTTTACCAGCACCTCCTGCCGGTGCAGGTCCGCACAGAACAGGAGTACGAGCGGCGCTTTCATGACCCATTCCTGTCCGCCTGCGTATTCCGCAAGCGCTTCCCGCTTCGCCGGATCTTCCACGCAGATGATCGAATACGCCTGCAGATAGCTGGAAGTCGGCGCTTTCTGCGCGCAGGCAAGGATGGTATGCACAGTCTCCTCCTCCACCGGTTTGTCCGAAAATTCCCGCACGGAGCTGTGCGCAAGCAAAAGATCGATCGTTTCGTTATGTCTGATTGCTGTCATTTTTGTATCCTTTCTATTTTTCGCATTTCCTTTTTGTATCATCTAAATCATATTTCCTTTATTATGATATACTTTTACGCAAAAAACAATCTACATTTATGAAAAAAGCTTTTCTCACGGAAGTTTGACACCTCCGTCCTCTAAAAATCTCTCTAAGCGTTGCAAACGCTTAATTTTTTTGTCAATTTTTTAAAATTTATCTTGCGTCACTTTGCGTCTTGTGGTATAATATAGATATATCTATCCATCAGGAGGTACCACATGAGGGTCAGAACCAGTAAGTCTAACTTAGGTCTTCGTTTCTACATCATCAAAACATATTATGATACCAAAGGGATCGAACGCACCATTACCGTTGAAAAACTCGGCAGCGAACAGGAAATTCGCGAAAAAACAGGCCGCGATCCGATGGAATGGGCAAAGGAACGCGCTGCATTTTTAACCCAACAGGAAAAAGCGGAAAACCAAGACGTTTCTTTCACGCTTTCTCCTGCGAAATTAATTACGAAAAACTACCAATATACCTTTCAGGTCGGATACCTGTTTCTGCAAAAGATTTTTTACGATCTAGGCATGGACCGGATCTGTGCTTCCATTCAAAAAAACGCGGATTTTTCTTTCAACCTTAGCGATATTCTGCAAAAGCTCTGCTATGGCAGAATTCTGGATCCCCGATCCAAAGTCGGTACCTTCGAGTTTTCCCAAAGACTCCTGCAGCAGCCGGACTTCGAAGTTCACCAGATGTATCGGGCTTTGGATGTTCTTGCGGACAACTTTGATGACATACAGGCAAAGCTCTATCAGAATACTTTAAAGCTCGGAAAGCGCAAAACCGGCATCATTTACTATGACTGTATCAATTTTTTCTTTGAGATGGAGGAAGCCGAGCCGGATACCCTTTGCCAATACGGAAAGAGCAAGGAAAACCGGCCGCTCCCGATCGTACAGATGGGGCTATTCATCGACCGCGAAGGCATTCCGATCTCGATGTGCATCGATCCGGGCAACACCAACGAGCAGATCACCATGCAGCCTTTGGAAAAGAAGATGCTTCAGGATTTTGGCATGTCCGAGTTTGTGGTGTGTACGGATGCCGGACTTTCCTCTAACAAAAACAAACGCTACAACGCCATTCAGGGACGAAGCTACATTACCACACAATCCTTAAAAAAATTGAAAGCCGATCTGCAGCAGACTGCACTCGCACCGGACGGCTGGTACCAAATGGGGGCAAAAGCCAAATACCGCAAATACAATCTCAACGAGCTTAACGAGGAAACATACAAAGATGCGGTCTTTTACAAAGAACTTCCAATCGATAACAAGGATTTTGACGAGCGACTCATTGTCACCTACTCCATCAAGTATCGGAACTATCTGCGCAAAATACGGGAAAAACAAATTATGCGGGCCAAAAAGGCATTGCAGAACGGAAGGGTGCATGCAAAGAAAAATGCCAATGATTTTCGACGTTTGATCAAAACAGTAAGTTGTACGGGAGATGGGGAAATCGCTGAAAAGAAAATGCAGGACATTGATTATGAATACATCCGGCAGGAGGAACGCTTTGACGGTTTCTATGCCATATCCACCAATCTTGCGGATGAAGAACCGAGTGAAATTGCAAACGCAAATCATCAGAGATGGCAGATTGAACAATGCTTCCGTATCATGAAGAGTGAATTCAAATCCAGACCGGTCTACGTTCGTACCGACGCCAGGATTAAGGCCCATTTCCTAACCTGCTTTTTATCACTGGTGCTGTACAAATACGTTGCAAAAAGATTACGCGGCAGTTATTCCTGCGAACAGATCTGCCAGACCCTGCGAAGCATGGAGGTGCGGGAACTTCTGGGAGAGGGCTATATTCCGAATTACACAAGGACAGATCTGACAGACGATTTACACGAAAGCTTCGGATTTCGAACAGACTATGACTTCATTCCAAAGGACACGATGAAAAAAATCATTACTTCATCTCAGAAAAGGAAGAAGCAGGAAAAGTGACGCAAAAAAAGATGCATCTAAAATCAACGAGGGCATTGGAATTCCAATGCCCTCTAAAATTTAGGTGTCAAACTCGGGATTATATTGCTTTATTTACAAGGAATTCATGTTTATTGAACTCAACAGCAACTCAAGCGTTGGGATGAAAGGATAAAATGTGTGACAAACAACTCAACTCCTTCAAAATCTAATATGTTATAATATTGTCAAAGATTGTTTCTCTAACTGTACAGGAGGGAGGTCGTAGTATGATAGCTAAAGTAAAAGGATTATTCGCCATCCTGATGATATTGATTATGGCGATGAGTTTTGCGTCATGCAAAGATGCAGATGACGGCAAAGCGGATAGTGTATGGCTAAATGGAACGATTTACACAGTTGATGATGAATTTAGTGTCGCTTCTGCAATTGCCGTTGTCGGAGACAAACTGGTTTATGTCGGAGATGACGAAGGAGTACAGGATTATATCGGCAAGAACACAATCGTTACGGATTTGGACGGCAAGTGTGTCCTGCCGGGACTGATCGACAGTCATTTGCATATGGCAAAGATAGGCTCTCAACTTTCCGCAGTGGATATTTTTTGGGCTCCGAAGGAAGTAATCCTAGAAAAAGTGAAAGAGGCAGCAGAAGCAGCGCAGCCCGGCGAATGGATTCAGGGACGCGGATGGATTGAGTCGGTTTGGCCAGACAAAAAATTTCCAACGAAAGAAGATCTTGATGCAATCGCGCCGGATAATCCTGTCTATTTGACACGTGCGGATGGACACACCATCTGGGTCAACAGTAAGGCTTTGGAAATCGGTGGTATTACAAACAAGACTCCAAATCCGCAAGGCGGCTACATTTATCGCGATGCCGCTGGAGAAGCTACCGGTATCTTAACCGATACCGCCACCAATCTCATCAGTCAACACTTGCCTGCATCAACGCTCGAGGACGGAAAACTCTGGTTGGAAGCTGCTTCAGGACACCTTTCCTCTTATGGAATTACCAGCGCGATGGACGCGGGAACTTCCCCTGCGTATATTACCTTGTATGAAGAGCTGATTAAGGAGGATAAATTCCACGTTCGTACCGATGCGGAAATACGAATCGGTAAGGTTGGAGA
>CAKVHQ010000044.1 GCA_934749845.1 uncultured Clostridia bacterium
TTATAAGCTCTTGTATAAATGTATTTTTTAGTTCATTCATTACAAGTTCGTTAGCATTATCTTCATTATCTAGAATATATTCACTTCCTAAATTAGATGTCATAATTATAATTGTATTTTTAAAATCAACAAGACGTCCTTGACTATCGGTAAGTCTTCCATCATCTAGTATTTGAAGTAAAATATTAAAGACATCTTTATGAGCTTTTTCTATTTCATCAAATAAAACAATACTATATGGATTTCTTCTTACAGCTTCGGTTAATTCTCCACCTTCATCATATCCTACGTATCCTGGAGGAGCTCCGACTAGACGCGAAACATTAAACGATTCCATATATTCAGAACAGTCAATTCTTATCATGTGTCTTTCATCATCAAATAGTTCGTAAGCTAATGATTTAGCAACTTCAGTTTTACCTACACCGGTTGGTCCTAGGAATATGAATGAACCAATTGGTTTATTTGGGTCTTTAATTCCACTTCTGGCTCTGATAATCGCTTCACTAACAAGTTTTAAAGCATTATCTTGACCTATAACACGAGTTTTTAATCTATCAAATAAATGTAATAATTTATCTTTTTCACTACTTACTAGTTTTGATACTGGAATATGTGTCCATCTAGAAATAATACCAGCAATACTTTCTTCATCTACAACATCTGATAAAATATTACTCTTGTTTTCTTCTTGAAGTTTCTTTAATTCTTGTTCCAAAGCTGGAATTTTACCATGACGAAGCATTGCACTTTTTTCAAGATCATAGTTGTTTTCAGCTTGTGCTAAAGCAAATTTAGCTTGTTCAAGTTCTTCCTTTTTCTTATTTATTTCAGTTTTTGCTTTCTTTTCGCTTTCCCACTTGCTTCTTAAATCAGCTTCTTTTTCTTTCATCGTAACAAGACTTTCATCGATTTCATCAATTCTTTTCTTGCTTATATCATCTTTTTCTTTCTTTAATGCTTGTCTTTCAATTTCTAAACTCATTATTTTTCTTGTAAGTTCATCAAGTTCAACAGGCATTGATTCAAGTTGCATTTTGATTGTAGCACATGCTTCATCCACTAAATCTATGGCTTTATCCGGTAAAAATCTATCTGTTATGTATCTATCAGATAAAGTTGCTGCAGAAACTAGGGCACTATCTTTTATTGTAACTCCATGAAATATTTCAAATCTTTCTTTTAATCCACGAAGAATAGTTATTGTATCTGTAACATTTGGTTCACTCACTAAAACTTTTTGAAATCTTCTTTCTAGAGCTCCATCTTTTTCAATATACTTACGATATTCATTTAGGGTTGTTGCTCCGATTACATGAATTTCTCCACGAGCTAGCATTGGTTTTAACATATTTGAGACATCCATGGCACCATCTCCACCAGAACCTACGATCATGTGAATTTCATCAATAAACATAATGATATTACCATCAGAATCTTTAATTTCTTTTAAGACAGCTTTTAATCTTTCTTCAAATTCACCACGATATTTAGCCCCCGCTACTAAGGCACCTAAGTCAAGTTCCCAAATTGTTTTATTTTTTAAAGAACTAGGAATGTCTCCTTTTATAATTCTTTGAGCAAGGCCTTCCACTATGGCAGTTTTACCTACCCCAGGTTCCCCGATTAAAACGGGATTATTTTTACTTTTACGAGATAATATTCTAACAACATTTCTAATTTCTTCATCTCTACCTATAACTGGATCAACTTTGTTATCTAAAACATTTTTAGTTATATCTCGACCATATTTATTTAAAACATCTTTTAATTCATCATTGTTTTCAAAGTTCATACTAATCATCCTTTCTTAACTTGAACTACTATATTATAAACCTAAAATTAGCACTTGTCAAGTGTAAGTGCTAATTAATTAAATTTTATATAAAAATATTCTTAAACTATTTAAAATAGATAATAATGTTACTCCAACATCAGCAAAAACAGCAAGCCAAATCGGAGTTATGCCAAATATTGCAAGTATTAACATTATAACTTTAAAAAGAATCGCAAATGTAATATTAGTAATTACTGTTTTTCTAGTTAATTTACTTATTTTTAATGCTTTAGAAATACATTCTAAATTATCTTCCATTAAAACTATATCACTAGCTTCAATTGTGGCATCACTACCTAGACCACCCATGGCAATACCTACATTGGCAAGTCTTATAACAGGTACATCATTAATACCATCCCCTACAAAAGCTACATTATTATTTTTCTTGTATTTTTCTAGAATTTTCACTTTATCTTCAGGTAGTAAATTTCCAAAGCTTTCATCAATTTTAAGTTTTTTAGATATTTCACTAACTACACTAGCATCATCACCAGATAACATAACTACATTTTTTATACCATTTTCTTTTAATCCTTTTAAAGACTTTTTAGCATTATCTTTAATTTTATCACTAATTACAATATAACCTAAATACTCTTTATTTTTAGCAATATGTATTATTGTACCTAATTCATTTGTTTCATCAGTTGTTATTTTATTATCTTTTAATAATGATTTAGATCCAACTAAAATTTTATCTTTATTTATTTTACATTCTATTCCTTTGCCACTTATTTCTTTATAGTTTGCTACTTTAGCAAGTTCTTTATTATAAGAATTTTTTATTGATTTAGCTATCGGATGATTAGAATGAACTTCAGATGATGCTGCTAGATATAATAATTCATCTTTAGAACAATTTATATTTTTTATTTTAACAACTTCAAATACACCTTCTGTAATTGTACCAGTTTTATCAAATATTATTGTATCAATTTTATTTAAGTTATCCATTACATCACTACCCTTTACGAGTATTTTTTCTTTACTTGATTTACCAATTGATGTAAAGTAACTAAGAGGTACTGAAATAACTAAAGCACATGGACATGATATTACTAGCATTTCTAAAGCTCTATATACCCAAGTGATGAAATTTTCTCCAAGAGTTACGGGTATTACTACGACAAGAATGGCAAGAATAACCACAATCGGAGTATAAATTTTTGAGAATCTAGTAATAAATTTTTCTGTTTTTGTTTTCTTTTCTTCACTATTTTCAATTATTTCAATTATTTTACTTGCGGTACTAGTTTCAAATGTTTTCGTTGCTTTTATTTCTAAAATGCTATCTAAATTAATGGTTCCACTTAAGACTGTATCATTTAAATTTACTTTTCGAGGCATTGATTCTCCGGTTAAACTTTTTGTATCAATATGACTTGTGCCATTTATTATAATACCATCTAAAGGTATTTTTTCCCCGGGAGCAACAATAAAGATATCTCCAATCTTAGATTCTTTTACATCTATATAACCTTTATCTTTTATATTAACTTTATCACTTCTTAAATCCATTAGTTCTACGATAGCTTTTTTAGAATTATCCACTGCTAAATCGGATAAATATTCGCCGATAGAAAATAATAACATTACTAAAACTGCTTCAGGACATTCTTTAATGTAAAATGCTCCGAGTGTTGCAATAATCATCAAGAAATTCTCATCAAATATTTCACCCTTTTTAATATTTTTAAAAGCATTCGTATATACTTCTTTGGAAACAAAAACATAACTAACTACTAAAAGATATATATTTTCTTTAAAAATCATTCCTAATACAAGAAATACAATACTAATTATTATTCTTATTAAATCTTCATTAAATTCTATCTTTTTCATAGTCTTATCCCTTCTTTAATATGTTCTAATCCATATTCAATTATTACTTTAATATGATTATCTGCAATACTATAATATATTACTTGTCCTTCTTTTCTGGTTTTAACTAAGTTGGTACTTCTTAAATAACTTAGTTGGTGTGATACTGCTGAATTACTCACATTTATTTTGCTTGCTATAACACCAACTGATGTTTCTTCATTTAATAATACTTCAAGTATTCTAAGTCTTGTGGTATCACTAAATACTTTGAAAAATTCACTTAACTCATTTATTATTTCTACTTTTTCCATTTTATCTCCTTATTTGAATATTTGTTCATATATTCATTATACTATTATTATATTAATATAGCAAGAAAAAAAGAAGTAACTTTACATTACTTCAATTATTGTATTCTATAAGGATCTTTTTCAGTTCCTGTTCCTGAAATATAAGCAACATTAGATTTTAGATAAAATACCGGCTTTATGCCTGCTCCGTATTTTGATATTTGGATAAGAGGAGCATGTCCTTTAATGGCTATAACTTTGCCACTATT
>CAKVHQ010000045.1 GCA_934749845.1 uncultured Clostridia bacterium
TTTCTGGAGTTCTTCTTCTGTCAAATAAATTTGAACATACTTCGTGCCTTGTATTTCTGTATTTGTAATTTGCATTACTTTTTAACTCCTTCATAACACTTCTAATAAATGTTATGCTAAAAAGAGAATTGTTATCTCTTTTTATTTTAAATTACAATATAGAAATAGAGTAAAACTTTTTCATGTTTATCAAATTTCATCACCTCACATTTCTATATATATGAAGCCAAAAATTTTATCAAATGTTGCATTTTTTTAAAAATTTTTTATTTTTTCAAACTTTTTTAAAGTTTGCAGGAAGAGGGAGTCGCCCCGAATCCCAATAAGAGCCTAAAAGCGTGGCTTTTAGCGGGATTGCAAAAAAATAATAGGGTAACTTTTTGTCACCCCCTGTAATTAATTATATATTATTTCATTTTTTATAACTTCCATTATATATAGGATTTCATCTGTATATTTTTGTCCTGCGTTATATTTTGAAATTATTTTTTTCATTTGCTCATTTTCTTCAAATTCATTATCTTTTGATTCGTTTACTATTTTCTTATACAGCTTCTTTATATAATTATATCCTTTCTCAACACTTTCCTCGTTAGAAATTATCTTATTGCTCTTTACTTGCATTACACCTAGAGTCGCTTGTCCTGCAATTATACATTTAATGTATTCAAAAAATCTATAAAAAGCAGGCCTATTATAGTTTTCGTATATCATAATTCCATAAACCATAGTCTCAATATCTTTATTATCTTCATTTATTATATGATTATATTTCTTTTTATAATAACAATATTTCTTTAATATATAATTTATTTTCCTTCTCTCTGTTGTTGCTGCATCTGTATGTTTATATTTATATATGTAATCTCTTATTAATACAAAAAAGAAAGTTACTATCCCTATCCATATTCCATCTCTCAACTCATTAATTGAGATAAAAATTTGATTTGTTTTTCTTATAAATATGTTGTAAATAATAAAATTAAGAATTATTCCAATTATGCATATAATAAATTCCAACTTCCAATCATGTAGTTCTTTTCTATTTAATATAAAAGTTATATTTGTCCACCTAATTATATAATAAAATATTGTTATCATATAAATATTGTTAATTAATTCTTCATGTTCCAATTCGTAAAATACCCCTGATAAAATTATTATATATATTATTGGAAAGAATAGTTTCAAAAGAATATTTAACCCGCAAAATTTTTCGTCTTTATCTGCAAACTTGAATGTTGCATAATTTATGCTTACATATTCATATTGTAACTGTATAATTTCTCTAGTTATAATCATCATTATTATTTGTTCAATTATTGCTAACCCTATAAAAATAATATATCTCATCTTTATCTCCGTTATTAATTAAAAATCTCCTTCATCACTCCATTTTTCATATCATTAATATTGAAAATATTATCCATATTGTCAAATGTTTCTCTTAAGTTATTTCTTGCTGATATCCATCCCATTCCATCTGTAAACCAAACGAACTCAAATCCAACTACTTTATCTGCTTCTTCTGCAATCATTTTGTAACTTCTAGCTGTTTCATTTAGTTTCGAACCTCCTGATGCATAAAAATTTGTTTCTATTCCATAAATACAATTATCTGTTTTCACAACGAAATCGAATCTTTTGGTTGAAGTATTTTTATTGCTAATAAATGACATATCTAATTTCCATTTTTGTTCAATATCTTGTAAGTACATTTCTTTAAAATATGTTTCATTCTTCTTAAAGCCAGCCTTTTGAATAAATCTTTCAACCACATCTTCCATTAAGTGTCCGCCACGATTTTTTCTAGCATTTGAATTAAGTCCTGATTCTACTCCTAAAACATAATCATATAAATTATTTACTAGATGTTTTTCTAATAAATTAAACAATCCTGTTTCTCTCATAAAAACTTTATATTGGTCGATACTGTAATTCATATTTTTAAAATTATATTCTAATTTATTTCCTTCATCATCTAAAACAATGATTTCATATTGTCTTACTGCTAGTAACGTAGGAATACATTTTATTACCTCTGGATATTTAATTACCAATTTTTCAAAATCATTTTCTATTGTTTTGCTTCCTATCAAAGAATTCATCATATTTAGTTCAATTTTGTGTTCTTCAGCATTTTTATATATTGTTTCAAAATCAATATAATATTTATAATTTGCTATGCTATCTGTAAATGTTAATAACCATTGTGCAAAATCTCTTGCCATTCTCATCACTCCTTATATAATTCTTTATATCTTCTTATCGATAAGTCCAAATATTCTTTTGAGTTATCAATTCCTATATATTTCCTATTTAATTTTACTGAAGCAATACCTGTTGTACTACTACCACAAAAGGGATCTAAAATCAAATCATTCTCTTTTGTTGATGCCAATATTATTTTTTCTAGTATTTCTAAAGGTTTCTGTGTTGGATGTTTCCCTTGCTTTTTTTCTGAAGGTTTTGTAAGGCTTGTTGTCCAGACATCTTTCATTTGCTTATTGTTATTTAATTCTTTCATTAGCTTATAATTAAATTTGTATTTTGCTTTTGGAATATCTTTTCTTGCCCAAATGATTGTTTCTGTTGAATGAGTAAATGTTTTACAAGCTAAATTAGGTGGTGGGTTAGTTTTTTGCCAAGTTATATTGTTTATTATTTTAAATCCTTCTTCCTCTAAAGCCATACCTATTGAATATATGTTATGTAATGTTCCACTAATCCAAATTGTCCCATCATCTTTTAATATTCGATAACATTGTTTTATCCATTTTTTGTTAAATTCGTGTTTTTCCTTTATTCCTAACGCTTTATCCCAATCACCTTTATTGACATTTACCATTTTCCCACCACTGCAAGTAATACCATTGTTTGATAAAAAATATGGCGGATCCGCAAAAATCATATCAAATGTTTTTTCTTCAAAATTTGTTAATGTTTTGAAAGTGTCATTTTCTATTAATTTGAAACTGCTATCTTCAAAATAGAATTTTCCTTGATACATTCATTAATCTCCTCATAATTTGTAATAACCAATTCTGAAATTGCTCCTCTTCCTTTAGCATTGGAATTAATCATTCTTTTTGCAAAAACTTCATTAATATTGAATCCATCATAAATTGTTTCGAAGAAATTATCATCCTTATTTGTATTTTTAGGGTTTGAATTGCTCAACATTAATTTTGCATTTTTGTAATCTAATTTTTTAAAGTATTCCGCAAGTTCTTTTTGATTATTATCGTTGAAATCTTCTTTTGTATAAGATGTAAATGCAGATGTTACTGATAATGGTCTATATGGTGGGTCAAAATATACAAAAGTATTATTGTCTATATATTTATTACTTTCCTTATAATCACCATATTGAAAAGTAACATTTTCGAAAAGTTTGGATAAATTTCTTAAATTTTTTGCATCACATATAGTTGGATTTTTATACTTACCAAATGGCACATTGAATTCACCACTTTTGTTTACTCTGTATAATCCGTTAAAACAAGTTCTATTTAAAAATATAAACTCTGATGCTCTTTTTACATTTAATTCTTGTTCATCAATTCTATATGAGTTATATTCCTTTCTAATTTCATAAAAATAATCTTGTTTATTATCTGTTTCTAATTTAAAATAATTTTCTTCTTTTTCTTTTAACGCTTCAATCAAATCTTCCACATTTGTTTTTATAACATTGTAACAATTTATTAAATCGATGTTTATATCGAAAGCATACGCAGATTTTACACTGTATTTTTGTAATATATCTATTAAAACAGCTCCACCACCTACAAATGGTTCAACATATTTATTTATAATTCCATCTTTTAATTCAAATGGGTAAAAGTTTGTTAATTGAGATATTAAGCTTCCTTTTCCACCAGCCCATTTTACAAAAGGTTTTACTATTTCCATTTTTATCCTCCAAATTTACATATAATATATCATATTTGTCTATTTTTCTCAATAATATTAGGCTATTCTTTCAAAATTATTCTAATCAAATAATTTTGCAGGAAGAGGGAGCCACCCCGAATCCCAATAAGAGCCTAAAAGCGTGGCTTTTAGCGGGATACTTGAAAAATATAGAGGCGACTTTTGGTCGCCCCATAAATTTATAAAACTATTATATAAATTGTAATTTATAGTTATCAACTATACTTATTTTTCAATTTTCTTATATACTCTATCTTCAACATATATCATCATT
>CAKVHQ010000046.1 GCA_934749845.1 uncultured Clostridia bacterium
TTGACAGGTTTTTGCACACTCTTACAATCGGAGGAAAGATATGAAAAAATATGATGTTGTCGCTCTGGGCGAGCTTCTGATTGATTTTACCGAAAACGGAATAAGCGAACAGGGCAATCCCCTGCTTGAAGCTAACCCCGGCGGTGCGCCCTGCAACGTCCTCGCTATGCTCGCAAAGCTCGGAAAGAAAACGGCTTTTATCGGAAAGGTCGGAAATGACAGCTTCGGAAAAATGCTGTCCGAGGTAATTGAAAAATGCGGCATCGGCGCAGAGGGACTTGTTTTCGATGAAGATGTTCACACTACTCTTGCATTTGTGCATAAAAAGCCCGACGGCGACAGGGATTTCAGCTTTTACAGAAGCCCCGGTGCGGATATGATGCTGACCGCTTCCGAGGTAAACAGCGATATTATCGGAAATGCCGGGATATTTCATTTCGGAACGCTGTCAATGACCCATGAAGGAAACCGGGCTGCTACCGTTAGTGCAATAAATACCGCAAAGGAAAGCGGCGCGCTTATTTCCTTTGACCCGAATCTCCGTGAACCGCTGTGGGAGAGCCTTGAGGACGCAAAAGAGGCTATGAAATACGGTATTTCGGTATGCGATATTCTTAAAATATCCGATAACGAAATCGAGTTCCTGACGGGAGAAAAGGACATCGACAAGGGCGTTTTCGCTATTATAAGAGAGTATGGAGTTCCGCTTGTGCTTGCAACAATGGGAAGAAACGGCAGCAAAGCCTACTGTGGCAGCGCACTTGTATCAGCTCCCGCTTACGATAATACCAATGTTGTTGATACAACGGGCGCAGGCGATACATTTATGGGCTGTGCGCTGAACTATATCAGCGAAAACGGTATTCAGCTGAATAAAGAGCAGCTTTCCGAGCTGCTTAGCTTCGCAAATGCGGCAGCGTCGCTTATTACAGGAAGACGGGGCGCACTGAAGGTAATGCCCGAAAAAGCGGAGATAGACCGCATTATTAACGGCTGATTACCTGCCTTTTACGGTATTCGGTCGGCGAACAGCCTGCTATCCGCCTGAACTGCCGATTAAAATTTGAGAGGTTGGAGAATCCGCACTCAAATGCTATTTCCATTACGCTTTTATTTGTGCCTGCAAGCTCCTTGCAGGCTTTTTCTATTCTGAAATGTGTGATATACTCGATTGCACTTAGTCCCACATATTCCTTGAACCTGTTCATAAAATAGCTTTCGCTGAGATGAACGGCGGTGGCGAGGCAGCTTATCGTTATGCACTCGGAGTAATGCTCCGCTATATATTCCAGAGCGGGGCGAATAACGCTGTCTGTATGAACAGCCGCAGCTTTCGCTTCTGTTTCGAGCAGCCAGAAAAACCGCATTATCTCGCTTCGTAAAAGCATATCCAGCTGCGGAGAATCACCGCGTGCGCAGGAAAATATGTTTTCTGCCGAAAGGGAAAGCTCCGAATAATAGCAGTGAGCGGGCGTAATTCGCATCGGCAGCCGCATACTACCGTTAATCAGAGGACGGATACACTCTGCGAAATACCTGTCCTGCTCCGAGCCGCCGAAAAGCTCGCTGCTGAAAACGAGGGTGTCATATACCTGCCGTGTGTTTTCATGAGGGTAAATCGAGTGCAAAATGTTCGGCTGAGTGATGATTATGTCGCCCTTTGAGGAGTTGAACCTCTTTTCGCCGCAGATAAACTCTGCCGAGCCTTCACGGATATAGTTCAGCTCAAATTCGCTGTGCCAATGCATGGGAACGCAGACGAAACCGTCCGGAATACTGCATTCGTAGTAGCTGTATGGTTTTGTTTCCGAACTGTGTACACGGTTTTCTCTGGCGCTGTTTTTGTTCATAAAGCCACCTCTGTAAATAGGATAGTATCAGCTTTCAGTAGAATATCACTTGATTATTGTCTGTTTTTATAGTATTATATCATATAGAGAGAATATATTCAACCCATATTTCAGGAGGTAACGCCACTATGATAAGAAAATATGTTTACGGAACTCCATTCCCCACAGAAGCGGTTATTAAAGACATTGAGGCTTCAACAGATAAACCGCCTTTTTTTGAAACCGACGATAACAGTTCTTTCGGGTATTCTTTTTCCGAAAATGATATTGTATATGGCTTAGGAGAGCAGATAAGAGGCATAAATAAGCGTGGCTGGCAGTACAAAAATTGGAACTATGACAATCCCAATCATCAGGAGGATACCCGTTCACTTTACGGCTCCCATAATTTTATTATTGTAAGCGGAAAAGAGCTCTTCGGCGCATTCTTCGACTATGCAGGAGAAATCGAGTTCGACATAGGCTACACCAAAAGAAGCGAGATGAAGATAACGCCCGAAACAATGAACCTTATCGTCTATATCATCACGGGCGAAAGTGAAAATGACATTGTAAAGCAATTCCGACAGATTATCGGCAGAAGCTACATTCCGCCCTTCTGGGCATTCGGCTACGGACAGAGCCGCTGGGGCTACAAAACAGAGCAAGATATCCGAGAGGTTGCCGAAAGGTATAAAGAGGCAGGAATACCACTTGACAGCATTTATCTCGATATCGACTATATGGAGCGCTACAAGGATTTTACCGTTGACAAGGAGCGTTTCCCCGACCTTGAAAAGCTTGCGGCTGATATGAAATCAGAGGGCTTTCGCCTTGTGCCCATAATCGACGCAGGAGTTAAAATTGAGGAGGGCTACGAGGTTTACGAGGATGGCGTAAAGAATAACTATTTCTGCAAGAATGCAGAGGGTGAGGATTTTGTGGGCGCAGTATGGCCGGGCAGGGTACATTTCCCCGACTTCCTAAATCCCGAGACAAGAAAATGGTTCGGCAATAAGTATGCTGTTCTCACAAACATGGGAATCGAGGGCTTCTGGAACGATATGAACGAGCCTGCGATTTTCTACACCGAGGACAGGCTTTCCGATACCCTTAAGGAAATAGAAAAGCTCACCTCGGGAAATATGGGTATAGACGAGTATTTTACCTTTACAGGAATGGTTGCGGGTCTTAATGGAAACAAGGGCGATTACGACAAGTTTTATCATAATGTAAACGGCGAACAGGTAAATCACAGTGAGGTTCACAACATTTACGGAATGAATATGACACGCTCCGCCTTTGAAGCGCTTAGAGAGATCTGCCCCGAAAAGCGCACGCTTTTCTTCTCCCGTTCGTCCTATATCGGCGCTCACCGCTACGGCGGTATCTGGCAGGGCGACAACAAATCCTGGTGGTCACATATACTCCAGTCTATGCAGCAGCTTCCTGCCCTTAATATGTGCGGCTTTCTTTTTACCGGCTGCGATACGGGCGGCTTTGGATGTGATACGACGGAAGATTTAATGCTTCGCTGGCTGCAATACTCCCTGTTTACACCCCTTTTCCGAAACCACTCCGCCCTTGGCACAAGAGATCAGGAGCTTTATTGCTTTGATAATGTTAATGCTGCCGCAGAAATGATAAAGATACGCTACTGCCTTATTCCCTATCTTTACAGCGAATACCTCAGGGCGGCGCTGAATGATGAAATGATGTTTAAGCCGCTATCCTTTGATTTACCCGATGACGATATGGCAAAGCAGGTTGACGACCAGCTTCTTCTCGGTAACGAGCTGATGATTGCCCCCGTATATAAGCAGAATGCAAAGGGGCGCTACGTTTATCTGCCGGAGGAAATGATGGCGGTAAGAATGAAGTCCTGCAAAAATATCAAGACCGAAATACTCTCAAAGGGTCATCATTATGTAGATTCCGAACTTGATGAGCTTGTATTCTTTATCCGCAAGGATAAGGCGATACCATTTGGAAAGCCTGTGAAAAATACGTCTGAGATAGATTTGTCGGATCTTAAGCTTATCGGTTATGAAGGCTGCCATTATGAGATGTATTCCGATGACGGTTTTTCTCCCGTC
>CAKVHQ010000047.1 GCA_934749845.1 uncultured Clostridia bacterium
TCAGTTCACAGAACTGATTGAAACAGCGCTGTGCGCCACCTTTTCAGCGGCGAACAAGTCGCACGGTTATAGTGCATCGACTTCTTGAAATTGATCGTGTTCAGGACTTTGATTTTGTACCCGGCATCCGAGAGCATCTTTCCGCATTCAATGATGATCGTACCTTTCGGGTCAGTACAGACATAGCTGACCTTTTCGGGCATCTGCATCAGATTGGGCTTTACGAAAAACCGTGTCTTGCCGCTGCCAGAGCCGCCGATCACAATGACATTCTTGTTTCTGGCATACTTCGGATGCTTTGGTCTGCCGCTCATCATCAACCGTTCCGTCTGGGTGAGCAGCACATTATTCTCGAATACCGGGTCAATAAAAGGTTCAATGTCCTTGGCATTGCCCCACCGGGCAGAGCCGTATTCCTCTCCCTGACGATACTTCTTTGCGTTCTTCCCCTTAAAGTAGATCACGGCTTTCAGTGCTGCTGCACCGATCAGACCCACCAGCAAGTCGAACGGATGGACACTTGGCAGATAACTCTTGTAGGCCAGACCGAAGTTCATAAAAAGAACCATCAGCCTGTCCACGATGGTATCGCCATTACAGTGTCGGTACAGCCATGCGGCTTTCTCCACCATGTAAAAGGCGATAATGTAAGGAAAATTCAGCAGGATCAGCTTTTTCATATCTGCCGACTGCATCTTTCCACTGATTGCCGCCGCTACTTTCTTGCCCCATGCCGTTCCGCCTGTCTGGTTGGAGGGGGCTTTGCGCGGTCGTTTGCTCTGTGCGGTCGTTTTCTTTTTCTGGCTCATCGCACCCGCCCTCTGTCTTTCGTCTTTTCCTTGGTGATTTCCCGGTGCTTGGCAACACGCTCCTTTGCCTGCTCCAGCTTCTTACGGATGGACTGCCGCTGCTCCTTTTTCAGCGAAACTCCGGTGTATTCCTTGAACGCTGCCGTCATAACATCCACATCTTTTGCCTTGAAAAAGACCAGATATTCGGTTTTCCCCTCTTTTTCTGCCTTTTTCAGACTATAATCAACGCCGTACTTCCGAGCTACCCGGTCAAACGACTTGATGTTATTGTCCGTGACAACGATATTGGTAAGCTGTGCGCCGCTCTGTTGCAGGCTCTTGATGCTCTGCTTTCCTCTCTTACATCGGTTCCGCCCTCCCATCTTCTTCGATTGCTGTTTCTTCTTCTCGATCTCTGCCAGCAGCTTTGTCAGTGCTGCTTTCAGAATCTGTGCCGAGATTTTTCCGCCTTTGATGCACAATGCCATCGTTTTTTCGTTTACTTCATCCTGCACCTGCGCCCTCCTTTCCGGTTTATAGTTTTATCCAAACGGCATCAGACACCGACCGTGCCTGATACCGGAGGAGCCGTATCACCAAAGACCGAGCGGAATTTCTTTCTGCACTGGTGCATCATGTAGCCGCACTCCCTGCGGTGTCGGCAGGAAATGCAGGGATGGTCGCTGTCCGTTCCCGGACGCTGGCGCATCATACGTTCAAACGGGCTATTCGTAAAGTTCATAGGCTCAATCCTCCTGTTCTGCCATCGGAAGAATCCCACGCCGTTTCAGTTCATGGTACAGGAACTTCCTGCCTTTGTGCGTCCATGCCGTATGCAGCTTTTCCACTGCACTGCCATCACTCCGATGGAGCCGGAAAACAAGGTTTGCGGTATATCCCTTGTCCTGATGTTTTGCATACAGCACCCACTGGTTATTGGCCCGGTACTGGATACCGTGCAGATGGAGCAGACGATTGAACACCTTTGCACCGCAGCCGTACTCTTTTGCGATCTGTGTCGTTGTCACCAGCGAATCGGGCGGCCGTGATTCGTAAAAACGCTTCGGCGGCGCGTGGCTTTTGCACTTGTGCTGATGCAGCAGTTCAATGACTGCCTGCATCCAGTGATCCGTTCCCATGCAGTGCTGTCCTTCGCAGCTGTGGAAACAGTCATTCTTGTGGAAGTGATGGAGCTTGTACAGCTGCTTTGCCATCTCCAGCGTGATCCGGTAGTCTTTCACATACCGCTGCACCGTGCGCCCGCCCTCATCCTGCGGACGGACACGGGGAACGAACTCATAGTCCCGGCCCTCCACAAATCCATACTGGCACATCCGGGGGAACCACTTGCGGAAGTCACTCCGAATCTGCATCTGGTCGTACAAGTCTCTCGCCCAGATCACCGAGGGAGCCATATCAAAATCCATAAAAAACACGCTCATTGCATCGTCCTCCTTAATTGCTTCTGCCGCCCCATCCGAAATCATGTCTGACCTGTGCAGCGTAATAGCTGTCAATCGTGGTCGGAGCATTATACAGTGTAGCAAGCAGATATTGTTTGATGTTTCGTACCTGTGTGGTATTGCTTTTCAGGCATTCCATTACATACTGGATGTGCATGGAATCCAGCTTCATCAGGCGGCTTTTGACCACCTCTTTCGGCTTTTCTTCCCCGCAAATGCGCAGGAACTTCTTTCTGCTGGTTACGGTTTCCACAAGAAGTTCCAGAATCTCCATCAGGATTTCCCGGTCATGTGGGAAGTTCTTCTCTAAGATTGGGATTTCCAGCTTGTCTTGAAAATAGAAGCGATACCTTTCATCTTCCCGCATCTCCCCGGATATGTTTTCACCAGATTGTGCAGAATAGATTAGATCAGTCTCACTACTATCAGTATTATTTATATCAGTCTTACTTCCGTTTGATTTCCATACTCCCGGAAGTTCGCTTTTCAAACCACCAGAAGTTTGATTTTCATACTTCCAGTAGTTCGATTGTGAAAGTCCCGCATAGAGGTCTTTCACATAGAGCAGGTTCGGCTTTCCCAAGCCCTGCCTGCGCCGCTCAATAAGCTGATATTCGTGTTCCAGCTCGTCCAGCAGTTTGACCGCTTTTTGTCTGGCACATCGAATCGAATCCATGATTTCATCTATCGTACAGATGATGTAGGCATTTCCATTCTCGTCCTGCCAGCCATTTTTAAGCGAGAGATTCATCCGATCCAGCAAGACTGCATAAAGCAGCTTTGCATCGCCAGACATCTTTTCAAACAGGTCTACCTTGATGAGTGCTTTCGGCACACGGTAGAAACTGTATCGGTCTGCTTCCAGACCTCTGAAATACGGGTACTTCATGTAGATTCATCACCTCCCCTCCTGCTGGATTTGCACTATTATAAATAACAGTACATTCCTACGACGGAGCATCTTGCGACACTCCGCCGCATTGTATCTGCTGTTATTTGAGCTTTGCCATTCTGCCCCAGCCCGTTCCTGCCCCATATTTCAGCGGCGTTTTCTCTGACAAGACACGCAGGATGCACATTCAGTATCAGAAGTATCTCTCTGGGATGGCTTATTCAATTTTCAAGGTTCCTGTGGAGGGGTTTTGTGTTGTCCTCTCATCCTTAGAATCGGAGAAGGGTCATTTCGCAAGGTGTTTTCAAAAAACTTTTTGAACATTTTGTGAACTTTCCGATTGGACTGGAGGTTTTGCGTATTCCTCTCATTCCTAGAATCGGAGAAAGGCGATTTCGCAAGGTGTTTTTGAAAAAACTCAAAAAATTTTTGAGCCGCCCAATTCAGATTGTTTTCTGTGATTGGACGGCTCATCTTTTGATTATGTATAATATGTTAGCAACTGCACAGTGCCCGGAAGTGCTTTTTCTGTATCTTGTAAATTGCTGCGTTATAAATTCCGGTAAGATTCTGGCGGGTCATGCCAAGGTGTTTTGC
>CAKVHQ010000048.1 GCA_934749845.1 uncultured Clostridia bacterium
ATTGCCATTGCGAGAACTAAAGATTTTTTCATTTTCTTTTCCTCCCTTAGGAAATCCGGCAGTATAGTCGACTGCCATTTTTTATTTTTACAAATCACCCTAAGGGAAACTTCAGTAAAGTCTGTGCAAGAGTTGCCTTGTTTCCTCTGTACTTCTTTACCGCTATTCACCGCGGGCAATTTATAAACGTATTCAACACAGCAAGAGGAGGAAATGCAGATTGCAAAATCCTTAGTACTGTTATAAAGCTATCTGCAAACTCTTGCTGTTGAATTCATTATAATACAGTTGCCCCCCCCGTCAAGACTTATTGTCTGAAAAATTTTCAATTTTATTACACTTGACGGGCGCAGAGAAGAGAAAAAGAAGAACTGCATTTGCTTATATAAAAGATGTTTCTATTGAAAAAAGCTGCAAGCAGAACTTCTGCCCACAGCTTAATGCTACTCTATTAAAATTACTTCACCCGCGAATTGATTACGTCAACGACAACAGTGCCGTACAAGCCCTTTGCATCATAGAACTTGATTTTTCCCTGCTGCACATTTCTCTGCTTTAGCTGCTCCGGCGAAAAATACAGCTCCGCACTCACTGACATCTGTCCCTTGTACTGCTTTATCATCTCATTAGGTGCCAGCTTTTTCCACAAGCCTTTTTTGCTGCTACGCGACAGCAGCAGCTGCAGGCCTTCGCTCTCGCAACGCAGCTGCGCTTGCTTATCCTCCGGCAGCAGGCGTAAATACAATGTATAGACATTGGGCTGCAGCAAATATTTCAGCTCGCCCTCCTTGCCCAGGTCTATCTCGCAATGCACCTCCTGCCCCCGCGCCAGCTTAGCACGAAAATAGTGCTTGTCATAATTGTTTTCACTGCGGAAAAATACCAGACCTACCATTACTGCCGCCATCAAGACAAAGGCTAGTACACGCTTCAACATTTGCTTATTCATGCTGCACCACCCCGCCATGATAACGTTTGTAAACTGCCTTGCCTGCCAAAAGCAGTAAAGCAACTATTCCCGGTGCGCAATTCAAGCTGCAGCTGCCGCAAATCCCTGTGCATCCTGCCCCCTGCGTAGTAATGCCGCTGACAGGAATTCCCATTGCTGCAATAAAATTTATCAGCTTATTTTTCATACGCGCTTCCTCCCGTAGCTAATAGCCTGCACCGGGCAAGTGTGCTGACACACGCCACAGCAGATGCAGTTATGCTGATTAATCCGCGCCTTGCCTTCCACCAGTTCTGCAGATTCCATCGGACATTTCTTTGCGCACAAACCGCAGCCTATGCATTGGCTTTGCTCTACACGCATGCGCAGTACAAACGGCAGCCTGCAGCCTAAGGCATGCATCAGTCCCTGCGCCGCACCTACCGGGCACAAAAAATTGCAGAAACCGCGTCCGCCTTTAGTAAAGATGCCAAAGACAAGCACCCACATAATTGCAGTCAGCAGCAGACTGGATGTCAGTGAAATAAAATAACCTCGTGTATAATAGTTAGCCAATAAATCAAACAAAAAGAAGTTGCAGTAGGAGCAGGCCAGAATGCCATCGAAAAAAGGCACCAGGCAAAAGCCTGCCAGCATACCGTAACGGATAGGCGCAATTTCTGTATAACGGCGCCAGCTTATTTGAAATTTAGACGGCACCAGCTTCGACAGATATTCGGTAAACGCTCCTGCCGGGCACAGCCTGCCGCAAAAAACAGGTCCCAGGAAGAAAGCTGCTGCCAATAGCAGCAATGTACTCAGCATGCTTAGCGGTGTAAGCCGCCAGATGATTCCGTCCAGCAAATGCTCTATCGGTATACGAAAACAAAGTCCGTGAATACTTTGCGGCTGCCAGCTGCCGTAAAGCAGATAGAACAGGCAGCGCTGAAAGAGCGCCACTGGTGCGTAAAAAAGTACAAAGCCAAGAGCATAGCCGGTTAAACGTTTAAGGTTATATAACATAGGCAATCACCTCGATGACAAATAGGGATAGGGTTTTTGTATTCCCTATCCCTATTTTAAGCTATTAAAAAACGTTAAGCAAGTAATTAGAAGCTGTAGCTGGAGCTGCAGATAAAATAGTATATCCAAGTACACAAAAACCCCGCGGCAGTCGCCACGGGGTTTCGTCATCAGCAAAGCAATTAGCAGGCTGTGCTCTTTTTTTATTTGTACAGCCTTAAGCTAAAATCAGCCTAAGGTTACAGCATCACTGTTCAGCATCGGAATAGGCTTGCCGTTTTTATTATTGCGGTACAGTCTGAGGCGCTCGATATCCGCCATTTCTACCGGCAACGCCAGTCCATACTGCTCGTTCAGCGCATTCAGCAAATCTACGGCCTTCATGCTGCCTGTCGGTGTAATTTTGCAGTCGAAGCTGAAGATTGTTTCTGTTTCGCTCTGCTCCGCAGTAAGTTGCGGAATGTAAAACTTAACGTCGATTTCTTTGAACTTCGCCTTAGTCTTAGGTGCCGCTTTTTTGAACAGCAGCTCCGGCGCAGCATTGAACTCCGCAACAGCAGCGCTCACGTCTTTGCTATAAGGCAGCGTTACGCGATAGCTTGCACCTGCCGCCTGACTCATCAGGGCAGCGTGATGCGTATCAACAGCATCGGCAGCCAGCACGCGAATACCGCGCGGCAAAGCAGCATCAAGAGCCAACGCAGCCTTTTCTACCTCCATAGGCTCAGCAAGCTCGATTTCCACGAATTCGGTATAGCTTACTACGCCTACACCAAGCGCAGATGCCAAACTGAATTTCAAATGCGGATTAAAGCCTTCGGAATAGGCAGCAGGCAGCTTGGCACGGCGGATAGCGCGACCAATAGTGCGCACATATTCCAAATGGGAGATAAAGCGGATATCCTTATCCTTGGTAATTTGCATACGCAGTTTCATTATGCCTGTACCTCCCCATTGTTTTGATATTCATCTTTATAGTCAACGATTTTTACGCCCAATGCCTGGCAAACACCGCAGCCGGTGCAGCTTGTGCGACGGCAGTCGTGCGTAAGCTGCTGAGCATAAGCCTTACGCCATTCGTTCCACAGGAAGCGGCGGCTTACACCCGGAGAAATGTGCTCCCACGGGAAGGCCTCCTGCTCACCGCGCTCACGTGCAGCGTAAAAGTCCTTATCCAAACCGGCATCACTGATAGCCTCCAACCAACGCTCGTAAGAGAAGCAATCACTCCAGCCGTCAAAACGCGCGCCTTTTTGCCATGCCAGCAGCAATGCCTTGCCTACACGGCGGTCACCACGGGCGAAAACAGCCTCAATCGTACCGGTCTTGGCATCATGGTAGTTTAAGGTGATATTCTTATATTTTTTGATTTCATCCTTCAACAGGAACTGCTTACGACGCACTTCCTCCAAATCATTCTGTCCAAACCACTGGAAGGCTGTATACGGCTTCGGCACAAAGGCGGAAGCACTTACAGTAACCTTGCAGCCACGCTTGCCGGTAATCTGGAAATATTTATACTGTACCTTGCGCGCCAAATCGGCAATCGCCAGTACATCCTCGTCTGTTTCATATGGCAGGCCAATCATAAAGTACAGCTTAACGCTGTTCCAACCGGATTCAAACGCTGCACCGACAGCATTCATCAAATCCTCTTCGGTAACGCCCTTGTTGATAACGTCACGCATCTTCTGGCTGCCTGCTTC
>CAKVHQ010000049.1 GCA_934749845.1 uncultured Clostridia bacterium
CGCTTTTTTCTGCGGATATAACGCCAAGAGTATTTCCGTTTCCCGACACAAGAGGAATATATGCCTTTGTACCCTCATTTTGTATTTTCTGACTGTCAGATACGCTTTTCAAAAGCTCGGTTTCCTCTTTGGACTGCCAGCTTCTCCCCTCGTCCTCGGCGAAGAATTTGTTATTCACATTGTCCATACAGTAAAATGTGACCTTATCGCTGTCGGTGAGCTGTTTTGCGGCACTCTCGATCTCTGTCATTACCTCATCAATGCTCTGACTTTCAGTCATAGCCGAAATAAAACGGTTTATTGTGTTCAGCTCCGCCTTTATCTCAATATCGTTCGATTTCAGTTCTTCAACCTCCGCACGAAGCGAATGATTTTCCTTTTCCAGATCTTCAAGCCTTTTGAGTATCGCTTCAAGGTCAATGCTGTTCATATCAGCCATATTTTTCACTCCCTCCGTTATATAAGAAAGCAGTCTGCATTAAAGGTATATTCAGCCCTGCTGTCACCCTCCGCAAGCTTTTCCTGCACACCGTCTATTGCGTCCTGAATTGCTTCCAGATCTTCCGCAAGCAGGCGGAAGTCCGCATCGGTTATGACAGTCCATTCCGCTTCCGTATCAAATTCTTCCCTTTCTTCGGGAAGTGTAGGATATGCACCCTCAACATCGGAAAAATACTTTTCAAAAAACTCCCTTGTATGAAGCTTTCCGTCTGTGCCGTATATGTTTACTCCGATAGTTTTCAGAGTTTCCCTTATAAGAACCTTCATTACTTTTTGCCCTCCTCCGTGATCCCTGCATCACGCTCATTTTTCATCTTTGCCTGCTGTGCTTTTATGTCAAGCTCCTTTTTTGCATAGGATTTCAGCTCGCTCAATTTCTGAAGCATTTTGTTGCTTTCTTTTTTCATCGAATACTGCTCCTCGATCATACGCTGTGCATATTTTCTGTCATTCTGAGCAAGCTTTTTCATCTCCGCATCGGGGACAACGATACTGCTTCCCTTTTTCTGAATGAGCTTTGACCGTGACCATTCCATAACGGTTGTCCACACATTGTTGTAGTCAAAGGGTATCCTGCGGAATTTCTCACTTTCAAGCGAACCGATTTTTCCGCCCATATACAGAAACAGCTTTTTCTTTCCGCAGAATGTGACCTCGATAACCGTCTTTTCGGCAGGCTTTTTAAGCTGTATAAATGTATCTGCGGCAAGCTCCGTAAGCTCATCGTCCGACATATCCTCATCATCGGATAACGTTTGTGCAAGGTCGATGATCTCGGTGCAGTCAAAGCTGCTGCCGATCTCTATCCTTTTGTCCGCATATTTGGTTGTTCCGTAATCGAACCAGTTCACTTCATCCCCGCATATCTCACGCTTTCGGGATATTGCCGAAACGGAAAGCTTTCGCTTGTTTCTGCGGACATACGCTGTGTACTCATTCACGAAATTTTCGTCAAAGGGTATTCCGCTGTCCTTTGCATAATGAATAAACTCGACGGCATACGGTCGGTCATATATCTGCTGAATATAGAATGTGTTGTTCAGATTTATGACAAAAGGCATATCGGGCATTTCATTTTCGGGAACATTCAGTGATTTTTCGATTATCGAGTTATCCTTGAAATCGTTGATTATCTGCTCTTTTCCGCTTATTTTGATCGTATTTTTTGGAGTAAAGCTTCCCATAGGTTCATCGGCATTAAGGAGCTGTGTAAGAAAACCAACGTCACGGACGAAAACAAAGCCGTTGTGAATGACCGTATGCGTACTTTCACAAAGCTTTCGTGCCGTATCGAAGCCGACAGTCTGTATTTCGGGGTACTTCTTTGAATTTACGGTGCAGAAAAGTATTCGCTGGATTATATCTTTGGAAACACGTTCTTTTTCGTCTTTTGAGGACTGCTCGATAATAAAGTTCTCCGCAGACAGAATTTCGTCTTTGAATTTATCTGCATCACGTGCAATGCTTTCAAGTTTTTCAAAGCTTATGTATCCTGCACCATACATAATGAAAAGATGTGCAAGTGCTTCCGAAAATGGTTCAGCCGAAATATTTGCCACTTCGTTTTGGGAAGCAGTTTTGACCTCTATATCATTTGGAATTTCAATACTGCATATTTTTGCAATAAAAGCCGCTCGCCATAAAGCTGAAAGGACATTTTCATTGGAAGCACAATAGCCGCTTTCATATAAACGCTTCTTCTTTTCTTCCATAGACATTACTTATCCTCCGCCGCACGAATATTGACATATTTATCGGTCACTTCCATAACATAGGCTTTTCGCTCCTCTTGACCGTTCAGCTTCTTTTTTGTCTTGTATATTTTTCTGCCTGCCAGAAGGTCGGAAGCGTTTGCGGCTGTAACAGTGATCCCGTTGTATCTGTCCTCTTTCCACAGGGTAAAATTACAGCCGTTCCTGCTTTCCTCACAGTAAAAATTGTTTCTGCCCTCAAATATGTTTTTTCCGCATTTGGGGCAGATGCCGACAGCCTTCCTCTCCTGCGGCAGTCTTTTCAGATTGACATATCTGCCTGTATCCTCAAGGCAGTATTCCGCATCATAAAGCCTGCCGTCGTTGCTCACAGTTTTCAGCTTTACAGCCTCGCCGTTAAGAAGTCTGACTGCCGTTTCCGGCGTTATGGTGTCCTTTATGAATTTATCTTCTTTCCATATTGAAAAGCCGCATTTTTCAATTCCGCTTTCGCAGTAAAAATTCTTTTTGCCCTCATAGATGTTCTTTCCGCATCTCGGACAGATGCCGACAGGCTCACGCCTTGAACTTCTGCTGTTTCTGACAGGAACTCTTTTTCGTTCGGAACTTTTTTCAAGCTCTATTACCGAGCTTACAAAATTCTTGACCTCACGAATAAAGCTGTCCGCATTTACGCCATTTTCCTTGATATTTGTGAAGACTTGTTCCCATTCGGCTGTTCTTTCAACGGATTTTACGCTGTCGGGAACGGAAGCGATAAAGTCCTTTCCGAACTGTGTTGATACGATATTTTTGCAGTTTCGCTCCGCATATCCCGAGCGGATAAGCTCTTCGATTATTTCTGCTTTTGTGGCTTCCGTTCCGATGCCTTTTCCCGAAACAGCAAATTTGAGGGATTTATCATCAATGCGGTTGTCAATGTTGCTCATTACCGAAAGAAGCGTTGCATCTGTAAAATGCTTCGGGGGCTGTGCTTCGATCTCTTTGACCCTGATGCCCTCGGCAGAGAATGTATCTCCCTGCGTATATCCAAGCTCCGTATTCGGCTTATCTTTCTTTTCCCTGTCATAAGCTTTCCAGCCCAATTCAACGGGGCTTTCCGTTTTCAGCTTGTATTCAGTCCCATTGCACTCAAAAACATAATTTGTTTCCTTGTATCTGTATGGCTTGTCCAATGCCGAGAGCAGACGGTCAATAACCAGACCGTAAATGTTTCTCTCCTTTTCGGTAAGTCCTGCTGTTCCCATAGACCTTGCTTCGGGCAGTATTGCGTGATGATCGTGACCGTCCAGCTTTGCGGTATTTACCACACGGCCGTCAAGGTTAAGCCCCTGATATATGAGCTTTTCCGCTCTCCGTGCATATTCGGGAACTGCCGAAATGCAGTCAACCGTTCTCAAAACATTTCCTTTCATATCATCGGAAATGTATGT
>CAKVHQ010000050.1 GCA_934749845.1 uncultured Clostridia bacterium
CATAAGGTGTCTGGTCTCCTTTGTAGATTGTATTGTTTTGGTCGATGATATTTTACTACAATTCCAGCATTTTATGCATTATTTTTTGTCTAAAAAAATAAGTGCTGGAAGTATTGACCTAATCTAGGTCAATACCCCAACACTTATTATAGAACCTTTCTTCCTCCAATACGCACATGCTTGGCGCACATGCCAAAAAGAGGACGGTGCGCACCGTCCTCTCTTCATTTATGCATATGCGATTTTTTGCTTTTCAGCGATTTGACGTAAAGTCAAATTAGAAAGTGAATACCAGTTGGCTCCACAGAGTCTTGAGATCATTGCTGTTCCATTTATCTTCCAGGTCATAGTATTCAACAGCACCAACGATGTTCTTAGCGAAGGTGTAGTTAGCGCCTACCATGTAGCCTTTGAAGCCATGAGTGCCGTATTCGCCGTTCATGGTGTGAGCAACAACGGTGGAACGAGCTTGGTCATAGTAGTTAGCATAGATGCCGAAGGAACCTGCTTTAGCAGCTTTAGCACCAGCATAGGACAGACCTACAACGATTGCATCATCGTCGTCAGTTACATATTTTTCGCTGGATTTCATGTAGTTAGCGGACAGTTTCAGATCTTTAGCAACATCAAATGCTACGCCAACATTCCAGATTTTGTTGTCATCAAGGTCAACGCTTTCAACCAATTTAGCTTTATCGTTAACGTATTCGTAACCGTTAAGAGCAGCATCTTGGAATACAGTGTAACCAGCGGTTGCAGCTACAACGCCGAATTTAGCGTCAACTTTTGCACCATATACATTGTCATATTCTACTTCAAGTTTGTCAATTTTAGGTGTATCAGCCAAAACTTTAACTTGGTTGGTCGGTTTAGCATAAAAACCGGTTACTTTAACGTCTTTGCCATAGGAAGCAACGATGCCATCAGCACGGGTATCGTACAGGTTACCAGCAACCAGGTTCAACGGCAGACGACCAGCTTCAACAGCTACGCCACCGATTTTACCATCAACATAAGCACGTTGGAATTTGGTGTCTTCATCGCCAGCATTGTTGGTGAAGTCTTGGTTGTTTTCCAGCATACCGGTGTAGGACCAGTCATCGTTTACTTGGCCTTTTACCCAGATACGGGAACGCAGTTTGTTGGAGAAGCCATCAATGTCGCCATCTTTTTCAGCATAGCTGTAACGAATGTTACCGGTGATTTTAACATTGTCAGCTTTTTTCTCCAGGTTAGCTACGCGAACACCCAGGTTATCCAGTTCGTCAGCGAACTCAGCAGCCAGTTTGTCAACGTTAGCACCTTTTGCCATTGCTTTAGCAACGATTTGAGCCATTTCATAACGGGTCATCAGTTTGTCGCCACCGAAGGTGGTGTCGCCGTAGCCTTCGATTACGCCAGCAGCAGCCAGTTTGTTGATGCTGTCATAAGCCCAGTGGCCAGCAGGAACGTCAGAGAACGGGTTAGCAGCGTAAGCGGAAGCGGTTACGCCAAGAGCCATTGCCATTGCGAGAACTAAAGATTTTTTCATTTTCTTTTCCTCCCTTAGGAAATCCGGCAGTATAGTCGACTGCCAATTTTTATTTTTACAAATCACCCTAAGGGAAAGCTCAGTAAAGTCTGTGCAAGAGTTGCCTTGTTTCCTCTGTACTTCTTTACCGGTATCCACTGCAGGCAATTTATAAACGTATTCAACACAGCAAGAGGAGGAAATGCAGATTACAAAATCCTTAGTACTGTCATAAAGCAATCTGCAAACTCTTGCTGTTGAATTCATTATAATACAGTTGTCCCCCCCGTCAAGACTTATTGTCTGAAAAATTTTTAATTATATTGCACTTGACGGGCGCTGGGAGGAAAATAATAAGAAATTTATTTGCTTATCTAAACTCGCAGATGTTTCTATTGAAAAAAAGCTGCAGGCAGAACTTCTGCCCACAGCTTAAAGTTACCCTATTAAAATTATTTCACCCGCGAATTTATTACGTCAACAACAACAGTACCGTACAGGCCTTTTGCATCATAGAACTTAATTTTTCCCTGCTGTACATGGCGCTTTTTCAGCTGGTCCGGAGAAAAATACAGCTCAGCGCTCAATCCCAACTGTCCCTTGTACGGCTTCATCATCTCATCAGGCGCCAGCTTGCGCCACAAACCTTTCTTGCTGCTGTGCGACAGCAGCAGCTCCAAACCTTCGCCTTCGCAGCGCAGCTGCGCTTGCTTATCCTCCGGCAGCAGGCGTAAATACAAGGTATAAATATTGGGCTGCAGCAAATATTTCAGCTCGCCCTCCTTGCCCAGGTCTATTTGGCAATGCACCTCCTGCCCCCGCGCCAGCTTAGCACGGAAATAGTGCTTGTCATAGTTGTTTTCACTGCGGAAAAACACCAGGCCTACCATTACAGCCGCCATCAGCACAAAGGCCAGTACACGCTTCAACATTTGCTTATTCATGCTACACCACCCCGCCAATAACGTTTGTAAATTGCCTTGCCTGCCAAAAGCAGTAAAGCAACTATTCCCGGCGCGCAATTCAAGCTGCAGTTGCCGCAAATCCCTGTGCAGCCTGCTCCTTGCGTAGTAATGCCGCTGACAGGAATTCCCATTGCCGCAATAAAATTTATCAGCTTATTTTTCATACGCGTTTCCTCCCGTAGCTGATAGCCTGCACCGGGCAAGCATGCTGACATACACCGCAGCAGATACAGTTATGCTGATTAATCTGCGCTTTGCCTTCAGCAAGCTCAGCGGATTCCATCGGACACTTCTTTTCGCACAAACCACAGCCTATGCATTGGTTTTTGTCTATACGCATGCGCAGTACAAACGGCAGCTTGCAGCCCAAGGCATGCATCAATCCCTGCGCCGCACCTACCGGGCACAAAAAATTGCAGAAGCCGCGACCACCTTTTGTGAAGATGCCAAAGACAAGCACCCACATAACAGCAGTCAGCAACAGACTGGATGTCAGTGAAATAAAATAACCTCGTGTATAATAGTTAGCCAATAAATCAAACAAAAAGAAGTTGCAGTAGGAGCAGGCCAGAATGCCGCCGAAAAATGGCACCAGACAAAAGCCTGCCAACATTCCGTAACGGATAGGTGCAATTTCTGTATAACGGTGCCAGTTTATCTGAAATTTAGACGGCACCAACTTCGACAGATATTCGGTAAACGCACCCGCCGGGCACAGCCTGCCGCAAAAAACTGGTCCCAGGAAGAACGCTGCTGCCAATAGCAGTAATGTGCTCAGCATGCTTATCGGCGTCAGCCGCCAGATAATTCCGTCCAATACATGCTCTATCGGTATACGAAAACAAAGTCCGTGAATACTCTGCGGCTGCCAGCTGCCGTAAAGCAGATAGAACAGGCAGCGCTGAAAGAGCGCCACCGGCGCGTAAAACAGTACAAAGCCAAGAGCATAGCCGGTTAAACGTTTAAGGTTATATAACATAGGCAATCACCTCGATAACAAATAGGGATAGGGTAATTCAAACACCCTATCCCTATTTTAAGCTATTGAAAAACGTTAAGCAAGTAATTAGAAG
>CAKVHQ010000051.1 GCA_934749845.1 uncultured Clostridia bacterium
GGCGTACCCTGCATATAGGTTGCCGAAGTAAGAAAAAGCGACGTGTTTCGGCGGTAGATTTCGGGGTACTCCGAGAACAGAACGGCTGTATATTCGCTCCATTCGTTTCCTGCCGAGCAGCTGCCCGCACAATATAGGAACGTTCCGAGAAAAAGCAATATTACATAGGTCAGCGCAGACATAACCGAAAAGATAATTTCGCCGATAACCAAGCCTTTTCGTGACATTCTGTAAATTGAAAACAGGTTGTCCGAATTTCTCGGAAAATCGGTGGAGAGCGCAAGAAAAACAATCGGAATTATCACCGCATTCACGCTTTTTGAGAGTATCAGAGCAAGCGGCTCGGCAAGGTTCAGAGTATATCCCGTTTCTTCGCAGATTTCAAGCATTTTTACGGTAAGACTGTCGTTAAGAAATACAACGGTATAAATTATCAGCAATATTCTCGGATTAAACAGCCACGCTTTGTACTGCTCAAAAGCGTATAAAAAAGAAGCTCTACACATTGTAAATTCTCCTTTTTACAAGCAGTCGAAATACCAAAACAGATGCGGCACAGCACAGCAAAACCGACAAATACCACACTGCAATCGGCAGCCCGAAAAGCTGCTCAAAATACGCATACTGCTTTGTCTGCATATACGGCGTGAGCATTGCAAGCTTTTGATACGAAATATCTTGCTCCGAAAAGGATTTCAGAAATAAATCGCTGCTTATTTTCGCCGAGGAATAACCGATAATCAGCGGCACGCTAAGCGACAAAAACTTCTCTTTAATGCACATCACCGCAACAATGCAAATCAACGGATAAACTGCGATTACAGCGGCAATATTGCATATCTTTGCGGCAAAATATACAAGCGCTCCCTGCGGAAATAAAGCAGCCGTATCCTCAAAATTCGGAAAGAAAATCAACAGAACCAAGCAATAAATTGTCACACCTGCAAGAAAACAGCCAACGGAAACCGCAGAAACCGAGAGCGATTTCGACAGCACGTATTTTGTAATTCCGCAGCGCGGCAACGAAAAATAAAACCCGCCGCCGAACCATTCCTCATAAAAATCGCTCACCGCCGAAAATGAGAGAATTACAGGCAGAATTATGTAAAACCAATAGCTATTGTCAAAGCAGTCCAGCACCAAAAAATAGTTGAATTTCTCTGCGCCCGATATACTGCTTACTGCAAGCTCAAACATGGTCGGCGGCTCAGTATCGCCCGTGACGGCTTGTGATGAAAAGCACAGTATTGCCACAAGTGCGGCGGAAAGCAGCGTATTTCTGTTCAGCAGCCTTTTAATGTCTGAAAAAAGCATTGTGTACCCTCGTCATTGAAGTATCTCGATTTCGCCCGAAACTGCGTCTACGATTATGCGCAGATACGGCGTTTCGGCTATTCCCGTGGCAGGAATATTCACAATCCAGACAGGCGTTGCCTCAATTTTTACAGGCTCATATTCGAAAGCCTTTGCGGAGGCATTTTCGTAAAAATCATCGGGCATTATTCGGTTCAGACCGTATGCAAACTCAATGTATTCAACCTTGAAAACAGACGCGGCGGTCAGCTTTTCCGACACAATCTCAAGCGCGGAATTGAGGTCAATAAAGCTGCCGAATACCTCGCTGCCCGGCTCTATGACATAATTGCGGGCGCTATACAGCTCGTCAACCGAGTTTACCCAAACAGACGAAGCTTCGCAGGAAATTGATGTTCTGGTGTTTCTGCCGTCGTCGTTCAAATTCATATACGAACCTCTGAAATAGCTGTCAATCGGCACTCCGTCGTATTCGTAATAAAACCCGATATTTATGCCGTTTTTATCGCCAACCTTGTATATTTCGGCGGTGTTTGGCTTTAACGTCAGCTGCTCGCTTGCGAAATACGGCATATCGCATTGCAGAATATCAAGCATATTAAGAAGAATGTCGGAAATGCTCTCTGCTCCGTCGGTTAGCTCAACGCTTGTATCGGGGATTTCGTTTCGCAGATTATAGGTTTCTCTGCGAGTACCAAATTCTATCCAATAATCGTCCGTATCGACTTTAGCTGTTTTAGGGATTTCGGATTTGCGTGCATACATATAATTTCCGCCGATATTTATACCGAGGTCGCAGCCGCTGCCCTTGTATTTTACAAAATAGCAGTCGTTTTTTTCATCTCCGCTGATTTCGTTGTATGAAAGTGTTTCGCCCGTTTTGGTGAGGTACTCAATGCCAAGTGTTTCGGCTTGCTCACCACTGAAAAGGTCGGCGGCTTTCAGCAGCTTTTCTTCGCGCTGTGCGGCGGTCAATTCTTCGGGTAAAAACGAAAACCCGCGAACATTGTCAACCACGGGAATATATATTGCGGTTTCGGACAGATTGAGGTTTGCAAATTCGGGAAGGCTCGCTCCCTGTTCTCGGATTTCGCTTAGCGGCGCGGTTGAATACGGTTCTTTGGGCTCGCTTGAACAGCCGCCGATAATTGCACTAATCGCCGCAAGCGCCGAAACAGCTGAAATGATTTTAAGACTTTGTTTCATAAATTCACCTCAATTTTTGATGCTTTAATTGTACCGCAAAATATGTGAAAACACAATAGACTAAATCCTTAATTTCCCTTACAAAAACCTTAACGGAGCACCGATACAATTTGCGGCGCTCCATTAAGTAGGTTGAAAATCGCTTTTATTTACAATGGAAAACGAAGTATTACTTAACGACTCAGTATGTTATGCACCGATGGTTATGTTTGCCTGAGAGGGTGTAGTAGATGACGGCGGTGTAAGCTTTGCTGTAAAGCGTAATGTTGACTCGTTTGTTGTTGCCAGAAAATCAATACGCTTCTCGGTAGTGAATGAGAGTGTTTTATCAGGCGTGTTATTATTACCTGTAACCCTAAGCGTTCCACTTGTAATGTATGTGCATTCAGCATAATAAGAATTGCCGGTATTTTTGTAGATTTCCAATGTTTCAGAAAGATGTGTAGGTCCACCGTTAGTGGTCTGGTAAAGGCTTGCGGAGTCGTCAGCACTGGCAACCAATGAAGTTGTCGCCAACAATGCGCATACAGTTAATGCCGATGCAAATCTTTTTAACGTTGACATAATAGTCCTCCTAGCTGTTGTGATACCAAAAAGTATCGTTCCCAAATGTGATTTTGCCCGACTTCGGATAATTCTATCCAACCGTTTCTTCATCACTATATATTGTGATGATTTCAGGCTCGCCGCTTGAACTCTTTAGCGTGAAAACGGATTTCAGCCGATATGTACCGCTGTCAAGTCCGGATTTTGTGTTGGACAATCTTATGGTGTCTGAATATACAGTCTTTGTCCAACTTGCGCCGTCAACTTCACTCCATATCCACAGACCCCAGTGCTTTTCAAGCGTATGCTCTACTGTGATTTGAGTAACGC
>CAKVHQ010000052.1 GCA_934749845.1 uncultured Clostridia bacterium
CGGAGACCCTCCGGCAGCGTACAGATATACTGAGTCTCGTATGAGCAAAGTATCGATGAAAATGCTTAGTGATATCGATAAAGAAACTGTTGATTTTGCACCTAACTATGACGACAGACTCAAAGAGCCAGTGGTTTTGCCCTCAAGATTTCCAAATTTACTCGTAAACGGTTCAACAGGTATTGCTGTTGGTATGGCTACTAATATCCCTCCACACAATATGTGTGAAGTTATTGACGGAATGTGTCATTTAATTGATAACCCTGAAGCAGAACTCTCTGAACTTTCTCAATTTATAAAAGGGCCGGATTTCCCAACAGGCGGTTTGATAATGGGCAAATCCGGTATTCGTGCTGCTTATGCAACTGGTAGAGGTAAAATTACTGTCCGTGCAAAAACTGAAATCGTTGAAGATAAAAATTCAAGATATAAGATTGTGGTCACAGAGCTTCCTTATCAGGTAAATAAGGCGCGTTTAATCGAAAATATAGCTGATATGGTTAAAGATAAAAAAATAGACGGTATAGCACGTATCGAGGACCATTCCGACAGGAAAGGTATGCATATTGAAATCGACCTCAAACGTGATGCTTCACCTCAAATCGTGCTAAATAAATTATTTGCCCTTTCTCAACTTCAGACAACTTTTGGAGTAATCATGCTGGCTATTGTCAATGGCGAGCCTAAGATTTTGACTCTCAAACAAATGTTGGAGGAGTATATAAAATTCCAAATTAAGGTAGTTTCTCGTAGGACTGCATTTGATTTGAAAAAAGCTAAAGAACGCGCTCATATCTTGGAAGGCTTGATGATAGCTCTTGATGCAATCGATGAGGTTATATCGATTTTGAGGTCTTCTAAGACTGTTCAAGACGGCAAGCAACGTCTTTCGGAGCGGTTTGGTCTGGACGAACCCCAAACTCAGGCTATCGTGCAAATGCCTTTAGGACGCCTGACAGGCCTGGAGAGAGATAAAATAGAGCATGAACTTGGTGAGCTAAATGAAAAAATAGCTTACTTTAGCGAATTGCTAGCTGATGAATCGAAAATAAAAGAAGTTGTTAAAAAAGAAGCTTTAGAGGTTAAAAAGCAGTTTGGTGATGAACGTCGCACTGAAATAATGAACGCCAGTGGGGATGTTGATATTGAGGACCTTATTCCCCACGAGGACTGCGTTGTTACTTTGACCAGGTTCGGTTATCTTAAAAGACAAGATTTGGATAGCTATTATATACAACGTCGTGGTGGACGAGGTATTTCCGGTATGACTCGCCGTGATGAAGATACGGTCAGCGAGCTATTTATAATAAATAACCATGACTACATTTTATTCTTTACTAATTTAGGTAAAGTTTATAGAGTGAAATGCTATGAAATTCCGGAGGGCTCTAGAACTTCAAAGGGTGCGAATGTTGCAAATATTTTATCTGTTTCTCAAGATGAAAAGGTAACTTCCATGATAAAAGTTTCTAAGTTTGAAAGCGATAAATATCTTATCATGATTACTAAAAACGGTACTATCAAACGTACTCCACTTAACTCTTTTGATACTTCTCGCAAGGGCGGTTTAATTGCGCTCGACTTAGACGAGTCGGATGAACTTGCTGCTGTACGTCTGACTGACGGTAAACAAAACATGATGGTTGCAACCAAAAAAGGAAAATGTATTCGGTTTAAAGAAACAGATATCAGGTCTATGGGAAGGTCTGCACGAGGAGTTCGTGGAATAAGACTTGCAAAAGATGACCAGGTTGTTGGAATGATAGTTATTCAGGAAGGTATCCCGATTTTAACTCTCTCAGAAACTGGTTACGGACGGCTTTCAGATCCTACAGAGTATAGATTACAATCTCGTGGTGGCAATGGAGTAATAAACTATCATGTTGATAAATATGGCGACGTTGCAGCTGTATACAGCGTGGAACCAAATCATGACGTGATAATAATTTCTGATAGTGGAGTTATTATTCGAATAGATGCAAATAGCATAAGGAAATGTTCTCGTGGTTCTAAAGGAGTTTTAATAATGAAATTAGCCGAAGGCGCTAAAGTAGTTGCAGCGGCGTGTGTTCCTCACGAGGAAAAATCTGACATTTCAGACACTGAGCCGAAAAACGAGTAAAAAACATCTTAAACTAGTGACGTTTTTAAGTGTTGACAATATTCTCCAATATGTGATAAAATATGTTTGTCATATTTAAAATTGGAGGAATAAGATATTGGAAAAACTTAAGAATTTAGCAAATTTAAATCAAGTAGTGAAAAGAATTAAAGTTGGAGTATTAGCTTCAAGTTTGGTTCTGGGTGGGCTATGCTCAAATCCCGTGTTCGCTGGAGATGAATCGAACGAAATCCCTTTTATCCGACCCACTATTCAAGAGAGATTTCAACTTGCAAGAGAAAATGTTCTCGACCAAGAGTTTAATGTTGGCGTAACTATGGCAGTAAGCAATGGTTGCCGTAGAGCAATGGAACTTGTAGGAAGAATTGAAAATTTAATGAAAGAGATCAATAGAAAAGTGCCGCTCTACATGTTAGCAAGAGAGATAGGGTTTGTCTTCAAATCTTGTGAAATTTTTGGTTGTGCACCGGTGGCTTTGGTAGATAACTTTTACGATTTTGTGAGAGATCATGAAGACTCTAGAGTTTATGACGAAGTTAGCGAATATCTTTCAGAGGCAAGATGCGCTATCCACAATTTACTTGTTAGAAGGCTTCCTGCCACTGAGTGGGGAAAATCGGCTTGGTTTCATTTTAGGGAATGCACTTTATTAGAGGTAAGACACGATGGCTCTCAAAAGGAAATTTTAATAGAAATATCGAGACATTTAGAATCGCTTCGTTCACAAGTAGATCACCGCATAAGTATAACCGATGCAGTTTATCATGCGTTTATGGTGGCACTTTTGATGCACACTGGTAACTTTAATGACAGGATTAATATATATTATTATTTATTTGAAATCCTAGGGGATAGTACTACGGAAGATCAAGCGTATGGTGAACTTGGACAGTTTTGTGAAGTGATGCGTATAAAATATCTAGAAATTGCTAACAGAATTCTTTAAGTGAAATTTATTTTAATCAATATGGTTAATAGGGGGTACTTGAATGAAGAAAAAATTCAATAAATTGTGTTCTATGTTGTTGAGTTCGTTCGTGACCCTTTCCGCGGGCTGTGCACCGGCTTTAGCTGGTGGAAAAGAAGGCAACAATGAAGTTAATTTTGTGGTAGTGGATGAGAATGGTAATGATATTGGTTCAGAGGATGAG
>CAKVHQ010000053.1 GCA_934749845.1 uncultured Clostridia bacterium
TAAGCCCTTATACGTCGAAAGTACTTGGCTGGAAGCGGCCTGGGAGGATAGATAGCTGCCGGTTAGAAAAAAAGAACTCACACATTGTGTGAGTTCTTTTTTTCTGCCTGCACCTATCTTATGACCAGCAGCAGGCCTGGCTGCCCAGCCACCGCATTTGAAGGAGCAATGCGACGAGCAAATGCGTTTGTGGCGAGGCGTGTCGAAATGCATGTTTACATGCATTTTGACTGAGGATAGAATCTACGATTATGCAGTCAGGTTGGCAGCGAGAACTGACTATATGAAGGAGTATAGAGGTAGCATTTTTGGAGGGATAGATAGCCATGCTTGAAGGAGCAAAGCGACGCACAAGCATGTATTAAGCTTATCGTCTAACTTCCTATATTCGCGAGAGGTATATCGTTCCAGTCAGCAGCAATTTCTTAACGCAAATTTCGTGTGGAATCATAACGAAACGTGCGGCGCCGATTTTGTTCGAAAGTAACCGTTAGGGTGTGGTTGCCTTGTTTCGATGATTCCGGACACTCATTCGCTAAAATTGCTATTCCTTACACGATATTATCTCTCGCTCAATTAATTTGCTTTCTTATCAATCAGCATCGTTCTGCCGACTTATTTCATGGATGCACCTTTCTACAATATATTACATATACATGCTATCTGTGCGACGTATATCCTTCCCTTCTTTTCCATAAAAAAATTCAAAACTCCTTATACAGTGGACGAATATTCGCAAAAATTAAATGAACGAAAAATATTGACAGTTTTAAGAAGAAATAGTATCATTATTGTTAACTGTTCGACAGAATATATATAAAAGAACAGAATTTGTTTTTTATGAAGGGAAAGAAAACTATGAAAATGACAAACTTCAGATGGAAGGTAGCGTGGCTGATCTTTGCTATCAGCTTTGTATCCTACATGGACCGCGTTAACCTTTCTGTTGCAACACCCGTAATCATGAAGGAATTTGGCTTTACTAAAATTGATATGGGCCTTATTCAATCCTTCTTCTTCGCTGGTTATGCTTTAATGCAGGTTCCCGGCGGTATGGTTGCCGAGAAATTCGGCCATCGCTTTACCGGTTCTATTGCTTGCGCCTGGTGGTCTATCTTTACTGCTCTTACTGCTGTAGCAAGCGGTAAGTACACCTTTGCAATTGTCCGTCTGATGTTTGGCTTGGGCGAAGCACCTATTTATCCTGCGTTTGCGATGGCAGAACACAAATGGTTTAATAAAGACGAAAAGGGCAAGGCAAGCTCCTTTATTCTTAACGGCTGCTTTTTTGGTCCTGTAGTTGGTCCTGCTGTTGTAGTATGGCTGATGACAACCTTTGGCTGGCATCATGTATTCCTCAGCTTCGGTGTAGTTGGTCTGCTCTTGGCTTGGGCTTGGCATAAATATGTTACTGATGATCCTAAGGACAGTCCTTACATTAATGAAGCAGAATTGGCACACATCAACGAAGGCCGTGTGGAAGCAACCGGTGAAAAACAGATTGCTCCGTGGGGCAGGCTGTTGCGTTCTTCTCAATTCTGGGCTTTGGGCATTCAGTTCCTGATTACCGACTACATTATGTACGTATTCTTGGCATGGCTGCCGATGTACCTTATGGAGGTTCACAAATTCTCCTTAGCTAAAATGGGTATTTGGGCTGCTGCTCCCTGGATTTCTCTGATGGCTGTGGTTACTCTTTGCGGTCACTATTCCGATAAGCTGCTGCGCAGCGGCATGTCTCAGAACATGGTTAAGACTGCAACCGGTGCCGCAGGTATTCTGCTTTGTGCAGGTGCGCTGTACATTTCCACCCGTACTGCCGATCCGATGATGAATGTTCTCTGGCTTTCCGTATCCTTAGGCTCTCTCGGTCTGACCATGAGTGCTTCCTGGTCTAGTGTAATCACTATGGGCGGCAAATTTGCCGGTTCCGTATCCGGCTGGATGAACTTCTGGGGCAATATCGGCGGCGTTTTGGCTCCGACCGTTACTGCCTGGTTTGCAACCAACTATGGCTGGCAGGCTGCTTTAGCAGCAACTGCTGTAACCGGTATCTGCGGTGCTATTGCCTGGTTCTTCGTAAAGCCTGATAAAGCTATTGTCTAAATAACAAGATATAAGCTGCAACGCTTTTAAGACAGACACCTCGATATACTTTAAGTGTGTTGGCGGTGTCTGTTTTTGATTATGCTATTTTCTTATACTGGACAAATAAAGCGATATGCTGTATAATATCCTAGAAGTTCATAACAGACAGTTCGTAACCATCCTGTCTATAAATAAAACTACGGGCGATGTACTGGCGCCGGCCGGTATTTTTTATGTATGCAAGGATTTCGTCTGTAGCGGACGGAATCCTTTTATATTTTGTGAACTTTGCCCGCTCATTAATTGGGAGGAAAAAATGAAGGTTTTGGTATTATTAAGCGGTGGCGTAGACAGTTCAACCTGTCTGGCACTGGCAAAAGAAAAATACGGCGATAATGTTCTGGCCTTGTCGATGTCCTATGGTCAGAAGCATGCCAAGGAGCTTGCAGCAGCGCAGGCGATTGCCGATTATTATCATGTAGAGCTGCTGCATATGGATTTGTCGAAGATTTTCGCTCACAGCAAATGCTCTCTGCTACAGGGCTCGGAGACCAGCGTTCCGCACGCATCCTATGCAGAGCAGCTGAAGGAAAGCAAGGGTGAGCCTGTAAGCACATATGTGCCTTTCCGTAATGGCCTGTTCTTGGCTGCTGCAGCAAGCATTGCGCTGGAATATGAATGCAATGAGATTTACTACGGTCCCCATGCCGATGATGCTGCAGGCAATGCTTATCCCGATTGCAGTGTTGAATTTAATGAGTCGATGAATTTGGCAGTATATTTGGGAAGCGGCCGTAAGGTGCGTCTGGTTGCTCCCTTTGTTGACAAAACAAAGAAGGATATTGTTGCCGAGGGCTTGCGTCTGGGCGTTCCTTATGAGCTGACCTGGAGCTGTTATGATGGTGGCGTAAAGCCCTGTCACAAGTGCGGTACCTGTATTGACCGTGAGGCAGCCTTTGCTGCCAACGGTGTTGTTGATCCCTTAGCAGAGGCTTGAAGGAGGTAAGGATAATGAAGAGTTTAAGTAACCAAAAATTAGTATTTTCCGCATTATGCATTGCTTTATATAT
>CAKVHQ010000054.1 GCA_934749845.1 uncultured Clostridia bacterium
TGGATATCCTCCCTATTAAAGAATATTATTGAATTCATAATTACTTTTTTGTGGGAGCACAATGTGCTCCCTCCTACAAGGATTATTTTACTGTTTATTTGCAATTATTTTTAATTTATATTTTCTAAAATCATGTTTGCTCCAATTTTATTTAATTTTTTATCTAATCCTTCATATCCTCTTAATATATGTTCAATGTTATTTACTCTTGTTTTTCCTTTTGCAACCAATCCTGCAAGAACTACAGCAGCTCCTCCTCTTAGATCTGTTGCTTCCACAGTAGCTGCACTTAGTTTTCTAGTTCCTTTAACTATTGCAATTTTACCTTCTATATTTATTTTTGCTCCCATTCTTTTTAGTTCGTTTATATATTTATATCTATTTTCAAATATATTTTCTACTATTACTGATGTCCCTTTAGCTGTACAAAGCATACTTGTAAATACAGATTGCATATCTGTTGGGAACCCGGGATATGGCATTGTTTTTATGTCTGTAGATTTTAATTTTCTAGGAGCATCTAATACTATTTTGTTTTTATTTATATCAAATTTACAACCACATTCTTCAAGTTTATCTATCACAGGAACAATGTGCTCTGGGATAACATTATTTAATTCTAATTTTCCTGATGTAGCAGCTCCCATACAAAGTAAAGTTCCTGCTTCTATTCTATCTGGCATTATGTTATAGCTTACATCTTTTAGTTTTTTTACCCCTGTTATTTTTATAATATTACTTCCAGCCCCTTCTACTTTTGCTCCCATTTTATTTAAAAAATTTTGCAAGTCTTTTATTTCCGGTTCCATTGCAGCATTTGTAAGTATTGTTTCTCCGTTCTGCAAAATCAGAAGCTAATATGACATTTTCTGTTGCCCCTACCGAAGGAAAGTCCAGATGTATTTCATTTCCTATAATTTTATCACATTTACACTTAATATATCCTGAATCTTCCTCTATATTTACACCTAATTTTTTTAATGCTTTTAAATGTAAATCTATAGGCCTAGAGCCTATATCACATCCTCCTGTTTGTGACAGTTTGTGGATACATAAATTTCAAATGAAATGCTAAACCTCCGTTTTCGTATAATTCATTATACATCATATCGTTTATGGTATACAAGTCTTTTTCTTCTTTTGTTATTTCATTTTTATCAAATACTACTATTTTATCAAATAGTCTTGATAATTCTTCTTTTGTTAATCCATTTTTCTTTATATCATCTATTGCTTTAAATATTAAATCTTCTTTATCTTCTAATTTGTTTAGTGTATTGAATTTACCTTCCGCTTCTTGCAATTTTTCTTTTTCATATTGTATCTTCTTTTCTAATTCCTGTTTTTTATCTTTATATATAAATTCTGGAATTAAATCATTTAGCTTATCTTCATATACTTGTTTAAATTGTTTTTCTAGCTTTTCCAATGTTTGTTTAGATTTGTTTAACTCTTTTTCTAGTGTTGCTTTATTTGTAGAAATTGCTTTTACATTGTCCATAACAAAATTTTTAAATTCAGGATTACTTACTAAATTATCTATATATGCATTTACAATTTTGTCTAAATATTCTATTCTTATCCTGTGTGGTTTACATCCATAATTTGGTCTTATATCTTTTATTGCACCTTCATTACTATACTTTTTGCATAAATAACTATCTGGTCTTTTTCTTGTTCCAGTATTTCCCTTTCTTTTATACATCGGAGTTCCACATCTTCCGCAATATAAAAGTCCCGAATATAAGTTATTGTCTGTATCTACAAATTTAAAACCATTATTTATTTTATCACTTTCTTTTTTTCTTTTCTTTCTAATTTTTTGAACTTTTTCAAATAGTTCTTTATCAATAATAGGTTCATGATGATTTTCTATTATAGTCCATTCCTCTTCTGGCTTTAATCTTGTTTTTTTAGATTTAAAGCTTAATTTTTCTGTGTGTCCTCCAACATAGGCTCCTGTATATCTTCTATCATCTAATATTCTTACAATATGCTGTGCTTTCCAATTTGCTGTTTGTTTTGCATTTACAAAATTTCTACTTTGAGATGGTGTTGGTATTCCTTTTTTATTTAAGTAAGTTGCAATTTTTTGATATCCCCAACATTTAGAATATAACTCAAATATTTCTTGCACAATGGCGGCAGTTTCTTCATTAATTACAAGGCTTTTCCCATCTTTGTTATATCCATAAATTGCTTTTACTAATAAATCGCCTTCTTCAATTTTATGTCTTAAATTTCTTCTTATATTTTTACTATCATCTCTTGCTCTTCTTTCATTAAACCATGCGTATAACCCAAACATTTCCTCATTATATTGCTCATCTTCAAATATTATTTCTACACCTTGTTCTTCTAAATATTCAACAAACTCTAATGCTTCTCTTTGATTTCTTCCAAGTCTTGCAGAGTTTTTAAATACAATTACATCTATTTCTTTTTTTCTTGCTCTTTCTTTAATGTCATCAAACCTGCTAAAATCTGTTCCACTTTTGTCATCATCCATTATAATATCTATAATATTAGTATATCCATGACTTTTACAGTATTTAACTAGCAGGTCTCTTTGCGTTTCTATTCTTTCATAATTTTCTCCATAGTCATCTCTACTCTCTCTGCAATAGATTACTACCTTTTTTTCACTGTTTTGTTTTTGCATGATATACCTCCATTTTTATTATTTATATAATGTATCAATAACATATTCTTCTTATAATTTCTTATTGTTGCTATTATATATAAAAAGTTCTAAAACTTCAAGTTATCTCCTCAAAATTTTAGAACTTTTTTAGTTATCTACTTTTCTTTTTTCTTATTATGTGCTATATTAAATATGCTTATAGCAATTAATATTATTGCTCCAATAATTATATATAGTAAATTGTTGTCATCTGTTTGAGCATTTACTTCTGTATCATTGCCTTGTATTGTCTGGTTTTTGTCATCTTGTGTACTATTCGTATTTTCACTCCAAATTCCAAGTTTGCTTTCTTTGGCTAGTTCTTCACTTTCTTGTAACATTCCTGCATATTTATAGTTATTCTGCAACATATAAGTTTCTGCCAATCCATTTTGTACTAATAAATTCTGTAACAACTCATCATCTACCCATGTC
>CAKVHQ010000055.1 GCA_934749845.1 uncultured Clostridia bacterium
AAGCTTAACAACATCTCTGCCGTTTATTTTGCCGTCTCCGTTGACATCGCCATAGATGAAATCGAGCTTCGGAATAGTCTGCGTTTCTTTCTGTCCGCAGGCAGTGCATTCATGCTCTTGTATTCCCTCGGACTCCGCAGTGGCAGGAGTCACGGTCTGCCAGTCGGAGAATTTGTGTCCCTCTGCGGCCGATATATCAAAATATTTTTCGCACCCGCAAACCGTACATTTTTTAATTTTATATGACGAATGCGTACAATCTCCTTCGACTACTGTGTCGTAATCAACTCCGTATGTATGTCCCGGCGCTTTTGCCGAAGATTCATAACCTTCGCTGCACCTTGTGCATTTATATATCGAAACCGCATCCTCGGTACAGCTGCCTTCGGTCTTCTCTGTCAAAGCAAAATCATGGCCAAGGGCTTCCCCGGTCTGCTCCTCATATTTATCACCGCATTGACAGACATATCCGATACGCCCTGCCTCTGCGCACGAAGCCTCAATTTTATACTCGATTTGATACGAATGTCCTGTCGCAGGTATTTCCTCATCGTATGACTTTGCACAACGGCTGCAAGTCAAAGTAACAGCACCTGCTTTTACGCAAGCTGCCTGATTTTTCAATTCGCGCTTATAGTCATGACCCAGCGCATTCGTCTCGTTATCGGTATAAGATTCATTGCAAAGCGAGCACTTGTGGACAGTATAGCCGCCGCTTTCGCAAGTCGGGGCGACCACTTCGGTTTCAAACGAATGACCCAACGGATCCTTATAATTGTCATAGGTTTTATATCCGCAGACATCGCAGGTATATTGTGTATATCCCTGCGTCTTCTCGGTCGGTTCAACCGTTTTCTCCGAGAATTTGTGTCCAAGCGCCGCAGAATACTCATAATATTGCTCGCCGCAGCTGCACTTATATAAAGTATACCCCCTGTTTTCACAGGTTGGCTGTACAAAAATCACTCTTTCGTATTTATGCCCGGTTGGCGAAACGAGATTTCCCTTGTACGAGCTGCCGCAGGTTTTGCAGACAAACAGTGTATAGCCTTCGTCTGTGCAAGTCGGGGCAACAACAGTGCTGCCATAATTGTGACCTTTGGCATTGACATATGAATCGATATATTCACTGCCGCAGGTTGCGCACACATGGCGTGTATAGCCGTTTTGGGTGCAGGACGGCGCATATCTTTCCGCTGTCCAATGATGTTCTTCTGCTGTCTGATACTGATCAAGCTGCCAGAAGAACTCCGCCCATCGCTCTATATCGTCTCTGTGCTTATTCCAGCTCTCCTTCCCGGTTATCCAGGTTGTAAGATTTATGGCATATGAAAACAATGTGCTGTCGGCATACGCTATATAGTTGTAATCCACAAGTGCCCTGAACGCAGGGTCATCTGCAGAATCAGCCCAGTCGCGATTGGAAACATATGAGTTAAAGAATCCGTATCTTCCGATAAGCTCCTGAGAAATCACAAAAAATATTGCATCCACGCCGATATAAACTTTGTTATAGAACTTCTCTATCTTGCCCGGAACGGCGTCGACGGAATCTATAGTGGCAATTATTCCGGAAGCATTATCAAGAACCTGTTCGGTTATATATATACCCGTATATTTTGAAACCGCGCCCGCCATGATTCCGACAAACGCATCTTCAACCATATCCTTGAGTTTTCCGGCGTAGCTCAACACAAACTCCTGTTCCGGAGTTTTCATACCCTTGAGCTCTTTTTGAAGTCTCTCGATCAATTTATTGCAGGTAAAATTCTGAACCGCCATGGATTCTTCTACATAGCTGTTTATCGTTCTCTCGGTCACCGTGCAAAAGGCCAAAATATATGCCTTTATTTCATCGACGGTCAGCGACGTATCATAGAGATCGCCGGTAAGCAGTTTATACTGGATATCATCCGTAATATCCACCTTTGAGAAATCGGTTTTATATATAAATCCGAGAAACTGTTTTGCATCGTCCGGCGAGAGCTTTGGCATGTTAGCGATAAAGACATCGCGCTCTGAGGATGTTTTTTTCAAGCAACGGCTCAAATCATAAAGTCTTAAAGCAGGACGGATTCCAGCGCTGGTGTCGTACACCGACACCAAACCAGTATTAAAACCGCCACCTGCACCGATCACATCTGCAAAATCGCTATTGTTAGTATTTTTTCTAGGAGTACTTAACCGTTGGATTGAACACCCACTGCTAGCAACAAACAACCCCTGGCACTTTGCATAATCGGTACCATTTGCCTTACGCAAGTAGTAGTTTTCTTTCTCTGCCGAAAAACCGTATGTAGTGTTTTCCATATCTGTTTTACTAAGCAGGAATACCTTATCGTAGTATGTATAGCAGTATTCACTACCTCGCCAAAATTCACCCATTGGAGAATCTAAAACATTTAATTTCTGCGTGGAAGATAAAGCAGTATTATAAAAATCGGCGTTAAGCCACTTCCTTATAGTACTTCTCTCATAGTAATTTTTGCTGATTATAGCCAATACATCCTCATTCGGTAAATCCAAAAAATTTGCGGGCAATGGCCTTAAGAAGCTGTTGAAATCCTGAGAGTCAATTATACTCTCACAAAGGATAAGTCCTGTTGCTGGATCAAGAACACGCCACTTCAAAGGCTCATATTTGAAATAATATATATTGTTAACAGTGTATCCATTGCTTTTCTGATATTGAGATGACCCTTCGTGGGTTCCATACACAATTTTTGGTCTATACTGTGAAAAGGTAACCGCGCGGTATTTCGCTCCGTTATAAACAAAATCCGAATATTTCATCCAATCACCCGGTCTTCCCGAGGTTTCCTTGCCGTCGCCGCTGTAATAGCCATAGCTGATCCAGTTTTTTGAGACTTTATCGAGAGCGGAAACGAGCGACGAATTCGTGACCTTACTCTGCGGATAATAGCCGAATTCGACGATGTCGCCGACCTTGTATGTCTTTCCCGCCGCCTCGGCTTTGGGCGCGAAAAGACCTGCCCAATCTACACCGGCAAGCTCACCGATAGGCGATACGCCGAGCACCATGATAAATGCCAGCGTCAACGCGAGAAAAGATTTCAGCGTATT
>CAKVHQ010000056.1 GCA_934749845.1 uncultured Clostridia bacterium
AAAATATCTGTTATTCCTATTTCTGGTAATAGGTCATTTGAAATGCGTGCCAACTCAAATTCAATTAATACTCCCATTCGAGTACGTACGTCTGTAAGGTTGCGTTCGTTTGCGGGTAGTTGTTCGTTTTGGTATAAACCAAATCTCTTACGAGAAGATTCATGATTAAAGCGGCTGACGATTTCCGGAAAATACTGCGTTCTTAACCATTGTGCAATTTGTTTTGGCGATGGAGTAGCCGACAACATAGTAATAACTTCTTTTTTGTTCATAGTTATTCTCCTGACATAATCTTCGCTACGGCATTAATGGCGGATTGTTCTAATTCACTTGCTTCATTTTGTAGCAGCTGTGCTTTTTCTCTTAATTGAGATACAGACATTTGAGTTGTCTTAACAGATAACAGAGCTTTTTCTTGTATTCCCCTTGGCGGAACAGGTATTTTGATGTTACGCAAATCCTTTGCGTTAATCCTGGGGCGTCCGATGCCCGTTACACAACCCATAATCTGACCGTATACAAAATCAGAACGAAGCAAAACAGATAATAGTACAGGATCGATAATAAATTCATCATTTTCATTTTTCCTTACTGTTAAAACAGCACATTCTGAAGAAACAAACCCTCCTTCAGGAAAAGGTATGACTGCCGCCTTTCTTAAAGCAGGCCTCATTTTTGAAAATACTATATCGCCCACTTCATAACGTTTTACAGCGCTTTTTATAGATGCCGTCGGCGTGATAACTTGTGCTATGTTACCAGTATAAGATTCGATATTGGCCAATCCTGTAAACATAATTGTTGTAGCTTCACTGTCTGTCGCGGGAATATATGATTCATTGCGTTCTTCACATATTTCAGCGAGTGAATATAGCGGATAATTTGATCTCTTCAAGAGCAAAAGGCTTTCTTTTCTGAAAGGATGATGATAAACATAATCTAACCGCAGAGAAGAGTCGTTAAAGATGTTTTGTGTAATATTGGCACAGAAGCAATGAGTGTCCTGTATAGAGAATCCGTCACAATGTTTTTTCCATTGAGCTAATATGTCTGGTAGATCGCTGTTAAGACTTACATTGCCTGTGTTTGAATAGACAATATCATCATCTCCATTTGACTTTCTGCCTACATTTTGAGATTTGGCAAAAAAGGTTAACGGTTGCTCCACTTTGCCAGCGGCTTTTTGCATAATCAAAATAGACGAACTAACATTAGCATAAGGCATAAAAGCTGTATCTGGTAAATCTATAACTGCTAATATTTTGAAGTGGTTTAAAATGAATTGTCTAACGTCTAAATTAGAGCCGGCATTCAAAACTCCCTGGTCTATAATGATTGCAACGGTACCGTTTTCCCGTAATAATTGCCAAGCCTGTTCAATAAAAAGGATTCCACGTCTACGGGATGTTTTACCGCTTCCCAAAGAAAATCTGTTTAAGATACCGGCATCTGTGTAATCACTGCCAAAGGGTGGATTGGTTATTATACAGTCAATCTTTCCAAAATAAGATTCTGCTCCATTTCCTAAACTGCCTCCGTTTGAAAGCGCTCTCACAGTGAAATTATCATTTCCGTGAATGAGCAAATTCAAAGACGAAACCCATGCCAATCTTTCATCTACTTCAAGGCCTAACAGAGCTGTTAGAGGCGCAACATCTTGAACTTTTGTTAAAAAGCCTGCTGTTCCACATGCCGGATCACACACTGTACCATGCAAGAACGCGGACATTATTTCAACCATGAAATCAACAATTTGGTAAGGCGTAAAATATTGTTGATTATCACTTTTATCAAAAGTACCTTTTATGATGTCTTCATACGCTAAACCTTTAACATCACAATTTGCAGAAGATATATTTATTTTGCAAAGTTCGTTGCCACATTTTATCAAAGTGTCAATTGGCAATAAAATCTGATCAAAAGTAGGCGGAATTGTTATTTTAGCATTTTTTATTGAACTACTATACGCTTCTTGTATACGCTCAAAATACATATCGTCATTTTCAAAAGCATTTCTTTCAAATATGTTTTCACCATTCTGTTCAGCGTATAATTTAACGAATAGTAACTTTGAAATCTCATCAAAATGAGTGATAATATTGCTATTAGCATCTCCATCTCGTATGATTGAATGAAGTTTGCTAACGGCCCGTTTTACGGTTTTGCTGTCAACCACCTTTTTTTGTACAGGGTCAGAAACAGACATATTTCCCATTGCTTTTTTTATGCTTATTAACTCTTCAAGGTTGTACATCCTATAGCCGTTAACCGGATTTCGGATTGCCGTTAATTTTCCGTCGTTATCCCAATTCCTTAAAGTGGCTCTGCTAACGCCAAGAAAAGTAGCAGCTTCTAACAGAGAAACATTATTCGCCATGTTTAGTAACCTCCAAACCTTGCTAAACATAGTATAACCCGAACCGGCGTATTTTGCAAGGAGTTATTGCATTTTCCCACAAGATATTTTGAACAAATTCCTCATTATACCCATATTCCACACGCTTTATGCACCTACCTTGACAAAAGTTTCCTGCGTATGGTATAATAGAATTATCGACAGATGTCGGATAAAAACTGAATATTAGTGCCACATATTTTAATTTCAGAGTATTAAGGCTCGCACATACATCGGCACGAAACATGGAAAACGAACAATTTTGTTCGCCTGTTTGTGTTTCCGTCTCAATGTATGTGCGAGTCTTTTTGTTTTACTCTCGCCTGGATTACATACGAAATTGAGCGGAACTGGTATCGTGAAGATTTGCGACAGACTATCCGCCGAGAAGATTACCTGCCCAAGCGTGTACGCCTTTAAGACAAGCGGAAACAAATCGGGGAATCCCGATTTAAGCAGACCGTATCATTGGGCGCAGAATACCGTCCGCAAGATGCTGTCCAATCAGGAATATGTGGGAGATACCGTGAATTTTAAAACCTATTCCAAGTCTAACAAGCTGAAGAAACGGTTGAAGAACGATCCCGAAAACATTCTCATATTCAAGGACACTCACGAAGCAATCATCGACCGCAAGACCTTTGAGATGGTG
>CAKVHQ010000057.1 GCA_934749845.1 uncultured Clostridia bacterium
AAGTGATACGGATACATTATATGATTACACTTTTGAAAAAGAATCTTATAATTCGTATCAGGAAGCTGTGAAAGATATTGCTAAATATGCAATAGACCTTGTAGCAGATAGAAAATCAGAACATTTTCAAGGGTATATTCCGTTTGAAATCAAGACAACGGAAGATATTTCTACATTAAAAACATCCGATGTAGAAAATCAAGTCAAGGAATGGATGATGCTTGGAAATGATGTAACAAAGCATGAAATTTTATCATTTTCCTATTCTCGTTCCGGTGGTTATGAAAATTTAAGATCTTTTTATACTTATGTTACGGAATTTCTTAAAACAAATACCGGATATGAAGGGGTAATTAGAGTCTCTGTTAACTATAGGTTCGATAAAGATTTTTTCCAAAAATACGAAACCGGCGTACAAAATGCCGTGAAAGACATGGATGTGGCTGGAAAGTCGGATTATGACAAGGCGTATGCGGTATGTAAGTGGATCAATAAAAATGTTATCTATGACTATGATTATAAACACAATCAGAGCGGTATGTATGCAATGGTTGATAAAAAAGCGGTATGCAATGGAATGGCAGAATTAGCCTGTTATATAGGCCATTGTGTGGGAATAGATACGCTATATGTTGGCGGTAATTCTGATGATGATCATGCATGGGGGTTAATGAAAATTGATGGAGAGTGGTATTATATAAATCCAACATATGGAGTAGGAGAGGCGATTTTTTTACAGGGTTCAGATTATGTGAAATGTAATTATCGTGAAACAAAGTATAAAGATGAAGAAGGGCCAACAGAGGATGAAATATCTCCAATAAGTTATCTTAATAAACATTCCTCTTGCAATGGAGAGCATACATGGGTATTGGATATTAATTACCATCATAGTTCTGATTTTTCATGTACACTGCCAACAGCTAACCGTTATTATTGCTCTAAATGTAAGGCTTATAAATACGAATATATAGCTGCTCCTATTGGACATGATTATGTAAAGAATAAAGTAATACAGGAAGCAGATTGTGAAAATCCAGAAATTACAGAGTTTATTTGTTCAAGATATAGCAACGACCCTGCAGAAGATCATTGTAATTCTATTGATTCCTATAAAATTAAGAAAGAAACCGCTCCCGCCCTCGGGCATGACTGGAAAGACAACGGTGACGGAACAGCTACCTGCCAGAGAGACGGCTGTGGAGAGACCCATACGCATATCTGGAAGAAAACTGGTACAACTGCCGCTACCTGTACAGATACAGGAAAAACAGAATATACTTGTACCGTCTGCGGTCAGACAAAGACCACGACAATCAAAGCACTTGGACATAAATATGAGACTGTCAGTACCGATGATGCAACCTGTACTACCCCAAAAACTGTCCATAAAGAGTGTACCCGCTGCCATGATAAAAAAGATGAGACTTCCGGTGAAGCATTAGGGCATAACTGGAGAACCTCTTCGGATAAAAACTCCAAGACCTGTATCCGCTGCAAGACCACCCATATCCATACATGGGATGAGGGGAAATACAGCGTGGAGCCAACCTGCAAGGATGCCGGAAAGAAACTCTTTACCTGTACCGACTGCGGAGATACAAAAACAGTAGCAGTGAAATCGCTTGGACATGATTATCAGCTTGTTCGTACCGATCCTGCTACCTGCACAACTCCGGCGATCAACCATTATGCCTGCAGCCGCTGTGAGGATAAGGTAGACCAGGAGGATAAAGACCATCCAGCGTTAGGACACGACTGGAAGAAAAATGACGATGGAACGGTGACCTGCCAGAGATGTGGACAGACACATGAACATAAATGGGATACAGAAGTAATCAGCGAAGTTTCCTGTACAACCGATGGTGTTACCCGTCACACCTGTTCTGTTTGCGGAGATACCTACGATGATGTTGTAAAAGCTACTGGTCATACATGGGGATATAAAGTAACCGGCACAAATAAATCCGTCTGTGAATGTAAAGTCTGTGGAAAAACCAAAGAGCATAATTTCTCCATTTTCTCGGATAAAGAGAGTGAGAAGAAAGACCCTACCTGTACAAAAGCAGGAATGGTTGTTGCGACCTGTGCGGACTGTGGACGCAGAAGATGGGTATATGATGAAACCCGTCCGGCACTCGGACACGACTGGAAAGATAATGGTGATGGAACAGCTACCTGCCAGAGGGATGGCTGTGGAAAGAGCCATACCCATACATTAGATGAGGGAGAGGTCACAAAGAAGCCATCCTGTGAGGAAAAGGGTGTTAAAACCTATCGTTGTACTGAAACGAACTGTAACTATACAAAGACCGAAGACATTGCCGCTACAGGGCATACATGGAACGATGGCAAGATCACGACGAAAGCTACTTGCGACCATACCGGAGTAAAGACATATACCTGTAAGACCTGTGGGGATACCAGAACAGAAACCATCGCTATGTTAGAGCATACATGGGATGATGGACAGGTAACAACAAAACCTACCTGTACCGAAAAGGGTATCCGCACTTATACCTGTAACGTATGTAAAGCAACAAAAACCGAAGAGATCGAAGCTACAGGACATGATTATAAAGTAAAAGACCATAAGGATGCGACTTGTACCGAAGACGGTTATACAACCTCTGTCTGCAAGAACTGTGGGGATGAAAAGAAAGAAACGATAAAAGCCACAGGACATGATTGGAATAAAGGGGAAGTCACCACAAAAGCCACTTGTACCGAAGCAGGCGTTATGACCTATACCTGTAATGTATGTAAAGAGACAAAAACAGAAGAGATAAAAGCCACTGGACATCAGCATACAGAAATACGGGATGTAAAGAAAGCAACCTGTA
>CAKVHQ010000058.1 GCA_934749845.1 uncultured Clostridia bacterium
ATTATGGATGATCTTTAATCCTTTCAATATTCCTTCTTGCAAAAAAGCACGCATATAATAGAAGTAAAGACTACTATCGCATGTGGCATAGCTGGTTATAAACCTGAAGAAATCGCACCTATGTTCTTAGAAATTGCACATTTGGAAAATGTGTTTCTCCCTTTGTCTTTTTGGAAAGTTCTCACAAATAAAATGTTACGACTATGATTACAAACGATTCTCAAATGACAGGTGCTATAGGAGAAAGTCTTGTCGTTGCAGAACTAATTAAACAAGGATGGGTGGCTATGAATGTAAATGCTGCCGTCAGAAACTGCAAGGCTATTGATGTTATCTGTATTAAGTGTGATGCGATGTATAGAGCTTGCTAAGAAGATAAAGCTCTTAGTTGATGATGTAACCATCTATGCAGACTTTGCGAATAACAATAACTTAAAAAGTTAGCTCTCAATAGATTTGACTTACTTGATATACAAGGAGGGGTATCCTCCTCAGTGGGATCAAGAAGTTTTCCAAAAGGTACTGGAACAGATTGAGAATTACAAGAATCATGAGTAGCGATAAAAACCGTTTTTAATTATGGATAAAGAAAAAGCCATAAGAGAAATAATTGATGTAGCTAATAATTTAAACTTAGCTATTGAAACAAAGGTAAAAAAAGACAAATGGAAAGCTGATATTGTTATTACATTCACAAACTATAAAGTTGCTTTTAACATTAGCAAAGCGCCTCGCAACGTAAAGGAGCAATATAGTGAAATGAGAAAAGAAAGAGTATGTGGTTGTTGGCTTTTGCTTCCCTCTAAATCATCATGTTATTATGAAAACAAGATGCCATGTTTCAGCATAACAGAAGAGGAACAAGTATGTGTCAACGACCAAAAAATACCTTTCAAGAAATTCATACGCTCAATTATTGTAGGCAAGGTGAGATATGCTAACATAGAAACTATATCAAGCGTAGAAGTTTGCTTTTATCAAAAAAAATGTTGGAAATGTCATCGACCAAGCTACCAATATTGGGTATCAAAACTTATATCAGACAAAGGTGTGAGTTTTCGATTAGCGTTCTCTGAAGGAATTTCACCAACAGACGAAAATATTGCCAATGGTGTGACTCAATATTTACGAGCATTACCGAATTCAAACATAATAATGGGTGAGGTAAAACCAAGGTATAGCAAAACACGCGGACAAAGTTATCGTTCCTTTGGATGCCCTTACTGCGATAGCTTGTTCGGAGATTACTTTTCAATGGACGATCAAATTGAAATGATCTATGAAGAGGAGCACTTACCTCATGCTATTATTAAGCTGCCCAAAAGTTTTACTTTTGCAGTTAATCAGTGGTATGCAGAGTATTAGAATGTGCTATATACAATTAGATAAAACACGTAAAGTATAATCAAAACAACAATGTGCCATGTACAATGCAGTAGGAGACATCATCTCCGACGAATTAGGAAGAGATGGTATGAAACTGAAATATACGGATCCTCTAAAACCAGGCAGGAATGATAGTAGCAATTGGGACTGCGTAATTTACAACTATTCAGCAAAGCGTTTAGTTGTTACGTCCCTTGATATAGAATATATGAATGGCACAACGATACACTATAATGAAGAAGAAGTTAAAGTATTGATGAAGAAAAAGAGATAAGCGTCAATGTAATAGACTTTCCGTTTAATCATCAGACTGACATAAGATAAATGTGAACCTCCCTTGCAAGTCATCAACTAGCAAGGGAGGTCTGCATTTAAGCGATTACAAATTTCATCTTAAATGTCATCAAGTTTGCTATCATCGTTTCTATCAGAATTTGCGGCGTCTAAATAGTCGATATGAACAGTATACTCATAAGGATAAGCAAGAGAATTCTTTGATATATACATATCAATCCGCCCGTTATCAGTATATACAGAAAGGGCCTCCTTATCATTTTGTTCTCCATAAGAGATTTCATCGTATTTTTGCGTAAACAACTGACGCATGGACGCATACTTTTGTTCAGCAATATCTTCCTTCAAATCCTTAATGACAGATTTCACTCTGTACACAATCGTTGAACGAATGTCATAGTAAACGAATATTGTCACTTTATTACCAGCAAAAGTTCCATTAAAACTTCTTGTTCCTGCTTCCAACATACTGCTCAATTGTTGATTGTATTTTACACCTTTTGCAGCCAACTTTGCCTGAAATTGAGCAATAGTTCCCGTTATAGGAATGCCCATATACTTCAAATGTCCATTGGAGGTTTGCGCGAATGCAGCTACAACGAGCAGCAAGCAGAATAGAGTAGAAAGGAGTCTCTTCATAGATGTAGCTTTTTAAAGTTTCTGCAAATGTAGATAAAACATTTCACATAAACACCTCCATGCCATTTATTTCAAACACGCACACATCTCTCAGCTGCCGAATTTCATTGCTATCCAGCAATTTCATTCTTCGCGTGCCTTTGTAGAAGTCATAGCGGAGAGAGATGCAGCGGTGCCAAGATTGGATTTCACCCAAACGCGTCCATAGTTTGAGGTCTACTGGTTCAGGAGATTGGAGCATACGTTTGAGCGTGGTGATATGAATAGCGTGGGGCAATAGTTGAAAGTATTGTTGTAAACCTGGTTGAAGATATTATGTAAGCGAGGGACGGTGAAAGGCACCTGCTTGCGAAGCG
>CAKVHQ010000059.1 GCA_934749845.1 uncultured Clostridia bacterium
CGCGTCTTGCTTGGCATATTCTTGTCTGTGATTTTACACTGTTTCAAACAAAAAAACCCCACCCTTTTTGCCAAAAAGGGTGGGAAAATGCAAAGTTTTTTAAGTTTTTTGGGTAACCAAACTTTCGTGGGGGCTGGCAAAAATGGGGGCACTCCGTGGGGGCTGAACAAACCCCATAGAAATTTGGAATTCACCCCATGAAACTTTGGATGGATTTTCAAATTGTATACAAAAAAAAGGCTTGATTGGAGAATTCCTATCTTGCCTCTTTTTTGCTTTCTCTTTAAAATCGAATTGCACTGATTTTTCTCGAGAAAGGAATACACATGAATGATATCATAAAATTACTTAATTTAGAAGACCCGGATGTCATAATCAGCTCCGTGAATGTGCAGGATGGCTGCAAGGAGATTACACTGGAGCGCAAGCCCTCTCCCAAGTACTGCCCATATTGTAAAACACGTATGCATTCCAAAGGTATCCGAAAACGTTCCGTCAATCATCCCATGATGCAGGATGGTTTTTCCTTGCGCCTGATTCTGAAACAGCGCAGGTGGAAATGCATCAACCCCGCCTGTTCGCACGAAGAAAATGAGCATTTTGCATTCATCTCTCCGGGACGCCGCAGTACCAATCTCACAGACATTCTCATTCTTGAAAGCTTTAAGGATTTGAATTTATCCGCTGCCTCCATCGCACGCAAATTTCATGTTTCAGATACCTATGTGCTGAAAGTCTTTGATCGCTTCGTCAACATGAAAAGACTTCCTCTTGGCGAAATTTTGAGCGTTGACGAGGTACACCTAAAAATACCGGACGAATGCGAATACGCTTTGCTTCTCTTTGATTTCGCATCCAGACAGCCCATAGACATGATTCCCAGCAGGCGGCAAAGCGTAACCGAACCATACTTTGCATCTATCCCGATAGAAGAGCGCAAACAGGTTCGTTACCTCATCTGTGATATGTACAACCCGTATCTTTCTTTCGCAGATAAATATTTCCCCAATGCACAAACAGTCGTAGATTCTTTTCATGTTGTTCAGTTCTTAGAACAGCAAATCATGAATCTTTTACTTTCCATGCAGAATAAATATCGCACGCGCGATGAAGCGTTAAAACAGCAGAAAGAAAAGGACGCTGGACGCTCCCTTCGCCTTCCGCAGTCCGATGAATACTATCTTCTGAAAAAGCACAAGTGGATTATGCTGACAAATGTTGAAAACATCAACTACAACGCACCCTCTCGCTGGGACAGGCATTTTCGCTACTACATGGACACTTACGCATATGAAGAACATTTCTTTCAAATGGATTCTTCCCTTCGCAAAATCCGTGATTTAAAGGAAAAATACATTCGCTTCAATGCCAATTGTGCCGGCGACGAAAGGAAAGCTGCATCTGAACTTGATGCACTCATAGCCGAATACAAAAGCTGCGGTTTTTCTCTGTTTCGCGAGTTTGCAAGGCTTCTTCAAAAGCATCGCAGTGCGATTATCCGATCTTTTTCTATCGTCGATACAAAGGTCGGAAAGGTCAGGCCTTCCAACGGTCCGACCGAATCGCTGAATCGCAGACCGAAAGATATGAAGCGAAACGCCCGCGGCTACAGTAATTTTGAACATATCCGCAACCGAATTCTGTTTGCACTCCGTGTGGAAGCACCCATACTTTCCAAGCCACGAGAGGAAAAAGAGTTTCGGAAGGTCACCGGCAAAGTTCGAGGCCCATACAAGAAAAACAATAAATAACGAATTTCAGAAATCAGTGCGTAAAAAAACAGTGGCCGTAAAATGGTCACTGTTTTATGCTAATTGGTATCAGCCCCCATGGACAGACCCTAAAATTTGCCCCCACTCTCGTACCCTACGAAAGTTTGGAAAAAATCATATCAGCCCCCACGGGCAGACCCCATTAAAGTTTGGGAAACCCCACGAAAGTTTGGTTACCCTTCATTTCGCCGTAAAACCGGCAAAAAAAAGGAAAGCCTAAACTTTCCTTTTGGTTTCTCATTTCATTATGCGTTTTGACCTTTTACGATTTTGTCACCTTGCTCTACGACGAATTCTTTCAGTCTGAGGACATGCGAATCGGCTTTCTCTCTTGCCTTTTCGGCATCGCCGCTTACGATTGCATCCATGATTTCCTGATGTTCGTAAGGCATGTTCTTATATCTGGAAAAATCTTCGTAGTAAATATATCGGAATCTAAGCGCCAGTTCTTGGATTTGGTTAATCATTTGAATCAGCGTTTTGTTGCCGCTGCAATCAACGATAAGCTTATGGAAAATCTCGTCTTCCTTAATAATCTCCTCAGTGTTTCCGGATTCAACCGCTTTTTTGTATGCGGCAGTGGCAGTCCTAATCCTCTCCACTTCTTCCTCGGTAATCTTCTTGGCTGCAAGGCCTGCTGCCATGCCTTCCAAAAACTCTCTGACCTCAAGCACATCCACCATATCTTTAATGGACACATCCGATGCGTATGCACCTCTTCTCGGTTCGATACTTACCAGCCCCTCTTTCTCGAGCTTTCGTATGGCTTCTCTTATCGGTGTGCGGCTCACACCCATGTCATCGGCAAGCTCAACTTCCATCATGCGGGTTCCCGGAGGAATCTCACCTATCATGATTTGTCTTTTCAGTTC
>CAKVHQ010000060.1 GCA_934749845.1 uncultured Clostridia bacterium
GACGAGGGCAACGAGCTGATGACCCGTGTGGAAATGCTCACCGGAGTTTCGATATACGGCCAGGCGCAGAAGTGCCGTGAGCTGCTCGACCTCCTCCGCGAAAACAAGATACTCGGCAAACTGAACAAGGACACTTCCAAGCCAGCCGCTCCCGCAGACGACCCGCTGGAACAGCTCAAAAAGCTGAACGCATTAAAGGAAGCCGGAATACTTTCCGACGAAGAATTCAACGCGAAAAAAGCGGAGCTTCTTTCAAAGGTATAACGAAATTTCCCCCGATTATTTCTCGGGGGAATTTCTGTTTTCGTCAACCAGCGAAATATATTCTTTCACAAGCTGAATTATCCGTTGAATTTCGTCAGCGCTCCGGTCTGAAAGCAGCCCGGCAATCTCTGAGATCAGATGTTCCTTTTCCGTCAACTGTATCACCTCACGATAATGATACAGAATCACCCGGACAGCCGCCCGTCCGGGTAAAGGTCATTTTGCTTCGTCAACGCTCTCAAAAAAGGAGCGCACCAGCTTCAGCGCGCTGGTTATCTCACGGTCGCTTCGCCCGGAAACCATGTTCCGCCATTCCTTGACGTGCAGGATATCGTCCTCGGAGGATTCCCCGGTCAGCAGATAATCCGTTGAAACGCCGAAGTGATCGCACAGCTTCCCGAGTATCTCGGTGCTGGGATTCCGCTTGTTCAGTTCGATGAGCGCAATGTAGCTTTCGCTCACGAAAATTTTTTCCGCAAGCTCCGCCTGTGTTATTCCGTTTTTGCTGCGAAGATCGCGTAGTCTTTCGCCAAGAGTCCCCATCCTGACCGCCCCCTTAATAAAAGTATATCATACTGTCCGATTTTGCTGAACTTACTCAAAGTAAAGAATATATTGACAAACAGCTGTTGTTGTGATATACTGAGTATGCAGGAACTTTACATTTAGTAATGTTTGCATATCAGAAAGATTTTATACGGACAAAGGCGTGTCCCAGTGGAATGGTACAATGTTATCAGAAATGGAGATGATACGCATGAAGCTGCTGCCGGTGATTCCGCTCTGCCCCAGCTGCGGTGCAAAGCTGAAAAGCAAATCCGTGAGAATATGTCCGAAATGCGGGCATATAATTATTTACCCAATTTCGTGAAATGTGTTGAATTGGTTCGGAAAATGGAGTAAAATGCAAACATGAACTGAATGTGGAGGGTATATGAGCACAGAAAAGAACGAACGCTGCCTTGCGATATTCCTGCGGGGAATGCGCGGCGAAAAAATAACGGTCACGGAGCTTGCAAACGAATACGGAGTTTCCGCCAAGAGCATTGCCCGGGATATCAGCGAGATACGCTGTTTCCTGGCGGAAAACCGGGAGCTAACTGGTCACGCGGAGCTTGTCTACGACAGGAGCGCAAAGTGCTACACCCTGCGGATAGACGATTTCCTGCGGGACAGCGAAACCCTCGCGGTGATAAAGGTGCTGATAGGGAGCCGCGCATTCAGCAAGCCGGAATTACTGGAGATAATCGGGAAGCTCCGCAGATTCACTTCCACCAAGGATAAGGCGCTGCTTGACAGCCTTATTTCCAAGGAAAAGTACCACTACTGCGAGGTACGTCACGACTGCTCCGAGGGCGTTGTGGATATGCTGTGGAAGCTTGCCGGGGATATCCGCTCCCGCACGGAGATAACGATAACTTACTACAAGATGAACCGCGACCGGGTAACGCACACGATACGTCCCGCGTCGATAATGTTCAGCGAGTATTACTTCTATCTCATCGCGTACAAGGCGGAGGACGAGAGCTATTCTCCGGTGTATTTCCGGGTGGACAGGATCACATCAGTTATCGAACACCGCACGAAATTCGAGCTTCCGCACGGCGTGGATTTCGACGAGGGAGCGCTCCGGAAGAAGATACAGTTCATGTTCCCGGGCGTGTGCAGGACTATCCGGTTCGAGTTTAGCGGACCGTCTTTGCAGGCGATACTGGACAGGCTTCCGACTGCGGTGGTGCTGGATATCAGCGGCGGCAAGGCGCTTGTCGAAGCGGAGGTCTACGGCACGGGGATAATGATGTATCTGCTCTCGCAGGGGAGCTGGGTAAAGGTCATAGCGCCTGATGATTTTGTTGAGGAATACAGGGCGGAGCTTGATAAGATGATCGGGCAGTATAAATAACAGGAGGATAATTATGAGAAACACTATTGAAGCAGGCGAGGAAATGCTGTACTCCGACAAGGAGATACATTTCGACGAATCGCTTACCATCGAGGGAAGAGCGGTATTTGAAAACTGCAAGATCTACTGCTGGGAAAACGGCAACGAAAGCAGTATGGAAATCGAAGAGGATGGAGAGCTTGAGTTCATCAACTGCGAAATTATTTTCTGCGGCACTGGGGCGTCCAAGCAGAAAAATTACGGGTTCTGTTTCATCAGCAGCGATAACGGCTCGATGAAGATACAGGACTGCAAGCTCTACAATCTCTATCATTTTGCAGAGGGAAGCTATCAGGAGCTTGAAGTAACCAACAGCGAATTTACGAATTGTATG
>CAKVHQ010000061.1 GCA_934749845.1 uncultured Clostridia bacterium
GTGCCAGAGTTGTTAATTATATTATATGTTGTATTATCTTCAGATGAGATTGTACCGGCATTTATTAAATTATTTATTTTTGATGTTTCTGTTAGTTCAATCGTACCTTCGTTAGTCAATGTACCATCAACAGTAGTAGAACCTTTAGTAACGATATTACCTGTGTTGTTTATATCGTTAAGAGTATCACTACCGAAAAGATTAGCCGTATTAGAGTTAGTTAAAGAGTTAATGAAGTTAACGTTAGAGGTTTCAATCGTACCATTATTCTTGATAGAAGAATATATGCTAGAATCAGCGATTTTAAGAGAATCCTTGTTGATAATGTTGTTGTCAGCCTCATTAGAAGAAGCCTTGATGATAACATTGCTAAGTGAAACAGAACCAAGAATGTTGTTGATAGCAATAGAGTTGTTATCGAAAGTAACATTTTTGATAGTAGCCGAAGCATTGTTGTTGTTAAGTTCAAGAACTGTAGAACCGGCTTGAATAGTAACATTGTTAATGTAGAAATCGGTATTGTTAACAAGGTTGAAACCAGAATATCTTTGCGAACCCCCAAGATCAATGATGCTATCATCAGCATTATCATTAGCACCGTTAACAGTGAACTTACCTGCTCCGGTTTCACCTAAATCAACTTGTTCTTGAACAGTAGTAGGATTTCTGAAGTTGTAAGAACGAGCGATGTTAGTGCTTTCATAGATGTTAGTTTGATGAAGCGTTTTTTCAGTTTTAAGAACCCCGAAAATGATACTATCAAGAGTATTATTAAGTCCGATACCAGTTTCACCAATGAACGAATCGTTAAATACAATATATTCAGTAGGATTATCTTTGTTGTTAGCATAATCTTTAACAGTCCACTTGTAATAATATTGTTGATAAAGAGCATCATCTAATTTAATGTTGATGTTATATTTGCCATCAGCATTAGGAGCATCTTCTCTGAATAGGACTGGAATAATTCTAGTTTCAGTAAATGATGGCGTATCAATAGTACCAACTTGAGTAATTCTGATAGTACCAACAGAATTAGCACCAACGTGAATAGTATCAATAGTTCCACGAGTAGAATTTAATTCAACATCTAACTTGAATTGCGAATCTTCATTAACATTAAGAGTACCAAGATTCCAGTTATCGAATGTACCATTAACAAGATTAGCCGTAGTGTTAGTGAAGTTAACATTAACCTTAGAGATATTACTATCTTCAATATTTAACATAGGAACATTAAGTTCTCTGTTGTTAACGTTAAGTGTACCACTAGAGGCATTGATAACCCCGTTGATAGTGTCGTTGTTTTCAATAGTTATGATACCACCGTTAAGAGCAACATTTGCAATGTCAGCGATGTTAAGAGTAGTATTAGTATCAATAGAACTACCGTCAGCGATATTAAGCGTACCAGAGATAACGTTAAGATTACCATTGTTAGCAATGATGATACCGTTAGTATCTAAATCTTCAAAGTTTAAAGTACCATTATCAAGAGTTATAGAACCTTCCCAAATATCAGGAGTATTTAAGTTTACATTACCACCATTGATATGAATGCTAGCCTTTTTAGTGATGTTAACGATAGCATCTTTTGCAATGATGCTAGTATCATCAATAGTAAGAGTAGCATTATCAAGGATATTTAAATTACCAAGATTAGCAGTAATAGTAGTATTAGTAGCATTATCTTTAAGTCCTTTGAAGTTGAACGTACCATTAGCATCAGACATTAAGATAGTGCCATTCCAAGTATCGTTGTTATCAATATTAAGTGTACCAGTAGAAACTTCAAGAGTAGCATTTTTGCTTAAGTTAATGTTGTGTTCGTAGTTAATGCTACCGGAAAGAGTAGAGTAATTATTGATATTGATGATACCGTCACCAGTAATATCCCCAGTAAGTAAATCTTGACCGTTAAGGTTGATAGTACCAGAGTTGTTAATAGTTAAGTAAGTAGTATTATCAACAGAGTTGATAGTACCTTTGTTTATAATGTCATTGATAACAGAAGTACCACTAAATGAAATTGTAGCATTTTCATTGTTAATTAAGTTTGTAATATTAGTGTTGTTAGTAGTGTTAATAGTTTTGTTGTTAGTTAAAGTGGTAATAGTATCATTACCGTTGAAATCAATAGTTCCATCGTTAGTAGCCGTAGTGATATTAGAAGTGCCAGTAGAAGTAACTTGATTAGAGTTAGTAATAGTAGTGATAGTATCATTACCATTAAGGTTAAGAGTACCAGAGTTACTAACATTGTTGAAAATGTTAGTATCATTAGTAGTAACAGTACCTTCGTTAGTTAATGTACCATTAACAGTAGTAGAACCTTTAGTAACGATATTACCTGTGTTGTTTATATCGTTAAGTGTATCATTACCGAAAAGATTAGCCGTATTAGAGTTAGTTAAAGAGTTAATGAAGTTAACGTTAGATGTTTCAAACGTACCATCATTCTTGATAGAAGAGTATATGCTAGAATCAGCGATTTTAAGAGAATCCTTGTTGATAATGTTGTTGTCAGCCTCATTAGAAG
>CAKVHQ010000062.1 GCA_934749845.1 uncultured Clostridia bacterium
ACGCTGATTGATTTCCACGTCCTGACCGAGGAGCAGCTGAACGGCATCCTGAGCCAGATCAATCAGGCGTAAGGCAGCGCCTGCGTTAAAATATGGCCGTGTTCCTATCGAACGCGGCCACATCGTAGAGCCCACAAAAAAGAATATACCGCCCCGCAACGCCCCCGATTTATTTTGCCGCGGATTCATCCGACAAAATCATCGCTGCGCTGCGTGGGCGGTATTTTTTTTTTGCGTCTTAACAATTCGGAAACAACTACCCGGAAACGATTTTGAACGCAGCGGTGGAGGGCAAGAACCGTCCCGTGGCCACAAATTTTCAATTCTTGAAAATCTTGTGCTCTACCGGGACTTCACTTTTCAAACTCTTGCGAGTTTTCCAAGTGATCTTGTTGGGGTAGCGCTTGTCGGGGCAAAGCCCCTCCATCTGCTATCGCAGACCGTTCTGCCGCTTAAAAGCCCCACCGGGGCTTTCATTGCTCCGCTGCGCTACGCAAACGCGGTCCCACCCCAAAACCTGCTCATTATTCGTGCCTAGCGGCACGAATGGAACGGCGTGTCGTGCTTACATAACTTCACCGAGGAGTTATCGAACAGACAGGAGGTACAATGACCAAAACGAATGTTCAATCGACCCCTAGCAATTCCCAGCACCACGACACGCCGAACAACAAAACGCACACCTTAGAACTCACATATATTTAGTCCTCAATGTCACATCCGACCTTATTACTCTCTTTCCAAAGAACTTTTCGATTCATATTCCTTCAAACGGTACCACAGAATTGGTTTTAGCTTCCCATTTTGGATTTCATATATTCTTCCACATTTTTGACAATAAAAAATATCGCAAAATCTATTTCCGACCTTTACCGCTTCCCCAAACTGCACACGCTTTCCACAATTACAATACAATTTCCAGCAATCAAAAATATGAAAAACGTTTGCATCTCTATTGTTGGGAGTTATAATGGAAGGACTTTTTCTGACAGGTGTACAATAAAATTCACAGCCAGTCAAAAGTTCCCTTAGCCATGGAAAGTGTCTTTTTGAGCCCAGTTTTCGTATGGCCTTTGCTTCTATTTGCCACATTCTCCCTCCGGATAGATCAAAAGTCTTCCCAGTATCATCCAAAGTATGAGGATGGCCGTCCTCAAATCCAAAACGAACACGTAGGACTTTTTCTTCAATCGGATCAAGCTCGGTTAACGCCTTATCAATGCTATCAGCGAAAATCTGATGATCTGTAACGCTTTCAACTGTATCTCTAGAATATTCACTATCCGTCAGATTTCCCATTGGTTCAATCAAAACTGAATCATGTATCGAAACATCCATGTCAGTAGTACCAATTTTTTCAAGGTCGTAGATTTCATCGTATCTATTATAATTCTTACAGTTTTTTAATTCATCTCTTGCAATCAATGGATTTCTAAATGGATAACGTTTTCTTATGCTATATTCAATACTCTTTTTGAACTGTCCAGACGCCATAGCTTTATTCTCCTTTACCAACAGAACAGTCTCTTCTGAAACAAATTCTATCAACTCTGGAAAATCCAAATGATATTTTTCTGAATACATTTTCGCCACAGCAAAGGCATCGCACAGACGCATTGCGGTCGTCCTATCCAAATCAGTTGGTTGGGTCATTTTTTCCGTATTAAATGCACTCTCCGGATTCTCCATTTCGTTAATAATGTCATTCATATAGCGGCGCAGGGATGGATTTTCTTTTCGAATCGTTTTAAGCAACGCAAGACGCTGCTCATTCATAAGCCTTTCACTATTCATTTTATACGCATCCTTATCACCAAAGAATTTTCTTTGAGTATAGCATACTCCTGAATAGATTACCATACAGCCAGAATGGACAGCGTACCTGGCGGCAGCAGCCTATTTCAAGGCAAACGACATCACCAAGCTGCCCAGCCCGAAAAAGCCGGAAGCCGAGTATACTGCAATGGCATCCGAAAAGGCAAAGTTCTACGAGCAGTACAAGGAAGCCAAGGAAGAACCGCTCAAGCTGAAAACCGCAAAGCAGAATGTTGCGTCCTATTTCCGGGAGGAAGAGCAGACGCAGCAGGAGAGATAAAGGAGGGTGCGTATGCGGATCTACAAAACCTTGAGCACAGCTACTGAAATGATGAAAAACACATGGAAGCGGGTGCTCAAGAACAATCAGAGCTATCTCTCTGACCCGGAAAAGCAAAAAGTTCTCCGTTTTGCCATGCAGCGACCGGCCCTCTATCTGAATGAGCTGGAAGCCTGCATGGAGCAGATTCTCGCCGAAACCATTGAAGAAGCTGAAAAGACCGCATAACGACAGGCACTTGTAAGCCATCAACGAGCCACCAGCAGCAAGTGCAGGGCGGAACACATCCGCGCCCTTGCGCCTGATATGAAATTGGAACTTTGATTTTCTCGCCCGACTTTGCCACGGTGGGACAGTCAAAGGAGCGTGCGTTTGAACAAAAAGAA
>CAKVHQ010000063.1 GCA_934749845.1 uncultured Clostridia bacterium
CTTTCATCGAGGATTTTTTCGTCATGCCGCAGCTGCATCACCATATAAACATCGCACCCTGCGTTCAGAAACTTCTGCGGGATGTCCGTCATGGGTTCACCGTCAAAATTCTGGTTCCATTTTTGCTGCATCGTCCACCTCACAGTTCTGGCGCAGAACGTGCAGAGGATTTTGGCGCAGACGTATCACTTGCCAGTTCTGCCAGCTTTTCCAGTGTGGAAGGGCGATGGTCTGCACTCAGTTCCTCGGCTTCCGCAACTTTGTCCATGACGGCATCGTAGTCCTGCAACAGCCGCCGCCCCTTTTCCATGTGGTGCGCTTCCAGAATCTGCTCACGGGCTTCCTGAATGGTCAGTTCCGGGGCATTCAGCTGCCCGCCGTCCATCACAGAATAATCGCTGTGGTAAATGGTGTAGTCCCATCCATCCTCATAGGACTGGATGGCAAGGTAGCCTTTGCCGCCCAGTTCCCATGCCGCCTGCTCGTCCTGTGTCTGAATCTCCGGGTAGAAGTCTGCACAGTTACGCTCCATGACCTCGGCAAACTGGCAGATGTGGAACACATTGCCCAAACCGCCCATGTCAAAGTGATAATCATCCAGATGTTCCAGCCGTGCCGTAAAGCTGCGCCCATCCGGGTAATCCACCTGTACAACTCCGCCATCGGGAATGCGGTAGAGGTCGTCATAGTGGCTGTTGATGAGACGAATATCCTTCGGCAGCGTTTCCGGCTCCCAGATGCGCCGCCTGCCGATGCCCGCCTGCGGGATGTTTTCGAGGATCTTTACGCTTTCCTGTTGGATGGCCTTACGGTCATCGTCTGAAAGTTCAAACAGATACCAGTTCCGGGCGGCAGGGATGGTGTTTTGTCCATCTGGCGGCAGATTCTTTTCCGAGATCTGCCCGCTTTCCAGCGGCTCGCCGGTCACCTTGTTGTAGGTGGCAAAGCCGACTCCTGCACCGTTTTCCCGGAGGTGGAGGTAGCGTTCATCGTTGATAAGATAGACTGCTTCTTTTTTCTGCTCCATCAGCACCCACCCTCAAATTCCAGAGAAAACTTGCTGCGGCCATCGGGTTCGGTGCCCAGCAGCACGGTGGCATTGTAGGTCTTGCCCTTGGCACTGCGGCAGTCCTTCAGGCGCACACGACCATCCCGCAGCAGCTTGTCCACCACATGGGAATCCAGCCGCTTGCCCAGACGCTTGAAGAACGCATTGTTCTTCCACAGCACGAAACGGCACTCCCGGTTCTCGCAGAACCAGCCCTTTTCCCGCTCCACGACAGGCTTACCGCAATTCGGACAGACACCATGAAGGTCAGGATGATGCCTGCGATGGGTAACACCACGTTCCGGGAAAGTGCTTCGATCATCGCAAAAACGCGCGGCTCAAAGCTGGAGGGTTTGGTGCCCACCTGCTGTGCGATGTTGCCAACCTGAGCGTTTACATCATCGAACAAACCGGAAAGGTTTGACATAATGCCTGCCGTCAGGATGCCTTTGATCCAGTCGGCAATGGCTTTGAGAACGGTTTCCATTCAGTCACCGTCCTTAGCTGAAGTGGTTGATGAGGGTCTTGAGCAAGTTCAGGAGAAAAATAATGTGGGTCAAAAACTGCATAAAGCACCGCCTTTCGTTGATGGGTGGATAAAAAACACGGCTCGGAGCACGGACATTCAATAGACCTGCAAACCGCAGAGGGCTTTCCGTTGCTGTTCAAGCCGCCGTATGGAATAATCACCTCAGAAGCCGATGAAAACAAAAATGCCGACTGCTTTTCGGCAATCGGCAAATCATAAAAAAAGTTATGTAGCTGTTTTTATAAGTCGGCGAACAGGAACCTTATGATAAACATCAAGGATGCGTTTTTCTCCATTTCGCCAAAAGGGGTTCATGTAATAACAATCGCATTCTTTACAATACCAAATGTATTCAGCTTCTCCATCAATCTCTAATGTGAATGCCTTCATTTTTAGAAGCGGATGCCATGGGCAATGTTTTTGAAGCTCTTCTTTTTGACGATCAACTTTGCGAAGTCCAAAAAGCTTACCACATTTTAGAGGGGGAGGATTAAACTTAAAACGACTATCAATGGGATTTTCTATATGATCATTGAAGTTTGATAATCCAAGTTGATTGAGAGGTCTATAATGAAGCCCTGCATTATGTTGATTTTTTGCCATTATAATAATCCTTTTTTAAGCAAGCATCTTGCCCTCCAGATAGGAGCAGCGGAGATAATCAGGATTGGTATAGTATACGTTGGAATTGAAATCGGAGATCTCATCCGCGATAAACGACGAAAAAACATCCAGAATTGCCTGTGCAGCATCCTCATCCTTCATGGTGGACAGCACCAGCCCCTGAT
>CAKVHQ010000064.1 GCA_934749845.1 uncultured Clostridia bacterium
CTGTTGTGTTATAGCTGGCAAGCGGTGATGTATGGATTGTAATAACCAAAACAGCGGCAATCAAACGCATCCAGTCAATGCCGGTATAATATTTGTTATCACTCATTGGCTTTTCCTCCAAATAGTCACAACAAAGCCGTCTACATTATTGCCGGAGATTTGATATATCGACTTTTCTGGCAGACGAATCTCTGTTGATTTTCCGTTAGCCGGAACATAGTATATTTCGGTTCCTTTATAAAGCAGAGGATGTTCCAAAGTATAGTTTTTAATTAACTCAACATATTCCTCAAGAGCGAGCTCCATATCCGCCATAATTGCCGAGTGCGGAAAACCAACATAGCGGAAGTGCCAAGGTTCGTGTGCGATTCCCGTAATCTTTTCTTTTCCTGCCGGATAGCGCTCAACAAAGCCATAGCTCGGTGCCGCTTCACGGAACATTTCACAAATACCGTCATAGGGAAAATCAGGACGAATGAAATCAATGTGATCCGAATATAGCCCCAAATCAATAGCAAGTCCTGTCTGATGCTCGCTGTGATTTGGAAGGGCAACATATTTTCGGGTGAATGCTTTTCCATTGTCCTTAAGAGAATCATCATATATAGCAGCCTGTTCCTGTTCCGAGCGAAAACCGCTTACGGGGACAATGAAATTTCCCGATGATATTTTTTCAAAAATCAGTTGTAGTACATTTGCAACTTCACGCTTTACGAGGACATCTGGAAAGCGTATATCCACGGGAGCTAAATCGTCAGCGTTGTCATTTTTTAGTGGATACTGTGCATTCACAAGCAATAAATTACCGCAGTAGATTTGTTTTTTGCTTAATTCAATCGTCTTCATTTAACATATAAGCCTATCAGTTTGTCGAGCATTTCTGCAAAAGACAGACCAATCCCTTTCATCATATTGGGATAACGGCTGTGAGAAGTAAAGCCTGGAATTGTGTTGACTTCGTTAAATACAATTTCTCCAGAAGTTGTATAAAACATATCAACCCTTGCAAAGCCCGAACAGCCCAAGGTCTTATAAATGGCAACACCTGTATCCTGTATTCTCTTTTCAGTTTCTGCATCAACTCTTGCAGGCATATATATCTTCGATGTTTTCAAAGTGTATTTCTCGGTATAGTCAAAAAATCCGCTTGATAACTCAATTTCATCAACTCTACCGACAAGCAGTTCATCTGTGCCGAGAATTGCACATCCAACTTCAAAACCTTTTATTGTTTCTTCAACAATGACTTCGGCATCGTGTTCAAATGCTAACTGTATAGCTGCTTCGAGTTTTTCCTTATCGGTCACTTTTGTTATTCCAAAAGACGAGCCTGCACGGACAGGTTTCACAAATAACGGATAACTTAATTTTGCTTCAATTTCTTTTAATGCTGTTTCCTTATCAAAACTTTTGAATGCTACCGATTTTGGTACGGAAATACCCGCAAGACTGACAAGTTTATGTGCCTTATCCTTATCCATACAAAGAGCAGAGGAAAGCGTATCACAACCAACAACGGGTATCCCCGCCAACTCAAATAGTCCCTGCAAAGTGCCATCCTCGCCGTTTTTTCCGTGCAAAACAGGGAATACCAAATCAATTTGGATAACATTTGTCTTGTTATCCTTAAATTCGATAAACCCCTTTACAGAACGATTTTGTGATACGACAATCGAACTCATCTTTTCTTTATCGGTAAACCAAGTATTATCCGTTATCTTTTTTATATCTCCTGTATAGTGATACCATTCGCCGCTTCTTGTTATCCCGATAGGAAAAACATCATATTTCTCTTTGTCAATATTCTCAAAAACAGAATATGACGATTGTAATGATACTTCATATTCTGTTGAATTTCCTCCAAAAATAACAGCTATTGTTTTCTTCTGCATTTCACATCCCTCTTTCTTCAATCTTTATATTGTCTGGCAACTCATAAGTGATTTCGCATTGGTTGACATACAATTCCTGTTCTCTTTCTTCAACACCATTACGCTTGGAACGGCAAACCGAAGCAATTTGATATATTTTTTCATTCTTTCTAAAATAAGAAACATCACGGTTAAAAACCGTATATTTCTCTTTTATCTGCCTTTGCGAAAAAATACTCCCATACATATAATTCTCATCAAAATCTATTTGAATTTGAAAAGTATTATCTGTTTCATTTCGCACCTTTAGGTCAAGCCATCCCTCATTGATTGTCGCATCAGTTCCGCAAGGTAAATCTTCTGTTGTGGATGGAAATGACTCAACAGCGTGTCCGTGTCGCTC
>CAKVHQ010000065.1 GCA_934749845.1 uncultured Clostridia bacterium
GCCCAGTGGGCTGTTGCTTAGCCCGCGGTTCCCAATCCGTAGGAATGTCTACCGGGAGGACTGCCGCTAAAATAGAAAATCCGAACCTTTTCTCAATAGGAGAAGGGCTCGGATTTTCTTATGTGCGGATAGAACTATTTGGTGCAACTTGACAACGGTTATGGAAATCGTTATACATTTTCCGTGCCACGCACCTGCCCGCTTTTCTCGCTGCTCGACCGGAGAAAATTTCAACTGCGTCATTGAAAATATTTAGCACGGTATTGGCTCGGAGTATCCTGAAATTCTGCTTTGAAGCGTTTGACGAAATAGTTTGCATCCATGATGCCAACGGATTCTGCAATTTCGTGTATCGGTGCTCTGCTGTGCACCAAACTGTGTGCAGCGTGCTGCATTCGAATGCGATTCAGATAGGCGAGCGGCGTGACCCCGACCTCCTTTTTGAATTGCGAGATCAGATGATTCGGGGAAACATCCAGTTCGGTTGCCATATTTTGCACGGTGACTGCCTGTGCATAGGAGTGCTCCAGATAATACAGTGCACTGATGGTCAGGTTGCTGTATCCGGCAGTCAATTTACGTCGGATGGTCTGGCAGTATTCGCGGATCAGACGTTCATGTTCCTGATTGATCTCGTCGATGGTGTGGGCATCCCAAATGATGGAGGCACTGGCGGAGGACAATTGGTCGTTGACAATGGGAGGAATCCCAGCGTGCATTGCACCGATGCGGATAACTGTGCGGGTAATGCCAGCCGAAACCCGGGCGCTTTCCAGTGTTTGTCCCAACCGTTTCAAGAAGGCAACAGAATTGTGCAGTTCATTCCAACTTTCCAGCGCTTTTACGACATTGCCGTTTTCAACAGCTGTCATCAGTGTGGCTTCCAGCGCATAGCGCTGTGCAACAAGCTCCGCATAGGGAACAGTAGAGTCAACATCCTGAAAAATAGTACGGACGTTCTTCTTGTCGTAATTGATTTCTCGGTAATCTTCTGGAATGGGTGTCTCCATGGCACGGAACAGGCAGTGAATGATATGCTGCTGACTGGACTTTGATGCCACCGGGATCTTGCCCCGGTGTGCAGCAAGTTCTTCCGGTGAAAAGTTTTTGAGTTCGATCTGTCGCAGCAGGCTTTCACAGTCATTTAAGGAATAGAACTCGGTACAGAACGGGCCAAGCACGAGAGGAACGGAACCGATCCGAAAAAACAGGGTTTTTATATGGAAGGGATCGGTCACGCAGACCGTTTCGTTTTCCGAGAGTCCTTCCAGAAACAGCTCCATCGTACGCGGCAGAAGATATTCCTGTAAGGGATGAAACTGATACTGTGTGCAGAAGAGTATACAGTCCGTAGAAGTCTGCAAAACGGTGATGGGGATGCGCGTCATATCCTGTGCAAGAGCACAACATTCATTTAAAGTCATGATTTTGTCCTATTCTGAACTGTTTTGTTCTAATTGGAAACGACGAATAATTCTATTCTGCTGAATTTTATTCTATCACATTTTTTCAAAAAATGATATCCTATTTCTAGAATCTCAAAGCAGTGGGCCCCTGCCGCAGGATCGTTGTGAAAACATGAAAAAACAAGAAAAGCATTAGGAGGAGAACCATGGCAAAAGATTACAACGTGCTTGCCAAAAGCATTGTCGAGCTGGTCGGCGGTGAAGAAAACGTTGTCTCGCTGGCACATTGCGTTACACGTCTGCGTTTCAAACTGAAAGATGTTTCTCTGGCAAAGACCGAAGAGATCAAAAATCTGAATGGTGTGCTCAAGGTCATGGAAGCCGCCGGTCAGTATCAGGTCGTCATTGGCACCGATGTAGGCGATGTGTATGACATTATCCTGAAAACCACCCACATCACCGCGGGCAGCCCTCATGCAACCGGTTTTACGCATGAGTGCTACTTGTTGTACGAAATCGTTATAGCCTGCCCGCCGGGGAATCGCAGCAGGAGGCAGGCCGACAGCTGCTGAGCGTTCTGAACTGAAGCTGCATGGTGATTTTTACCAGTGCGTCCGGCAGATTTGCCACTGGTTGAAATGCACCCGGTCGGCAAGCCGGAATGGAACGATCTGAGAAAAGCGGCGTATAAGGCTGTTGCATGGGATCCCGTGCGACAGCCTTATTTTTATGCACAAATGCACCCCAAAATTTAAAAAGTATGGTATACTGGTACAAAACTGGTTCC
>CAKVHQ010000066.1 GCA_934749845.1 uncultured Clostridia bacterium
CTCTCAAATTCGGATAGTGGGGATTATATAAAATGAGAGGGCGACATTTTATAAATGTCGCCCTCTCAAAATTAAGTTTATCTATAATGAGCGAAAGCTTTGTTAGCTTCAGCCATTTTGTGAGTGTCTTCACGTTTTTTGCAAGCTGCACCAACGCCATTTGAAGCGTCCATCAATTCATTTGTTAATTTTTCGATGAATGATTTTCCACCTCTGTTTTTAGCAGCAGCAATCAACCAAGAAGAAGCCAATGCGAAACCTCTATCAGCTTTAACTTCCAAAGGTACTTGGTAAGTTGAACCACCGATACGTCTAGCTTTAACTTCCAATAATGGAGTTGCGTTTTGCAAAGCTTTTTGGAACACTTCGATTGGATTATCATTAACTCTTTCTTTAATTTTTTCCATTGTTCCGTAGAATATTTTTTCTGCTAAAGATTTTTTACCTCTACGCATAATTCTATTTATAAACTTAGAAATATCAACATTGTTATAAATAGGATCTGGAGCAGGTATTCTTCTTTCAGGTTTAGAACGTCTTGACATTATTTCTTACCTCCCTTTTTAGCACCGTATTTAGAACGGCTTTGTGCTCTATTCGCAACACCTGCTGTATCAAGTGTACCACGAACGATGTGATATCTAACCCCTGGTAAATCTTTTACACGACCACCTCTGATAAGAACAACACTGTGTTCTTGTAGGTTGTGACCGATACCTGGGATATAAGAAGTAACTTCAAATCCGTTTGTTAATCTTACTCTGGCAACTTTTCTAAGTGCTGAGTTTGGTTTTTTAGGGGTTGTTGTGTAAACCCTTGTACAAACTCCACGTCTTTGAGGACAATTCATCAAAGCTGGAGATTTAGTTTTGTCTGTTAGTTTTTTACGTTCTTGACGTACTAACTGGTTAATTGTAGGCATAATTTCTCCTTTATTTTCTATTACTTTGGTAATCTGTTATTAATCCAAGAACCCTTACTTATTCTGGTAACGACTACCTTTTTCCTTTTCTACTCCAAGCCGTCAAATCAGCACGAAAATTTCGGCTAGAGTTTAATTATATTCAACAACACACATGGTCTATTGTCAATCATATTGTTAAGATTTAAGACGTTCAACTATGGCATTACGAACAATTAAACGGTTCTGCATGTTCAGGGGGATCCTGAAATGAATTCAGGATGACGCTAAAATATATACATAATGCGTCATTACGAACTTGATTCGGAATACCTGCGAACAAAAATTATGCATTACGCATTACACATTACAAATTAATTAATAATCCCTGCGTACATACAAAATTCCCACATCTCATTCACAAACCACTTTCTTTTTGATATCATAATACTTGAGGTAAGATATGAACAAATTATACGATTTAAGCGAAAAAATAGATTTAATTCTTCAAAACAAATCAACAACAGAAAACTATGAAGAACTAACACAAGAAATAAAAACCATTGTAAAAGACTTTAAACAAGGCAGTCTTGGACTTGCACAAATAAACCCAATCGCAGGCGACATAGAATACAACGCTAAAAAGATAATGAAATACATCAACTACGCACAAGAGGTTGAACTTGATGCAGTCGTATTTCCAGAGCTTGCACTAATGGGATATCCTATTGAAGACACAATCGACAGACACCCTGTAATCGTTGAAGAAAACATCAAATGGTTAAAAGAAATCGCTAAACTTACCCAAAATATAACTGCTATTATAGGATTTGTAGAACCTCGAAAAAACACAACTTCAAAGGGTAAAAATTATTATAATTCACTTGCAATAATTTCTGATGGCAAAATTCAAGGCATTGTTAGAAAATCACTTCTTCCAACATATTCAGAATTCAATGATTATAGATACATTGAACCATCACCAGTTGTTGGGGTTCAGCCTGCTGAAACACTTTGTCACTTTGATATGGATAACATCAAAGATTGCGACAAAACAAACGAGATAAACGGTATCAAATACGGTCTTTCTATCTGCGAAGATTGTTGGAACAACAAGAACTTCTTCTCATCAATAATGTATGAAATCGACCCGATTGATGAACTAGCAGAAGAAAGCCCACAAGTTTTCATCAACTGTTCAGCATCACCAAGCAGAGCGAAGAAAGAACAACTTAAACACAATATGCTATCT
>CAKVHQ010000067.1 GCA_934749845.1 uncultured Clostridia bacterium
TGTCATAATCGTGCGTAATGTTTTGCTGGATTATTTTGCAATCCTGCTGTTCTTTTCTTAAAGTTTCAATTTGAAGCTCTAAAGAGTCTTTTTTTGATTCGTAATCATTTTTAAGACTGTTATATGTTTCAATGCCTTGTTTTGCATCTTTAATCTTATTGTTTAGGTTTTGAAGTTCTGTTTCAAGTGGAACTTGTTTTTGTATAAGAGCCGTTTCTTTATCTTTTAGGGTATCAAGTTCTTTTCTTAAATGTTCACGATGTTTGATTTGTTGGTCAACATTTTCGTTTAAACCTGTCAAATCTTCTGTTATACGTTTTCTTTCGGCTCTTTGTTTTTCAAGCTCTTTATCTGTTACAGATATGTCAACCTGTTTTGATTTTATGTTTTGGTTTGCAACCTCAATTTTAGTATTGTGGTTTTCAATACCATTTATAGAATTTTCAATAGTTTTTTTCTTGTCTTGAATTTGTTTTTCTTCAAAGTTAAATGAGTTTTCTTTTCGAGAAATTTCACCTTTGCATTCTTCTGCTTTTTTTTGAACCTCGATTTGATGAGCTTCACCTTTTTCTTTTACTGTTTCACAGATTTCTTGGTATTTTTTATCAATAACTTTGATACGTTCATCAAGGTCTTTTGCATTTACTTCTTCAAGTTTTTTCTTTTTTGTATACTCTAAAATGTTTTCGTGAGCTTGTTCAAGCTTTGTTTTTATATCAAAGAATTTTACGGTATTAACTTGGCTTTCAAGTCCGTGTTTTTCATCTTTTAGTTTTTGATATTTTAGAGCTACTTCTTTTTCTTCTTTAAGTTGGTTAAGTCTGTTTTCAACCTCATTAAGCATTATAGAAGAATTTTTAACACTAACTTCAACAGCATCAAGCTTTTCTGAGGCTTGGTTGATTTGTCTGTCAAATTCTGCAACACCTGCAATTTCATCTATAATTTTACGTCTTTCATTATCGGTAGCACCAATGATACTTGTAACGTCACCTTGCATAACAACATTGTAGCTGTTTGGAGTAACATTGTATTTTTCAAGTTTTATCAAAATTTCTGTATGAGTAGTAATCTTATCGTCAAGGTAGTAAACACTGTTATAGCCTTGTGTAGATTTCTTGATTTTTCTAGCAACACTAAATTCTTCACCGTTTTCACCGTCTGCAAAAGTAACTTTTACAATAGCTTCGTTACGTTTTGTATAGGTAGATATAAAGTCTGCAATTTTTTCAGCACGCAAGTTTCTAGATGTAGCCAAACCAAGTGCGAACAACACTGCATCGATTATGTTGCTTTTTCCTGACCCATTTGGTCCTACGATAGTTGAAAATCCTTTTAATAGAGGAATCTCTATTTTTGTAGCGAACGACTTAAAATTGTCGATTTCTATTTGTTTTATGTACATATCCTACCCAAACTGTATTATTATATAATTACACACCAAAAGATAAGGCATGTCAAAAAAATTAAGTAAAATTAACAAAAAATTTATACTTTTTTACAATACATAATAACGGTTATAACGATATTTAAAACGATTGGTAAAGATTATTTAATTAACCTTGAGAATCAGTTGTTATGATAGAGATAAATTCTTCTGCAATCTTTGCATTCCATTTTTTATCAATACCATCACGAATAATTGCAATTGCCTCATTCTTAGTTTTTGCTTGTCTATAAGGTCTAGGCTCAATTAATGCAAAATAAGCATCAATAATCAAAACCATTTGAGAACATAATGGAATATCTTGTCCTGAAACATTTCCTGGATAACCTGAGCCGTCCCAATTTTCATGATGATGTTCAATAATTGGAATAATATCTTGAACCACAGATATAGGTTTCAATATATCTTTTGCAGCAATAACTGGGTGAGATTTTATCATTTTAATCTCATTATCAGTTAAAGGAGTTCTTTTTTGTAAAATTTCTTTTGGTAACAACATATTACCAATGTCATATAATAATATCGCAACCTTCAATTTATCAGTATCTTCTTTTGATAATTCAAAACGTTTTGCTAAAGAATTTGCAATAACAATTTTATCTTTTGCAGAACCTTTTTTGTGATTTGGATTATATAATGCTGATAACATATCAGATACTGTATATAAAGC
>CAKVHQ010000068.1 GCA_934749845.1 uncultured Clostridia bacterium
ACAGATATTATTAATTAAAAAGTTTCACTTAATTGATAAAACAAAAATTGTTAAATTGAATTTGAATTTCAGTATTTAGAAATAATTCCAATTGTATTTGTTTCTCCAATTCATTTTTGAGATGACATAGTAAATACGTGTCTTCCTACTTTGCTTTTAAAGCAGTCTAATTCGGTCACTTTTCGGTCACTATATATTTTTAAATGAGAAAAAACTAACTATTTCTAGTTAGTCTGTATTACTTAAACTCAGGACGCGTCCGAGTTTCCTATCAATCTGGTGCGATAGTGATAGTTATCTACAACTTTTCGCAAACTCAAGTAATCAAGTACATATAACACTGACTTCACATCTAAATTATAAACTATTTTTTTAAATATTTCTATAAAAAAGAGAAAAATCTTATTTTACAATAGTTTTTCTCTTTTTAATTTTTAATTCTTAATACTTTACTTGAAATATCGTTATATAACTCACTATTTTCATTATAAAATTGTTCAAATATATCCATATTGTTTTTACAATCAGTAATAGTTTGTTCAATCATTTGTTTTTCTTCTTCTCTTGTTATGCTTGGATATTGTTGTGATAATTTTTCTCTCATTCTCAAATAATCTTTAGAACCATTTAAGACAAATGAAAGCAATAATTTAATTGGAACTCTATCATACTCATCATTATATAATACATTTTTATCATTTTCACTCACTCTATAAATTCGTGTTTGAGTTGGATCTAGATAATAACTTTTTCCATCTTTAACTGAGAAAGTTATAGCATGATTTCCTAATTTTCTTTTTAATATATTTTTATCTTCAATCATTTCTATTGATAATTCAATACTTTGACCTCTTTTATCTACCAATTCTTCAATAAATTTCATTACTATACTATATGTTTGTTCATCTGTTATATGAGTTTGAACCCAATTAACTAATTCTTCTTTTGTATATTTTGGTTGCTCTAAAATATTAACATTTACACTATAGTCCATTGAATATACTCCTAATTGACTAGATTCAATTCCATAATTATTTAAAATATCAGTAAGCATAGCAGATATATGTCGACAAACTGCTTTACCTGTAATAACATTTGTGCCATATAAACCATTAATATCTCTTGCTTCTTTATTTGAAAATTCAAAGTTTTTATCTATAGATAAATAACCTTTATACAATAAGTAATTAAACATTGTATAAATTTGAATAGGATCATTTAAATCAAATATTTTATTTAATTTATTATAATTTGTTATAAATTTTTGATATAAACTTCTAATTTGTTTAATATCTCTTGTATAATCTTTACCATGTGACCAAGTTAATCCTAAAAATGCAGCAATAGAAAGGTATGCTAAAGCATCAACTGAACTATTTAAAACTGGATATTGTGATAATATCAAATCGCTAGTCAAAGACATACCAACACTAGAAAATCCAAGAATACTTTGAATTTTATTATAGGTATTATAATCTATAGATCCACAAAATTGTTTAAATTTATTATTCTCCATAATTTTCCCCCCTCTTGAATGATGTATATACTACCATAAAAAGTTATTTTATGCAACTTTTACTTACCATTTCATCTTTCAAAATCATCATTTTTATCATTATTTTTATTATTTTGTATGATATCAATCTCATTATCATCAATTATATCTTCGTTATATAAATCATTTATGAAATCGTCATACTTATCATTAGAGAAGAATTTGTCTTGTAAAAATTCTATAAACCTTTTCCATAACTCTTTAAAGTAATCAACAATTTTTTGTAATTCTGATACCTTATCTTCCAACTCATCAATAGTTTCATTTGCATCTTCTAAGTCATATTCCAACTCTTCAATTTTATCATCACGATTTTTTATCTTCTTTTTCAAGTTTCTAACTTCATTAGAATGATACTATATGTTTAAATCTAACAAAAGTTAGAATAGATTGCTCAATGGTGCCTGTGAAGAAGAAGTCGAATAACTTTTCTTATCAACATTAATAGGTAGCAATAACTTACTAACTAATACAAGTATACTACATTTTTTCCATTTTGAGTCAAAGAAT
>CAKVHQ010000069.1 GCA_934749845.1 uncultured Clostridia bacterium
CTAATTTGTTGTGAAGTTTGCTCTAGTTTATAAACTTCTTTTCTAATCGAGTATGGAAGATATTGTTTAGGATGCTTTTTAGGAAATACTCCCAACAAATAACAATAGTATAAATATAATCCATATATTCCTTTAGGATGCTTATTAGTTTTAGTATATTCTTCAAAGATAGATTTTTGTGGCATAGGTCTAAATACTATTTGCTTTGATAAATATAATCGTTGGTTTAGTTTTTCTTTTGAATATTCTTCACCAAATACATTTTCTATTCTGACTTTATCTTCACCATCTCTATAAATAGTTATTACACCATTACGAGAATAAACTTTATAACCTAGTGATCTCATTCTTTCAAATAATTGTTTTAAAGTTACTGAATAACTAATAACATTATCTAAATCTTCTTTAAGAGTTTTGTAATATTCATTGTTTGAAATGCTTTTGGTATAATTCCTTTTATAAAACTTATCTTCATCTAAAACTGAAAGTCCATATTCAGAACATAGTGAATCAGAAATATGTCTTATCTTTGATATATTGGTTAGGTTGTTATTATATTTCTTACCACTTTTAAAAGATACAGAGTTGATTATGAAATGGTTGTGAATATGATTTGTATTTTGATGTGTAGCAACAACCACTTCATAATCTTTAAACATTTCTTCTGCAAACTTAACTCCAATCTCATGAGCAATGTCAGGAGTAACTTCTCATTTTTTAAATGATTGATAAGCATGGTATGCAAGAACTCCATCTTTCTTTCTAAATCTTTCTTTAGTGAACTCCATATCATCACAAGGATTATCTTCATCACAATTTAAGCAACTTACATAGCAAACTTTTTCTTGTTTAAAATTATAATCTTTAATAGGTTCTTCTAAATAACTATATGACTCTCTATTACCATAATCTTTATTAAGAGTTTTTTCTGGATTGATAATATAATTTATAGACTGCTTTAAATTATTCTTAATACTCCAAATTGATGTTGTCGCCATTATAGGTTTATCCTTTCTTTTGTAGTGGTGGGAGTAATACCACCTTGCTTGCTTATGACAACATCAGACATAAATTAACTCTTTTAGAATAATTTCTTCAGCAGTATTTTTATAATTATTCATCAATTTTACCCATTCAAGTTGATTATTTTCTTTACTTTTTTCAGATAGTTTTTCATCATTTTTAATATAATTATCCATTAAAGTTTTTAATCTTTCTTCGCATTCTTTACTTACTGAAAGAAGATGGTTTGTTAGTTCTTTCTTCATTAAAAGTGCCTGATATAATCCTTTTTTGTGTTTCTTAATATAATTTAATCTTAGTAATCCATACTTGTTTATTTCTCCATAATTTTGATTTTCTATTACAAAGTTAGGTAATAAATAATCTCCTTGTTTTACATATTCAATATTCATAATTTAATCAAATCCTTTCTAATTTTCTAATAATTTATTTGTTTTGTAGCTTATAATTCCATATTTATCTTTGACATTATCTACTGTTATAGGAAACTTTTCTTTAGGTGAAATTGCTACAAATCTTATAATTTTTTCATTTTCTTTTGGTTGATATTCTAAAATAACTTCATTAGTTTCTTCATCAATTGTTTCATACATTTCATAAAAAGATGTTTCAAAATGTTCATTCATTTTAGATAGATATTTATCTAATTGTTCTTCATTCATTCTGCTACCTTTGATATATTCTTCTTTATTATCAACCATAACAGGTACTGCTACATCAAAGATACCTGCATCATAAAACTTTACTAATTGTCTTATAAATCCGTTTCTAAAATTAATTTTTTCAAGAATTAAATTACCTTTACTATCTTTTTTTATCTCAATAGTATCAATAAATTTAGATATAAATTCTTGTTTTTCAGACTTATCCATATTATTCCATTTAGTCTTTAAAACAGTATTTAAAGTATCAAGTCTAATCATTTTTTCTTTTTCTAAATCTCTTTGTGCAAGTAATTCGTGTGGAGAGTAGTTAAAAGTTTCTAAATTAACTAACTCTAATTTTTTACTTTCAAGGGTAGCAA
>CAKVHQ010000070.1 GCA_934749845.1 uncultured Clostridia bacterium
TCATAGCTCCAATTAACTTTGTGAAGCCCCAACCCATCATTGAGTCACCGGTCATAACTGTTAATGAAACTTGAGCACCAAATGCAATAAACGCACCGGCTGCTATTGCTAATGTAAACATTTTAGTTTTACTAAAATCAGCTTTTCCTGTCATTACACTGTCGCTTAATTCGTGAACAGTGGCACTAGGAGTTAAGCTGTCTTGTGTGGAAATAACTTTTTCTTCTTCCATTTTTCCTTTTCTCCTATTTATTATTCCTTCTTTTTTGCGGCAAAACAAAACACCCTAAAACCACCGATTTTATTACGGGGTTACAAATCTCAGCCTCTTACTATTTATATTAAAAAAACTATATTGTGTTTTATAATGTTCAGCTTCTAAAAAGAAGTTTTGTACTAAATCCTTTTTGATAATATCACCTGAATGTAAAAATTCAAGTATTAATTTGAAGTAATTGGTGGGTACGCTATGCCAAGATTGTTTCAAATTCTGCTTACTTGCGCAGTCTTTACCCACCCTACAATTTTTAAATATAAACTCGTTTAATTAACGCAATTTATTTTGTCAAGGTAAGGTGCATCATATGCACCATTAACTATGATTAGCCCCCACCCGAATTTCTAAGTTTCGCACAGCTCAACTTGAAATTCTACCCTCCCCCTATAAAGCACTACTGTCCATGATAATTTAATCATTCATAACCAAGTTAAAATGCAGTTGTTTAAAGGCATTAGAGTTCTTTTTTGAATATTTTTTTACCGACAATTTAGTAAACAAACCATTTTTTGCAATAGTAATAATGGTTTTGAGAGGAATATCTTTACAAAAAGCTTGCAATTTTTTCATTAATCGAAGAAGTACAAATGCAATAATTGCTATACAAATCTGTGTTTTTATTGCGTTTTCACTTCTTCCCAAAAACTTTTTAATCTTTAAATTCTGTTTTATCCATTTGAAAAATAATTCTATTTGCCAACGCTGTTTGTAAAGTTCAGCTGTTTCTTCTGAACTACGGTTTAAATCGTTTGTTACTAATATCAATGGAGTTTTCCCTTCTCGTTGAACGATAACTCGCTTTAATATCTTTTCTCTACAACTATTCTTACCGCTATGCGTTAGCCTTTTATTCTTCAAGCGAATAAGTTGTGAACTAACTAATTCATTATTGGTTTGAAGCTCACTCAATTCAACTATTGCATTATTTCTTTTTAAACGTGTTACAAAATAGGCGCCTTGCTCGTCTATATCATTCCACCAGTTGAAATCCATATATCCTTTGTCAAAAACGTACGTGCTACCTTTTTGAATATCCATTTTCTTGCCTATTTCGATATCATTTGTTCTTGCTCCAGAAAATTCAAAGTATGTCGGTACTGAATTGCTTAAATCGTACATCAGATGTAACTTTATACCTTCAATACGTTGTGTCTTTTCTGCCCAAGGGTGATTTGCTAAATCTAAACGAATTGGTGATGAATCTATTAATTTTACAAGATTTTCTGTTTCAAGTTTTTCAAAAAGTGATAAATTGTTAATTAGGTCAAAACACACATCTCTAAAAATTCTCCAATCACGTCTTTCATTGGCGTTAGCTAATGTTGAGCGTGCAACATTGCCACGCAAGCCAAGATGATAATGTTCATTAGCGTGGAATTTGACCGTAGATTCAATTTCTCTAAGTGAGGAACAATTCGTTAATTGTCCGAGAAGAATAGCAATAAATTGCTCCCACGTAGATAGTTTTTTTGTAGCAAAGTCACCATTGTATTTTTTTACAAATCTCTTGAATTTTCTACGATTAATAGGTGTTAAAATTTTTCCGATTATGTTATTTTTATATTGCATAGTGTCTCCAAAATTTGTGTCTGGACAACCTTATTTTAGAGTAAAAGCAAGATTATTGCTCACTATGCACTTTTTTTGTTTAATTTATCTCGGACAGTAGTGCCCTATAAAGGGAGGGAATGCGCCATAACTACTTTTCAACTACTAAACATATTACTCATTTTAGAT
>CAKVHQ010000071.1 GCA_934749845.1 uncultured Clostridia bacterium
GCAAAATCCTGGGCAACTTTTTGTTGCTCAGGTACTTAAAAAGTTTAATTTATAATAGTATTGCGGAATTAAGGATTCATAAAAAACTACGTTTATATCGAATGGACGTATATCACCTTTACAACGTCACTACTATGTTACAAGTAGTTTTCGCTAGGTGTGCGGGATGGTACCACCTAAATAGTTCCCCATTGCAGTATCGCTCTGCACTTGTCGCCACTCGAATGGGGAAAATGTATTTATTAACCTATGCTTGGCTTATGGCTAAACATTTCTATCGTTTCACCAAATTCTGCCAATACTTTACCAAGATTGGGATTGTCATTTCTGATAATTACAGAAGCCACATTGTCAATTCCATATTCATCTAACAAAGTAGATGTCACCATTGTAAATCGATTACGATACTTATATGTATCGAACCAATTCTTAAACAACCGTCCTCTCATCAATTGCTTGCTGTCACTTGTAGAGCATAAGAACAACATCGTCGCCTTATTGGCATTGAAGAATTCCTCTACAATTGCTATAACTGTAGCTTTGACCTTTTTATCACGAGGTGATTTCACACCATTGAGATTACCTATGATAAATTCATAGGAATCATCGGATTGAATCAAATCATCTGGCATAAAGCCGATCGAAAACTCAGCTCCAGAATCAGCGATAAAAGTATATGCACCTTCCTGAGTGTCTTCTTTTACTGCATATGGTGCACAACTATTAATCTTGGCTAAGTCTAATTTTTTCATTCTTACAATACACTAAATGATTCTGCTTCCTTACCGGTTCTGCTGCGATAGTCATCACGCATACGCTTTTCCATTTGTGCTACGTATTCTGCCTTCCGTTCCCTTGAAGCCTTGAAGCGACGCATAAAATCAGCTTTTTTTTCTTCTATATTCATAACGTAATCTCCTTATTAAGTATACTTTGCGTTCAAAGATATAGTTTTTCTATGATACCGCCAAATATTTTTTAAAAAAGTTATTTTCCATAACATGAGCTAAAGTAACTTTTGCTCTTCAATTACCAGTTTATTCAATACTGGCAAGAGCTTTTCTATCTTACGGCATTTCACATTATTATAATAGAAGTCTATATCATCGAGGAGGTCATAAGCCTGGTCTTCTGGCATATCACCACCATAACCGCCTGCAACAACAGAAATGGCAGCCAGTTTGCGAGCAGTTAAGTCTATACGGAGATTGTACAAGCTTGGAAGTGTGATAAGGAGGACATTGTACAGGATGTTACAATTACGCAGTAGGTATGGAAAATCTTCGGATTCCATCAAGTAGGCTTCGAGCATCTCTTCTTGAAATTGGCGGAGAAGTAAGAGGAACTTTTCCTTACCTATTTTGCCTTTTGTATTTTGGGTCATCACCCAAAATAGGGCATGAGAAAGTACTATTCTGTCTTCAGAAGGATGATAATAGAAAATGTCGTCTTCGGGAGAATGATCTTTCTTCCATTGTTCTTCTAATTTACTTATCATTTCCTTGCGAAAGGCTTTTCTTTCTTCTGTTATCATAGTAATATTTAAAATACAAGTAGTTTTCGCTAGGTGTGCGGGATGGTACCGCCTAAATAGTTCCCCATTGCAGTATCGCTCTGCACTTGTCGCCACTCGAATAGGGAATGTTTTTGCTTGAATCAAAACAGCTCAATTATCCATGGGAATAAATATCGCCAAAGTTGTACTCAATAAAAATAACTTCAAAAGTGTTTTGTTGACGATAGCCAAGAAACACATGGTTATCACCTGTGGCGCGAAACGCCAAGAGTTTATCCATACCTGCAGGCACTGATTGCTGTGCAGATTTTGTCATACTTTTCACATTCATCACCTCCCAACCAAAAGAATGCTTGGCAGAAACATTAACGGCATCCCAATCCAACCGACTCAGCAGTTTTAATCGTCCTAAGAATTTTATGAAGAACTTGCCGTCTTTCTCGCCATTCGTATAACTAATGTCTTTGAGTTCAGAAAAACCAAACACAACTTTTGCTG
>CAKVHQ010000072.1 GCA_934749845.1 uncultured Clostridia bacterium
ATAGAACCACTGTATTATCCGGTTGTCGAGCCAGTACTTTTTCAGGGCAAGTACATCATCGTTATATGGGTTTCCGGCGGTCACGGCAGACCGTACAAAGCAGCTAAAGATGTACATTCTGACAAATCCACTAAACTGTACTATATCCGCAAATTCAGTAGTACAATAGTTGCCTCACCCGAGGAAGAAAAAGAACTGTTCTACATCTCCACGGATATTCCCTTTGACGACCGCCCCAACCTTGCAGCAGATGTTTCTGACCTTGACATTGGGCTTATGCGTTCCCATCTGAAAGAAATAGGAAGTTCATTATATGAGCATTCGCTTTCTATGGACGCTCTGGATATTGCGAAGAATATGCAGCTTGTCGCAGGTCCGCCGGAGGCAGTAAAACCGCTGAATGTCGGACTGCTGATGTTTTCAGAACGTCCTGAAAAGTACTTTCGTTATGCACGTATAGAGGTAGTAGATATTCCTGACCCGACCGGAACTAACATGACCGAAAAGGTGTTCACCGGACCTATCCAGCGTCAGCTAAGTGACGCACTCGCCTTTATCAAAAACTATACTCTCAAAGAGGTAGTAATAAAATCCGCTGACAAAGCCGAAGCAACACGCATTTCAAACTATCCGTATGCGGCAATCGAGGAAATTCTGGCGAATGCTGTTTACCATCGATCATATCAGGAAAAAGAGCCTATCACGGTGCGCATCACCTCTGAATCAATAGAAATAACCAGCTTTCCGGGCTTTGACCGGAGTATTTCCGACAAGGATATCGCAGAACTCCGCATTCGTGCGAGAGTGTACCGAAACCGCAGAATAGGTGATTTCCTTAAAGAATTGAAACTCATTGAGGGCAGAAACACAGGATTTCCGAATGCAATCAAGGCTCTAAGGGCAAACGGGTCCGGAATGCCATGTTTCGAGATGGACAATGAATGCAGTTTTCTTTCTGTAACTATTCCTATTCACCAGTACTTTCTAAGGGCTTCTTCTGACAAAGATACGGAATACCGTGAGAAAATTCTGGAGCAGCTCCGCACTTCCCCGATGAACCGCACCGAACTTGCAAAAGCGCTCGGCATGAAGGGTATCTCGCGGAAACTCTCTGCGGCTGTCGAGCAGCTTATCGCAGAGGGCAAGGTCGTTCAGATAGTTGTCGGTGGTGGAGTTAAGCTCGCTGCCGGTGAATAAAAAAGCAAATCCGCAGTCGTCAACTGACTGCGGATAACTTATATTACAGCAACATTTTTGCCCACAGTAATGCTCCGAAAACAGGCAAAACAAAAAGGAATGCAACAGTAAAATTTCATTCCATATCACATTTTCAGTTCCGCTTACTTCCCGCACATTCCCACCAAATCAGCAATTTCAACCCGCTGTTACTGCATATTCACCCAAACAAAACATTGATACACTCGTCCTTAGTGACCCCGTAAGCCGTCGTGTACTTACTGTACTTATAAAACTCGAACCCGCATTTTTCCTGCACGCGCTTCGACTGCGGATTATCAGTGAAATACCCGCACGCAATAAAATCAAGCCCGACCTGCCCAAACAGATAATCTATCACCGCCCGGACGGCTTCCGCCATGTACCCGTTTCCCCAGTACGCCTTTGACAGCACAAATCCCAGCTCACGCCCCGACTTATCACTGAATTCCGGGAGTTTCTCCTCGTCGTATTTCTCGATTCCAAGCGAGCCTATGACTTTCCCGCTGCGCTCGATGGCGAACGTCTTTTTTCCGCTGATGAACGAAGTAAGGACAGCCTGCGTTTCTTCCCTCGTTTTGTGGTGCGACCAGCCCGCCATCTCCCCGACGCCGTCCACGCTCGCGTACTCAAAAAAATCATCGAGGTCGGATTCCCGCCACGGGCGCAGTACGAGCCGCTCCGTCCTTAGCACAACATTCGATATGTCGATTTCCGCGTTCATTTAATTACCTCCACACTTCATTACCCGACAGCGATTGCCATTCAA
>CAKVHQ010000073.1 GCA_934749845.1 uncultured Clostridia bacterium
TGATGTACATAATTTCAACACAGAATACGGAGCTCCGGAAGAAGTAAATATCAACGGCTGCAATGGAGCGTTTATTCCCGAAAACAATGGCGAGTGTGGTGTGGTATGGACAATGGACGGATACTTGTTTACTCTTAATGGCAATATCAACAAAATGTCACTTTTGAATTTGGCAAAAGCTACGAATTTAGAAAAATAGACACAAATGCTGTAACGGCGATTCTCACAAATTGTTTTAGTTGTTGAGAGGGTAAATCTCAAAACTAAAACAGGAGGTGAGAAAAATGAAAAGAATTGTAGTATTGGCTGCGGTGCTTATAGCTATATCTACCGTTTCTGTAAATGCGGCTGCAACAACTGTTCCGGAAAGTGTATACGCTGATTCTATTGCTCCATATTACGAAACAGCTTTTGACGCTGTCAGCACATTAACGCTCAGTGGAAAAACGGTAAAATGCGAAAGTAAGCTGAGAGGTCATTCTGATGTAAAGAGCTGCAAAATTGAACAGACTCTTGAAAAGAAGCTGGGACTGTGGATATGGAACTCTGTTGACGGCGCAAGCTGGAACGGCACTATATCAAGCATTTCCGGCAAAGTTACCAACAGTATATCTGGATTACCCAGCGGCACTTACCGTTTGAAATCTGTTTTTGCAGTGAAAACTTCAAACGGAAAAACTGAAACTATTACGGTTTACAGTGAAGAATTACTCAATTAACAAGTTGTGCTCTCAAAGAATTGTTTGAGGGCAAATGACCAAATTTATGGAGGTTAATATGTTTAACATGAAGAAACTTATAGCAGTAACAATCGTATCGGCTTGCATGCTTTCACCATTAACATCGGCTTGTGCTGAAACAATAACAGATGAAAGTTCCTGCGAATTACCATTATATTATAAAGAATATATTGAAGAATGCCTACCAATTTATCTGAACAACACTGATTTTGTTGGTTCGGAAATAACTTATAGCTCTCTTATACCATTATATGAATATAATTCTGAAGATGTATGTGCATACTACACTATTATATTCAGCGGTGACACGGCAATAGGCAAACTTGAAATAAATGAAGACAATGGTACACCGGTTTCAGTCTTTGACACAAATATTACTAAGGAATTTGAATATTCTATTAATTCTGATTCCAAATATGCGTTTATATCATACAATAGAAATATCTATCTCCAACAGGATGTTGGAGATGTGATTTGGGTTGATGGAAATGACGAAAGTCTAACTTATGACGTTTCCAAGAGTTTCCCTCTGGAAGAGTTCAAAATTGCAGGAAGTGTCAACATGGATGACTCAGTAATGGAGCTTTCTTCAGAAGGCGCTTCTTTAGGAAGTATAAACTTACCAGTTTCTCATGTTGGCAATGTAAATGTAGGAACAAGTACAAACAAGAAATATGTTTGTTGGGCAGCTTGCGTTGCAATGACAGCCAATTATATGGATGGCGATTCATATACTGCAAGAGATGTGTATAACAAGGTTAAATCTTCTTATTCAGGAAGTGAGCTTGGTTCGCCTTCATGCATTTCAGATGCATATTCGAAGTGTGTTGATACAAGTTTTTCGTATAGGGGTAAAGCAATAAAAGCTGATACAGTATTTACAAGTTTACGTAAAGGGGCACCGGTTCAAATTGCTATTAATGGAAAAAACCAATCAAATGTAGCGACATATCATGCAATTCTTATAACGGGATTACATCTGTATTCAAATAAAGCTGTTTACACAGTAGACGATCCTGATTATAAAAGCGGCTCTCGTTCGTTTATAGCAGTCGGAGCCCCAACTGAAAATATATCTTCAATTTCCTATTTAGGTATGGATGGAGATGGCTTAACAATGACATATGATGATTGGTATCGTTCACATTATGTAGGCTAAGTGTGTAGGAGGGATTAGGTAATGAAGAAATTATTCTGCGGTACTGTTCTG
>CAKVHQ010000074.1 GCA_934749845.1 uncultured Clostridia bacterium
AGCATTTCGCGTGGACCGTCCTTAACAGGTGCTTTAGGCTTAGCCGGAGCCTCAACCATCTGGTCAAGAAGAAGCGATATCTGAGATATGATAAGTGATTTCTGCTCTGAGGTCATATTGTTGTCCTCCTAACAGTTATAATAAGTACCATTGCCATAATCAATAGCAATTCTCAAAGGAACTTCGTAAGTTGGAAATACCCTTCCTTGAGAATTGCTATATTTACCTCCAGTTTCAGACTTATGACGTGCGTTTCACAAGTAAAGTTTAACACATTAAAGTCTAAAAGTCAAGACAGCAAAGCACAATCCCCTCACCATTTTATTGAATTTGAGCACAATTACCAATAAACCAGTAAAGATTTGTGCAAAATCACAGCAAAGAATCTAATAAAATAACCGAAGCGTAAAGGACGAGCAGAAATGCCCGTCCTTTTCTGCTTTGGCGTGTCAATGCAGACCCAGGTAGTACGCACCCTGGCATGGGACTTTCACCCCTGCCCATTCCTGTGGGACAAGCCGTCGCCGGAAGTATCATTATAACTGTGTCCTCCGCGCTCGTTCCTTTAAGGAGTTCCCTATGCGTTTAGGGTTCCTGCGGACTGTCGGCAGGTGGCGGCATATCTGTTATTCTCGCGCGGTAAATTGGTGGTCACGGATAATGAGATATTCCGTCAGATCAACAGCAGGAATTTTGTGGCACGTCTTTAAGGACATCAGTTTGTTGTTATCTGCATTGCTATTTAGTTGTCAAGGAACTGAGCAGGAACTAAAGCGGCGTAATGTTTCCGGATAATGATATTAGTCCGACTCTCCGAAAAGGAGTGGTTTTGTTTCCGCCGCTTATTTGTTCCTATATCTATTATAGCACAAAATATAGTGGTTTTGTATGACAATGTGTCGTAGGAATATGACACATTGTAGGTTGAAAAACCATCGTAAATGTTATATACTAATCTCCGGAAAGGAGGTGTAAACATGGCGGTGTCTTATAAGAATAGGATTCGTTTCCTGCGAAAGAAACTTAAAATGACCCAGGAACAGATGGCTGAACAGCTCTTTATAGACCAGACCACGCTTTCCATGTATGAATGTGGAAACAGAGATATCCCAGTTAGTATTCTTATGGAATTATCGACGACCTATGGTGTTTCCGTAGATTACCTGCTCTATAAAAGCGACTTTGCCGTGCTGGACGATGAGCTTGTCCGCACCCAGACAAAGGAGCTTATCGACAGTCTGAGCGCAGTGCAGGTGATTGAGGTCAAAGGATACATTCGCAGAATGATCGAGAGCAAATCTCAGGACGACTAACACTTATAATCAAAAAGACACTTAGCCTAAAAGAAAATTAAGACTTCCGATTTCTCGAAAGTCTTACTCATTATTCTCTTTGTTATCTGGAACGAATACCATGATGTCGTTCAGATTGCAGTCCAATGTATTACACAGCTCATTGATCGTGAAAGTTGTTATTGCCTTGTTGTGCTTCATTCGATCAATAAGACCTTTGCTGACGCCGTAGCTGTTTATCAGCTTATATGTACTTATGCCATGTTCGGCAAGGTATGCCCAGAAAGGGTCGTAATTTATCATAATATCACCTATCTTATATTATAATGGGTAAAAAGTGTATTGCATATACCCGATAAATGGGGTGAAACAAACGCTGAGCGTTTGTTTCATATCACAATGCCTTGCACATACGTCCGCCTCCGGCGTACTCCGTGCATATCGGCAAATCATGCTATATCCTGTCGGATATGGCATGATGACAGGTGGTATTTCCAAGCACAGCATTCAGTAACCATATCATGGCAGAGTTGCCTATATCAAGATTGACACTAAACAGGAGGTAGACAAAATGTTCAAGGCAAGAACCGCAGACGGACGCAACAACATATCGGGACTGAGAGTAAAAG
>CAKVHQ010000075.1 GCA_934749845.1 uncultured Clostridia bacterium
TTCGAGAAGGGCATCGTCCTGACCATCGACTGGTATCTCGACCACGAGGAGTGGATGGAGCACATCACCAGCGGCAATTACCAGAAATACTACGAGGAAATGTACAAGAATAAATAATCTCTTGTAGAATCTCGAAAATGCAAAAAGAGCGTCCCTGCGTTGAGCAGGGGCGCTCTTTTGTTGTGGCGGTTTCAAATTGATAAAACAGGGGGGATCACAGCCACTGCCTGATCCTGCCGGGCATAATGCTCTTGTGCCCGTATATAAAATCGATCAGAGCCTTTTTGTCAACGATGTCCATTCCGGAGGTGTTGTAATACGCGCCATTCACTGTAAACAAGAAAACCTTGTCTCCGCTGGAGAGCAAGCCTTTATAGTCGTTGCCATCGAGCGAAACATTTCCCGTTTTGACCTGTGGATAGGCCTTGTGGCTTCCGTCTTTTGCTACGGCAACAAGTTCATAGGTCTGGGTATCCAGTTTATTTGTGCTGGAATAGATCAGATATCCCTTTTCCAACTGCAAATACAAACTGACTGCTTCTTCAACATCTTCTGGCTGAAGGAAATCCAGGATCTCTTCTTTCTTTATGGCACATTCCGGGTAGAACTGGGTTCCGGTGATGGCATTGTACAGGTGTTCCGAAAATCTCAGCTGAATATCATCTGTGATTCTCTGCAGCGCTGACCTTGCCCGAAAACTGTTTACGATCTTTCCGGGCACCATCTCGACCGTACCGATCTCATGGAACTCAACGTCCACATAGTTGATCACATCCTCATAGACATGGGCAGCGTCACAGTTGTATTTCCATGTACTCAGCACCCGGCACAGATAATAAATGCCATTATGGCGTGTCCAGATCAGGTCATCAACGGCCATCTCCTTTAAGGCGTGAATGGATACCACGAAGCCCCGGCTGGAATCATACTGCTCGCGTCCTAGTTTCTCGCACTCTTCAATGGAAGCCGGAACATAGGGCTGGTCATTTGAATCGCGCAAGCACCACCCCACACCCAGAATGTTGTTCTGTCGGCAGAATTCAAATGCCCTGCCATCCTGACTTGCGGTTTTTATCGTAGCTCTCCACAGATAGATGTCCTTGTCTGTCATTTTTGCTTTCCTCTTGCCGGCCATTGGCATAGATCGTGTCATTTTCATGGTTCGTTAAATGATAGCTTTTAATCTGTCATTGTGGAAATTATATCATAATGAAAATTACACATCAAGAAATGTACCAGAAAAAATATAACAAAAATTGAGGTTGTATTAGGTACAATATGCTAAAAGGGTGGTGGCAGATTGTGCGCAACGATATTGAGTATGAAAAGTGGTTTCCGCAACGTTTGACCCAGTTGCGGATGCAAAAAGGTGTCTCAGCGCGTGATATGAGCTTGTCCATTGGGCAAAACACGGGCTATATCAATAGCATTGAAAGTGGGAAAAATTTCCCGACAATGAAGAACTTCTTCTACATCTGCGAATACCTCCACATCACACCCAAAGAGTTCTTTGAGGATGGTACTGCAGACCCGGAAGCAATTCGGAAAATGGTAGAAAACCTGAAAAAGCTGGATGGTGAACAGGTAGATGCACTCTCCAAAATCGTGGAGGGGCTTGCAAAATGAATACGCGCAAAAGATAACGGCCGCTGCATGGAAAGTTGCAGCGGCCGTTTTGTATCTGCTGTTTTTTATGCCCTGTTCGGTGCAGCGGGGAAAATTGCCAGAGTTTAGCCCAAGCTGATCCCCATGCGTTTTGCCACAGTAAGGAGCTCGCAGCCCTCGGGGATATTGCGGGTCTTACCGGCGATATCCTCCAGACGGTTGGAGATGACGTGATTGTTCACGAGAGCCACCGTAACGCCGTACTGCTCGATCTCCACCAGCTTGGCGGCGTAGCTGCCGAACTGGGTGGC
>CAKVHQ010000076.1 GCA_934749845.1 uncultured Clostridia bacterium
CGGGACTTGGCACTTTTCGGGTAACCGTTTTTGCAACACTTTTGCAACATTTTTTCAAAACGTGTTTTCGGGCAGATGAAATAGTCCCACTTGGCTTGCAACTAAACCTAAAAATCGGATAAAAATTAAGGCTTTTGCCCTGTTTGGGCAGAAGCCTTTTTACATACATTTATTGATAATATTTGATATATCGTCATTTATACAGATGGATTTATGCCGAATTTCAGCCGGACAAACCGCCTGCCCTTGGTTGATGCAGGCATAGGTAGCGTTCGTGTTCTTGGCGGTCATCTGCCAGAAGGGATACTTGATAATGACCGGCGTGTTATAGCCGACGCCTAATTCGAGAAAGAGGATTTTTTCGTTTGCTCGGGTACGGAGGAAGTTTTCATACCGTTCTGCCGCACGATGCCAGCCCTCGTCCTCAACGAATTTGTCGTCACTGCGAAGATTCATTGTAAGCGGTTTTCCGCAATGAGGACAGACGGGCAAAAGTTCTGTCGGAATTTTCATATCCTTTTGCTGCTTGAGCATTTCAATAATAATATCCTTGTTGTCAAAAGTTTCCTGACAGCACGGCTCACTGCACTGAAACAAACCGTAATCACCCTGCGTGTAGAAAAGTCGTTTTTTGTCAAAGCCTGCCTTTTGAAAGCAATGGTCAACATTTGTTGTGATAACAAAATAATCTTTATCCGCCATGAGCTTCAGGAGGTTCTCATAGACCGGCTTTGGCGCATCTTGATAGCGATTAACAAAAATGTATCTGCTCCAATATGCCCAATGCTCCTCAGGTGTTTGATAGGGGTAAAACCCACCCGAATACATATCCTCAAATCCGTATTTTTGGCTAAAATCGGAAAAGTATTTTTCAAACCTCTCTCCGCTGTAAGTAAAGCCTGCGGCGGTGGAAAGTCCTGCACCTGCACCGATTACAACTGCGTCAGCCGTGCGGATTTTTTCTTTTAATTTTTCTATATTATCCGAGACATTCTCGGTAGATTTTGTAGTCTGAATTCTTGAAAACATTAAATATCACCTTGATTTTACTGTTTGTCAGCTTTTTGTATTCGCCGACTGTTTCGATTGCGATTTTTGCGGCTTTGTCGTTTGGAAAATGGAATTCGCCTGTGGATATACAGCAAAAAGCAATGCTGTTTAGCTTATATTCGTCCGCAAGTGCCAAGCAAGAACGATAGCAAGAACGCAGTAATTCGCAGTCCTTTTCTGTCAATTTACCTGTAACTATCGGACCTACCGTGTGCAAAATATATTTGCAGGGCAGATTATACGCAGGTGTGATTTTCGCCTTTCCGGTTTCTTCATCTTTGCCTTGCGCTTTCATAATTTCGGCACATTTCAAACGAAGCCGGACACCTGAAAATGTGTGAATGGCATTGTCTATGCAACCGTGATTCGGGCAAAAGCAACCGAGCATTTGGCTGTTCGCCGCATTGACGATTGCATCACATTTCAGCGTTGTAATATCGCCCTGCCATAAATAAATGTCAGGCTTAATCGGCTCTAAATCGTCTATATTTGTTATGCCTTTTTGAGCGATTTCTTCTTGCAAATATTCATCCTGCACCCTGAGAAACCCATCACCTATCGGCAAAGGCAAACGAACATTGAATAACGCACGAAGTAATTTCTTCTGTTCGGTTTTGTCTTTCGGAATGAATATATCTGCGTATTCGGGTCGTTCTTTCAACAGCTCTGTTATTAAGTATTCTCTTTTCTTATCTTGCGTCATAGTCTGAGTGTTCATTGCGTTGCCTCCATATGGAAAACATGGGAAGTCACACAAATAAACCGCTTGCGTGACTCCCGAATTTTGTTAGAACTTGCCGTTCTGATTCTGCCAAGTTGATTTATCGGCAA
>CAKVHQ010000077.1 GCA_934749845.1 uncultured Clostridia bacterium
GGAGGTGAGAATCCCTGCGGCTTCTCCGGCTTTGGCTGGGCAGTCCGGCGGGGAATATTCACCTGCCCGGAAACTCCGTTCACGACATAACGGGCGATGAAATCAAGCGCCTGTTCCGTAGAACAGCAGAGCTTGTCTTTTACGAGGTCGATAGGAAATCCATGCCGCCCGTCCGAAAAGCGGTACCAGCCGTTTCCCTCGCGGTAAATGCACAGTCCCTGTTCGCCTTTTATCTTCCAGCTTTTGCGGTCGCTTTCCCTTTCGTTTATCTCCATTCCGAGAGCCTTAGCAACGTCCAGGCATGGAGCGTTAGTCAGGCGGTAGTAGTCGTCACGGGAGTATTTATACTGCGGCATAGGGTTCCTTTCTGGAGATTCTGCGCTTTTACATCTCTGGCTGTTCGTCATATTCCTCGGAAATATCATCGCGGGCTTCTCTTGCCCACATCGGAATGTGTTCCTCACGCATTGCGCCGAGGAAGCAGTCGCTTGTGACTGAGGCTTCCTCGCGGTCGTACAGAAATACACCGTTTACCGCGCCGCCGTATTCTTTAGGGTCACAGCCCGGTCCGGACTGCGCAAGGAATAACTGTTCATCGGGAGTGAAGCTCCGCGAACTGAAATATTCCGGACGGATTATCATAATCCTGCCTGTATAATCTGAAGCAACATTGTCAACGTACACATCGCCGAATATCTCGGAATTAAGATGCTCCTTTAGGTCGTCATCGCGCTCGCTTATGTATCCCTGAAACTCCTCGTCATCGCCGAAACCGAAATCCTCGCGGTACTGCGACGCCATTTCAGTAATCACTTTTTTTACATCTGCGGAATTTACATCAAATCCGTTTTCGCTGAGCAGGTCTGCAAAATGGCTCTCGACATTCTGCTGTTCGACCATATCCCAGATTCCGTTACATTCCTCGTCAGTCAGCTCAAACTGCATATCCTCGCCGTTTACGGTTCGGATAATCGAGCCAATTTTCGGAGTAAATTCTTCAAAACGGGTGTGCTGGTTTACGTCAGAAAGCGCTCTGGAGAACAGGTCGCGGTATGCTGAAACAAGATTATTCTGCGAATCGTTTGAGGTGAAATAATGTCCCCATACCATGGAGATTCCGCCGTTGTGGTCGGCGTTGTACCAAGTCACATAACAGCCCGGCATTTTATTGTTCTGCCCGAGGACAAATTCAGAATTGGGAGTCTGGAGCCTCTGAACAATGCGGTAGCCCTCGATTTCCTGCTTATTCCTATCGCGGAAAGCAGACCTTAATTCTTCCGTCACTGCGTTAAGAAGAACCGGGTGAGCTGTTCCGAGCGTCCTGTCTGCTGTTTTCCGGATTTCCTCGGCATTGGGATAGTCAGCAAGGAATTTCTGCGCCCATTCCTTGTTATCGGCGGTGAAACGCCCGTCATATTTCAGACTGTCAACGCGTAGCGCAAGCATGAGCATTGCACGCTCAAAACCGTATTTCCCGGCGGCTTCCGCAGTGACTTTTTTAACATCGAGGTAATTATTGTTGAAATTTTCGGCGATGGAATGGCTTATAAACGTCCCGCATTCATCACACAGATTCATGCTTTCGCGGTACTGTTCAAGCTCGCCGTTTTCTTTTGCGTATTTAAGACTGCTTTTGTAGATATCCATTTTATTTTCCTTTCCGGAGGTGCGGCACGGTGTCGCACCTGACCCTACATCTCCATATCGAATTCTTCCTCGTCCTGCTCTGATTCAAAGTAGCAGACGGTCTTTTCGTGGTACGAATAAAGGTGAACGTCACCCGGCTCACATTCGAAACACTCGGCGATTTCCCTGCGAATGCTGTCCATATCAGTGTTGTGGCAGTAAATACAGCCGCCGCATAT
>CAKVHQ010000078.1 GCA_934749845.1 uncultured Clostridia bacterium
ACAGATGACAGGACGCCGTTTCATTGTGAGGTCTATTTTGTCAATAAAACAGAGCAGATGTCCATCAAGTGGGGAACGGACAGTAAGGTTACATATGTTGAGCCAACGTATGGCTTCCCCATTGCCATTGGCGCATCCGGTGAGATGTCGCTGCGGGCTGAAAATAGCCGTAAACTGCTTTTGAAACTGGTCGGTACGGAACGCTTTCTCAGTCAGCAGCAGTTAACGGTGTTCTTCCGCGCAGTTTTGATGACGCGCATCAAAACCTATTTGGCGCAGTATATGCGAGCCAATTCTGTAAGCATTTTTGAAATTGATGAGCATTTGGTTTCGTTTTCCGATGCGCTTCACTCATTGCTAATTCCTGATTTTGCAGATTATGGAGTCTCTCTTGAACGCTTTTTTGTTACAAATGTTGTAAAACCAGATGGCGATAAGCAATATGAGAAATTTAAGGAACTGCATTTCCGCCAGTACGCAGATATAGCCGAGGCAAAGCTCCGGCAACAGACGGACTTGATTTATGCGCAAACGGAAGCGCAGAAAGTTATCATCGACTCGCAGGCACAGGCTACAAAACGCAGTCAAGAGGGCTACACCTATGCGCAGGAGCGCGGCTTTGATGTCGCGGAAAAAGTTGCGCAGAATGAGGCAGTGGGACAGTTCACGAACATGGGGGTCGGCCTTGGAACAATGGCGGGGGTCGGCGGTGCCGTTGGCGGCGTTGTCGGAAACGCAGTCAATGGGGCGATAGAATCCGCTGTCCAGCCGGTTCAAGCCCCCACATCGCAGCCAGCCGACGATATAGCTGTTTTCAAAGCTAAAATCGAGAAGCTGACGATGATGGAAGAAGCAGGCTTGTTGTCCAACGAGGAATTTGCTTCATTGAAATCCGAACTGCTTAAGGGCATCCTTTGATAGGAGGACGGCGACATGAAAAAGAGCTTTAGAAACTATGCAATTATCTGGGCAATTTTGCTTGTTGCATTCAATGCAGCTGTGTTTCTCATACGTCCAGTCATTCCATATTATGAGGTTCATTATGATGCTCGGTTCTGGGTTGCGTGGGTATGTATCATCGCAGCGTTCGCAGGCAATCTCTTTTGCGCCTACACTGCATTTCGAGAGGATAATCTTCAAAAGCGGTTTTATAATCTCCCGCTTATTACTGTCAGTTATACAGGGCTAGTTTTAACGCTGATTTTAGGCGTGGGTTTGATGCTGATTCCGGATTGTCCGGCATGGATTGCTGCAATCGCCTGCATTGTTACTCTCGCTTTGACGGTCATTTCCATTGTTAAGGCATCATAGGCGGCAGATGCTGTAACTTCTGTTGACGAAAAGGTAAAAATGCAAACCACGTTTATCAAAACAATGACGATGGAAGCGAAGAATTTAATGAGCTGTGCAAAAAGCGGCGACACACAGGCAGCGTGCAAAAAAGTTTATGAGGCGCTGTGGTATTCTGACCCGATGAGTTGTGTGGCATTAGGAGAAGTTGAGACGGAACTGACCGCGAAATTTAAGACATTTGCATCCTCCGTGAACGCAGACCATGATGCGGCGGGAGCAGCAGAGAGCCTGTTGGAAACACTGGCGGAGAGGAATAGGAAGTGTAAGGCGGTAAAATGAAGAGTATAAAGTATTGCACGGATTTTATAGAGCCGTCAAGTATTTCAAACAAAAAACTGCAAAGAATCATTCAATTTTATTTATTTGAATGTCCTGTTGAAGGAAAGAGCCAAAGAGGGAAGAACTTTAATCAGCTTGGATAT
>CAKVHQ010000079.1 GCA_934749845.1 uncultured Clostridia bacterium
AAACCGAACAATCTATTGAAGGACAACTTCGTGTGTGTCGAGAGTATGCTCAAAACAACGATATACTCATAGTCGACACCTATATCGACCGCGCTATGACGGGAACAAACGATATGCGTCCCGATTTTCAACGTATGTTAAAAGACAGCGCAAAACGGCAATGGGAAGTGGTTCTTGTTTACAAATTAGACAGGTTTTCAAGAGATAAATACGAAATGACAATACATAAGCATACTTTGAAAGAAAACGGCGTAAAACTTGTATCTGCTATGGAGAATATTCCAGATAGTCCCGAAGGCATTATACTTGAAAGCCTGCTTGAAGGTATGAATCAGTACTACAGCGCGGAACTTGCTCAAAAGATAAATCGCGGATTAAAAGAAAGTTGGATGAAAGGTCAGACAACCGGCGGGAAACCCGTGTTCGGATATGACGTCGTTGACAAAAAGTGTATCATAAACGAATATGAAAGCGGAATTATACTTGAAGCCTTCACCAAGTATGCACAAGGATATAAAGCAAACGCTATTGTAGAGATTTTCAAAGAAAAAGGCTACCGTCGTAAAAACGGTATGCCCATAGGAGAAAAATATTTATACAGTTTATTTCACGATATCCGTTATACGGGAATTGTCGAACACCAAGGCATTGTATATGATAAAATCTTCCCGAGAATTATATCTGATGAACTTTGGCAAGCGGTAAGCGCGATAAACGATGAAAACAAGATTGCTCCGAGCCGGAAAAAAGAGATTTTCGATTTTATTCTTTCGGGAAAACTTATTTGTGGCGACTGCAAACACCGTATGATAGGCATAAGCGGAACAAGTAAAACTGGAACAATTCACTATTACTATTCCTGTAAATCTAAACAGCGTAGAAAAATGAAGTGCAACACAAAACCTATACAAAAGCAGTTTTTAGAAGATATGGTTATTTATACAACATCCGAAATGCTGAAAAGTGTGTCGGCGATACATAAAATAGCCGAAAATATTTATAACGTTCATAAAGCCGAAACGGCGGATAACACAGCGTTGAAATTACTGGAACGCAAACAGAAAGAGGCTCTAAAAGCACAAAACAACATAATTAAGGCAATCGAGCAAGGCATTATTACCGAAGCAACAAAAACTCGCTTGACGGAACTTGAAAAACAACTGACGAGTCTTGAATTTGAAATTGCAAAAGAAAAAGCCCGCAGTTACACATACTTAACCGTCGAGCAAATAGAGATGTATTTAAGTAAATTCGTATTCGAGAATACGGACGACATTAAGGTGCGAAAACTAATTGTAAACGCCTTTGTTCGGGAAGTCATACTCTATGAAGACGAGATTGTCATTACGTACACGTTTACAGATAATCCCGAGCACCTGAAAAGGACGAAGGACACGACCCTAAAAACAGAAAACCAAATAGAACAGGCGGAAAAATCCGCTTCTTCTTATATAGTGAGTTCGAGCATTTTCAGCCACTTCCCACCAACGCAAAACCCCTACTGTTTAGTAGGGTTTTTCTTTTGTCGTTGGTGTCGGCAACAGGCTCGAAGGTGCGTTCCGCACCGCACACATTGTGTGCCCTGTGTCCTTCGGTCACACTGCACGCTCCGCTCCGCTGATGAGCGAGTCCTGCCCATCCACCACACGCAACCTGAAAAGAATTTTCAGGTTGTTTTTGTTTTCCGCTCGATTGTGCTTGCACAAAGCGTAGCGGGA
>CAKVHQ010000080.1 GCA_934749845.1 uncultured Clostridia bacterium
TGGCTATAAAGAGCAGGTTGAAAAGATTATTGATGAAGAAAACCAAAAATACGGTTATAAACACACAATCAGATTTTTACAAAATAACACAATTACAATTCATGACGAAGTTAAAGAAGAATATATGGTTGATTTTGTTCATGACAGGGATAAGGTTTCAATGAATAAAGATTTATTCACTCTTTCAGTGAATGACGAAACTCGTGCCGAAGCTTCAGGAGATGAATATATTCAAGGTGTTATCAAGTTCTCAGATTTCACAGGAACAAATCTTCCAAAACTTAAAATTGTTTTCCTAAAATATGCAGATGAAAATTATAAAAACTTTTATGATAATTTAACTTTTGATCTTGCTGGAACACAAGCACAAAGAAGCGCAGATGGCTCATATGTTGAGATTGAATTTGATAAATATTATAATTATAGTTTTGAATATGATCAGTATGTTGTTTTAACAAACGCACTTGAACTTTTGAAAACAATGGATAGGGTTACAGAAAAAAATTATCGAATTGTTGAGAAAATTGAAATGAATGGAGTTGAAAATTCTTCACAACATGGCTCTATTGATACTGCCAAGTTGATTCAAGACAAGTGTGTTGGGAGAGCAAACGGCGGAAACGTGTATTTCTTAAAAAATGAATATTTAACTTTCACAATTGATTTTTATAGTGAAGTTGATTATGAATTTGTTCGCATTGGAGGAGTTGTTGTAAAGGTTAACAGCACTGGGAACTCAGATGTTGTTGTAAAAAAAGAACAATATGAATTTGATGGTGAAACAAAAGCAAGCAGATTTACAATCAAAGTGAGAGCAAGTGTTTCAACTGAAAAGATAGAATTTTTTACAAATAATCCTTAATAGTTATTACACTTTAATTTTGATAAATTTTTAAACTTTAAAATAAACAATAAAAAGGAAAAAATAAATATATAAAACTGAACGAATAGGCTATACACCCGTGGCAAAGAAAATGGCAAAGAAAATTGAAGACAAGTGCAACGAAATGGAAAAAGAAGGATATGTTTTAATTTCCACAACAATCACGCTTGGAGCAAAGGCTATTTTGATTTTTAAGAAATAATAAAAAGCATAGATTGACGAATTGAGGTTATATAAAAGAGAAAATATGAAAACAAAAAACAAAATTTATAGTTTAATAATGACAGTATTGCTAATTATTCCAGCAATGTTTTTCTTGACCGCTTGTGGCGATAATGGAAATAGTGGTTCAGGAGGAAATAGTGGCTCACACGATAGTTCTAAATGGTTTACCGAAGCCGAGTTGTCGGCAGTTGGATTATCTAATTTAACAGCGCCAACTGGTCTTAATGGAGAGATTTCTTCTAGTGATGCTTGGTTTAATGATGGTTACTCATTTTCGCAACCTTGTGATAATGCTGACCTATTAGAACAGAATGCTGAGATTTATCTTAATTATTTCAAAACAAATTATAATGGATATTTTGGACATATCTCTGACAATTATGGTGCAAAATATGGCCCAAATGAAACATGGTATATCTTGGAACAAAGCAACTCATTAGGCGATTATTTTGGTAATAATCCAAGTAGACTTTATAGATTTTATTATGTTACAAACCACGAAACAGACAAAGAGGGATATTTTGTTAAAAACTCGGTTTATACTTTTGAAATTAGATATGAATTTAGCACTTCGACAAATCAATATTTGTTCAAACTTTTCATAG
>CAKVHQ010000081.1 GCA_934749845.1 uncultured Clostridia bacterium
ACACAATTTCTGTTGCAGTTGTTCCTTGATAAACTGGAAGACCAGTTGAAAGTGTTCCAATTTTTGTATAACCTGTTGGAACTGAATCGACAAACTGGATTTTTGTTAAGTTTGCCGGAGTAATTGTTGTTGTCATATAGGTTGTTGAAGCAACTTGAGTTTTCCACTCTGTTGGAAAATTATACTCATTCACGGAAACTTTTAAAGCAACTGTCCATTTTCCGCTTGAATTTTTTTCTGAAACAATTTCAAAAGCATCTGTGTCATAGCCCGAAATGTTAAGTTTTGTTAAGTCAGGCTGTGTTGAAGAGCCAACAAATGTTAAAATTGTTCCCGCTACTCTTGTGTTTGAAAGATTGATTGCATAGTTTGGAGTTGTTCCTGCATAGTCTTGCAAAGTTATTGTTGCGTTGTCACCAAGAGTGATTGTTCCCGCAATGTTGCAAGCCCTTTTTGTGTTTATGTTTGCTGACGAATAAATATTATCATAAACAGTTCCACCATAAAGATTCATGGTGCCTGTGTTATAAATTCCATAACCTGTTAAAGAAGAATTTTGTTCTCCAACACTTCCGCCTGTCATTGTAAAGGTTCCGGCATTATAAATGTTGTTGCCATTTTCGGTTGCGGTGTTGCCATAGATTGCTCCACCATTCATGTTAAAAGTTCCACCATTTGAAACATATACCCCGCCACCATTTGTTGCAGAAGAACCACTTATCGTTGCATTAAAATTTAAGGTTGTGTTGCTTCCAACATAAAAACCGCCACCATTTTTTTCAGCAAAAAATCTATCTTTTAAAGCTGAAACCGAAAAAACACCAATCAATAAAAAGCTTACAATTGGCATTAAAAATATATATACAAATATAAATTTAATAAATTTCTTTTTCACAAAAGATTCCTCCGCCAATTTCAATTATTCAATTATATTGTACCCCCCCCCATAAATTTGTGTCAAGCAAAAAACATAAGTATTTTAAATTATAGGCAAAATTTATGAAAAAAATTAAAATTCTCTTAATATTACTATTCTTCCAGCCATTAAAACTTATTTAATTGTTCCAACAACAACCCACCATGAAAGGCAATAAAAATCAATAAGAATTTACCATTAAAAAAAGAAACTATGTTTTAAATTTTCAAGACATCAATTATACAACTCATTTGTTAATTACAATATTCTTGGAAGTTTGAATACGCTTTATTAATTTAAAATTAAACTGTTTCGGAAAGTTTTTTTATTTAGATGATTTTCTTTCGTGTCATTTTGAGCGAAGTCTTGAAAAGCGAAAAAAAATAGACCAACGAATGTTGATCTATAATATCATTATTAATCAAGTATATTATTCAAATCACAAACGTTACCTATCATGACAACGTCCTGTGTCGCAATTACCAACCACTACTCATTTTAATTATAAATAAATATATCAACAATAAATGTAACGGCAACGTCCTGCGTCGAAATTCACTTATTTAGCTCGTTTTTGCTTAACACCAAAAAGCTTCGCCTTTTCAGTGATTTCTCCTTTCCCCACAAAATCACTATCTTAATTTTGCGGGGTCCCCATTTAACGTTGTACTTATGCTGATTATGCAAAAAAAATAGACCAACATAAGTTGGTCTATTTTTTTGGAAAACGGCAACGTCCTACCCTCCCGGCGCGTCTCCACGCAAGTACTATCGGCCCTGAGGAGCTTAACTTCTG
>CAKVHQ010000082.1 GCA_934749845.1 uncultured Clostridia bacterium
TTCCCAGAACCGGTCCATATTCTCCATCATCTCATCGGCTGCCAACCGATATTCTAGAGCAGCTGCCTCATAGATAGGCCGGTGTCACCTGGTTTGACAAACTATTTCCTCGAATGAGTATATATTAACGGATATATACAGCAATGACGAGATCTGGTGAGTCTTGTATATTGCTGATAATTTTTTCATTGTTTAATTGAAAGCCTCCTGTAGCACCACTCATCGAATCAGTGACTTCAGGATTACCTTGACGGAAAAACATCTTCATCCGCGCAATTGATTTGACTGGATGGACTCCTTTTCTTCCTTCCCATATCGGTAATCCTTTTCGCAAAGTTATGGCCGGTCCCTGTCCGCAAGGGCCGGCTTCGCCTTTCATGCGTCGGAACGGACACTGGCGCATCAGTTCCGACGCCACCCTTGCCGCTGTCCCGTCCATGCGGCAGCGTCAGGATTCCCCGACAAGGGAAGCCCAATAATCTTTTATCTATTATGGAACTTTTATCAGACATCGTCTACTGGGCACTCTATGCCTTCTTCTTCGGAGGCTGCATACTGATTCTTGGTGCCCAGATCATCAGGGACACTATTGAACTTGCGAGGGACTTTTACGACGTGAACCGTGAAGAGACAGATGAGGAGGAGCAGGTATGACAACCGAACAGAAAATCGAAGTGCTGGAGAAGGACATCCTCCAGAGGACCGGCCGGAATTACACCAGCGTCAGGACAAACGGAATGCTCGGACAGGAGGACGCATCTGCGTCAGGTATGGTATACTCCGCCGCGATGCTTTCGCCGAAGGACAAGCATGTCCTCGGCAGCATTGATGCGGACTGGAGCAACATCGACTCGAAGGCCATCCGTGAGGCCGCGTCAAGGGTAAGGGCTCGGACACGGGAAAAATGCCTCTTCTTCGTGGTCTCAGACGGCGCCACATGCGAGCCGGCGGAGAACGTCAGGAAGGCGGTGAAGGAACTCTCCAGAGACGGATTCTCCTTTGTGAGCATCGGCGTTGACTTCGAGTACGACCCTTCGGCGATGTATGACCACCATGTCAGCATGACTGACATGTCGAGACTGGCTCCCGAACTGGGAAAGATGATCAAGAAATCAATTATGGATAACTCAAAAAGACAATGGAAATGAAAAGATTAAGCTATAGATACACAAAGGATAACGATGAAGAACTGAATAAGATTGCTAAATATCTCGCTGACAGCAAGCCTCTCCAGGCGGCAGCTGAAATCTATTCCGACATTGAAGAAATGAAAAACATAATGATAGATGGAATGTGTCACTTCGTATTCACCAAAGTTAATGGAGAACATCGTGACGCATACGGCACGAGAGCATCGGACATTATTGAACGTCATGAGAATAAAGAGAAAGCCCCGTCAAAACGCAAGCCTGCGTTCAACGGGACCTTCTCGTATTTCGACCTTGAGCGCCGTGACTGGCGCTGCTTCAGGGTTGATACACTTGTAGAACTGGATAGGGACTATGTGGTGTAAACTAAAAAATATACTCCTTGATTTTTTTAATAACAATGTTGTTGATAACAAAAATAAGCAATTTTGTCGGATAAGAGGCCTATTTTAGGGTAATTTTGTCGATTAAGAAGATTTTTTGTCCTCGGGACTTTGACACATCCTTGATTTAAAATTTTTTGTAAATATTTGATAGAGTTTCTGATGAAACTCTTTTTTTTG
>CAKVHQ010000083.1 GCA_934749845.1 uncultured Clostridia bacterium
AGCACTATCCTGTCAAGGCTCTTTTTCTCCGGATTGAAGACGGTGAAATGATCTCCGTCCTGTTTGAAGCGGAGCTTGTTTCCGTCACCGTCCCGAACGGAGCTTATTTTATATCCGTGATAGAGCGTGAAATCGTACTTTTCAAGATTCGGCTTGTCAACGGTTATCGCCGCCCTGACGTGCAGATTATTGCCGACCTTTATTTCCAGGTCGTAATCGGTCACATCAAACTCTTTTTCAAAACGCGCCCACTCTTTGTTCGCGCCGTCCTCATCATAGTCGTCGGAATAAAAGTCATATGCCTTGTAGTAGTATTCTTTATCGCCATATTCCATGGAATATTTCGGGTCATCGCTCCCCACGATGACTCTCGAAGTCGGGAGCTGCGACACAACGAGAAAAACGAGCGCGAGCGACGCAAAAACGGCGGGAGCCACCCGGAAGCGTCTGTTTCTCTCCCCGGTTTTCAGACTTATCACAAAAAGAGAGAGCAGCAGCCAGAAAAGCGCCGTCAGCCAGCGATATGGCAAAACAGACTGGCCGAACGCATAAACCGGTTGATAGTTGAGCGCCGGCGGAAAGATATCAAACAGCCGCAAAAGCGGAAAGATATTTATGCTGACATTGCGGCTGAATTCATAGAGCATCTCGCCGAGATAATTTGAAAGCGGCGAGCCGAGCAGCACAAAAAGCACGAGCCCGAGACAGCCGTTTATTCTGCGGAAAAGCAGCGACGCCGACATACCCATGGCCGCGGCGCAGCAGGGAACAAAAAAATGGCTCAGCAGCATATTCAGAACGGTCTGGATGATAAACTTGCCGTGCCAACAGTTAAAGTTTCTGTATTTTATAAAGAGGAGCAGACTCCATATATTAAAAAAGGCAAAAAATATCAGGATGATGACGACAAAAATCACACCCTGCGCCAGAAATATCTTTCTTTTTGCGTGAGCTACCGTGTTCATGCACTCGTCGAGCTTATATCGGCGGAGCTTGTAGCTCATCTCAAAGGCCAAAAACGAGAAGACGGCGAACGAAGCGAGAGAAAACTTCAGCGGTATATCGAGCGCGCCGAGAGCCGCATCGTCATAGAGGGTGCTTATCGCCCTTGTCATCTGCCATGCCGCTGCGCCGACTATCGAGGCAAAAAACAGCGACAGAACAACAATTATCTCTTTTGAACGAAAGAATATCGCTCTGACCTGAGAAAGCAGTTTCTTATCAGGCAAGGTTATACCTCCTATTCAAAATTTTTATATATGCCGAATGTGTCAGTCGTGCTCAGTGTCCGAGCCGCATACGGCATACAGCTCATATAAAAATGAGCATTGATAAAAATCGAAACGATTTTTTATGCTTTTTGCATTACAAATCTCCTTTTCTTAACATTGTTGTTTTTGTGCTTTGCCAACTAAAAAGAGTTTCTGAAGCTACACCTCCTGCCTTAAAAAATCACTACCCATTCTCCTATAAATTACTCCTATGTATTTATAATATCACAAAACGTCCGTTAAAGCAACGAAAAAATTCAAAATTTAGTATTTAACAGAGAATTTTGTCGGGGATAAAACATGCCGCCCGCATTTCACGCAGGCGGCATTGTTTTATATCAATTTTTATTTTATCACAGCCACCGTGTTCGGGCGCATTGTCAGAGTGAATCCGCCGTTGTCCGCGGCTATCGTCTCGAACGGTTCCATGTCGTGC
>CAKVHQ010000084.1 GCA_934749845.1 uncultured Clostridia bacterium
GCTTTTGCACAGGCAAGAATGGATAAAAGTATGGCTGATATGGTCGGCGGGGATCCGTCTGCAAGAAACGAGTATAAACGTCAAGCACAATTGAAGGCAGGGTTTATTGCGCACGGAAACACAAAGGAAGCAGCAAAATGTCAGGCAGCAATGGATCGTTTGATGGCTGACATGATTAAGAACAAATGAAAAGAATATGTTCGGAAAAGGAGATGTGTTTTAAATGCGTTGGGAAGTTTCTTATAACACAAATGAAAGGTCGTTGCAGAAAATGGTAGTTGAAGCCAATAGTTCCGAAGAAGCCAAACAAAAAGTCGAAGCAATAGCAAAAGCAAATAGCAGGTCGAGTCAATTTACTATCAGATTTAACGATGTACGGGTGGTATGACATTCAAAAAGGAGAATGGATATGAGAAAATTTATTGCTTTATTTTTATGCATAGTACTTTCTTTTCTGTTCACAGCTTGCGGAAATGACGATAACCTTCCTCAAAGCGGTACTGATGAAAAATCAAGTCACAGTTCGGTAAGTAACGAACAAACGGACAAGGAAGAAGATTTAATGGGCAACAGTGCAAATAAGCGAAGCGTACGCGTAATTAAAAGTTTTTATGCTGTTGAAGGAGCAGTAATATACGACCAGACCTATGATGAGTACGGGTATCCGGATTGCTGCTTTTTCCATAAAAAGTGTGAATCCTGCGGCGACGTAAGCAACAATAACGGTTCTGCTCGCGGCAATATAACAACAAGTTATTATTGTCCTAAGTGCAAAACATCTAATCGCGTAGAAATCAAAGCCGACTCAGAGTGTATCGAGGTGAATGAGTAGATGGCGGCTTGACGGGCGATGCTTATTATAAGGGGTCGGTCCCGCAGATAATGGGTCATACCCCATACCCTCACCGCAGACAGAGCTGGAACCTGTACGGTTCCGGCTCTGTTTTTATACCAAAACGGCGCAACGCCCCCGACATGATCGGGGGGCGTTGCCCGCTGCAAGTATTTTTCGCCGCTTATCTTTTGTCGGCATCCAGATCCACCGTCGCACCCGCCGGAATGCAGATCAGCTTCCGGTCGCGTTCGATCCAGATATCCGCTGCCGAAAGATTTCTCACCCTGTCTCCTGCCGCACTGTAGGACAGCTGCGTGCGGTATGCGGTGATATAGTCATAGATCTCGCCGTTTGTGGCATACCACACGTCGTCCATTCCGGCGGCTTTTTCCGCAAACGTCTCCATGCGCTCCCAGTCCTGCGCGGCGTCAAATTCATAGGAGTGCCCCCACACATAAAACAGCCACGGGTCACGGTTATACGGCGCCTTGTCGGGGCTGTCGGCGGAAAACTTCTCCAAAAGCTCAAACAGATGCGGGTCGCCGTGGTGGCAGGTGGCGGTCAGTTGGAGCCAATCCTCCGGCAGACGGAAATCGCCCGTCGCCGTGATCGTACGGGCATAGTTGATCCCCGCCGCTTTCGCCGCTTCGATCACGGTGTTGTTGTAGGTGCCCCACGGATGTGCCATGCCGCGGACGATGCCGCCGGTCACGTTCTCGAGACGGCAGCGGTCGGTGAAGATCTCATACAGCGCCCGATCAGCGGGCAGCTTTTCCAGAAAATCATGGGTCAGCGCATGGACCGCCACCTCGTGACCGCGGTACAGCTCTTTGATCTCCTCCTCGGAAACGATCGTCTGCAGTTC
>CAKVHQ010000085.1 GCA_934749845.1 uncultured Clostridia bacterium
TCTCATATAATTCTCTATTTAAAATTAGTCGCCATTCTAATAATTTATATTCCAAAGGCAAATGTTTGGTACTACACTTTATTTCAATATCATCTGTATTATACATGTTATACCGTCCTCATCTAACTATATGAGATAAAAATATAAATAATACTAAATAAAAATACACATTTAGGATTTTTAATTCTCCCATTTTCTAGTAACCATAATTCTATTTCAGATATATCTTATATTCTTGATAAATCACTTAAAGTAAGATTTAATTTATTTCTTGCTATTTTAATTATTTCACCTAATTTTTTTATATTTAATTCGCCTCTTTCCTCTAGCATTCTTACTAGATATTTTTAATGCACAAAAAAAAGAATAGAAATTCTTTTAGAAAATCTATTCTTTATTTAACTTTATTAGCAAGTTTTATAACTGCTTTAGTATATTTCATAAGTTCTTTTTTGTTTTTAAATCCACAAGTCATTGCATAATAATCAGTATAGCTATCATCTTCTTTTACTAACTTTAATTGTAAAGATTTATTTATATTATAATTTTCTTTAGCAGATAAGTTAGATAATTTAGAATAATCTTTAACTGTTATATTATAAAGTGGATCATTACTTTTAAATTTATCATATATTTCATTTGATATTATACAATTATCAATAAGTTCCTCGTTATTCTCAAACTCTATTAATGTCTTGTTTTTTTCAGGATATACTGTTACATTTTTAACTCTATCAATGTACACTGCTTTTCCATCTTTTATTTTACCAACATATGGTTCTTTTTGTGATAGTAAAACAATAATTAGTATAACAATTAGAAGAATACTTGAAATAATGATAATTTGTTTTTTAGATAGTTTCTTTATCTTTAATTTTATCTTTTTCACATTACCATCCCTCAATTTTTATATTAAAAAGGAGTTAGAGAAAACTCTAACTCACAGTTTAATTTGTTTGTTTTCTTCTATAAAAGATTCCAACTCCAACAAGTCCTACAATTGATATGATTCCACTTATTATATAGAATACAATATTATCTCCAGTTTGTGGATTGTCAGTAGGCACTGTTACTTTTGCTACATTAAATGTTGTAATTGCTTCTCCACCATCATTGAATAATACTTTTAAAGTATGTTCTCCTACTGATAATGTATCAACAAATTCTTTCTTCAATGTAATTATTGTGCTTCCTGATTCTGCTGTATAATTTTCAGGATCAACTAATTCATTATCAACATATACTTTACCATCATCAAATAATCTAAAGTCAGCATTAATTCTAAATTTAGCTTCACTATTTTTAGTAATTGTATATTTTTGATTAGCTCCTTCCAATACTTCATAAACTATTTTTTCAACTACAACTTCTAAATTGATATTAGATGTTATATTTGTAAGTTTTAAAGTATCTCCAACCATATCAGCAGTTTTGTCAGTTTCATCAACTAGAACTTTAACTAACTTATATCCACTATTAGCAGTTATAGTAAATTCTTTATCTTCACCATAACTTACTGCAACAGCACCATTTGGAGTAATAGTAGCACCATCTACATCTTTAACAGTTACAGTAAATGGTATTTTCTTATAACTTACATTAACTTCTTTTTCTTCATTTACAGTAAGTTCTATTTTATTACCAGTTACAGTAGTTTCTACTGTATTTACTAATACTTTATCAATCATATATCCAG
>CAKVHQ010000086.1 GCA_934749845.1 uncultured Clostridia bacterium
TATCGCTCGACGGCTATTCACTTTGGGGAAGCTCGGCGGGCGGCGGAATTATAACGTCTTTCAGTTATGCTTGCCAGGATAAAAGTTTTGAGCAGTTGGGGATACCGAAACCTGCGGCGCAAATGTTAATTTATACTCACGCCGATTATTTTAATAAATTAAGATTTCAAGCCGACGACGTGCCTACGTACACAATTGTGGGAAGCGGAGATACTTACGGCGGCGATGTGGTAATGGACAAAAAAGTACCCGAAATGCAAGCGGCGCAAATGGTTGTGGAATACCACAAGTACGACGACTATGCACACGGTACGGGTTTAGGAACAGGAACTTCTGCCGAAGGGTGGATAAACGACGCAATAGCGTTTTGGCAAAAGCAAACGGGGAAAATAGGAAAATGATTTTGGGTGTATAAGGAGGAAAATATGGAAAACACGAAACAACAAAAAGGTCAAAAGGCATATGAAATATGCTTGCTCGTCAACTTTGCCGTAACTACGGTATTATGTCTTGTAATGCTGATTTACTGTCTGGCGGCAGGGTTACCGTTATCCGCGCTCACGATATTTCCGATTGCGCTCTTGATGATAGCGTTTTCATTTATCGCTTGTAAGAACGGCGGTGCGATATGGATTTTGGGGCAACTGATACCGAGCGGAATCGTATGGTTCTATCTTCCTGTGAAATGGCTGATTTTAGCTGATTTAATCATAGGGATCGTCGTACTGATATTCGGCATCGTTTTATTTTGCACAAAACCGAAAGATATGAGAATATCGCACATTAAAAAACAACTGTCGGGGTGGAAGCAAATCGTAACCACAGGCGTTCCCGCGCTTGTTATTTCTATGTCCGTAATTATATCGGCGTTTAACGTATCGACGGACTCGTTTTATGTAGGCAATACTATCGGCAAATACAAGACTGTTTGCAAACAAGCGGGCGAAGTGGTAAAACACGAATACGATTCCTATATTTACAACGATAACGGTGAGAAAACCGCAGATAATAAAAAATATTGCTATGTATATCTGCCTTACGGCTACGATGAAACAAAGCAATATAACGTTATGTATCTTATGCACGGCGGCGGGGCAAGCGCGGAAAGTTGGATAATGGAGAGCGAGGGCAATACCACGAAAAATATGCTCGATACTATGATTGCCGAAAAAGAGATAGAGCCGCTTATTGTGGTTTGCGCTTCGTTTTATTACCAAAACGATCGGGAAAACGGCGGTTCGACAAAAAACTTTAAGTATGAGCTGAAAAACGATTTAATGCCGTCCGTGGAGGGGCAGTATTCTACATACGCAAATAAAATCACAACACAGCAAGCGTTTATAGATTCGCGCGACCATAGGGGATTCGGCGGTTATTCTATGGGATCGGCTACAACGTATCAATCCGCTTTAATCGGTGCGCTTGACTATTTCAGTTATTTTGCGCCCATGCACGGCGGTTTCATCAATCATAACGACGTTTTGGACGCGGTGACGAAAGGCGAGTATAAGGACTATAAAATCAATTACATTTTATGTTGCGAGGGTACGCTCGACAGCACTTATCCCGAACATCTCGAACTTTACCACAAGTTGCTTGACATCGGTGCGGTGCGAGAGGGAATTAACGGCGATATGCTTACGCTTCTTTACCGCAAACATAATATCAACGCTTGGCAGACCG
>CAKVHQ010000087.1 GCA_934749845.1 uncultured Clostridia bacterium
GTCCATCGCCTTGCCTTCCAACTTTTTTGCCCGGCTTTCACTCAGATTAAAATGAATTGCTGTGCCGATCAGGGTATGCCCAATATCATCCGTAAAGCCATAGCGGTACAGAAGATATGTCTGCTCCCGTTCGGAGATTTGTCCAAAGCCTTCATACAGTTCCCGCAAGGTTTCTCTTTCCTCATAAACCTGTTCCGGAGATTTGGCGCTAATGTCTGCAACAGCTTCAATGCGCAACAGCCGTTCTTCGCCTGGGAGTATTTCATCCAGTCTGACTTTTTGAAGCCCCAGCCCGTTTTCGGGATCGACCATTCGCTGCTCATACCGGGAAAAGGAATCCCGAACCAGATCAGTCATGGCATTTCGGATGAATGGAGCGGCATAGGTCAGGAACTTGACGCCGACGCTCTTATCATAGCTGGAAATTGCTTTCAATAAGCCGATGCTGCCTTCTTGTTCCAAATCACAGATTTCTATACTGAGATCACTTTCCACCAGATTGGATTTCAGAAAAATCTCATTGGCTGTTTTGCGGATGAAGCCTGAATTGTATTCCAGAAGAAGATTGGAGGCATGGGTATCTCCCTCTTGAGCCAGAGTGCAGAGCTGCTCATTGCTCGGTTTGCTCATCGTCCTTCTCCTGCGATGCAGCGTTATCAAAGATGGACTGGAAAAGTCCTGTCAACGCCTCACCGAACGTATTCAAAGCATCCGGATCAACACAGCCCATGCCAGCTACGCTACCGACAATCATATCAGATGTTTGTTGAGGCGTCACGGTCAGGTTTTCCATATCCTGCCCCTTCGTGATCTCCGTAAACATTCTTTCCGTTTCTTCGGCTGTCATCGCCCGAATTGCAGCAAAGTCATTGCCGATTTCTTTTTTCACTTCTTTGACTGCCATCATGAATTGATTTTCTATGGTGGCGAGATCAGCTTGATAGACGGGCGTTTTCAGACGATTGATTTCATTTGCAGCTTGTGCAGCGGCTTTCGTTTTTGCCGATTTTCGCGTCAGACTGCTGAGCGTGGCATATAGCTGGTTCTGCGCGGCATACCCGGCAGCAATGGTGTCGTTGAAATACTGCTCCAATATGTAGGTCAGTTCAAGAAAACGTGGGCTTTCCAATAGATAATTAACGACCTGCGCATTTGCTTTTCCAGCATAGAGGTTTCTTGCCGCCTGCGCCGATAAGCCCAATTCGTCAATTTCATAATTCTTTCTGTCCGGGACAGTGGTTACGCCCAAAAGGAAGTCCGTAGACACGTTGAAGGCTCTTGCAATACGGATGATATTTTCATCGCCGAGCTTGTCCGTTTTTTCGCTCAGAAAACGACTGAGAAGGCTGTCATTGCAGCCAATTTTTCGGGCGAGTTCCGTTTGAGAGACATTATTGTGCTTCATCAAATCCAAAAGTCTTTGCCGGATATTCCCGGGTAGAAATACAGTCTCCATCCATCAAGCGCCTCCCTCTGCTGCTCTTTCTTTGACATATTTTCCACTCTTGATTCTGGCATCGGGGGGCTTCTCTGCATCTTCCGGAATGATCCAGCGGCTTCCTGCCCGCTGCGCGCCGGTGATGCGCCCCTGATTGCAGAGAACGCTTACGCGCCGATGCGAGATACCCCATTTCTCTGCTGCTTCAA
>CAKVHQ010000088.1 GCA_934749845.1 uncultured Clostridia bacterium
GATAAGAGCCTGTACGGCGGGAGCTTCCCGGGTACAGGCTCTTATTTTTTGCACTTTTTCTGATATTCGAGGAAGGCGACATATTCGCGGACTTTGTCCATCTCTTCCTCTCCGAAGTCCTGCGGACACTGGACTGTATGGTCGGAGCGCTCATAAGGCAGCGGCTCCCGGATCAGACCGAGCAGATAGTCGAGAGAGATATTGAAGATCCGTGCGATCTTCACCTTCGTGGCATCATCGGGGACGCTGCGGCCCCGCTCATAGGCGGAGATGGTCAGAGGTGCAAAAGATAATTCTCTGGCAAGGTCTGCCTGTGTCATGCCGCGGTCTTTTCTCAGCTCCCGCAGAAGTTCTCCAAACATATCGTTCAACTCCCTCTACAAATTGACTAAAGTATAGCGGCTCACGATAGCCAAAAGAGAGAAACTTATGCGATAGTGCTAATTTAACTTGACAAACTATTGTGAATCAGTATAGTTTATAGGCACAGACTATTCACATTCACTATAGTTTTGAGCGGGCTTGTATGGTCCGTGGCGTAAAATGTGGAGGGAGAGGTTTTTATGAAGATGAAACGATTGAGAACCGGAATTGCTGTTTTTCTGGCGGCAGCCCTGTCGATGGTGCTGCTCACCGCCTGCAGCGGCGGCGGTGGCGGCGGGACCGGCGGTGGTGGTACGCCCATTGCGCCGATAGAGTTCAGAAGCACAAAGACATACAAGCGTGCGCAGGAGACGGAAAATAAGCCGCTTTATATGGAATATTGGCTCGGCTCAAACGACTCCGGGGAATGGGTGGAGAGCAAGGACCCTCTGTTGAAGGCCGGTTCTAAGGATGGAAAGACCTATACGGACACCTACAGCAACGGAGCCCTTTTGGCGACCATTGTTTCGGATGAAACGAACGCCTATCAGGTTTTCACCAAAGAGGCGCAGGGGTATGAGGGCGTCGTTTACATTGCGAAATCTGGCGGAGCAGAGATCCCCAAAGACAAGTCGGTTTATTTGGACTTGAACAGAGTCGGCACGGACGGCGGCGAGATGGTCAGTGGCATGAGCCAGCTGAAAGAATCGGATGTGACCGTAACGACCGGCACCTATCGGGGCTATTACGCGGAAATCTTCACATGGAAAAATGACCCGGAGAAGAGCCTGACAGTGGCATATGATGAGAACGATGAGCTCAAGGCCGAGGTCGGTGTAGACCATGACAAGGTGACGGCGATATTCTTCAACAAGTATGAATTTGATTCTCCTCAGTTTGATTCGGCAAGGCTCAGCCTCTCTTACTATAATGCGATGGACATTACGGACGCATACATTGCAGGAATGAAAAATCTGCAAAGCTGACGGGAGCGTTTTTCGCAGACTTCAGAAAGAACAAAGACCCGGGATCGTTCCGAGCCATCATGGCCCGGAAAAGGTTCCGGGTCTTGTGCATTATTTTTTTTTTCAGAGAGCAGTTCAGAACAGCCCCGTTTCTCTTGACAACGCCGGAAAGTTAGCCTATATTACTATTGTTAA
>CAKVHQ010000089.1 GCA_934749845.1 uncultured Clostridia bacterium
GTGCCAAGGCATCCACCATACGCTCTTTATAGCTTGATCGTATACGTCGATTTTCTTAGCATTTGCTAATTAATTAACTCAGCGTAAATTGTTTTTCGCAATTAACGGACATTTGCATGCCCTTACGTTAATATGAATGATACAATATTTACACGATTTTTTTAATATTTGATATTCGATATCGTTCTATCTTTAATTTATGCAGTTGTCAATGTGCTTGCCACTTTTCATTCGTGACTCGTCTATAATAGCACAGCCAAATTTACTTGTCAACGATTTTTTCAAAATTTTTTAAACTTTTTTTAAAAAACTTTTTTAGCATAAAAAAACTAACTTTGTCGAAAGTGATTTTACACCTAAAATGCTGTTTTTTTATAGTATTTAGTATTATTTATATAATATATAGATAAAGTTAATACATAAATAAAACCGAAAAAGATTTAATTTTTTATTGACAATCAAATTTTGCATTTATAAAATATATTCATTAGAAAAAGGAGAACTATATGCTCAGTTTAAAAAACATAACCAAAGACTATGATGCTGGCGGAACAAAAATAAGTGCATTAAAAGGAATTGACATAGATTTTAGGGAAAACGAGTTTGTTAGCATACTTGGTCCAAGCGGTTGCGGAAAAACCACAACTCTAAATATTATTGGTGGACTTGACCATTACACTAGCGGGGATTTGATTATCGACGGGAAATCCACTAAAGATTACAAAGACAGAGATTGGGATACATATAGAAATCATAAAATTGGATTTATTTTTCAAAACTACAACTTAATTCCTCACTTAAGCGTAATTAAAAATGTTGAAATTGCTATGTCGATGAACAACACCAAAGCAAAAGAACGCAGAGAAAGAGCAATAGAAGTTTTAGTGCAAGTTGGACTAAAAGACCAAATTAACAAAATGCCAAACCAACTTTCTGGCGGACAAATGCAAAGAGTTGCGATTGCTAGAGCGCTTGCCAACGACCCAGAAATAATTCTTGCCGACGAACCAACAGGTGCTTTGGATTCCAAAACAAGTGTTCAAGTTATGGACATTTTGAAAAAGATTAGCAAGCACAAACTTATTATTATGGTTACCCACAACCAAGAGTTAGCAAATCAGTACTCAACAAGAATAATAAACATGCTTGACGGCAAAAAGGTTGGCGATTCAAACCCAATAGACGAAAAAGAACAAAAAAAACTTGAAAAAGAGCAAAACAAAAAACTAAATAATCCTAAAAAAGAAAATAAATCAAGTATGAGTTTTCTAAACGCGCTTGGTTTATCATTTAAAAACTTATTAACCAAAAAAGGCAGAACATTTTTAACTGCGTTTGCTGGAAGCATAGGTATAATTGGCATTGCTTTAGTTTTAGCAATAAGCAACGGATTTTCAAGTTACATTCAAAATATGCAATCTAGCACTTTAAGTGGATATCCAGTAAGCGTATCCACCGCCACGATAGATTACGGCAAACTTTCGTCTTTTGAACTAGATAACGGC
>CAKVHQ010000090.1 GCA_934749845.1 uncultured Clostridia bacterium
GTGGAGAATGTATGAAAGCCTGTCCGACTGATGCAATCTGCTATCATTATGGATTTTCAAATAAGAAAAAGGCGGATAATAAATAAAATGAACAAAATGAAATTGAAAAGGAGATTTAAAATCATGAAAAACAAAACACTTAGAACAAACTCAATGAAATTAAAAAGGGTAATCGCTGCATCACTTGCCATTTCTGTACTTTTTGCATTTACAGGCTGCGGAAGTTCTTCCACAACAGACAATACAAAACAGGAATCTTCTTCCACAACAGAAACAGGCAGCACAGATGAACTGAATGAAAAACTGAACGACCTTTACCAGCAGGAAAATCATCTTTTTGCAGAGCACAAAGATGCATGGGATAAAGCCTTTGGTCTTATGAGCAAGAGCACTGCCGTTGATGCCAAGAACGAAAACTATGCTGACGTCCTTGCAAATACAGTTGAATCTAATAAAGACTCTTTCTCCGAAGAAGAATATGAAACTCTGAGCAAAGACATTGAAACAATCCGTGGAATTGAAGAAGAGATCGCCAAGCTTGAAAAAGAGATTGATACATCCGAATCTTCCGACAGCTCTTCCTCAAAATCAGACGAGTCCACAGGTGTAGGTGTGTTCCGTGATTTCAAAGGAAAAGATCTGGACGGAAATGATGTAGATGACAGCCTTTTCGCTAAAAATAAAGTTACAGTTGTAAACTTCTGGTTCAGCGGATGCAAGCCATGTGTTGAAGAACTCTCTAAACTGAATGAATTAAACGAGACACTGAAAGAAATGGGCGGAGAAGTTGTTGGTATTAACACTGACACTTTAGACAACAACGAAGCTGGAATTAAAGAGGCAAAAGAAATCCTGAAAGCTCAGGGCGTTTCCTACAAGAACCTGACTTTCGATTCCAATTCAACAGTTGGAAAATACTACGGAAACATCATGACGTTCCCTACAACAGTTCTTGTTGATAAAGATGGAAATATCGTTGGAGAACCTTTCATGGGTGGAATCAATAATCAGTCAAATTATGATCAGCTGATGAAACAGATCCAGTCCGTACTTGATCAGAACTAATTTACATAAGTATCAATATGGTAGAGAGAAAATAAGTATTTTCGCTCCTCCCATTGAACCGTACGTACGGGTCTCGTATACGGCTCTACAATTTATATTCCAACTTTAACCAAGTAATAGGATAAGGGATTGAGCAAACCAGCTCCATCTTTTATCCTATTTTCAAGTAAATCCTTGCACAGAAGATGATCAACTGGCCACTTATAAAAGTAGAATTTATCCTCTACGGCTCTTTTATTCATGTTTTTCTAAGGAATAAAAAACAGACCATATAACAACTCTATATGCTCTGTCTTTTTATTCCTATAAATCTTCGTGCAGTTTTATATCCCTATTATCTGCCATACATTGTTTTAAGGCAACGATCATTTTTTCCGCATCCAGCGGCTTTGCAAGATGGACATTCATTCCTGCCATCCGGCTGTTAATTATGTCTTCTG
>CAKVHQ010000091.1 GCA_934749845.1 uncultured Clostridia bacterium
TGCCTGAATTTCGGCGAATCCTATGCGCCGAAGGAAATCGAAGAAAGGTCTGTCTGCATTGACGCTGATATTTCGGATTTGTTGACAAATATTTGAGAAATATAATCACATGTAATAATGATCCCCGAAAATCATAATAAGGGTTTCCGGGGATTATTTTGTTATTGATTGCATAATGGCTACAACACATAAGCCACCTGCAACTACTTCATATTTTGGATTTTCGGTATCAAAACGGTATCGCGAAGTCGTTTGAGAATCACCGACCCGCATTGTTATGCGGAATTTCCGGGAGTGGCGATTATTCCCACTCGCCAAACGAAAGGACAACTTAAACAATTTTATTTTGGCAATATGGTACGATTTGATTTCTAATGATAGGAATTATCCAAAGTCTTCGGATCCGCAGCAGGGGTCAATGTTCCTGCTGATTTTGATACAATAAAAAAAGCCTTCTCCGGGGTCAAAACCACCGAAAAAGGCATAAAACAAGGGCTTTCGAGGTCAAATGCTGACTTCGAAAGCCCTTTTCCGATTTATTTATTTACGGATTTCTTACGTTTCAAGCTCGGATACACTGCCGGGGGTAAGCTTTGCGGTGTACGAGCTAAAAGGTTTACTTTTCTCACAACAGGTCGTTAAGCAAATTCATGCACTTAACCTTCTGTTGAAGGTTTGCGCTCCCGTATACATTCAGGGTAAAGGATACGTTCTTATGTCCGAGGATTTCAGAAAGAGACTTTATATCAAACTCCGGTATCTCGATTGCCCTCACTGCAAATGTGTGCCGGATTTCATGGAACTTCACTTTCTCCAATCCGTTCCGTTTTAAGAAACGTGTGAAAAATTGACGATATGTTCTCGGCTCGGTTGGCTTTGTCTTGCCCGTGAGAAAATAGTGATTCGGGTTTTCCGTGTAAAACTTCTTGATAATGTTCATGAGAAGTGACGGAACAGGAATCGTTCGAGCAGAGGTTTTCGTCTTCGGCGGTCCTACATGAAGATACGACTCGCCATTCTTCTTGTCATAGATACGCTGAACCGTTTTGTTGATGTTGATGGTCTTGTCCGTCAGCGAAATATCCCTCATCTGCAAACCGCACAGTTCTCCTATTCGGACTCCGGTAAACAATGCAATCAGAATCCCCGCTGTCTTCCGGTTCAAGTCCATGTAGATACACTGGATTAGAGCCTGCTCCTGATCTTTTGAGAGAGAAACTACTTTCTTGATACCAAGCTCTTTCGGGTATTCGATTAGTTCCCAGTTTAGTAGCGAAATAGCCCGTTCCTTGTAGGCATACTCCATTGATAACCGGAGAACGAGGATAACATCCCTTATCGTCTTCACGGTAAGACCTCCGGTCTTATCCAAGCGTCCGGCATTGTAGAGGTACGAAATGTAGCTTTGGATGTCCGCTTCGGTGATGCTGCCAATCTTGCGCTTGCCGAAATATGGGATCAGGTGATTTTCGGCAATCAGCGTAAAGCTGGCGTGGGTTGACGG